>NZ_FORD01000001.1 GCF_900113925.1 Nitrosomonas sp. Nm34
GCTTACACCTTTCGCGAGAAGAAACCCTCACTTAATATCAGGCTCCCTCAAGCTCTTCCAGTCGTGATTTGATGATTCTTATGTCGAACTCACGTTAAATAGCCTGCATCCTTCTCCATTTTCAGATAGCGCGGCAGCGGGGTAAACAAGGCGAGTTCCTTATCAAAGGGATGAGTTCCGGCAGAACCCAGCTCCATTCCCAGCATGAGACAGGTCTGTTTCACTTGTTTGACAAGTTGGATGAGGTGTTCATGGATCTCTGCAGTATTTTCTCCGACCTTGGAAATCACCTCGACAGTATTTTGGATAAACTCCGGTTTGATATAGGGTGACTCTGGGTAACACTCGAGCAAAGGCTGGATACCGTTTATCAAATTAAGGCTTTCCTTACCGAGCAATTGTAGCTCGAGTTCCACCCCGACGGTTAATGGTTTTGAGGGAACGAATTCCAAAGTGACATCAGCTCAAATAGTCTTGCGCCGTCTCCCTGATGACTTCATCGAAAAAGGCAGCTCCCACTTTCAATACTTCCTCATTGAGATTAAATTCTGGACTATGTAACGGAATATATTCATGCTCATACCGTCTTGCACCAAAGCGTACATAGCAACCGGGTATCTTTTGCAGATAATAAGAAAAATCTTCTGATCCCATGCTCGGATAATCGAGGGCCATTAAGCCTGTACGCCCCACCACTTTTTCAGCCGCACGATGAGCAATCTGGCTTTCCCGTGTGGTATTGACAACCGGGGGATAACCTTGGGTGATATCAATATCAATTTTGGCATTATGCAGTTCACCGATGGCTTTAGCCATACGCTTTAATCCAGTATGAATATGATCACGCACTTCGGGCAAGGTACTGCGAATCGATCCCTCCAGGATAGCCTCTTCTGCAATCACATTAGGCGCACTGCCTGCGTGAACCGTACCAATTGTCACCACGGCCGGATAAACCGGGTTAATTTCCCGTGAAACCAGGGTTTGCAGAGCCGTGATTAACAAGCCCGTAATCACGATGGCATCGGTTGCTTCATGCGGGCGCGCGCCATGTCCGCCTTTACCTTTTATATGAATTTTAAAACGATCGGACTGGGCTGTGATCACCCCATCAGCCACCATGATTTCTCCCACACGATAGTGGTGAGTTACATGCCCGCCAAATATCGCACTGACGCCTTGCAAGGAACCTGATTCCAGTACCACGCGCGCTCCACCCCCTTTTTCTTCAGCAGGTTGGAAGACAAACAATACGTGGCAAGGAGGGGGTGATGTTTTCAGCAGGGCAGCCGCACCCAATATCATAGTCATATGTGCATCATGGCCGCAGGCATGCATTCTACCCTGCATGCAAGAGGCAAAAGGCAAATGGGTGTTTTCGTTACCAGGCAGCGCATCCATGTCAGCACGCAAGGCAACGACTGGTGCAACAGCATTTTTACTAAAAAGCTTACCAATCACCGCATGGCCCGGGCCAGTATAGTCGTAAGAAATGCCCAATTTGGTTAATTGCTCTATTAATACTTTGGCCAGTCTCGATTTCCTCAAAAGCTAGTTCAGGATGGCGATGCAGCTTTCGTCTAATCTCTACCATCCACTCATAAAGATGCTCGGATTTATATTTCTCTATCATCATTACCACCCCTTATGAATTGGCTCTTTTTTGCCAGATGACTATCGATCTGGCTTTGCTGGCAAACAAGGCATAGTCATAGTGAGAACGATATCCAGCCTAATTTTCCGGGTTAATTACATATTTCTCCTTCCTTTCTAATGCTTAATGGCATTAATTTATTACGATCTTTCCGAGATTTATATTTATAAGAAGCAGTTAATCGCCGAAGATAATAGAATAATTTATTTTGTAATTAAACATCTCTAGCGAACCAATCGTTATGGGCAGGCTTATGCTGTTCCATACCATTTTGTCATTTTATTAAATTCATCCTTTTTTTCGCAATGCAATTCATTATTCTTTTAACTTTCTAAATAAGGAAAAAACAAATATAAATAAATTCTAAATAGATCTACAATATTTTCATAAAACACAAGCTACAATGTTTCAAACTGAGCTAGAGGCATGCAAGAGCAGGTTCATTATTTTTAACTCCATATAAGCGCTTGTCATATTATATTGCTGAGTTTTTATTTGTTATACTTAATAAGGCTTTATGTACTAGTAGTTGTTAATTACGATTTTCTCATAATAACCCAAATACATAAATTATAAGTATTTCTGGGATATTTGACCTTAAAGGAGGTTATAAAGCAATGATGAGGAATAATAAAAAAATAATCAGCATGCTGGTCTGTTTGATTATTGGATTTCACATAGGAGGAAGCACCTCTTTCGCTGCTGAAGAGCAGATAGAAAAAGGAAAAGAAGCTAAAAAATTATTACCTTTCAGCAAGAATGATATTCTTGCACAAGTACAAAATACGGAAACACAAAACCCCAGAACACCATCAGGTATTTTAAGATATGATAAACCCAACGGTGGTTCATTCGATGTGGAGGAATCGGTAGGACGTACTCGGTTTGACTTTGATAGACTGACCGATCTTATGGAAAACCATAAAACTCCGCTTGCTGCCATGGCGCCAGATTGGCTCAACCTGGCTATTGAACATCGGACGCGCTATGATGTGTATGATCATGGCTTTACCAGAGCCATTCCGGATGGTAATGAGCAGATTCATCAACGGACCCGGTTCTTGTTCGAATTAAAAAATATTATCGATTGGGCCAAGTTTACGCTTGAGCTAACCGATATACGTGCGCCGCTGGCAGAACATGGACAACAGCATAATCCAACTTTTGCTAATCATTTTGATTTTACCCAACTTCACCTTGATCTATTATCCAAGAATTTTTTAGGTACAGGTTATGGTGCTACATTTGAAGTGGGTCGCATCATTCTGGAATATGGGGAATCACGCTTGGTCGGCGGACATCGTTGGGGAACCTTCACGCCTACTTTTGATGGAATTCGATTTACTTTAGGAAACGATAAAGAGAAATGGGGCCTCCATGTATTTGGCACACGACCTGTCCAGCGTGAAGTGTCACAGTTAGACTGGAATACGCCAGAAAGCTATTTCTCGGGTGTACATATTACCAACCGTGATCTACGTTGGGCTAACGTTGATGCCTATTGGTTTCAATTAAATGAAGGTAATAACCTGAGGCAGCGTAATTTATCCACGCCAGGTTTCAGGTTGTTTGCCAAACCTACCAAAGGTTCAATAGACTATGAAATTGAGTCGATGTATCAATTTGGGGATACCTTTGATGAAAGTATTTTTGCCCATCGGCATCATGGAGAAGTAGGATACAGCTTTGATTCAACCCCATGGCCACTCAGGGTTATCTACCTGTTTGATTATGCTTCGGGTGATCCGGATCCAAGAAAGAATTTTGACATTCTGTACGCAAAACGCCGGGTGGAATTTGGCCCCACTGGTATGTTTGGGCCTTTTTTCCCTTCCAACCTTTTTTCACCTGTAGGTTTTCGTATGAATCTTACGCCGGTTCCCAACGTCAGACTCATGATGTCTCATCGTGCGTATTGGTTGGCTGATAAACGTGGCCCCTTTTCCGGCTCCGGTTTGCAAGACCCAACTGGCAGGGCAGGAAGCTTTCTCGGACATATGCTGGATGTCAGCGTAGGCTGGGATCCTCAGTGGAGCTTCTTAAAACGTGTCAGCTTTGATATAGGATTTAGCCATATCTTCAAAGGTGACTACTTTGATAAAGTTCCGAATAGTCCAGGAAGCAAAGATACTAATTATGGCTATACAATGGCAACTATTAAGTTCTAGGTGCCAGTTTCTGTCATTACAAAAAACTTCAAACTAACTTTCGAGAGATACTTGATTCAAATATTTGGAGAAAGGGATCGGATCATGAAGCAATTACTCTGGTTTACGGATGAACAATGGTCATGGATAGAACCGCTAATAGCGCAAAACATGCAGATACTGGAACAGACTGACGACCGGCGGACTTTGAGTAGATTGCACATGTTTCATAAAGCGGCGGCAAGATACTTCCTAGCGTCATGATACTTTCCCTCAGTCAGGCCAGCGACCACAAGGAACAAAGCAGCCGCTCAAGATTATCTTGCTGTCATACCGCTGTCGAAGAAGTTGGTAGTCGACAAAGGATATGGCAGCAAGGCGTTCTTGATTGGCTTGCACAACGGGGAACAATGCCTATCCTTCCGCCACGCAGAGACCAGATCATCTAATCCAGTTAAGACAAGACTACCGATAAACAAACGCGAAATGCCTTTGACACATCTTCTGTAGAATAAACCATCTACACCACCTCACCACTTCGACCGAAACGTCAAAATCTTCCTTATAAGTTGCTGCTTCGCGACCACCGCGGAATTAAACATCGAACTAATCTTATTAGCCAAAAAAGTAAATTTTACGTCTATTAAGAAAATTGCGGATTATAAAATCCGATTATTATGATAGTTGCTTTTCCGCAACAATATTCCTGGCTGTGGAATTTTATCTGTCACAATTAACACTTTCTGATATTTTCTATGGTAGGCTTCGCTCTCGAAATCTCTATTTTTTGCATCAGCGTGTTGCGCGCTCAGAAACAAAAAATAAGTTATCAAATTTATTTTTGAATGAATTAATTTTTAAAACACCTAAAAACCAGAAAGCTTCTACCAACAAAGGAAGGGAAAATATATGTTTAAGAAACTTAAATTTTATGCAGTAGCAGCTGCATTTAGTATGTTATCGGCACAGGTTCAGGCTGAAGATATCCATCAGGAATTTGGAGTCTGGGGTCAAATTATGGCTAATATCAATGTAGGCAACGTAACCGGTAACGAAAATTTAAAAAATTGGCGACTATGGCTTGAAGGTCAGGGGCGTTTTGCCAATGATCCGATTCAGTTTTCTCAAGCCATTATCCGCCCAGGTATTGGTTATGCCCTTAATGATAAGATTACTATTTGGGGTGGTTATGCCTGGGTTCCGACCTCTAAACCATTTGCCAACCCGAATGGAGGGAGAGATTTTGATGAGCACTGAATCTGGCAACAACTCATCTATAATGATTCTTTCTCATGGGGTAAATTACAATGGCGTAGCCGCTTTGAGCAGCGTTTTTTTGATCAGGATATTCCCGAACCTGGTCCCAATCATGTAGCTTATCGGTTCCGCCAGTTAGTAAAATTTTCGTTTCCAATGGCCCAAATTCACGAGAATCTAAGTTTTATAGTGCAGGATGAATTGTTTATCAATATGGCCACTGCTCATAAGGGCTGGATTACAAAAGGCTTTGATCAGAACAGGGGCTTCGTTGGGTTAGGCTGGAAATTCAATAAAATGGCCACGGGGGAAATTGGTTATATGAATCAGCTTATTAATAGACCATGGAGCGCCCGACCGGATCAAATGGAGCATAATCTGATCGTCAATCTGTTTCTAACCCTCTAAGAAACTAAATATTCACCCTTATGCCTGGGTAATTCAGGTATAAGGGAATTCTATTATGTAATTTTCAGGCGATGGTAAAAGAGAAGTAATCTACACATTGAAGCGGAAATGAATGACATCACCATCATGAACAATGTATTCCTTACCCTCTAGGCGCATTTTCCCAGCCTCTTTAGCACCTTGCTCACCGTTATAAGCAACAAAGTCATCATAAGCGATGACTTCGGCACGGATAAAACCTCTTTCAAAATCAGTATGAATTACACCAGCCGCTTGGGGAGCAGTATCTCCTTTGTGAATGGTCCATGCTCGCACTTCCTTGACACCGGCAGTGAAATAAGTCTGAAGCCCGAGTAGCTGATAAGCAGCACGAATCAAGCGGTTTAGGCCCGGTTCTTCCAGATGAATATCAGCCAGAAATATTTGCTTGTCTTCATCGGACAGATCTGCGATTTCTGCTTCGAGAGCCGCACAGATTGCTACAACAGGGGCTCCTTCCTGTGCCGCATATTCATGAATACTTTGCAGTAATGGATTATTTTCAAAACCATCATCCGCAACATTTGCGACATATATAACGGGCTTTGAGGTCAGCAGACACAATGGCTTTACTAGCGGTTGCTGCTCTTTCTCTAAAGTCAGACTGCGCGCGGGCCGGCCTTGATCAAGATGGGTATGTAATTTTTCCAGTAGACTCACACATCGGATACTTTCCTTGTTACCTGATTTAGCCAGCTTGGCTTCTCGTTGTAGTGCCTTCTCCACTGTTGCCATATCAGACAATGCAAGTTCAGTTTGAATAACTTCAATATCCGAAATGGGATCGACCTTTCCTGCCACATGAACTACGTTGTCATCAGCAAAACAACGCACCATATGCACAATACCATCCGTTTCACGGATATTTGCCAGAAATTTGTTGCCTAGTCCCTCACCTTTAGAGGCACCCGCTACCAGACCCGCAATATCAACAAATTCCACAATAGCAGGTTGTACTTTCTGGGGCTTAACAATTTCACTCAGTTTTTTGAGACGCGGATCGGGAACTTCGACAACGCCAATATTCGGATCAATCGTACAAAAGGGGTAATTTTCCGCAGCAATACCGGCTTTGGTGAGTGCGTTAAAAAGTGTGGATTTACCCACATTAGGGAGACCAACGATACCGCACTTCAGGCTCATAATCTGATTATTATTGAAATTCTAGTAAACGGGAAAATACACAGAATAAAAAGTATAACTTTATAATTCTTTTTGTTTTGTGTGCAATTTATGCATGGCAGCAGTATAGTCACCACTTGCAATGAGCGGCCAAATAACCAGACTTCGCTGAATAGCGTCATCAATCAATAAAGCTTCTTCTTTTCGAGGTGGATGCAATACATAATCCACTACCTCATTTTTATTCCCTGGATGGCCGACTCCAATTCGCAGTCGCCAGAAATCCTGGGTGGCCAGACGTGTGATAATATCCTTTAAACCATTATGACCTCCTGCACCCCCACCTAATTTTAATTTGGCAGTTCCAGGAGGTAAATCCAGTTCGTCATAAACGACCAATAACTGGTGAGGGGAGATCTTATAAAAACGTGATAAAGCTGCCACGGCCATTCCACTTGCATTCATGTATGTCTGCGGTTTAAGTAGCCAGAATTGCTCATTATCAAACACAACATTTGCACACAGACCATGGAACTTAACTTCAGATTTGAATGTGATGCTCAATTGTTCTGCCAAACGACAGAGCCAGTGAAATCCAGCATTATGTCGCGTAGCAGCGTATTTTTCTCCAGGATTACCCAGTCCTACAATGAGTTTCATTGTTTACTCGGTTTGATTGCACAACAATAATTTTCTATCAATCCAGATACGTTCATCAGCGACTTCTTAAGTTGGAAAAGGGAAATACAGAAGAGATTAGCTTATCCTGTATTTCCGATTTATGCTGGATATTTATTTGACCTATTTAAGAATTAACTCGTACTACTTTCTTCAGCCGCACCCCGCTGAACAATGAGAATAGCCACTGGTAAGTTATCACCTTTGAGCAATGCAGGAATTTCCACATTCTCAGGTAACTGGAGATCGCTTAGATGCAAAGTACTGCCTGCAGCCATTTCTGATAAGTCAACGGTAATATATTCAGGCAAATCTTGAGGAAAACACGATATATCTACTTCAGTGAGCACATGACTAACCATGCCCCCTGCTAGTTTTACTCCGGGTGAAAGTTCAGCATTAATGAAATGCAGCGGGACTTTCATGTGTATCTTTTTATCCGTATCAACGCGCTGAAAATCTACATGAAGTACCTGTGGTTTGTAAGGATGCATTTGTACATCACGCAACAATACTTGCTCCTTGACACCATCGACCTTTAACGATAGAACAGAGGCGTGAAACGCCTCCAGTTTGAGCTTATAGAATAAATTATTATGGTCTAATTCGATAGATTGTGCAGCTCCCTCTCCACCATAAACCACCCCAGGAACTTTACCCTCCACACGCAGGCGGCGGCTCGCACCTTTGCCCTGCAATGTACGCTTATTAGCATCAATTTCAATTTGCATTTCAATTCTCCAAAATAAGATTTATCCGCGACCAGATAAACCAAAAATAAAAACTATCATTATTTATTCCATAAATAATGAGCTCAATGAACTCTCATTACTTATGCGTACCAGGGACTCACCCAGCAAGCTTGCAACACTTAACTGACAAATTCGATCACATGCTTTGGCATTATCACGTAATGGAATCGTATCAGTAACTACTAATTTATCCAGTTTAGACTCTGAAATGCGCTCCACTGCGTTACCAGAGAGTACTGCATGCGTAGAATAGGCAACGACACTTGCAGCCCCTTCCTCTTTTAAAGCTCTGGCAGCTTCGCATAGCGTATTCGCCGTATCTACCATGTCATCTATGATGACACAAGTACGCCCCTCAACTTCACCGATGATATTCATTACGATAGATTCATTTGGCTTAGGGCGACGCTTATCGATAATCGCAAGATCGCACTCTAAGCGTTTTGCCAAATGTCTCGCTCGTACCACCCCGCCCACATCAGGCGATACGACGGTCAGGTCTTGATAATTATGTTTCCAAATATCGCCTAGCAATATAGGCATACCGTAAATATTATCCACGGGTATATCGAAAAAACCCTGGATCTGATCAGAGTGCAAATCCATTGTCAAAAGTCGATCTACTCCAACAGTGGTAAGCATATTCGCAACTACTTTGGCTGTAATTGGCACACGCGCCGAGCGCGGCCTTCTATCCTGGCGCGCATAACCAAAATAGGGAATTGCAGCGGTAATACGTCCTGCTGAAGCACGCTTTAAAGCATCTACAATGACCAATATTTCCATCAGGCTGTCATTGGTAGGTGCACAAGTAGATTGCAAAACAAACACATCCTTGCCACGCACATTTTCAAGAAGCTCTACCATGATCTCGCCATCACTGAAACGAGAAACCGTTGCTCGTCCTAAATGAATATTGAGATACTTGACCACGTCCTGGGCCAGTTGTGGATTGGCTGTGCCAGTAAAAACCATCAAGCTATCATAAGACATGGCTAATAGTTCCCTGCTATGAACTGGATACTGAAAAACACAGAACCCCTTGGTAATACAAAGCTTGCCACATAATTATAAATTTATATGCTCTGATTTAAACCAGAAAACCGGTTACTTGAAATCGCTTCTGATCTATGAATACTGGCTGGGGAGGTAGGGATCGAACCTACGAATGCCGGAATCAAAATCCGGTGCCTTACCACTTGGCGACTCCCCAAATTCATTACTCTTCTAAAAATTTTTGCAATGGGTGATAACTCAACCCCTCTGCAACAAAACCACTCATTCCCTCGGGCAATTGCTGAAAAGCATACTTCGCTGCCCGTTCGTTTGCAAATTCTGCAAATACACAAGCACCCGAACCACTCATTGCGACCAATGTCGTGTTATTTAATTGCTTCAGCCACTGCAAATATCTTGCCACAACTGGATACATCTGGCAAACCACTGTTTCAAGATCATTACGTCCCTGCCAGGGGGAAAAGGGCGGTATTGTGATAGGATTTGTATTCCGTGTCAATTCCTTGCTTGAAAAAATTTGTCCTGTTGAAATATGTACCGAGGGTGTTAACACCAAATACCAGGCTGGTGGTAAAGCAATCGATGAAAGTTTTTCGCCTATCCCTTCTGCAAAGGCATTCTCACCATAGATAAATACTGGAACATCCGCACCCAACTCTAACCCTAACTCCATCAAGCGCGCCCTATTCCAATTCAATCCCCATAAACGATTAAGTACAAGCAAGGTCGTTGCTGCATCGGAACTGCCTCCTCCTAACCCGCCCCCCATCGGAATGTGTTTTTCCAGAAATATTTCTACTCCAAGATTTATATGGCTTCTTTGCTGCAGCAATTTTGCCGCACGCACACACAAATTATTTTCTTCTGGTACGCCAGGAGTAGGCGTACGCAATTTGATAACAAAATCATCTCTTAAAACAAAACTCAGCTGATCCGCAAAATCTATCAACCTAAAGACCGTTTGCAATAGATGATATCCGTCTTCCCGGCGTCCCACCACATGCAAAAACAAATTAAGCTTGGCAGGTGCGTGAAAGGTTTGCATGTTTGCTTGAATTTTCTATTATATCTTTTAGAAAGAGAACGCTATTAATCTTTTATATCCCAGCTATCAATGACCAATTTCAGTTTCAGGTCTATACGGCTAAGTTCCAATACTCTTGGAAGATGATTGTATGCAGGAATAAGCTGCGAAAAATAATCCAAATAAGTAATTTTCCAGCCGTCTTGTCTGATTGCTATCGTCCGGCCATTCCTATCTAAATCCTTTTCAGACACAGTAAATGGAAAATGGGTACCCTGCACCCAGAATTGTAACCCGGAAAGTGGTAATCGCCATCCCAAGACATCTTCTGTCAGATTTTCCACATTACTTGCATAATAAGTTTCTGGCTCGGAAGTAATCAGACTCACACCTTCCGGGCCTTGCTCAATCTGAGCGACAGTTTGTCCTAAGGGTGAAAATAGCATTATCTGATCGCTGATCTCGGTATGCTGCCAGCGTACACCGCCTGAAAACCCATGCTTATCTGCTTTGACTGAAACTCTCCCAACCAGATCAAAATTAGCAAAGACTTCCTTTGAAATTTCTTCGCCAGGTTGAGTCACAATAGTAGTAGTAACGACCTCGTGGCTTTCAAATAAGGCACAACCTGCAAGCATCGAAACGATACAAAGCAGTAGCTTCCCTACAAAAAATTCAATATTTTTTCTAATGCTATTGACCAAGGGATATCAAACCTGCTCTTTTTCACGTAACCGATAATTAGCCATCCAAATTTCTGCTATTTATTATTTATAGTCGCTTCAAAACATACATTATTGCTTGATTACCATGCAACTGTTTAGATTAATTAAAAATCATTCTTGAATACTTCATGAATACTCTTGCTGCTTGCTGCTTTGAGTTTCTGGCAATACGATATTCAGCTCGAGCGTCTCTTGATTTTCATCCTGTTCAAATTTAACTGAGATGGCGTCCTGTTCCACTTTGACATATTTACGAATGACTGCCAGTAACTCTTCTTGTAATTGGGGAAGGTAAGAAGGTTTGTTACGATAATAGCGTTCGTGTGCCACAAGAATTTGTAGTCTTTCTTTAGCAACAGTAGCTGTTTTGGGTTTAGATGATCTAAAATAATCCAGCAGACTCATTATTTCCCTCCAAAAAGCTTCCTGAGAAACCCTTTTTTACTATCAATAAAACGATGAGGTCTTTTTTCCCCAAGATAGCGCGCCACCACGTCAGCATAAGCTTGGCCTGCATCACTCTTCTCATCCAAAATCACAGGCGTACCTGAATTAGAAGCATTTAAGACTGCTTTTGATTCTGGAATAATGCCTAACAAGTGCAAAGATAATATTTCTTGCACATCTTCCAGACTTAACATTTCTCCTGCTTCAACCCGATCGGGATCATAGCGAGTTAATAATAAATACTCTTTGATGGGTTCCATCGCCAACTCTGCTCTCCGTGATTTGCTTGCCATAATACCCAGCATCCGGTCCGAATCTCTAACAGAAGATACTTCTGGATTGGTCACGACAAAAGCATCATCAGCAAAGTACATCGCCAAGTGAGCCCCCTTTTCAATACCAGCGGGCGAGTCACACACGATATATTTAAAATCTTTAGAAAGCTCTTCTAATACTTTTTCTACCCCCTCTAAAGTTAAAGCATCTTTATCACGTGTTTGTGAAGCAGGCAGAATATAGAGTAAATTACAATTCTTATCGCGAATCAATGCTTGATTAAGGTTTGCCTCTCCATTAATCACATTGACGAAATCATAAACAACCCGTCGCTCACAACCCATAATAAGATCAAGATTGCGTAAACCCACATCAAAATCAATCACGACTGTTTTATGCCCTCTTTTTGCCAATCCCATGGCAATAGCAGCACTTGTGGTGGTCTTACCTACTCCCCCTTTGCCCGACGTTACGACAATAATTCTTGCCACTTAATTCTCCTTCGCTGAAATATCCTATCCTAATTCTTTTATTATTAAAGCATGATTCTGCAAATAGATTTGCACTGGTTTTTTTTCAACCGTTCCCTTAAGATCTTCACTTGTCTTATAATCTCCAGCTATTGAAATAAGCTCAGCTTGCAAATCAAAACAGAATATCCTTGCATTTGTGTCACCTTGCACCCCTGCAAGCGCTCTACCTCTCAATGTATTGTAAA
The DNA here is from genome assembly GCF_900113925.1 of Nitrosomonas sp. Nm34. GTDB lineage: Bacteria > Pseudomonadota > Gammaproteobacteria > Burkholderiales > Nitrosomonadaceae > Nitrosomonas. Next base: position 12,265 of record NZ_FORD01000001.1, read on the forward strand.
CATGGATATTACCTTCAGCCATGATTTCAGCACCCGCACTGACCTGAGCCAATATAATCAAATCGCCCGACACATAAATGCGTTGACCCGAACGAACAGGCTGAGTTATCAGCGTCGCTGCATTATTCACAACCACTTCCTTAACGACCGTTTGAGAAGTTGGCACAGATGTTTTGGATATTTCAGCAGCGATACTTTGCGTGTTATCTACTGGAATAAATATCGAGTTTGCTTGCGCATTCTGAAACTCATTCCCGCCTCGTATGCCTATAGGGAATAAGCCACTCTTACGAATAAGCTCCACTAATTTCACAACATCTATTTCATCATTATGATGATTTAATTCATGCAAATCAAAGACAATGGGTGAATTTCTGAAGAAATCCGGCGCTTGAGATATTTTTTGTAGCAATCGTTGCTCAATTACAACCAAATCATTGGTGTACAAAACCAGGACTGGCACAAAAAAAGTACTACTCTTAATTTCCAGCACTGACTGGATTTCATACATTTTTTTTGTATCTATTGACATCTGTTGTTAAATCAGAGAGTTAATTTAATAGTAGAAGATATCATGGATATCAATTTATTTATTGACAACAATTATGCATTATACCTTTCAAACGTAAGGAACAAATATTTTTGCTCAGCATTTGAACAAATTCGCTTCCATAACCCTACTGCTATCTATGGCAACCAGGAAATTAATCTAATCAAAGCAGTTCATTCAGGGTAAAAATCCGCTCTCCCTCTCCCCTTGACAGACTGTTTAAAAACTACTTTACCTCGCTGTTGCAGTATTGAAAAACAGGCTCAAAATAATCATTTATTAGGAATAAGCCATGTTTTTTTGGTCTGCCTTTGCCTATTATCTTAAATTCCTCAGTTGAAATCTTTTAAATTGCTCAAGAACCCTACTGATTAAGGCACTTTGAGAGATTTATAGCCTCACCAATCAGGTGAGATTTTAATAAAATGATCAAAACAAAGCATTGTCACACCTTGCTTTCCGCTTATTTACTGTTACTTAGGAGCAATTAATATTTTTGACCGGGAACTGTTGATAGAATTAGATTACAGCTATTTTCATCCTAAATTCCAACAGAGGAATTGGATTATCGATCGTCTTAAATACGTTATTTCACAGCCTGATAAACCAGAATTATCTATTTACTCAATTGTCCAAAAGTTAATACCGTATTTTCAGGTTTTGATACAGGCTCCATCAGCTTAAAAAGACAAGCATACTTGATAAAGGAAAAAATATGAAATTACGTTTATCAATAGTCAGTTTATTTTTTCTGCTAAATGGATGTACTAGCCTGCCACCTGCCGCCATAAGAAATATTCCTTTTGTTGATTTGTCCTACCAGACAGTCAATCAGGATATCAATGCTTATAAGGATGTGCCCATTCGTTGGGGTGGGGTGATTATTGACGTAGAAAACGAAAAAGATTTCAGCTTGGTGCAAATTTTATTTTATCCTCTCGATAAGAAAGGTTATCCCTATATCAATAAAAAAAATGAAGGTCGTTTTGTCATTGAAAGCAGTGATTTTCTCGACCCGGCTGTTTATAAAAAAGATACTGAGATAACAGTCACCGGGACAATCAAAGGAAATATTGAGCGAACTATTGGTAATAAAACCATACAAGTGCCACTTATTTCAGCAACGGCAATCTACTTATGGCCCAAAGAGTATCGATACAATTATTATGGTCCAGGTAGATACGGATATTACCCACCTTATCCTTTTGGCTTTTACGGCGACCCCTATTACTACAGAGGATTCTACTGGCCTTATCCTTACCGGTGGTAAAGAATTCTAAGTATATTTTCCAGTTAATTTTGTAATTTATTTTTATTGATATTTCTTCTTTCCCGCATAGCTGCAGCGCTTTATCTCGCTTCTGAAAACAAACCCTTCGCGTTGATAAAACTCGAGCGTATTAAACATATCAACATTTATCCAGCAAATGATAAAAATCAAGCAGCCTATAGCTGCTTTTAATTAAAATACGCTACTTAAAAACCAAATTACTGCATTAATCTTTTCATGGTATCTAATAATATTTCATTATCTGGATGTGCCTCAAGTGCAGAACGCCAGACCTTCTCAGCATCCTCTTTTGCCCCCTTAACCCAGAGCACTTCGCCCAAGTGAGCGGCAATTTCTGGATCAGGACGAGTAGTGAATGCAAGATTCAAATAATTAAGACCTTCTCTAAAATTTCCCATCCGATAGTACACCCATCCTAGACTATCCATAATGTAAGGATCTTCAGGAGATAACTCAACTGCCTTTTTGATTAAAGCTAATGCCTCCGGTAAGCGCAATCCTCGCTCTGCAAGACTGTAGCCTAATGCGTTATAGGCATGAGCATTATCTGGCTTCAACTCGATCAGTCTACGCAAATCTTTTTCTACGATATCAAATTTGCCTATTTTGTCTGCCGCCAAAGCCCGATCGTAAAGAAGTTCGGGCTGATCCGGAATCTTTTCCAGACTTTTGTCTAGTAACTTAAAAACTTCATAATGCGCATTAACCTCTCGTAATAATTGTGCCTCTGCCAAAACTAATTGGGCGCGCTGCTGCTCATTCTCCGGTGTTAATTGATGCAAATGCTGGCGGGCGCGATTAATTCCTTCTTTCTTAAGTAGCAAAACTGCAATACGGATTTGAGCAGGTAAATACCGTTCCCCTCCACTTACTTGTTGATATGCTTTAAGAGCAGCGTCAGGGCGTTCAGTCACCTCATAAATGCGCGCTAAATTGAAATGGAGATTATTCGCATCTTCATAACCCAGCTCCAAAGCTTTCTTAAAGTTTGCTTCAGCACTATCGAAATCATTTAATTCAAGAGATAATAAACCCACTGCAAGCGCGATGTCAGCATTAAACGGATTCTCCGTCATTAATTTCTGGAACTGATCGCGTGCCGAAAGAAAATTTTTATCTGCCATCAGCATGCGAACATAAGCAATTCGCATATCATTGGCTTTAGGATATTTCGCGAGATAATTTTCATAAAAAGTCATCGCTTCAGCATTAGCCATTTTCTGCAAAATCCGACCTTGATGAATCGCGGCAATTTCCCAATCAGGACGTAATGCCAACGCTTTTTTCATTTCATCAAGCGCAAGATCAAGCTGATTAGCATTCCAGGCAGCCTGGGAAATTGCGAAATGTGCTTCCGGCAAATCAGAGTAAGGTACCGCAAGCTGTTGCAATAACTTCAATGCTGCTTTCTTGTCATCGTGACGTGACAGTAGCCTGCTTAAGTGCATAAAAGCTTTATCAACGGTTTCTTTATCAGATGATAACAGTTTCACAAGATGAGGACGTGCCTTGTCAAGTTTGCCAGTACTCACAAACAAGGCTGCAGCAGCCTGACGTGCATTGATTGAATCTGGCTCCAGTTCAATCCATAAGGCAACAGCTTTCTCTGCTTCATCAGGCTGACGGGCACGAAGCGCTACCTCTGTAGCACGCTCGGCAATACGTGGATCCCGTGTCTCTTTGGCAAGCTTAGAATATCGTTCAACAGCCACCTCAAGATTATCGCGTTGCAATGCTGTCTCAGCGAGCAAAAAATCAAATAATAACTCGCTCGTCAATTCTTGATGGGGTAATTTCAATTGCCCCTGTTGGTTTTGACTAGCCAGTTCCTCTGCTTGCGAATTTTCGACTTTTGGTATTTGGGTACATCCAGCTAGACCGAGTAAAAACAATATCCAATGCATTCTAAAATTCATCTGAATTAAACCAATAAAATCATTAAGACTAAAATAAATTAAACCAGTTCTTATACTACGGCATATTTAAGCGTTATCACAGTATAGCTAACGATCACAATGTGTAGGCGTATCTTTGATACGCCATATAACACATTAACTTATGCATTTAAAATTTGCCGTCATCTCATTCCATTTCCAAATCAAAACTGGCTTTGCCGGCTTCACCTTACCATATTATCTATATTGTCTGCGACTTGCCTTCGTGTCATTTTTGATTTGGAAATGGGATGACAGTAAGAAAAGCAAGCAGAGGGGACCCAGAAAACAAACTATACCGGCTAATAAGCAAGTTCTAGAGCTCTACCTATGGAGTAGCTCATTTATTAAAAAACATATTCAGTGTTTTCCTTAAAAAGAATCTCTCAAGATTGATTACGCGATCATTGAGAATTTTGTGTAAATGGATTAGTGCTATCTGCTGGCTGGCTTGGGGAAAGAGGATTAGAACCTGCTGTAGCCTTATCACTAGCAAAAGGATTGGTAGCGGGAGCACCTTGCACACCCGATTTAGGTGTTTTTGATCGCTGTGAATCTGTTCCGCCCGTCCCCCCGCCAGCATGAACAAACTTCCAATCCTGATAACTTTTTGCTTCTGAAAATGTGGAATATTGTTCTGGAAAATTTGTGCGCTTGAGCGGGATTTTGTCCGATTTACTATATATACCTGTAATTCCCGACCCTGCTTGCTCAATTAACCCCCAATCATGACTGTTGGTCATTGGGTCAAGGAAAATTTTTCTGAGATGACGTTTGGCTATCAATGAACTCCTATCCTCGAGTAATTGCTCTAGTGATTCTGGGTACCGTTTCGCTTTTCCACTGGAATTGAGGTAATACGATTCAATTGCACGCCTGAATTGATCCCCCACATGGAGTAGCTCCATTTCTTTTTCTCGCTGGGATTCAATTTGCCACATTGGACCAACACCTGCCAGTCCCACCCCTGCCAGCGCAACCGCAAATAACGTCCAGAGATAGATATAACCTTCTTCTCCACAGGGATAGCTAGCGCGGTTCTTTTTTACCATTTATCGTAAAATGTTCCATCTAATGCCTGCTTATCAGAGCTACTGTGTAGATCATATACGCCTTCAACCTCCTCACCAGGCGGAGGAATTTCAATCCATGTTAAAGCACTGTCGGTAATTGGATCAATCGGAATAGCACGAATATAACGCTCTTCCACCAATTGCTCCAGATTAAGCGGATAAACTCCCCTATCAGCATAGAATTTATCAATCGCATCACGCACGATACTCAGATTTTGTCGCAATACAGCCTCTTTAGCCCGATCGACTGAATTGAAATATCTCGGGGCAACAATACTGAGTAAAGTAGCAATCACTGCCATGACGACCAATAACTCAATGAGGGTAAAACCGGCGCGCCGGTAAAAATCAAGTATTTTCATTTACCACTGATTATAAGGAATCCCGTTCAGCCCCTTTTGACTGGAGCGCGAATAGATATCAAACACATCGTCGCCTTCTTCCGGATTATCGGGTGGGCTCTCGTAGCTACGCTTTCCCCACGTGTCAGCGTCAGGTACATCCATATCTTCATCGGCAAACATAGGATCACGGGGTAAACGTCGCAAAAAATAAATCATATTTTTTTTAGGATCCTTTATATTGGGCACACCTTTCGCCAGATCTTCCAATTTGCGGGGATAACCCACCTCATCTGCTTTCTTTTCCACTCGTCCCTCATCCGCAGCCTGTTTATAAGCATCGATTGCAGTACGAATTTGCCGCAAGGCAACACGTAATTCTTGTTCCTTCTCACGCTTAACAGCAATCTCACGTAACGGCATCACTGCAGTAGCTAAAGTAGCGACGATAGCCACCACCACCATCAATTCGACCAAAGTGAATCCACGAGAGGTTGTTATCAATCCTGAGCTTCGTTTTCGCATACTACTATTGGATCTCGACACTTACGGGAGGAGGCAAGCTCACTTCAACCGGATTTCCTTTGTCGTCTTGTGCTGTCAAACTTTGAACAGCAATTTCTGCAGTCCCCGGATTGGGACTGACCGCTTTGAAACGTAAGACCGTTGTCATTCCACTTGGTTCTTCCCTCCCCAGCTTAATAGTCCGAACTCCAGATTTTTCACCGCCATCCAGCGCTTCCAGCAGGTCCTTATCGTATGTCAGATTAAGTTCACTCACCAGATTGGTTTTCTGGGTAACCAGTCTCACCGTTGCGGTAAATTCTCGATCCATGGGCACAGTGGTCGGGGCTAACAAGGTAAGTGATGGAGAAGCTCCACCAGTTTGTTGCGCAGCCGCTGCAGCAAATGGATTAGGAGCAGATTCAGCCGTTGACGTTGACGGTGTCGGCTGTGCTCCTCCAAAAACAGAGCGAGCACCTGATGCCGGCCCGGAAGGGGTCAAGGCCAGGGATTGTGGCAATGTCTTACGAATAGATGTCTGCAATCTTCCAGCCGCATTGGCCGTGCCAGAATAAAACTCGCTCTCCAGTTTGGTCGGCTGCGTGACGTTACGTACAATGCGCGGAGTGATTAACAATATAATCTCCGTCTTTTGACGATTCAGACTTTGATTCCCAAATAGCCTGTTCAGGATCGGCGTATCGATCAATCCCGGTATCCCCCCCAGGCTTCTTTTATCATCGTCGTTAATCAAGCCCGCCAACACATGCGTTTCACCATCGTTTGAGGACAGTAAAGTCTCTGCTGTCCGTGTTCCCACGACAGGGAACCGACTCCCCGCCGTTGTACCTGCTTCGAAACCCGTTATCGAACTTACTTCAAGCATCACCTTGATGGCCACTTCGTTATTCGGAGAAATGACAGGTTCAACTTCCAATTTCAATCCTACATCGATAAAAGTCACCGATTGAGATACGGTAGCCGCAGTTCCCGTGACATTGGAAGTGATGATAGGTTGTCTGCTACCAATCAGAATTTTAGCTTTCTCGCGATTCTTGACACGAATACGCGGATTAGCCAGCAGGTCATTAAAGGTAAGATCTTTTCTTAAATCAATCACGACCTGGTTGCTGACCGAAAAATTCTTTAAGCCAAAGGTCATCTGATCAAGTGCAGTTGTAGCCGCTGCCGCAATGGGATTACCGCTTGCGTCAGTGCCACCGGGATTAGGAGTGTAAGTAATACTTCCTGGAAAATTAGGCCCAAGCTTGGCTACATTGTTGCGGTTAACTTCCAGGACTTCTACATCAAGCATGACCTCTGGATCAGGAAAATCATTGATGGCAACCAGTCGTTCTACCAAACGAATCGCTTCCAGCGTATCGCGCATCACAAAAAGATTGAGTTTCTCGTTAACGTAAATATCCTTAGCTTTGACCAATCCGCGGATCATCGAAACCATCTGTTTGACGTCGGTATTGACCACATGGAAACTGCGCACCACAAGCTCTTGATATTCTTTTTGTTTGGCCGGCGTATCCGGATAAATCAATAACGAATTATCATTCAATATTTTGTAAGCAAGCTGATTAGTGACTAACAGCAATTTTAAAACATCTTCAATTCTATTATCGCGTACAAAAATAGACGTTTTCGACTCCTGCTGAACACTTTTATCAAAAATAAAATTGATCCCTGCGGTGCGTGATATCAGCTCAAAAATCGTTTTCAAACTGGCATCGCGAAATTCCATTGTGATAGGTTTATCAAAAGTGGTCATTAATGCCAGTCCAGGTTCTTCAGCCCGGCTAAGACGCTGATTGATCTCCCTAATTAACAGGCGCGCATCTGCATTCATCGGATTTTCCTGTAACACCGCGCGCACGGCCGCCTCAGCACCTTCCACATCATTTCGAGCGAGCGACTCTCTGGCTTGATGAATAAACAATTGTTGATGCCGATCCAGATACAGCCCTTCTAATCCTGCTTTGGCGCGCTCGCTATTAGGAGTAATTTCCTGCACATGGCGGTATTGCTGTTCAGCAACATCAAAATTCCCCGCTGCCCGCGCATTTTCCGCCTCATTGAGTATTTGATTGGCGATCGCCTCACGCTGTCGTGTCAATACTGTACGAATCTCTCTGTTATCAGGCTCTTCATAAGCTGCCTGCTCAAGTTTCTTCAAGCCTGCATCAAGTTGACCTTGCGCAATCAGTTGCTGGCCTTCTAGAAATGCCCGATTTCTGGTAGCTAATTGCGCGCAACTCGTTAATAGTGTCAGCAGCAAAACAATGAAGAAAAATCCAACTGATTTCATTAAAACTTTCCAGGATTATTGTTATTGATAAGAAGCTTTTGTTTGATCCCCAATGGTAAATAGGTAAATTCGATTACATCATCATTAATCCTATCGACCCGATAATTTTTCTCGATACGTCCCCCTACTTTTGCAATATAGAAATCATCCCCCATGGAAAGAAATACACTTGTCCGCTTTCCTTCCATAAGTTTGCCGATATATTTAAATTGCAGAGGAGGCGCTGTAGGAGGAGGCGCACGAACAGGCGCAGATTTGGCGGCTTGGTTCAAACCACCGGCACCACCGGCGCCGCCAAATGGAGACTGAGAAAGATCAGCACGGGGCGGCTTCGGTTCCCAGGAAGCAGAGGCAAAGATATCATCCGCTTCAGCACTGAATTTTCGTTGCCCCAATTGATCAACTTGTAGATGACCCATGTCACTTTTTCTGCCAGCTGTACTTACACTTTTTGATGCAGGCTTAGTGGGTAGAATGGGCTGGACAGTCTCTTCTATGTCAGCATCATTCTCCTCGATCCATATCACTGCAAAGAGTGTTGCCACGAGCGCAGCGCCCAGAATCAACCTGCGAATATTGGTGGCCTGTTTTTCCATTTCAACCGTGCAGATATAGATTCACGCTAAGCCGGGCATCCAGTTTGCCCGATTTAATATTTTCACGTTTGAGCGCGATATCAACCAAAGCTATTGCGGGGATGGTTTCCAGCATATCGGCAATAAAAGCACGAATTTGAGGGTAGCTGCCATGAACGGGCAGAATCATTTCATAGCGAGCCAATTTTGAATCCTGCTCTTGCATCAACCGATAATCACTGCGACTTAGCTCAACTTTGTGCTTTTTAGCAATCCTGTCTAATTCCTTGATCCAGTAAGGTGAGGAGTCGATACTCGGAAAAAAATCATAAAAAACTTGTAAGGCCTGATTATCATCTAACTTTGTGGTTACGGCAGCTTCAGCTTGCGTTCGTTGCTGCATTGAGGCGGCTTGTTCCTTAAGTTTAAGGACGTTCTCTTTTTGTGGCAAAACAGCCGCCCAGAAAAAGACGACCGAAAGGGTAAACAATCCCAAGCCTATTTTTCCGATTAGATTAAGTCGTGTTATTTGCCAGCGTATTTGAATCAGCTGTCTTTCTACGGTCAATCGATCCATGTTGTAGCCACAGAAAAAGCAATTGGTCGATGGGGATTCTCTTGCTTCACTTTATAGTTGATCACATATGCATTTTCAAACACTTCTTCTCGCTCAATCGCTTCGACAAAATCAGTCAATGCTGCTAAATTCCTCGCTTCACCTGCAACCCGTATCGCTCGATTAGCTACATTCGGTTGCACAGATAATAATGCAATTTCCTTGCTTACCGAATATTCCAAGGAATCAAATAACGCTTCCCAAGGCAAATTGATTTGTCGCAACACTTCCTTTGCCTGTTTAAGCTCCTTTTGTGTTTCTTGAGTAATTCGTGCAACCGGCGTTCTCGGTGTCTTGTTATGCTGTTGTTGTTGCTCAAGACGATCGATACGTGCTTCCCAATGCGCCGCTTCTTCCATGACTGATTTCAGCTGATAAAAGCAGGCAATAAAGATCATGAAACCTAATCCCAGCAAAATATAATCGATATAACGCGCTTGTTGCGCTATATAAGGAAATTTCAGTTTCAGGTCACGCATGTCCTGCCTCACTATCAGCTACACTAAAAGAAGGAAAGTGAAGTGGTACCGGTATTTTCTCAGTAGGTAAGCAGGCAAATTGCCATCCTTTATCGGTGGGCAAATTCAAATCCGGATTTTCAGGTGCAAGCAGATACACCTGTTCAATAGGTTCCCGATAGCCGGAATTAATAGCCTCTTGCTCAAGTGCAGCAAGTAACTCGGTTTCAATCGAATGCACGACACGCTGATTTCGTATTCCCTTCCACTCGCTGTTGGAAAATAAAATCATACACAGCCGCTCTGGCTCGATGACTACAAACCAGAAGCGCTTATCATTAAACGATTGACACCATTGATCGAAAGCAGTTGTCAGATAAGGTTCGATTCGTCTTAATTTCATGCGATGACGAGAAACCAGTGCTTCAAACTCACTGTATAGATCACGGGTGATCGCAGCACACAGTGTACCTTGATAGGGATCCTCATCACTTATACTCACAATCCAATCATCGACTCGTTCTCCGTAGACTTCCCGCATGCGAAAATTGGCATAAGCAAATAACTCGGCCGGGCCAGTAATTTCTTGCTGAGGTGAAACCACCACATAACGTATAAAATGATTGGAAAGCGTGATGATCAGCTCAGCACCCTTCAAACTTGATGCCATATTTTCTTTTTCAATCATTTGCTCAAGCTGTTGTAAGGATCTCTTCCACATGGCGGTATCTTGTAGATATCCATGTACTTGTGAAATTCTGGGCGATTGTCTGGATTTCGTGCCCCGGAACGTTCTCACCATATCCACACGACCAGGCGCAAAAAAAACCTGAATCCGATCACGCCACAATAGTGACACGATTAGCCTCCTGCAGACTGGTCTGTCCTGTTTTAACCATCTCAAGTGCAGCTTCACGTAAAAAACGGGTACCATTCTGTTTAGCTGCTTCTTTGATCCGGCGAATCGTAGCCTGCGCAATAATCAATTCACGAATCTCATCATTTAACAGCAGTATCTCGGCAATCGCACTCCGCCCCCGATAACCACTGCCACGACATTGGCCACATCCTTTGCTGAACCGGAAGTGATAATGTTCTACTTCTTCTTGAGGAATGCCAGATTCCGCAATCAGTTGATCCGCAGGATGCTCATCAATGATGCATTGAGGACATAACAAACGCACCAATCTTTGCGCCACAATGCCGTTCAGGGCTGAAACGAAACTATAGGGATCTACTCCCATATGAGAAAATCTTCCGATCACATCAAATACATTATTAGCGTGCACCGTGGTAAAAACAAGGTGACCGGTTAGTGCAGCCTGTATCGCAATCTGGGCTGTTTCGGCATCACGGATTTCACCCACCATAATTTTGTCTGGGTCATGCCGTAAAATAGAGCGCAATCCTCGCGCAAAGGTAAGCCCTTTTTTTTCATTGACCGGAATCTGAAGAACACCGGGTAGCTGATATTCGATCGGATCTTCAATCGTGATAATTTTGTCATCGCCGCGATTTACTTCTGAGATGGCGGCATAAAGGGAAGTGGTCTTGCCGCTTCCGGTAGGCCCGGTTACCAGCAGCATGCCATAAGGTTCCGAGCTCAACCGGCGGATGCTCGTAATGGCTGTCTGATTGAATCCCAGCTGGTTCAATGTCAAACCTTCTACATGATCGGTAAGCGCCTCTCTATCTAAGATCCGTAACACCGCATCTTCACCAAAAATACTCGGCATGATCGATACACGAAAATCAATCTCTCGTCCTTGAATGGAAACTTTAAAGCGACCATCCTGAGGAATTCGGCGCTCTGCAATATCGAGATCAGACATCACCTTGATACGCGAAATCACCTGCTCGGCCAAATCATGGCCTTGCATCACACCAATGGTGGTCAATACCCCGTCAATTCGGTATTTTATCGCTAATGACCCCTGCATCGTTTCCAGATGAATATCGCTTGCCATCGATTTATGGGCATCATATAAGGTAGAGTGAACCAGCCTCACGACCTTACTTGTACCTTCATGGATGGTCTTTAACGACAAATTTTCGATACCCGCCTGCGCCACTCCCTGCTGTTCCGCTGGCAACACATTATCCATCGCCCGCATATTCTTTTCTTGCTGGGAGAAAAATGCTGATAGATCAGCCGGATGCACTAAATACCACGTCACACCGACTGCAATATATTCATCTGCCCAAGCATGTAAATTAGGTAAAAATGGATCGGCTACCGCAAGCAAGTACTCTTGATCTTTATGGAATAAAGCACATTCCTGTTTGACTGCTTCTGCAAAGGGTAAAATCTCAAAAGCAGGATGCAATTTATGCAAATCTTCCATCTGGATCACCGGCATCTGCAGGAGTTGACCCAATTCGACCATTAGCTCACTGGATGAGTAGCCATATACTTCCTCTAATATTTTGATGACAGAGCTTTTTTGGGCTAAAGCCTGTTGGCGCGCCTGGCCAAGCTGATGTATATCGATAGATGGCTTTGTAACAGCCTGAGAATTCGCTTCAATCAATTGATACTTCCTGCCAACTCAAAAATAGGCATATACATTAAAATAATGATACCACCAATCACTGTGCCGATAACTGCCATCAATAGCGGCTCGATTAACTTAGTTGTCCACTCGACCCAGCGAGCGATTTCTTCATCATGAAAACCACCGATCCGCTCCATCATGTCCCCCATGAGCCCGGTTCGCTCACCTACTCGTAACATCCGGCTTCCTACGGGCGTCGTCAGCTCTGCTATTTGCATTGCGCTCGAGATAGTTTTACCTTCACGGATATGGTTTGCTGCTGCGATGACCCTTGGCCGGAAATGCGGCTGTAAAAGATTGCTCACCATTTCCAATGCTTTTGTGATCGGAATGCCACCTCGCAATAACATTCCCAGCGTTTTATAAAACCGGGCGAGCTGATAAATCCGCATCCGCTCACCGATCGCTGGAATTTTCCATAACAACTGCATTAAACGCGCTCGAAATGCAGGTCGGGTGAAACTGTAGGTAACTAGCGCCAGCATAGCGGTAAAGATGCCCGCTATCATCCAGCCACTTTCATGCACCAAGCGCCCCCATTTGATCAGCATAACGGACAACCAGGGTAAATCCGCACCGATATCCTCATAGATGGCACTGAATTTAGGCACAACAAAAAGCAGCAAAAAAACGGCTACCAGCAGTCCAACGACTAACAGCAGAACAGGATATATGGATGCACCCACCAGCTTTTTACGCGCCATGTCCATTTGTGTCTGATAGGTGATATACCGCGTCAAGGCTTCTGGTAAATCACCTGTTCGTTCACTCGCCCTAACCGTGGCAATATACAGAGCAGGAAATATCTGAGAATAAGTCTCCAATGCTTGCGAAAAGGTCATCCCTTCATACAGGCGCGCAAGAATTTCCTGGATAATCTTGCGTACGCCACTATCCTCTTCTTTCTCAATAAGTGTCTCGATACTTTCTACCAGGCTAAGGCCTGCTGTTAACAGAGAGAGAAGCTCCTGACTGAAATGGGTGAGCGGAAAACGTGTTCTGGATTTGGGAAACCAACCCGCGAAGTTCCGTTGCACACTCAGCACCATCCCGCCTTGAGCAGCTATCTGCTGTCGAGCCTCCTGTTCGTTAGCTGCATCCAGTTCGAGAGATATTGTACCTTGTTTGGCGAGAATCGCTTTTACAGTATAACGCATGGATTCTTTCTACCAGTTGGCAATATCGGCAGCATCCCCTGTACCGCCTGGCTGCCCATCTTTTCCTAAAGAAAAAAGATCAAACTCTGCATGCTCACCCGGATACATGTATTGGTAGGGTTTTCCCCAAGGATCAGGTGGAGGTGCTTTACCAAGATAAGGACCTTGCCATTTTATCTCATTACCAGGTCGTGTCACGAGTGCACTTAATCCTTGCTCAGTAGTGGGATAACTGCCCACATCCAGACGATATTGATGCAAGGCTTTTTCAAGCGAATCAATTTGTGCTTGCGCCATTTTGACTTCTGACTTCCCCACCTGCGAGAAATATTTGGGGCCAACATAGGCAGCCAGCAAACCTATGATGACCATCACAACCAGTAACTCAAGCAATGTAAACCCACGAATACCACTTTTACGCGAATTTTTATAGTAATACTCCATTATTAACCTCTCAACTGTTACTATTTTGATTTGTTAGATAAACAGTGCAATTACAGACAATGATATGCCATTTAGCATCAATAGTGCGCGAAAGACACAGTGTATCCTAGAAATATTAAACCAGATTTTTCATTATAAAAGTTTCCGGTAAGTAAGAAATAAGCGTGAATTTAATTAACAAATCTAATCCTTTTAACCAATCAGCATTTCCCTACTTAATATTTTCAGAGGATATAAAGACTATTATTCATTATGTCAATTTTAGTCAATCACATCATAATGAAAAATGGGTAGAGACATAAAAGAAATTTTTTATTGTCCTGTAATTTGTCTTGGTTCGTACCGACACCTTAATAGAATGACATAGTTAACTGATCTGAAAGCATAAGATGCACAACTACTCTTTCGGTTCTATTTAGGTAATATGAGTGAGTAATTATCCGTTCCATTATAAAAATGATACCACAGTGAACTCAAACTGGAGGCTAAGGTCTACTTTTACTAGAGCAATCGTTGCTCGCTAAAAAATAAATCTTACACATAGTTCGGCTCTACTAATTTCCATTTTTAAAAAAGGAAAAGAATATGAACAACAAATATTTAACTCACCTGTTGTGTTTTGTTTTATTGATCTTTTCCGTAACTCTGCCCTCGTACGCCGAGAAAAAAAATGTTGAGGAAAACAGTACTGTCAGCAATATGGAAGAGCTGCGTGATAAGGTCTCTGCGAATAAAAAATTAGTAGTCTCTAATAATATAAGTCTGACCGCAGAAGAAGCGAATAAATTCTGGCCTGTCTACGATGCCTACCAGAACGATCTACATGAGATCAATCTGCGACTGGCAAGGCTGATAGACGACTATGCCACCGCCTTTAATAAAGGTGCGGTCCCAAATGAGAAAGCGACTCAATTGATTGATGAAGCCATTGCCATCGAAATGGAGGAAGCTAATTTAAAGCGGAAATATGTACCCAAACTTAGCGCAGTCCTTCCTGGTGCAAAGGTTGCACGTTACCTCCAAATCGAGAACAAAATTCGCGCCATCGTACGGTATGAACTCGCAGAAGCCATTCCATTAGTTTTAGTAGAGGAAAGTAAAGGTACTCCAAAAAATTAAGTTTCAGGTCATCATTATGAATTAATCCTAAGTTAATCCGAAGAGGCAAAGAATATGCTCCAGAAATTTATAGCATTAACAGCAATAGGTGCATTCTTTCTCAGTACACCGGCAAGTGCACAATTAACCATTTATCCTGCAAAGGGACAATCCGTAGAACAACAGCAGATTGATGAGGGTGAGTGCTATGCTTGGGCCAAGGGCCAATCAGGCTATGATCCCATGCAAGCCAGCCAATATGCAGCGTCCGGGCAGCAGAGCGTGGGTGGCGAACGAATAGGTGGGGCTGCTCGTGGAGCAGCAGGTGGCGCTGCAATTGGTGCCATTGCGGGTGATGCTGGCAAAGGGGCTGCAATAGGTGCAGTCAGCGGAACGATGTTAGGAGGTGTAAGGCAACGCCAGAAGCGTGCGAGTAATGATCAGGCTGCGGCACAGCAACAACAGCACTTTCAGCGTGCCTATGCTGCCTGCTTTGAAGGCCGGGGTTATACGTTAAAATAAAAAATGTATTAACTTATGACGTATCTTCATAGCTATTAAATCATGCCGACAGGCTTCACCTAATGAGGAACGCCCAAGCCCCAGTTATCAGCATTGTGAGTTGGATATTGCTCGGTTTACTGACAATAGCAACGGGTAGCTGGGGTGTTCTTGCTCTTGCTTTTTCAGGTCCATACAGCGATATAGTACGTAACATCCTGGCCGCAGCATTTGGGATTGCATCGCTATCAACTTTAATCGCATTAAGCTTTCGACGCTGGCGATGGCAAGCGCTTATTGGCTATTATTATGCGTTATTCTTAATATTATTAATGTGGTGGAGCACTATTTCACCCTCCAATGAGCGCAACTGGCAAACAGATGTTGCAGTATTGCCATACGCTACCATAGAAGGCAATCTCATCACAGTACACAACATTCGTAACTTTAACTACCGCAGCGAGACTGATTATACCCCTGGATACTATGACAAAGGTTTTGACTTAAACAAACTGGAGGCAGTGGATATCGTGGCATCTTATTGGATGGGGCCTGCCATAGCACATATATTCTTGAGCTTCGCCTTTGCCAGTGATAACTATCTCGCCATATCCATCGAAACACGTAAGGAGAAAAGTGAAGATTATTCCTCTATCAAAGGTTTCTTTCGACAATATGAGCTTATCTACGTGGTCGCTGATGAACGCGACATTATACGATTACGCACCAACTATCGTGAAAATCCACCAGAAAACACATATATTTATCGAGTGAATGGCCCCATCGAAAATGGTCGCCGCTTATTCCTTGAATATATGCGCAGAATCAATGAGCTAAAGACCAAACCCGAGTTTTACAACACGCTCACGACTAACTGTACAACCAGTATCTGGCTGAATAATCGCGTCAATCCGCCGCAGCTACCTTTCGACTGGAAGATTCTTGCAAGCGGCTACCTGCCGGAATTGTTATATGAACACGGTAAATTAAAAACTGACGGCCTGACTTTTCCTGAATTACAACAGCGCTCTCATATCAATGCCCGGGCACAGGCAGCTGATGATGCTGTAGATTTTTCGCGTCTTATTCGAGTGAGTGATACAAATACTCTAACCACGACACCTTAAGACACACATTAGATAAGTGCTGACTGTGTGCTAATTTGCGGCTAATGATACAACTTACCAAAACTTTACACATCAAGCGATGCTTCTCTTTCCCTATGTATCAGGATACCTTTCGCCCGTAAACAAAAATACACATTTAAACCTTAAACGTTTGGCATAAACAATCCAAAAATATTTTTATTTTCTTGCCATAAAGACCGTTTTTACGTGTTAGCACGTATATTTTTAGCTCGAAGATTTTAATAAGCTATAGCAGTATCAGAATTGAATAAATTAAGAGAGTTTATTCTCCTGTTGTTTCATGCTAAAAAGGCAAGTGGTACGTTTTTTCAGCTACTTACTGCTGAGATTGATTTCTAATTCAAAGCATCAGGAGTAAGTAACTTGTCATTAAGCGGCATGAGCAAAGCCGAATGGCCTTAATCAAGTGTCCAGTTTTGTTCAATTACAACTAATCATAAAATCATGATGACAAGTGCTTATTATCTGAGCAAAAAAAATAGAGGATTAATTTTCTTTCTCTCAATCACTTTTTTCTTATCGGGTTGTGTCAGTAGCATCAGCAAGGGTGTAACACAAGCTCTTCTGGAAAAAGCTGAAACTGAAGATACGCGCATCTGCATCGTTGAGGGCATGCCTTTTGAAGGGATTAAACCAAACCTCATCAACAAACAGGGAGAGACCAAAGTCGCGATGGTGCATGGTGTAGGGGATCATATACCAGGCTATTCCACCGAATTTTTGAATAAACTAGCCAAAGAATTAAACTTAAACAGTCGTTCGGGCGATTCCAAGAATATCACTTTGGTTTCACCTTTGTATCCTGACAAAACTCTGGGTAATTTGCGCGCAACCCAACTGCTGAATGAAGCTACCGGTGAGAAGTTAACGTTTTATGAACTCGCCTGGTCGAGGCTTTCTCTTCCAGAGAAAGCGCTGCTGAGATTTGACACTTCAGGAGAAATTGATTTTCGCAGAGCCACAATCAATCGTAAGCTAAAGGAATTCACCAATGACACCACGCCCGATCCAATTATTTATTTAGGCAGCAGCAGACAACTTATTCTGGCCGCATTTGCGCAATCATTCTGTTGGATGGCAACACAATACTGGCAAGATCTTCCCAAGGATGGGGAACATATCTGCCGAGGCTTGGGCGATGCGCATGTCGACAAAATAGAACGCGATGACTATGTCGTGATTTCACATAGTCTCGGTAGTCGTATCACCATTGATGGTTTCCAGCGTGTTGCCGATATGCTGGAGCACCCGGAAAAGTATAGAAGTTTAGCACAAGACGAACAGACTAATTCCATGCCTGTTTCTGTAGCAACCTCCAAAGCAATAATAGCACTCCGTGAAAAACATGTCCCCGTTTTCATGCTATCCAATCAGCTTCCACTCCTGCAATTAGGCAGAGAGCTTCCGGAGGTGGTGGGGCAGAAAGCAGCCTATTGTAAACCAGAAGGTGCGCATTATACGGAGCGCATGCTCACCGACACATCCATTATCGCTTTCAGTGATCCCAATGATTTATTAAGTTATGGCATACCCAATCAGTTCAGCGAAAAATATCTGGATTCACGATTATGCCCAAGCATCACCAATGTCACGATCAACGTGGCCAAAATTATTGATGCCTTTGATATCAAAGGCTTTGCTAATCCACTGGAAGCCCATGTAGGATACTTCATTGATGATCGGGTGGTCGCACTGATTGCCAATGGCATCGGCAATCCGCATACCTCGCCGCTTATTAAAGAGAGATGTGAATTTACCAAAATAGGCGATAAGTGAATGAATTATTTAACCGATGAAGGAAAAAATCATGCCTCTTACCATTTGTCAAAAATGCTTCATCACAATTATTATGGCAGGTTGCCTAACAACACAATCTCAGGCTGCTACAAAAGATAATTTTCTGGCAAGAAATGCACAGGATATCATCGAGTTATGCACAGTCTCACCAACAGATCCCCTTTACACAGAAGCCATCCACTTCTGCCATGGCTACCTGGTGGGCGTTTATCAGTATCAGCAAGATTTTTACAGTAGCCCTGAACTCAGCCCTCTGGTTTGTCCCCCGAACCCTAAGCCGTCACGCAACCAAACCATAGCAAATTATGTCGGATGGATGAAAGCTCATCCAGAATATCTGAAGGAGCGAGCCGTTGATACCGTAATGAAATATTTGATAGAAAAATTTCCATGTAAAGAATAACGGTTACTGCTCATTTCATTCAATACTTTTTAGGAGCCAATAGTATGAGAAAAATTCTGTGTTTAGTCATTGCAGTAGTCGTGGCAATGGGTATAGTGGGATGTGCAGGCATGACTCAGTCAGAACAGAGAATGATGACCGGAACGGCAGGAGGCGCAGCAACCGGCGCTGTAATTGGCGCAATAGCAGGTAATGCAGGGATGGGCGCTGCCATTGGCGCAGGCGCGGGCTTGTTAGGGGGTTACGTTTATGATAAGCACAAACAGTCTGAGGAACGTGCTTACCAAAAAGGCTATCAGGAAGGGCAGCAAAGGAGATAGTGTTTCTAGTATGTCCCTTCGCTGACCATGACGAGCCGGTCATCCCGGACGACAAAGTGCTTTATGACCGTGAGCGTTGGGCAGCACATCGCGTCTTGTGAGCGATGCATCGTCATCACAACTGTAATGTGATCACGCTCAATCGCTAACGAATGCACCTTCACCCGATCGCCCAGAAAAACAGTGTCAGTATTCGTCCAACCTTGAATATTTTCAACATCTTCAATTAACAGTGCAAGTTCGTAGAACGTACCCGTTCCGCCCAAAGTAGTGATCACCACGACTACGCCCACCGTTTTGCCGTTCAGCACACCGAATGCCCGCTTATCGGCAAGTTTCACCACTACTTCAGACACGGAATCTGGAGCAGCTGAGGCACGAAATTCGTCCTGAGTAAGGATCACAGGTCCAATCTGATATACCTTAGATTTGAAGATAATCGATTTGAGATTTACAGCAGACACATCGACCTGTTTAGCTTCAAAGCGGTCAAGTATATTTTCATCCTTGATTTGATGGCACTCCATATCCTCTAGGCCAGTTGATAGATAAGATGCTTGACCTTGAAGTACGATGGATAATATCGCAACCCAGATTAAAGTAGATTTTGGAATTTTTTTAGGGAGTAGCATGAAACCTCCTCAATCGTTATTTTATACTCCCGAATCCGTTGAATGCCGTCGGGTTATACGGCAGTCCAGATAAAAAAAGTACACAAAGAAATGCGCCTTACCCTGGTCTGCGGCAGCTCTTACCTACCGTTCCGCCAGCTTATCTCACTTGTTTTTCTCTTGGATCAAACTGTCAAGAAAATGATTCAGACGACTATATTCCGATGACGTTTTTTTAGTCAGCAAGTCTACTAACATACCACCGAATGCAGCTCGAGCAGCGTCTTTGATAAACATGGGCTCCAGGCTCGCCGTTTCGCCTACCACGACAGATTCGGCTGCGGAGGACCATACAGGTTCACCGCTGATGGTGTCCCATAGTTGCAGGGAAAGTCTCATGACAGCAGAACGGGTCTGCAAAATCACGAATGGAGTAACCGGCGCATCCAAACGGTCCGTCATAGTTTGTGAAATGTATGCCAATCTGGGCTGAAGTACGTACCGTGCTTCTATACTCTTCCCGACTTTTTGAAGTAATTCCCGATTCAGGATATGACTTTGATCAACGCCTTGGCGCAAGCGGGTATACTCTTCTGTCAGGCCGTGACGGTTAATCAGGGCGATTGTTTGCTGTGCATCCATTATCTTCCAAGTGGGAACGATTTTTTTAATGGATTCCGCAAGATATAGGCTCAATACGGCTTCATCACCCCGAGAGGATGTCGACGCTAAGGGTGTGAACAGCGCCACCACTTCCCCTTCCAAGCCTGTTGGATTCGAGGAGGAAGAAAATAGCGTCGATGTGGTGCGTACTAACCATCTAGGCTGGACGCTTCCACACCCTGCCATAAAAAGGATGAGAAAGATCAGCCCTGCTACCCTAATCTTTGTCTGGAAACTAAAGATGTGAACCATATCATCAATGCCTACGCCGCGGATGGATGCTGATCGCTGTAGATCCATAATGAACTTTATTCATCCCTTATCTTAAATAGACCAAGTCTGAAAAAGATTAATTCTGCACTTATCCAGTTTGCCCAACAGTCCATTCAGATTGTGGCACCGCTTCGCTCATAAAATTTAGCTAAATTCATTAGCTCGGTTGACCTTGACCTATTTTTTCTTTACGAGCAAAGTAAAAATAGGCGCCCACCACAAAGAAATTAGTGATCACCGCGATGATATTCCATAGGATCACGGGTCTTGAAAGGATCAACAACCCGTAGTAAACCCATAAAATTTGGAAAGTACCCATAATGGCAGCCATCCTCGGATTCATGCCTTTACTTGACCTTCGTTTAAGCATCCCGATCAAATCCGGCAAAGCGGCAAAAGTTGTTCCTAATCCTGCTAGAAAACCGACAACTTCTGATCTGTAAAAACCAGGGAATAACAAGCTATCCACATCACGTATGGCAAATTCTCCGCAGCCAGTAAGCATGAGCACGCTGAAAAAGAAACAAAGCAAATGGCCTCTCTTAGGAGAAGCCCTATCCACCTCTGCTTTAGAGGGTACTGAAGCTTGCCACAAACCCGATTTATGCTTTTCCATTCATTCCTCCGTCGTTATATCCGCTGTCTCCCGAATTCAGCTCGACCAATTACGCTCACAGTGGAAAAGGTGATAACCCCATGGTTCTAATTCTACGTACAAACCTGATACTTGAAGTTCATCACCCGACCGATCAAATACCCTTGTCTGCAACGGATCGCTCAACTGCCAGGGATGTCCGACGAGATCCGTCCACGGCAATCTCACCCTCGCTTTAGAATGGCTTGCTGAGAGATTAACGATAATCAGGTGGCGATCAGTATTTTTTTGCCAGCACCAGGCGACCACATTCAGGTAGCTATCATTGTCCGGCCAGCCGATTCGTTCGCACAGTCTCCATTCCCCCTCCTGAAAGTCTTGGCTGCGGAGGACTTCAAGAAGGGTGTAGTAAAACTTCTGAAAATTCTGGTCCACGGTTTCATCGGGGCGGCGGCGCAGGAACACGGGCAGTCTTACACGGCGTCCCTCGAATTGTCCTTCGTGAAACAGCCTCGCACCAGGCAATGTCGCAAACGTTATTGCAGCAGCCCGTGCTTGCTGATCAGTAAACGTCGCAGCAGCGCGCGGTTCGTCGTGGTTCTCAATAAAACGAACGAGCTTTTCCTGATAGGGCAGATCGGCGCAGAGATGCAGGTAAACGCTCTCGGCAGTATCATGCTCAAGGCGATCATAAAGACGCTTGTCGTAGCAATAGTTGAAACCTTGCTGCTGCAGTGCCCATTCCCTATCCCAATAAGCCTCGGCAATAAACAGGAACTGTGGATGCTTCTTTTTCACAGCTGGAATCACTTGCAGCCAATAATCAACTTCTGGAACTCGACCCGCGCGATCACCCCATGTTCGGTGGAAAATGGTATTCATCAGCAACATGGCCATGTCGCAGCGCACACCATCGCACTGGTCCGCAATATCATTTAATGTTGCGATGACAACATCGCGCAGGCCAGCGTTGAACGCATTCAGTTGAAGCACATCTTCCCAGGCGGGAAAGTAAGGGTCACGCCCACAAGCATACACACGGCTGTTGACGGACACAAATGAGTGAGGATCATGTATCAGATCTTCCTGAGTTCCCTGAATGAAGTATTCCGGGTGCTCAAGGGCCCATAAGTGATCATGAGCAACGTGGTTCGGCACAAAGTCAAGAATCAAACGTACCCCTCGCTCAGCGAGTTTGCTTCTGGCAATCGCTAATCCTTCCGTTCCTCCCAGGTGTTGATCCACCATATAGCGACGCACGCAATAAGGTGAGCCCACATTGTCCTCCGGCAAAAAATCAGGGAGGGCCAGGCGAAAATCTGCAAGCAGACCTTCGTTGCGCATCGATATGGCAATGCTAGCAGGGCTCCGTTCCCACACGCCCATCAACCAGACCGCATCGAATCCGAATGAAGCAATCTGATCCCACTCGCTATCAGGGACTGACGCTAGTGTATACTGTCGTGCCGACTTACGGGCCAACTCACCTAGCCACACCCAGGTGTTGATTTCATAGATCAGCGGGTACTTCGGCCAGGCATTCATACCTCGCTTTTCTTGAATGCAGCCTGCCTGCCCGATTCCAGGAACCGTTCGGCGTCAAGCAGTCCGAATAACTGGATAGTCTTCGCCACCAGCCCAGTCCAACCGGTCTGGTGGTTGGCGCCCAATCCAGCCCCATTGTCACCATGAAAATATTCGTAGAACAGGATGTAATCACGCCAGTGGGAATCAGTCTGAAATTTCTCGCCACCTCCATGCACTGGTCGCCTGCCTTGTTCATTCCTGAGGAAGATGCGGGCGAGCCGATCAGCAATCTCCTTGCTCACTTCAAACAAATTCATCATTTTGCCAGAGCCAGTAGGACATTCAATTTTGAAGTGATCACCGTAATAAAGATAAAAACTCAATAAAGCGCGGATAATAAGCACATTCACCGGCATCCACACCGGGCCGCGCCAGTTGGAGTTGCCGCCAAACATGCCAGTATTCGACTCAGCCGGCAGATAATCCACCCGATATTCCTGTCCTTGCACGTGAAATACATACGGATGCTGCTCGTGAAACTTGGAAATCGAGCGAATACCATAAGGGCTCAAAAATTCATTCTCGTCGAGCATCGTAGTAAGAATCCGGCGCAACCGCTCGGGACTAAGCAAAGCGAGCACGCCTCGTCCAGCCACGCCTTGATGCTCCGGCCCTGTAGGATGAATCGTCTCGAGAAGCTCCGGCATACGCTCAAAGCGTTCCAGCAGCTGAACTACCGCCCGCGGAACGCGCTCCCGCTGCCACTTCTCGATAATGGTCGTAGCGCACAGCGGCAATAACCCTACCATCGAACGTACTTTTAACCGTGTGGCACTGCCATCGGGGAACCGCAGCAAGTCGTAGTAAAAACCGTCCTCCTCATCCCACATACTGTCCTTGCCAGGCCGGTTCATAGCCCTGGCAATATAATAGAAATGCTCAGCGAATTTAGGTACCATTTCTTCATAGGCAGGATCATGGGCAGCAAGCTCAACGGCTAACTCCAGCATGTTCTGACTAAACAGCGCCATCCAGGCGGTGCCATCCGCCTGCTCCAGGTGCCCCCCTGTAGGTAGAGGTGCGCTACGATCGAAAATGCCGATGTTGTCGAGTCCGAGGAATCCGCCTTCAAACACATTCTTACCAAATCGGTCCTTGCGGTTCACCCACCAGGTAAAGTTCAGCAGCAGCTTATTGAAAGCTGATTTAAGAAAAGCGATATCTGTTCCACCGTTCATAGCTTGCTCGGTCCGGTGCAGGAATAAGGTCGCCCAGGCATGGACCGGCGGGTTCACATCACTGAAATTCCACTCATACGCGGGAATTTGACCGCTGGGGTGTTGGTAAACGCCGCGCAACATCAGTTTTAACTGCTCTTTGGCGAAATCGGGATCTACGATCGAAAGCGGTAGCGTATGGAAAGCCAGATCCCAGGCTGCATACCAGGGATATTCCCACTTATCGGGCATGGAAATGATGTCTTCGTTCAGCATGTGAAACCACTCCGAGTTACGAGCGCTTCGATATCCGGAGTGGAGAGGATTCGAGTGGTGTTCATCCAGCCAATTGTCGCCATCGAAGAAGAAAAACTGCTTACTCCACAACATGCCGGCAATAGCCTGGCGCATCACATCGGCAGCATCCTTACTCAATGAAGGCGGTGTCACAGACTGATAAAAATCATCCGCTTCTTTGAGCCTCTCAGCGAAAATTGCATCAAAATGCTTATTAAAGGAAGGACTGCTTTGTTCCTGAGCGATTTTAGACAGCCGCAGGCGGATCACTGCGGTCTGCCCAGCATCCACATTAAAGTGATAGTGCGCTGCGACCTTAGTGCCTTGCTTCGCGGGATTGACCGCATCTTGCTGGCCTTGCACCACGTAGTTATTGATGCCATCTTTTACGTATGGACTCTCGTTTTGATATCCAGGGAAGAGTCGTTCATTGTTCGTGGTATTATCGGTGAATAGTAGCGGCACCTCGCCTTCACAAGAAAAGATGAATTCCCCCAACAACGGATGCCTCGCTTCGACCGCGCTCGCACCCAAAGCCACCTTGATTTGCTTAATGTTCGGTTTCTCAGGAGATCGGTTAGATGGTGCAATCCACGACGCCCAGTCATTGCGGAACCACAGTATGGGCAGAAGGTGCAGTTCGGACGCATCTGGCCCCCGGTTAGCTGCTGTGATCTTCACCAGGATATCTTCCGCACCGGCCTTGGCATACTCCACGAAGACATCGAAATAGCGATCGTCATTGAAAACACCCGTGTCGATCAACTCATACTCGAACTCGCTGCGAGAACGGTGACGATTCGTCTCTACCAGATCAGCGTAGGGATAGGCTGCCTGAGGATACTTATACAGATACTTCATGTACGAGTGCGTCGGCGTGCTGTCGAGATAAAAGTAGTACTCTTTCACATCCTCACCATGATTTCCCTCGCTGTTGGTGAGACCGAACAAACGTTCCTTCAGGATGGGATCCTTTCCATTCCAGAGTGCCAGGCTGAAACAAAGCCGCTGTTTGTCATCAGAAATTCCTCCGATACCATCCTCTCCCCAACGGTAGGCACGTGAGCGGGCTTGATCATGAGTAAAGAAATTCCAGGCGTCCCCTCCTTCACTATAGTCCTCGCGCACAGTACCCCATTGACGCTCCGAAAGATAGGGCCCCCACTTTTTCCATGGGATGCCTTCAGTCCCTTCCGTTTGGCTATATCGTCTGGATTCATCCAATCGCTTCTTTTCAGGATTATTTTTCTGCATTGACATCTGATTCTCCGCTTTATCAAGCTATACCGATAACTTAGCCAAGTTACTCAAGCAACCAGTATTGCCTATGCTATTATTCCAACTTCGGAGAAAACTTACATTGCTGGCAGCCTGCCTTTGTCGGAACAGATACCGCCTTCTTCCAATAGGGCAGCAAGCGATAGGTAGCATAATCTTTTTTTGCGACGAGCCATGTACTCAGATCACGATTGATTAGGCTGGAAAGAAGCTGAATGTCAGCTTGCAGCGTCTCGCGCACAATAGCAGTCATCCTAGGAGACAGCGGCACCGGCGATGCCTGAATCGTATTCCAAGTAACCAATCGGCTGATCCGGCTGCGACGCTTTGAACCATCCTGATTGTAATGGGATAGACGACGCTGCAGGGTATCGATTACTTTTCCACGGCGCATCACTGGCAGATAAAGTAACTGCTGCAGCCAGCGATACCGATACATACGGCTCTGGTATTTTCGCTCAAAGCGGGTCTGTCCGTCGTAATCGACGTGAAGGAACTCGAGGGCACGCTGATAGACACCCAGCGGGTCGGCCGCGAGATCATCGAAAACGATCACATGCGTTCGTTCGCGTCCTGTGATGGCGTAGAGTTGCTGAATTTGTGCACCAAATTTTGCGATCTCACTGTATGCCAGTAACCGGGTATCAAGACATCGCTTCGGGATATTCTCCCCTCGCGCTCGCGCCGGCTGAAGCGCCCACGCTTTCTCAAAATCCGGTTCGTCCTCTTGCAGCAGATATCGCAAACGCTGATGATACGATGGTAGCATGGTAAGCGGATCGCGCACTAAAACGATAAACCGTGCATTAGGGTTAAATTGTTGAATTCGTTTGATAGCGTCGGGCTGATAGAGGTATGTCACGGTACCCTCACCTACGGCGCGACAATCAGCAGTAAAATGAGCGAAATAGCGGTCTAGATAATCCCGCCGCAATTCATTCTCGGATAAATCATGATCAAGCTGACTAAAGAAATAGGTCTCTTTGGGTTGCGAAAAGCATATCTGCGAGTTTCGTGCGAGGTATCGACAGAAAGATGTTGTACCGCAACGCGGTGCACCTATGACGAAGAAATCAGGAAAGCGTGAAAGTTGAGTCACCTGCTGATTATTTTTCATAACCACACCTTTCTACTAAATTTATTGGAATATGATATGGGAATAGGTTATTCAAATATGCTGGTTAAGAAAATACGTATAAATACGTAGAAGTATTCTATAGGAAGAATCAACAAACTTATTCTGATTCAAATCACATACTTCAGTTTTTTAATGAAAACAGCATTATCTATCCCATCTCACTGATAATCCTAAATTTTCTATAGGTATACTTCTTTGCATCTAACATCCATGCAGTATTACCAGCGCTGGGTTCAAATATGTTTTCGATGCGCTTAATACTGAAGTACCCAGCCTTAGCAGACAGCTGCAGCGCAAGGCTTTTAAAGAAGTTTCAGATAAATCATGACTCCCTAATGTCTCAATAAATATTTCCACCGAAACGATATTGCCAGTTAATTCCAGCTGCGTTGAAATCACTACCCGTACGAACTGAGACGCCTGTATTGAAGAAAAGTTTGACCGAGTTATGCCGACTCACAGGCAAAGAAAGCGTTACACCTGCCCGTGAGTTTTCTAGCTTGCTGCCACTTTTCACTCCGTCCACAATAGTCTGTCCGCCGGCGAAAAAAGTACCATCCACCGCAAACCAGATACCATTGCCAAAACTGTAGATAATGTGCCCCTGCAGAGAATAAACAGGATCCTGCTCGCGCACTCTGCTACCAAGAAAATCATTGTTTGCAGTATAAAATTGGATACTTCCGGCAAGCTCCAATATGAAAGGTCCCAAACTCTTTGAAATGCCAATCTCCGGCCTGATCGACCAGCGGTTATTGCCGATATTGAGCAGCTTATCTTCATTGTACTGCCCGCTGGGTGCGGTCACTTCTACGCTCGCACCAATAACCGTATCTTGCCGATAATTTACAAAATCTTTCATAGAAAGTGCAGGCGCGCCAAAGAAATTGACTGCAAAGCGGAATCTTGTGTCGGCAGGCCCAAATATTTCCCGATCGCGAGATTGGTCCGTAACTGTGGCACTGCCTGATGCCCAAGAGAGCGGCTGCACTACATCGAATTTTGCTGATTTACCAAAGAAATCCAAGGAGCGAGCATAAGCAAAAAACGTTGAATGGATTTCAACCTTGGTATTCTCAATCGGCAGGGCTGGATCGGTACCTACCCCGCCTCCGATAAAGTTATAACCAGTAACCAGAAAATTTAGTCCTACTGGCGCATTAGTATAAGTGCGCGGCTCGATGACCTGCCCGTTAGCACTTAGAGCAACCAATGCAAGCACCATTGCCGCAAAACGAGTTAACCTCAGACTTTCAAACCTATAAAGCCTACTCATCCGAGTCTGTACCAATAGATTGAAAACAGCGCGACCAGATGGCTTCAAGACAATGGATTAAGCTAGTTTTTAAGTTAATTACCCCAAAGAACGGGGCATTACCTCGTCCTAATATAAATTTGATCTTCCAATATACTTAATCTATTTAATGAAAGTAGCAGCCTCTTCCACCAACTACTTAATAAGGCGCTGCTACAGGCACATACGAAACGCCATTTCCCCCGTAAGCCTGAGTGTACCAGGTAGAACCACATTGGTGGTAGGTCACCCCTTGCACCACAGTTGTGTAGGGAGAACAGGGCAGGCTAGCATAACCCGATGATGGAGGCGCACTGTAGACGACGGTAGAGGATGGCGTCGCTGTTGATTGACCCGCTGCATACCCGACTACTCCGCCCACTACTGCAGCACCAATCGCCAACGCTGCAACTTCACCGTCATCCCAGTCGTCATCATCATGGTAGTGCCCGTGTTCATCATAATAGTGCCCCGCATAACTCTCCCTGGTGTCTGCTCTGGCTTGAGTTCGTTCCGTCCGTTCCCCTGCTCGCTCAGTCCGTTCTCCCGCCCGCGCGGTTTGTTGCTGCTGGCGAATATCGGTACGTTCCGTATAACCTGCCTGGCGTCCTTCCCGGGTCTCTGCCCGGCCCGTCGCCCTTGTCTGCGCAGCTTGCGATCGGCTGGCTGTTCTCGATGCAGAAGCTGCTGGAGCGCCCGATCTTGCTGCTGCTCCTCGGGATGAGCTGTACGAAAAGCTGCCGCTTGCGGCAGCACCACTACGGGAAAAACCAGCACCGGTTGCCCTCGCACCACCACCGCCCGCTCTTGCGCCGCTGGCAGATGCTCTTCCACCTCCCCCACCTCCCCCGCCTACACGCGCGGCAGTCTCATGCACGGTGCCAATCAAAAAAATGAATGCGATCGTGATAATGGTAATGAACAAGTAAGGTTTGGTGTTCATTTCTGTTCTCCTGTTTCTGCCGGGCTGGCTGACCCTTGAAGCACAGTTTTAGGCAATTGCGCGACAAAGGCAATCTTCCGCGCCTCCTTAGGTGGGGTAAATGTAAAGAGGGTATTTTTGACTTTAGGGTCCAGATTCCAGTTGGAGAATTTCGCCCGGTAATCTGGTTGGCCTTCTACATTCTTGTAAGTCAACACGATCTGAAGCGGCAACGGTTTAGCTCCTTCGGCAATCCATACTTGATAATCGACCGTTTCCGTGCGCCCTGCCACATGATGAACGGGTTTCCCATCCATAACCGTCTCTTCTACATAATCGAGTGTTTGAGTGCGGCGATCGAGCTCTTCCGGAAGCCGGCTTGTAACGAGCAGGGCGAGCGGCAATGTCATGCCGAGATCTCTAAGGAAATACATAACTGCTTCATCAATGCCGCCGAGTTTGGTTGCCTGGGCATAAACGTTCTCAGACGGAGTAAACACAGTGATTTGCCTGCCGTCGTACAGAACAAGATGTCTCTCGCCATCACTATGCTCCGCTTCTATGTGCAACCCATTAGGGCGGTTCACAATGACTTTACGGTTCTCGCCAAATTCAATCTTTTGACCGGATTCTTGTAGCACTTCATAACTCGATTTGATGTTAACGCTGTATTTCTGCGCCTTTGCCAGAAATTCGGCCATGCGGGTAAGCGCATCCTTGGCTGTTGCTTGCTCCTTGGCTATTTGTAAGCCTATTGATGAATTTTTTGAAAGTTCTGATTCCTCCTGTGCTTGCTTCTGTGCCCAAGCCACTGGCGTAGTCAGGATTATCAAATACAACAATGATAATGCTGCCCCTATTCTCATTTGTCTTTTGCTCTTCACAGGCTATCTCCTTTAACTATATAGGTTGCACTCCCCTCATGGTGTAATCCTGGTAATTTTTGACCCCTGCAAACCCAAGCCGGCCATTAAACCTTGCTGCCCATAGATGAATGCATAGACATCATCCTTGAGTGTCGTACTCGTTAATGTTCTGGCCATCCCAGCATCTACAACGACGACACTCGGACCTACCCCGACTTCAAATCCCGAGCTCTTTTCGAGATAATTAAGTGCCGCATCATTCATGAAAAACATTGCATAACTAAACGTCTGTGCTCCTGCTTGCAAACCGTATGAGGCAGCTACAATGTTATAGTAACCAGTTGTCCTTCTCCCCTGACGCATAGCACCTTTTCCATATTGCCCCCCCGCGATAAATCCTGCTTTAATAATATGCGGAAATATCAGAATACCTTTCGCACGTGCTGCCAGATCTCTTGCCTCAGGCGTCGTTTGAAAAAGCTGTGCTAAAGCAATATCGACTTCACGATCAATTTCAGCTGCAGCCGATGAATTAGCTTCCTTACCGCCAGTAGATTCACAACCTACTAACATCGATACTGAAACTGTAATCAAAATCAAGTAGATGATTAAGTTGGCTCTCATATTGGCTCTCCTATCGAGTTTGATTTGGTTTTCATACTGATCCCTATAATTTAGCCACTCTGCGCTTAAGTTTTTCCACTTCAGCTACAACCTTGCAATCAAGATCAAATCCATGAGTGCAGGCACGCTTTGCTTCGAAGTAAAACGCAGCATTGCTAATCATCGCTTCACGAATCTCAAAGCTGGAGTTATCTCGCAGTCCAATACCGGTATCGTTTGGGTGTTTAACGACGTTTTTTTCCTGTTTAGCCATGTTTTTGTCCTCCATTATCAAAGATGAGGAACACGAAGCGAACAAGTCAAATACACATACTAAACGTTATCGTTACTAACTAGTAAGTCTGTATTCCTAATCACATCTATAAAAGACTTTGATCTATAGAAAACCAAAAACGCTTTTTATTACGAGGTATATTTCAGCAGATTACCGAAATACCATCATTAAAAGAATACGTATAAACACGTAGGAAGTTTTATTGATAAATAATCAAAAAAGACTTTTTGGATTTAAGCCATGCATTGCAATACTTCAAGAAACTGATTACATTTCTGCCTTCAGTCGCAGAATACATTCAGCTAGCAGCAATGTATTTTTAGAAAGAGAGTAAATCTGCAAAGTTATTCCATTTCTAAATTAAAACCGGCTTTGTCGACTTCACCTTGCCATATTTATTTATACTGTCTGCGGCTCGCCTTCGTGTCCTGTTTAATTTGGAAATGCAATTAACTGCTACCGATGCAGATTATCTGTTAATAGACTGGTTTTACGTCTGTGTTGTGGTAACAAATAGCCATCTATAGCCTTAATCAATTCTTATGGCATGCATTGATATTCAAACTTATTCCATACTTTTTCTTAGGTCTACCAGTACCCGATCCACGGAATCGACCCGGATCAGTCCTAAGCGAGGGTATTCGATATCGAGGATCACATAGACTGTGATCGCGATGATTGCGGCGAATACCACCATATGGGTTAAGCTATGCTTTGCGATGCCTGCTGTGGTATAGCCAGCCAATCCCGCGCTGATTAAAGCCAAACTAAATAGCATTACATAGATGATTGTCGGGGGGTGCATCTCTAACGCCACAGTAGTACGTTGCGTAGCGATATCGAACATTTCATTCAACGCCGTTAACAACAGATTGGTCGTTGGCACCGAGCTTGTTACTTCGCAGGCTTTTACAGCTGCAGACCAGATTTCGCCTTGCAGCGCATTCGCGCGAACCAAAGCTACTTCCGTGGCCTTCAGATCGGGTAATTTTTGATAAATCTCCAGGCGGGCATCCAGGTATTGCCGGAACAAAGCGCGCAGTGCCGGCTGCATCTCGACTGCCAACAGATCCAGGCGGAGATAAGCTGTCCCGATGGCATTTGCCTCAGTGATCACCATCTCTTTCCGGTCATCAAATCGTGAAATGGCTCCGGAAAAGGTAAAAGCAATGAGTAATCCTAACAGTCCAAAGATGGCACCATCGAGTAGCCCCGCGGAAGTGTGTTCACTCTCCGTTGCCAGAAGCCATCGAACACCTATATATCGACCAATCCCAAAAACAAGCAGCAGGCCAATGAATAACCCTAGTGCAGAGAAACCGGAAACATGAGCAATGTCAGTAGCAAAGTGAACGAAATTCATCTCTCAATGTACCCGACATAATATAATCTTCCATTTCCATTCCCGTAAGGCAAGATTTTTCGCATACTATTCCCCAGCGGTTGCTACAACAGCAAAGTTCAGTGAATTACAGTGTTTAGTTTAGTCATATAAGATAATTCCCATAAGCTAAAGCATATCATGCTACGTCGTTGTAGATCATATGGTTGTCAGATAAC
Organism: Nitrosomonas sp. Nm34; assembly: GCF_900113925.1. GTDB lineage: Bacteria > Pseudomonadota > Gammaproteobacteria > Burkholderiales > Nitrosomonadaceae > Nitrosomonas. The sequence continues at coordinate 44,486 of NZ_FORD01000001.1, forward strand.
TTTCTCAGGATTTTGGCTTGTCAACCAGTACTTTCGCAATTTTCCTCTGTTTGTTATAAAGGAGTGTAGCTGAAACCTTCATCTGCTCAATAGATGCAATCATGCCGACATCTGCCGCAAAAAATCTATATTGAGTATCATTAAGCGAAGCAGGACCTACTTTTCCATTGAAAGTCCATTTAATCAAAACGGCATCGAAACTGCCTGCCGGTACTGTGACTTTATAGGCGCCGAGGTAGCGGTAGCCGATATCCAGTATACCCGTATGAATTTGTTTGTCCGGGTTGCTCAATTCAAAAACCTTCATTTCAGTTTGTATCTTGCGCTGCTCGCCCGGAGCGAGCCCTTTCAGCATAAAAGGTTTGGGAGGCGAATACTGTATAAAAACATTTTCCTCGTTATCGGTAACCCCAGTAACAACGTAATTTCCATCCTTCTTTCCAAGAATATAATAGATGAATCTAGCTCCTGTATCATATCGCCAGGCAGTCTTATTGGCGTCCTGTTTCAGCAAGGCAGGCCGATGGTGCTCGATGTTATCTGTATCCGGCCCGCTCACGAGCCGGTAATTTCGATTGCCAGCGCTCAGATTCAGATACCGGTTAGTATCAACCAGTGCCGGTGCAGGAATAGCTTGCCCGACAACTTCCTTTCCCAGATATTTCTCAATCGCAAGACGATCCTGCTCTTCCAAAGGAAGAATGCGCGAGCCATTCTCTGCCGACTGAGCGAAACTTCCTAGAAGCACAAGAATCATAAATACAAACAGAGAAGACCACTGTATCAGTGTTTTCATTGGTTTAACTCCTGGTTGATAGGCCAAAAATTCTTGGTGATGAATTCGATTATCCTTTATCCTCCACTGATTACAATTCACAAACACTTCTTTTTTACGGTTTCGTCAAACCAATTGAAGCTAGGTAGGGGGTGATGATTTTTCCTCATTGAGGAGTGCCCGCTCAGTAATCTCTTTATAAAGATGCACCGCCTGTGCGTATACTTCTTGATATTCCGCATGCCGCTCAACGAGAGGTTTAATCTCTTCAGCTCGCTCAGTCAAAGTTAGTTGGAGAAAGTCGATATCCCTCTGCGACAATTGCTCTCCGCGGTCAACCCTTTCCTTGATTTCAAGGGCTCTTGGTAGTGTCTGCGTGGTAAATCTCTCCAAAAGCGCCATCGCGACGCCAAGGTCTTTCTCATTCTCGCTCATGTTCTCCTCCTGATAATGGATTTAAAAAAATCACTCTGGTAGTCCTAGCGGGAACAACTGTTGTGCCCGAATCATATGAGACTTTGCTCCAACCAATGCTTCAGCCAAAGGTACGACATTCTTGCGTTTTTACAGTAAAAATACGCACACTGATATGGGCAGCAATCGGAGTATGCAACCAAAGTCACCCTTACAGGTAGCGCTTCGCTTCTTGCCAGATATTCGCTGGCTCGGGTATATCCGTTCGTGCAATATGTCCCAACAGGACGATTCTTCGTTCCGCCGTCCCTGAAAAAATCTCTGTTAAAACAATTTCCTTGCATGATGCCGTTGATGAATCTTGAATCTTGATTCCCATGGAATCAAGGTGTAACCGGATCTCACGAGATGCCAGCCATGCTGCAGGATAGCTCAAAATATCGATAACGCTTGCCAGACTCTCTTCCAAACCAAGATGATCGGTATGGAATTGTCCAAGCTCCCGCTCAATTGCCTCAATTTCCGCTTCCAAGGTGGCTAAATCAGGATGCTGCTGTTCGTGATCGGCCGACATCAGATCGAGTCCCCAATTTCCTGCTTTCATGGTATTAAGTTTTTGTTTCAAGAGATGCCATTGATGATCCAATTCCCTCCGTTTGCTCCGCTCGCACGCGATACGCTCCAGTGCCTTTTCGATGAGGAAATCGAAGGCGCGTTTCTTAAGCTCTCGGCGGGTATCCATCTCATTGCTGGTAGGCCCAAGATAACGATGATGGGAAAAATTAACGGTCACTTGCAGCACATCACGGCGCAAGCTGTCACCCACAAGTTCCATCCCGAATCCCTTGCGTTCCTCCATATCCATACTTAGCAGTCCAAAAATCTGCTCAGGAAGAGGTTCAGTCAAATTTGCCAGGTAGTTGCGCAGAGTCTTGAAACTTCCTAAAACTTCGCGCAGATGATCAGTCGAAACAAAGAATGTACGGAGTAGCGGATCAAGACCAAATGCCCGCGAACTGATTTCTACTGGCGCAGGCAAGGCATCAACAAGAGCAATCACATGAGCAACAGCGAATTCAACGGGCTGATGAAGCCGTTTTCGATACTGTCCAATGGCACGGATACGCTGATCCGTACCTTCTACCGCGCGATCAATGGCTTGCTCAATCAAGTCTTCAGGCAAACCTTTCTGTTGCTCGGACGTGCCTGTGAAAAGCGAACTCAGAAAACGCAACATATGCCGCCTAATTTATAAAGTTGCCGCTATTAATAGGAAGATTAAATGCTCATTTTTAACCAATCATGTTTTAGAAATAGCTTATTAGAATACGCAAATTAAAAAAATACGTGCTAACACGTAAGAATAAACCCGTTCCTTCGTCAGGCCGAATATTTCACCAGGCAGGCAGCGGCAAGATACCTGAATATGACTGTCTCACATAAGGATAGATCGTTCTTATAGTTAATTAGATTGCTTTAGCTAAGCAATCTATATAGGATTATCTGGTGTCGTGGAAAATGGACCCTTATGCGAAAATTTCTAGGAGACTGCGATCATGATGATACAACGAGCAATATTGATTGGAGTATGCGCGGCAATGCTTACGGCATGTGCCACTACTGAACAGGCGGGAGGGTTTGGGAAGGCTGAACCATCCGGATTTTTGAATGATTATTCAATGCTCCATCCAGCAGCAAATGAAACTGAGGCATCGCTGGTTTATTTTACGCCGGATAAAACCAAATTCAAATCTTATACGAAAATCCTGCTGGAGCCAGTACAAGTCTGGCGTGGAGAGAAATCGAGCGCTAAAAATATCGATATGGAAGATGCAAATCATTTGTCGCAATTTCTCTGGTCCCGTGTCGATGAAGAATTGCGTAAGGATTATACTATGGTTCAGCAACCTGGCCCCGGAGTGTTGAGGGTTCGCATCGGCATCACGGAAGCTGGGAAAGGGATCCCGGTACTAGATAACGTCACAGCAATGCATCCAGGCTCCCTTATTGTGTCTAAAGGAAAAAAAGCACTCAGTGGAACGGAAAGCTTAGTCGGCAAATCTTCCATCGAAATGGAGGCAACAGATAGCCAAACTGGCGAATTGCTGGGTGCTGGCGTTGATCGCCGTGGAGGAGGTAAATACGCCTGGAAGTCATTGAACCGGTGGGAAGATGTCGAGCAAGCTTTTACTTATTGGGCGAAAAAAATCCGATGGCGTGCTTGCACAATGCGTGGTGATGCTGTATGTGAGAAACCGGGAGATTAATCCTTTAGGGTTGAAATTCAGGTATTAAAGCTTATGGAAAGAATTTCCTAAAAACTGGTTCAAAAAATATATGAAACGCAAGAAGCTCTACCGGACTATCGCTATCCGGTAGGGCTTTTATTTTGCTACTGTACAGTTGCCTGCGATGACCTAATCGATAAACTGAGGAAAACCCAGGCACTCACTCTGCTAAAAAGATATACAACTATATATTGCTTACTAGAATGCTTATCGCATTCATACAGCTATTGGGAATATGCCATTAATATAATTTGAGAAAAACCTTAGTAAACGTGAGTTCGACATAAGAAAAGCTGTAAAAGAAGTCTGAATTCCTTATGATAAAGTCGTTTTGGAAAAGAATTTCACCATGAGAGGAGTCAGGTTCCAATGGATACGATAACGATTTTTTATGCGAGTGACGAATTTTGTAAAGAGTTTGAGCTACGTTGGGAGCAGCGCTTATTAGAGTCGTCGCTGAAACGGCGCTGGCAGCAAGGAGCGCTGTGTCTAAGCGAAGTCATGAACCATCATGGTAGGGCTTCATCTATCCGGTTATTGGACGTTTAAGCACTATTACCTGAATGACGTGTTGAGGTATCAACAATGTTTTTCCAAGGTTGGTGAGTTACCATCGCTTTGTGGAGTTGCTGCCAGATAGCCTGGTGCTTTTATGCTGTTTTCTGACCAGCCGCTTTGGGCAATGCAGTGAGATCAGCTTCATTGGTTTGACCGGGATCAGTGTGTGCCACAATCGCCGCATTGGGTCGCATAAAGTAATGGCAGAGTTTGCTGCTCGGTGAAAGGCGAGTGTGGATTGGTTTTATGGGTTCAAGTTGCACCTGGTCATCAATGACCAGGAAGAATTGTTGGGAGTCAAAATCACGGCGGACAATGTGGATGACCGTGACCCGGTACCCGAGTTGACGCGCTCCTTATTTGGAAAGCTCTTTGGTGACCGGGGTTATATCTCACAGTCACTCTTTGAGCAACTTTGGGAGCAAGGCGTGCAGCTCGTCACCAAGGTACGCAAGAACATGAAAAACAAGCTGTTGCCACTTTTTGACAAGCTGCTGTTACGTAAACGCTCCATCATTGAGGCCGTCAATGACCCATTGAAGAATATCTCGCAAATCGAGCATTCCCGCCATCGCAGCCCAGTTAACTTCTTTGTTAATCTGATATGCAGAACTTCCGTTAATATATGTTTACATTCTACTAACTTATTGCCAGAAATATCAGAGCTAGAGTTAGCCTAGAGCCTGCAGAAGTGCGTGAGAGTTATGAACAACCTGCTTCCTTTAACCAAGTGGAGATATTACCTACATCCACCAATATACCATCCGGTCCGAGGTAGTAAACGTGGCCATCTACCGAGGAAAATCCTACATATGCGTTGGTATTTTCATAATATCGATAAGTATAGGGAGATGACTCGAGCGTAACTGCTCCACGAGGAGAAAAAAGGTTGGGATAAAAACCTTCGGCCCAGTTGAGAAAGCAATTAATTGCTGGATCAGCTAGCCATTGCTTGAGATTAGTGTAGTAGCTTAAAAAATGTGAATAATAACTTATTTTATAGTCATCTGCTGGGCCGCCATGTAGGGTCCCCTTCCAATATGCTCGTTCATTTTCTACTGTAAAAAGTCCGGAGCCACTGCTACCACTTTCAGTACCGCCAAACTCATGCTTTACCGTATTAAGTTTACGGACTTTTCCATCATCTCCTTGAACTAGCGTAGAAAATTCAGTGACTTTTCCAAAGCTGACCATTGTATGATCTGTATTAGGATGATGTACTGACCATACAGGATCTCCGACTTGAATGTCGGTATCCCAGCCGCTGAGAATGGTTGCTGGAGGGAGATCTCTTAATTTAAGAAATGAAACATCTTGCATAGAATCGCTCCACAGCAATTCTGCACCAGAAGTTATGTGCTCCCGGAAATCCACCGTATCCTCACCACACGTTATTGCTTGAAAATACCAGCGAAACTCTGCTGAGTCAGCTTCAGTCTGACTCGATAGACAATGGTTGGCAGTGATGAACCAAGGAGTAAATGTACCTCCCACATCGGCTAATAGTGTGCCTGTACAGGCAGAAGATGTCTTACTCTCCTTATCTATAAAATAAATTAACGCCGTTGAAGCTGCTGCAGCTTTCAAAGCAGGGTATTCCGCATTTCCTGCCCAGCAAGCAAGATCATATTGCTCGCTCTCCGTTAATTTTAAACTTCTAGAGGTCGCATGAGAATGACCAACTTCTCTTAGACTGATTACAATTAGATTTATAGTATCAATTTTAAAATTGAGCATTTCAGGCGAGGAGCCTTCAACAAATATCTCTAGATCGGCACTATTGCCATTAGTGCTCGGCAACCAAATTTCCTCATCATAAATACTGCTATTATTAATCGACTCAATTGGTGAGCTATCTAAATTACCCTGCACGCGAAAGCTGATCATTGGTATAGTACCTTCAAAAGTAAGGTGCAGCCGGAGGCGTTTGATTTGTTCATTAGCAAACACACGAAAGCGGGCAACATATCCGCCTTTAATTGATTCCCAATGCAACAGAGATGCCGTTGTAGGTGAGGGTAATGACAATATTATACCCGTCTTGTTCCCGGTAATACTGGCAGGGTCAACCGAAATATCCGCAAGATTGATAATGTAGGCTTGTTCTCCAGTGCCCACAAAAACTGATGCATCATGAGTAGTTGTGCTCCTACTAGTGATCAGGTTGTATTGTTTAGATTCTACCCGCACCGCACTGGCCGAAGTTGCCCATAATAATGTTAGAGATACAGTAGCAGCAATTTTTAATATATTATTTTTCATTATTAATTCTCTCTCCCCTTTATTAAAAACTGAATCTCCTTGAGAGGAAAAACAAAAAGGTTCATTTATTAAAGCCGCACGATTATAGAAAATAGCTGTTTATTTTTTTAACAGCAGCGACTGATTTTCCCATTTCCCCCAAACCGTGCTTCTTGTCGTTCCCGGAAAAAAGCTTCATAAGGCATGACTGCCTTATCAGGATGCACCTCTTTCATATGAGCAACATATACGCTGTATTCAGGCACACCGATCATTAAGCGCAAGCTTTGCACTAGATACCTCATTAGGCTGGTAATTTTATTTAACATATAAAAACCTCAATTCTGGTAAGTTATGGAAATTAATAAGGATTGGCAGAAGGTAATTAGACGAGTCCGGATCTGCATACAAGCCATACCGTTCTTAAGCCAAAAAACAACATGCTGATCAATATGCACATGAACATAGCTGCCAGCCCTGCATCGAGATAATCATTGAAAATCACCTGCTGCATCTGGGAGGCGGATTGAGCGGGTGCAAGCAGATTTCCTGCACTGAGCGCCTCCTCATATGATGTGGCGTGGGCGAGAAAGCCAATTCTGGGATTAGCATCAAATATCTTATGCCAGGCGGCAGTTAAGGTTGTACAGGCAATCCAAACGGTCGGCACAATAGTGATCCATGCATACCGGTCTTGTTGCATTTTGAACAGAATGCAGGTACACAAAATGAGCGCAATGCAAGCAAGCATCTGATTCGTAATCCCGAATAACGGCCATAAGGTATTGATGCCCCCTAGTGGATCAATCACCCCCTGATAGAGGAAATATCCCCAGCCACTGACACATAACGTGGTGGCAATGAGATTTGCACCAATGGAGTCAGTTCGTTTCATGGCAGGGATAAAAGTACCGAGCAGATCCTGCAACATGAATCGACCAGCACGGGTGCCTGCATCGACCGCGGTCAGGATAAAGAGCGCCTCAAACAGGATTGCAAAGTGATACCAGAAAGCCATCATTGCCTGCCCACCGGTAAAATTGGACAGGATTTGAGCCATGCCAACAGCCAAAGTAGGGGCTCCGCCAGTACGAGAGATAATAGTGTTTTCACCAACATCTTTGGCAGTCTGGGTCAACATCTCGGGCGTAATATAAAAGCCCCATTGTGAAATCGTTTGCGCAGCAGACTCGGCAGTAGTACCGATTAAAGCAGCGGGACTATTCATGGCAAAATAGATCCCGGGTTCGATAATGGAAGCGGCAACCAGCGCCATAATCGCGACAAATGACTCCATCAGCATGGCTCCATAGCCAATGAAAGTCGCTTCTTGTTCCTGCTTAAGCATTTTGGGTGTTGTACCGGATGAGATCAATGAATGAAAGCCCGAGACAGCGCCACATGCGATGGTGATAAAGAGGAAGGGAAACAAGCTGCCAGACCAGACTGGGCCCGTCCCATCGACAAACTGCGTGAAGGCCGGCATTTTAAGTTCGGGTGAAATAACCAGCACGCCCACAGCTAAACCAACGATCGTGCCGATCTTTAGGAAAGTCGAAAGATAATCACGTGGTGCCAGCAACAACCAGACCGGCAATACCGAAGCAATGGCGCCATACGCAATCAACATAAAGGTGAGCTGGACACCGTCAAAGGTAAATAAAGCGGCCAGTTCAGGGTTTTCCTGAATGGATTGTCCACCGATGATCGCAAGCATGAGCAGAATAAAACCGAGCAATGAAACCTCACCAACCTGTCCTGGGCGGATATAGCGCACATAAATACCCATGAAGAAGGCAATCGGAATAGTCGCCGCTACGGTAAAAGTGCCCCAAGGTGACTCGGCCAGCGCCTTGACCACAATTAGCGCCAGTACCGCCAGCAGAATCAGCATGATAGAGAATGTGCCGACCAGAGCGATCATGCCGGGGATAGGCCCAAGCTCAGATTTGATCATATCGCCGAGTGAGCGGCCATCGTTCCGCATCGAGGCAAATAGGATAATGAAATCCTGCACAGCTCCAGCAACCACCGCGCCGATCAGCAACCACAACAAACCGGGTAAATAACCCATCTGGGCAGCCAAAATCGGCCCAACCAAAGGTCCGGCACCGGCAATGGCTGCAAAATGATGGCCAAACAACACGTACTTGTTTGTCGGAACATAATCCAGACCATCATTGTATTTATAAGCTGGAGTCATACGTTCGGAATCAAGTCCCAATACACGTTGTGAGATAAATAAGCCGTAATAGCGATAGCCAATCAGGTACACACAAACAGCTGCAAGCACAATCCAGATCGCATTAATGGATTCACCCTGCTGCAAGGCAATGACGCCAAGAGCAAAGGCGCCGGTAAGAGAAAGCATCAGCCAGCCAAGTTTAATACTTAATTTTTTCATTATTCCCTCCTAAGTTCATTGAGTACCTTTTGGTCTTGAATTGACTTGGCATTTTTGTTATCCACATAAGGATCATGTTGATGCAAAAGTCATATGTGCATTCAATAGCAAAGAAACATCTCGCACATCCTCTAAAATATGGAGGTCGTCTCCACTATTTTGTGGATGCCAACTGTGGTGTGGCGATGTTATAAAGTGACTGAGGGAATTTACGAAAATAAAACTACTAAGATGAATTTACGAAATAAAATTATCTGGTTTGCTGTCACGCCACTCATTGTGGCGCTTGGTTCAATTGCATTGACTGTGTATCACCGGGCTGCTTTATTGGAACAACAGCAACGCCAATCTATTGAAGATGCTTACAAAGACAGTAAAGATATCGAATTAAAGAACTACAGCACATTAGCCGAACAGTCTATTGCATACCTTTATGGCTCAGGCCGGGCAGACGCAGCCACGATGGATGAAGCAAAGATGATTTTGAGAAGCTTGAATTATGGTCCGGATGGTTATTTCTTCTTGTTCGATCTGCAGGGTAACTTCCTGATGCACCCCCGCCAACCTGAGCTCGTGGGCCAAAACTTATGGGATCTAAGAGATACTAATGGAGATCCATCGATACAGAGGTTAATCAGTCGTGCCCTTGAAGGAGGAGGTTTGGTGGATTATATGTGGCAAAAGCCAACCAATCAGAACACTGTCCCAGTGCCCAAACGTGCTTATGTCTTTGTTCTGGAGAACTGGGGATGGGTGTTGGGTACGGGTGTTTATTTGGATGATATTAATGCAGCGTTAGCGAGGCTAGATAAACAAGCTTCTCTGAATATCTTTGACACAATGCTTTGGATTACTTTGATTTCCTTTCTAAGTGTAATAGCTCTCGTATTAGGGCTGATGTGGAACATCAGAGGGCGTAGTATAGTGGATGCCCAACTTAGCGCATTAGCACAACGTATCATCAAAACACAGGAAGCTGAACGCACAAGAATAGCCAGTTTATTACACGATTCTATCAAATCCATGCTGTTGGCTATCAAAATGAAAATTGAATTAGGTATCTACCGATTAGAAGAACTTGCTCAAGAGCACCCGCAACAGCTAACTGACCCAAAGAATACATTCAGCGAAGCCGTCTCGCTAGTGGATACAACTTTGGTGGATATGGATGGAGTGATTCATGATCTCCTGCCATATAATCTTAATGCCCTTGGATTGGAAGGCGCACTGCGCTCATGTGCACATCATTTTGACAGCGATGCAATGCAAGTTGAGTTCGACGTCCTAGGCATGATGATTGAGCTACCTTCAGCTGCGCAACAAGCGCTGCTTTTGGTTGCACAAGAAGCTATTGCCAACGCCAAGAAATACTCGGATGCCAAGCGAGTTTCTATGCAGTTGGAAAATAATTTGCGTGATGTTACGTTAGTGATACACGATAATGGCCACGGATTCAACATTGGTCATGTCAACGACGATCCCAAGAGGGGATTAGGTTTGCGCAACATGAAGGAGCGAATTGAAGCTGAAAGTGGGATTCTTCAGCTTACCTCATCCTCAAGCGGTACTTCGGTCATTGCCACAATTCCCCTGAACTAATCTTTAGATTTATTATTATGGCATCTCTCATCAATACTCTGATCGTTGAAGATCACGATGCAATGGCTTTTGGCATTCGTGAAACCTTAAGAACAGCTGTTCCCATGATTAATTTGGTGGCTACGGCCAAAAATCCAGATGAAGCGTGGAAATCTATTAAAAATAATAAAATTCATTTCGTAATAATGGATATTTGTCTGAAGTCTGAACTAAACGGTATCAGCCTGACCTCGGAGCTTACTAAAGAATATCCTGAATTAGCTATTCTGATATACAGCGGAGAAGCGAATGAAGAACTCGTGAGACGTGCCCGCGATGCTGGTGCGCGTGGTTATATACCAAAAGGCGGGATTAAAAATTTAATAAATGGGATTAAAAGTATTATTACAGGCGGGTATTATCTGGAAGGCGGGTTTTATCTAGACCCTTCTTTACCAAAACCAAAACAATATATAGAACATTTAACCCCTAAGGAAGAGGAAGTATTAAAGCTTATTGCCGAAGGAAAAACAAAGGAAGAAATCTGTCAAGTGTTAAATTTCCTACCATCTGTTCTGAAAACTCATGCTGACCATATTAGGAGCAAACGTAATCTTAAAAATTGGACTGAGCTCTATCAATATGGCATCAGATGTTATCCAAATTGAGCGAATCAAGTCGTATAGTTTAACCAAATGGCGCTGCCATTCTCCATAAAATCGCAACCGTGGAATTGTGTATGTATACGAGGTTAAACCTCACTCAGAAGCAAGCTTGCGCTTGGCGGATGATGTTGTTGAGCACAACATGCTTAAAAACGTCTATATTCCACACCAGCTTGTTCTGCTGAGTTTGGCTGAAAGCTTTCGGTCGCAGCTATGGCTAATTTATCATTCAAGTGGGACACGCTAAAGCGTGTCCCTTAATTTAAATATTAGAACCATTTCAATTTTAAGTGCGTAATAAAAAATATTCATGAATAACAATAAAGTATATACATTTTCTCTTCTCGTTATGCTGGTTTTAACAGGATGTGCAACTTCAACAAAAATGGCACTTCAGGATGACAAAAAACAGCTAACTGAAATAAGCAAAACAATCCTTCTCATGACGGCGACACTCAAAAACTCATACCATGAATCTTATCAACCACGAATGCTTATCGTGCATGTGGAAAAACCTGATGCGAAAGAATCTTCTGACAAGATAAATTTTCCAGTTGATGATAAGGCCAAGTTCCAAGAAGATGATTCCGAAGTTGCTGGTAATTCATATTTAATTCGTATGGAGCTAGATGCTGGAAACTATGAAATTCGCGGAATTACGAGCAGGGCTAAATCTTTTCTAACTCCTGGATGGTTTTTTACTCCTCTTCATTCTCCAATAGAAATTAAAGATAAGGGAGTATTCTATCTTGGACATATTTCAGCAATTGTACGTGAAAGACAAGGAGATGAGTTCAAGGCCGGCCCAACAATTCCTTTATTGGATCAAGCGGCTGTCGGAGCTAGTGGTGGTACGTTCGATGTGGAAATTACAGATGAATTTGCCAAAGATGAAGCATTATTTCGTTCAAAATTTCCTGCATTATCTGGCGTAAGAATCCAAAGAACTATCCTGCCTGCATTTGATCGAGCTAAAGCTCAACAGTGGTGGGAGGCACATTAAAGGTTTTAATTTTAATTTTTTAACGTGAGTTCGACATAAGAAAAGCTGTAAAAGGAACCTGAATTCCTTATGATAAAGTGGTTTTGGAAAAGAATTTCATTACGAGAAGAGCCAGATTCCCATGGATACTACAACGATTCTTTGTGCGAGTGACGAATTTTTTAAAGAGTTTGAGCCGCGCCGGGAGCAGCACTTATTAGAGTCGTCGCTGAAACGGGGGCGGCAAGGAGCACTGTGTCTAAGCGAGGTCATAACCATTATGGTGGAGTTTCATCTATCCGGCTAGCGGACGTTTAAGCACTATTACCTGAATGACGTGTTGAGGTATCAGCGGGGTTATTTTCCAGGATTGGTGAACTACCACCCCTTTGTTGAGCTATTGCAAGGTAGCCTGGTACCTTTGTGTTGTTTTCTGACCAGCCGCTTTGGGCAATGCAGTGGGATCAGCTTAATTGATTCGACCAGGATCAGTGTGTGCCACAATCGCCGCATTGGGTCGCATAAAGTAATGACAGAGTTTGCTGCCTGGGAAAAGACCCGTGCGGATTGGTTTTATGGGTTCAAGTTGCACCTGGTCATCAATGACCGGGGGGAATTGCTGGGAGTCAAAATCACGGCGGGCAATGTGAATGACCATGACCTCGTACCAGAGTTGACGCGCTCCTTATTTGGGAAACGCTTTGGTGACCGGGGCTACATTTCGCAGCCACTCTTTGAGTAACTTTGGGAGCAAGGTGTGCAGCTCGTTACCAAGGTATGCAAGAACATGAAAAACAAGCTGTTGCCGCTTTTTGACAAGCTGCTGTTACATAAACGCTCGATTATTGGAACCGTCAATGATCCATTGAAGAATAGTTCGCAAATTGAGCATTCCCGTCATCGCAGCGTATTTAACTTCTTTGTTAATCTGATAGCCGGACTGGTGGCTCACACCTTTCGCGAGAAGAAACCCTCGCTTAATATCAGACTCCCTCAAGCTCTTCCTATGGTGTTGTGATGATTCTTATGTCGAACTCACGTTAGTAAAGGTATTCGGTTTTATTTGACCACTACCTCATAAGAAATTCAGGTTCCTTTAGAGTTCCGATAGCGACGGATCAGTTGGTTGGTTGAACTGTCATGCCCGAGTGCAGGTTCTATCTTATTTTCCAGTTCCGGGATAATACGCTGAGCTAGTACCTTGCCCAATTCCACTCCCCACTGATCGAATGAATTGATTCCCCAAATCGTGCCTTGAGTAAAGACTGAGTGTTCGTAGAGCGCGACAAGCTTGCCAAGCGCTTCCGGGGTAAGTCGCTCGGCAAGGATAGTGTTGGAGGGACGATTACCCTCGAAGATCCGGTGTGGCACAAGCCAATCAGGTGTACCTTCGGCCTTCACTTGTTCAACAGTTTTGCCGAAAGCCAAGGCTTCTGCCTGGGCGAAGACATTCGACAGCAGTATATCGTGATGCCTTCCAAGCGGGTTAAGTGTTTCAATGAAAGCGATGAAATCACAAGGGATAAGGCTGGTTCCTTGATGAAGCAACTGGTAAAACGAATGCTGGCCGTTGGTCCCCGGCTCACCCCAATAGATTGGGCTCGTGTTATAGCTAACACGGGATCCATTGAGCGTCATCTGCTTGCCGTTGCTTTCCATCGCCAATTGCTGCAGATAGGCAGGAAATCGCTTCAAGTACTGCTCATAGGGCAATACGGCAACAGCCTGGGTACCGAAGAAATCGGTGTACCACAATGTGAGTAAGCCCATCAGTACCGGCAGATTGCTTTCAAACGGGGCCGTTCGAAAATGCTCGTCCATTTGATGAAAACCCCTGAGCATGATTCGAAAGTTAGCAGGTCCGATAGCCAACATCGTCGACAGACCGATAGCTGAAGTCATGGAATAACGCCCTCCCACCCAATCCCAAAACTCGAACATCTGCGCCGTATCGATGCCGAATTTGGCCACTTCCTCAGCATTTGTTGAGACAGCAACAAAATGCTTGGCGATCGACTGAGTATCGCCACCGAATGCAGCGAGCAACCACTCCCGAGCCGTATGTGCGTTCGTCATCGTTTCTAACGTGGTAAATGTCTTGGAAGAAACAATGAAAAGCGTTTCCGCTGGATCGAGATCGTGCACTGCTTCTGTAAAATCGGTGCTGTCGATATTCGATACGAAGCGAAATATCATCGCCCGGTCGCTGTAATACTTCAATGCCTCATAGGCCATCACGGGTCCTAAATCAGAACCACCGATGCCAATGTTGACAACGTTACGAATACGTTTGCCGGTATGTCCCTTCCATTCACCGCTCCGCACGCGCTCAGAAAAATGGGCCATCTTGTCGAGTACGGCATGTACTTGTGGAACCACATTCACACCATCTACGATAATAGAAGCTTCCTTCGGAGCACGCAGCGCGACATGCAGCACTGCCCGATCCTCCGTGATGTTGATCTTCTCGCCGCTGAACATGGCCTCAATTCGCTGACGAAGTCCGCATTCTCTGGCTAATTGCAATAGCAACGTAAGCGTTTCATCGGTAACAAGATTCTTCGAATAATCCAGGTAGAGGCCCACCGCCTCAGCCGTCATGCGTTCACCACGTTGAGGATCGTCTGCAAAGAGCGTTCGCAGCTGGAGGCGACGAACCTGTTCGTAATGAACTGTCAAGGCTTTCCATGCATTACGTTCGGTGAGGGGGAATATGTTTTCTGTCCTATTTGTCATCATGAGGCTTCCTTTAATTTGCCTTCTGAATAATAACGCCAATCAAAGTGATCGCGTTTATCCGCTCAGTCAGGATCTTCTTCCAAGAATTTAGCCACCCAAACATCAAATCAAAAAATTTCTATGCAATACTGACTGCATCGCTCACGATTTTCTGAGCCTCTTGCAGGATTGTTCTTAAATGATTTTCGTCCTTAAAGCTTTCTGCATAGATTTTGTAAATATTCTCAGTACCGGAGGGACGAGCTGCAAACCAACCGTTGTCAGTCATCACCTTGAGTCCACCGATAGGAGCATTGTTACCGGGTGCAGCAGTCAGCTTCGTTCTAATGAGATCACCCGCAAGCTTGGGCGCTGCAACCGCATCAGGTGACAGTTTTGCCAGCTTTACCTTTTGTTCGGGCGTCGCAGGAGCGTCGATGCGCATGTAGTACAGTTTGCCGAATTCGGCCTGCAGCTCATCATAATGTTCGCCCGGGTCCTTGCTCGTGCGGGCAGTCATCTCAGCCGCCAGCAAATCCATGATCAGGCCATCCTTGTCCGTGGTCCATACTGTGCCATCATGCCGCAGAAAACTCGCTCCGGCGCTTTCTTCACCTCCGAAACAGAGTGAGCCGTTGAGTAACCCGGGAACAAACCATTTAAAACCCACCGGCGTCTCATACAACTCATAACCCAGCATATTAACCACTCGATCAATCATACTGCTGCTGACCAGTGTCTTGCCCACAGCCACCTGGTCAGACCATTTTCTATGCGTCAGTAAGTAACGAATCGCTACCGCCTGGTAGTGGTTAGCATTTATCAATCCCACCGACGGAACCACTACACCATGCCGGTCAGCATCTGGGTCGTTGGCAAAGGCAATGCGATATCGGTCTTTGAGATCCACGAGCCGTGCCATGGCGTATGAGCTGGAAGGATCCATCCGAATCTTGCCATCGTGATCGACCGTCATAAAAGAAAACGTGGGATCAATCGTCGGATTGACCACATCAATGTCCAGGTGATAAACAGTATTGATGGGTTCCCAGTAAGGTTCAGCCGCACCACCGAGCGGATCGGCCGCCAACTTAAGGCCAGCAGCACGGATAGCATCCATATCGACCACATTGCGCAGATCGTTGACATACGGCATCACAAAGTCATCCTGATACGTTGTGCTCGCCTGCATAGCGGATGCATAAGTTATCCGTTTGGCACTGACATTGCCTTGACGCAATAATGCATTCGCCCTCTGCTCGATCCATTTTGTCACCTCAACGTCAGCAGGTCCCCCGTTGGGTGGATTGTACTTGATACCGCCATCTTCTGGCGGATTGTGCGAGGGAGTAATCCCAATACCATCAGCGAAATGTTCTCTACGATCCCGGTTATAAACGAGAATTGCCCGTGAAATCACCGGAGTCGGGGTGACCCCATCGTTTTTCTGGATGATTGTCGTGACGCCGTTGGCTGCCAGTACCTCGAGCGCGGTACGCTGAGCCGGGCCCGACAAGGCATGCGTATCCTTCGCCATGTAGAGCGGGCCGTCGATACCTTGACCTTGCCGGTAATCACAAATAGCCTGCGTGATCGCTAGAACGTGCGCTTCAGTAAATGATCCATGCAGTGACGAACCGCGATGTCCGCTTGTACCAAAATGGACTAACTGGGTGCTATCCACCAGATCAGGCCGGCGCTCATAATACTCACGCTCAAGTCTTGATAAATCGATGAGCATCTCTTTTGTAGCCGGCTTACCTGCAGCTGGTGAAATCGTCATAACTCGTCTCCTTTGATCATGTTCTATCTAAAAGCTGTATAAAATCATCTTTTGGATGCTGTACGCATATTGCGTTATCGTATAGTAACTGGAAAATTCACAATATATAGAAAGATAAATAGCCTTTTTCTTTAAAAATTTAATCGATTGATATTAAAATTTATTGTCATAGGCATTAATAAACCAAAATTCCACAATTTATTTGGCATAAAATGGGTAAGTATCCTCTCAATTCCATAATTTCTATCACTAATGTTATTAAACCTATCCTCTATGGGGACAATAAATTTCCTTCGAGCACCGGTTGCACCCCCTTTAGCTGGGGTTTCGGCGAAAATTGCTCAGCCTCATCAACCCACCCCCCCCCCGTTGCCTTGTAAACGTTCACGAGCTCGTTGTAACGATCGGCCTTCGAGCGCACTGCAGCAAGCTCTACATCGAAAAGTAGATTCTCCGCATAAAGTACCTCAAGATAACTCGCATAACCATTATCGAACTTCTTTCGAGAAAGGCGAGCATATTCCTTAAGCGCCATGACACGTTTTGCCTGAGCCTCTGCTTCCTCCCGTTTCTTGACTGCACCAATGAGTGCATCATTCATCTCACGGAAAGCGTTGAGAATGGTCGCCTGATAAAAAGCGATCGCTTCGCGCTGAATCGCTTCGGCGGTTCTCACCTGTCCCGTGATGGCACCAAAAGTAAAAATCGGCCCTACAAGCCCGGCAGCGACTGTCCAGGTGCTGGCTGGTCCCGTGAGAAAATTACCGAATGCAGTGCTTACCGAGCCAAGCAGGCCCGTGAGTGTGATGGTCGGATAGTATAATGACCTGGCTACTCCTATATTGGCATTGGTGGCAACGAGATTTTGTTCCGCCTCCAGAATATCGGGCCGACGCTCGAGCAGCGTTGAAGGCAAATCAGGTGGAACTGTCGGAGCAATCAGTTCATCGATGGTACTGCCGCGCGGAATCGTTTCAGGGTTACGGCCAAGTAAAATTGAGATAAGATTCTCCTGCGCAACAATCTGTTGCTCGATACCCGGAATGGTGGCAAGTGCAAGCTGATATTGCGATTGTATCTGGGAGAGTTCCGTCTGTGACACAACCCCCCATTGATAACGGAGGTCAAAAATCCTCATCGTCTCCGCATAGTTCGCTGCGCTGGCGCGGGCAATCTCAAGCTGTCGGTCAAGCGCACGCAGGCCGATGTAACTTGCCGCCACACTGGTGACAACCGAAAGAATTACCCCCCTGCGACCCTGCTCGCTCGCGAATATTTGTGCCTGGGCCGCCTCACTCTGGCGCCGAATACGTCCGAACAGGTCGATCTGCCAGGACGCATTGAGTGCCCCGCGGTAAAGTGAAAAGTAAGGGTCGTGACCGGGTGGAAGAACGGCTAGTTTTTCCGTAGCACGGTTACGGCTTATACTCGCGCTATAGCCGATCTGCGGAAAGAACTGTGCGCGGGTAGCTTGCAGCGCGCCGATGAACTGATCCACCCGAGCTGCCGCCGCCTGGATATCGCGGTTTTCATTCAACGCCGTTTCGATCAGTGTATTAAGCGCTGGATCACCAAATTGGGTCCACCATCCGACATTCGTCACTTCCGCTGCTTGCGGATAATCAACCCGCCATTTCTCTGGCGTCTCAATTATTGGGCGCCGATAATCAGGTCCTACCGCACATGCGCTAAGAAGCGTGACCGCGAACAAAGGAAGAATGATGTAGTTCATTTATTTATCCTCCCGTTTGACAGGCGGTTCATCTTCCGAAACATGAGCAGGAGTAGGGATTGGCTCAGGGACACGCTCATCCTTGTCATCTTGCATATCGCGGGTTTCTTGCCTATTGTGGACCTTTTTTTTGCTGGCAAACTTTGCGCTCATTGATTCCAGTAACCAGAAAAACAGCGGTACGAAGAAAATTGCAATCAATGTAGAAGCGAGCATTCCTCCAATCACCCCGGTGCCGATTGCACGCAGGCTGTTTGCGCCGGGTCCGGTGGCGATCGCAAGCGGCACACAACCGAGAATAAATGCAAAAGATGTCATGACAATCGCACGCAAGCGAAGCCCGGCGGCCTCAATAGCGGCCTCTCGTGCCGGCATACCGTGCCGGACGCGTTCGATGGCAAACTCACAGATCAGAATCGCATTTTTTGCAGACAAGCCGACCAGCGTCACCAGACCAACCTGAAAATAAACGTCGTTCTCGAGTCCTAGCAACCAGGTCAGCAGCAGTGCGCCCAATACCGCGAAAGGAACTGTAAGCACCACTGCAACAGGAAGTGTCCACTTCTCAAACTGTGCGGCGAGAAGCAAAAACACCACGATGAGGCCAAAGATGAAAGCCGATGAAGAAGTACCACCCGCGCCTTTTTCTTCTAATGCTTGCCCTGCCCAGGAATAAGCAAAATCACCAGGCAATGTTTCGCGCGCCACTTCTTCCATCACCCGGATAGCATCTCCTGAGCTATAGCCTGGAGCCTGGCTGCCCGTAATCTTAACTGCCGGGAAAGCGTTGAAGCGCGTCACAAGCTTCGGTGAAACAATATAGCGCGTCGTAATCAGCGCCGACAGCGGGACGTTAGCACCACTGGATGAGCGCACGAACACTTTATTGAAATCCTCCGGGTTTGCCCGGTAGTTCGCGTCTGCCTGAATGATAACAAACCATACACGGCTGAACTGTGCGAACTGTCCAGCCACCTGGGAACCAAAGTAAGCCTGCATCGTGTTGAAGACATCGGCCACGTGCACACCCAGCACTTCGGCTTTATTGCGATCGAGATCGACGAAGAGCTGCTGGCTGTTCGCACTGAACGTTGTGTTCACTCCCTGCAATTCCTCGCGCTCACGCACTTTTGCAAGAAATGCTTTGAGGGCTGCATCCGTCGCGCGTGGATCACCTGATCCACGATTCTGAATGTAAAACTCGAAACCTCCAGTCGTACCCAGTCCGGGGATCGAGGGGGGATTAACAGCGAAGGCCTTACCGTCCTTGAGTGTCGCAAATTGCGCATTGAGTCGCTTCAGGGTATCGAACGACAGCAGACTTGGATCCTTGCGCTCTTCAAAAGGTTTCAACAGAGCAAACATGAGCGCAGCACTATTGTTCTGCTGACTATCAACGAAACTGTAACCGTTCACCGTACCGACATCCTGTACCGCAGGATCCCCGAGCAAAATCTGCTCCAGTTCCTGGCTGAAGCGGCTGGTGACATTCATACTCGCCGTATCAGAAACCTGCGCGAGCACAAAGAAATAACCCTGATCCTCATCGGGCACAAAGCTTGCCGGCAGGATACGAAACATCACCAGAATGCCAATCACCACAGCGCCGAACATAATGAGTGAAACCGGCCATAATTGTATGACACGGGCAACACCCCCCAGAAACCCACGCTGGAGAGAGGCAAACCCATTTTCGAACGCCTGGAAGAATCGATTCTTCTTGCCGTGATGTGCTTTAATAATGATTGCTGCCAATGCTGGCGACAAGGTCAGCGCCATAATACCCGAGATCACCATCGAGATGGCAATGGTAATCGCAAACTGCTTATATAGCAGCCCAGTCATCCCACCGAGAAATGCAACTGGCAAGAAAACGGCAAGCAGTACGAGCACGATCGAGATCAGCGCTCCTGCAATTTCTGTCATCGCTGCCTTTGCGGCAGCCAATGGCGTGAGCCCTTTCTTAGTGATATTTGTCTCGACATTCTCGACCACTACGATGGCATCATCCACCACCAGGCCGATTGCCAGAATCATACCGAACATGGTGAGCATGTTGACTGAAAACCCGAACAGATACATGCCGACAAAGGTGCCCACGATAGATACCGGTACTGCCAGGATGGGAATGACAGTCGCCCGCAACGATTGCAGAAAGACAAATACCACCAGCACTACCAGCACTACCGCTTCGAAGAAGGTATGCACCACCTTGTCAATTGAGTAAAGCGTGAACTGGCTCGTATCGAGTACAATCTTGTAATCCAGGCCAGTGGGGAATTTTGCTTTCAATTCTTCCATCTTTTTGCGCACACCCTCCGCAGTTTCAACTGCGTTCGCACCTGGCTGCTGATAGACACCAATAGTTGTGGCAGTCTTGCCGTTCATGCGGCTGGGCATAGAGTAGTCCCGTTGGGACAGTTCGACTCGCCCAATATCCTTGATCCGGACGATAGCGGAACCTTCTTTTGCAGTCCGGACGATAATATTCTCAAATTCCTCTGGTTTAATGAGTAATCCCTGCGCAGTTACGACATACTGCTGCTCCACTGAAGGCGGCGCTGGGGGAGCGCCGAGTTGACCGATACCGAAGGTCTGGTTCTGGCTCTTGATCGCGTTACTCACCTCGTTCACTGTGATACCGAGTTGAGCCATGCGGTCGGGTCGTAACCATACGCGCATCGCGATATCGGGCAGACCAAATGTCTTCGCACGATTCGCCCCGGGAACACGTTTCAATTCATCGAGCACATAAAGATTGGTATAGTTAGCGATATAGGCAGTATCATAGCGCTCATCAGGTGAGTAAACGGAAACCACCATCATGATGCTAGGCGATTTCTTGTCTACCGTAATTCCCTGCTCGACCACCACCTGAGGTAACTGAGGCATCGCTTGACTCAGGCGGTTCTGTACATTGACCTGATTGATATCTGAATTGCTGCCCTGATTGAACACCACGGTAATTTGAACATTCCCGCTGGAGGAACTGGTTGAATAGAAATAGAGTAAATTGTCCAACCCGTTCAGCTGCGCCTCAATGGGCGCTGCCACGTTGTTCGCGATCACCTCGGCGGTAGCGCCAGGGTAGCGCGCGTCGATCGTAACCTGCGGAGGCGCCATGTCAGGATACTGCTCGATGGGTGAAACGGACATTGACACCGCGCCCGCAAGCACGATCAGGATCGAAATAACGGCTGAGAGAATCGGCCGATCGATAAAAAAGTGAGTAAACATGAGATTGTCCGCCTATTCCTGTGCGACTACATCAGGTTTGGCTGCTGTTTTATCATTCCCCGCTGCTGGCTCTACGATCTTAACCGGTTGACCAGGGACCACCTTGAGCATGCCTTCTACCACAAGCTGGTCGCCGGCCTGGAGTCCGCTCAGGATCACTATGTCTTTTTCGCCCTCGTAGTCCCCCACCACTACCGGCCGCACTTCTGCTGTACCGTCCGGCTTAATCACATATACGATGTGACCATTCGACCCCTGCTGCACCGAAAGCTGTGGTACTACGATTGCATCTGGCCGCAATCCACCTTTTACGTATGCTGTTACAAACATGCCTGGACGGAGTTCCCTATTAGGATTTGGCAGCACCGCACGCACCATGAAAGAACCGGTATCCTGACTGAACGATGGATCGGCAAAGTTAATCCTTCCTCTTTCCGCAAATGGTTTTCCATCAGGAAGAACAAGCTCCACCTCGTAATCCTGGCTCTCAGGTCGAATGATCGATCCTTTTTGGCTTTCCTCGCGTATGCGAGCCATCTGGTTCTGTGAAACACTGAAAGTAACCCAGATCGGATCAATCGCAGCGACATAGGTGAGTTTAGCAGTCTCCGCCATCGCATTCACATACGTACCTTCACGCTGGAGTGAGCGGCTTGCAAGGCCGGTTACTGGAGCACGGATGGTGGTATAGCCAAGGTTCAGCTCAGCTTGCTTCACATTCGCGTTTGCTGCGAACACGGCAGCCTTTGCTGCATCAAATTCTCCCTGTGCTCGATCCAGATCAGCCTGTGAAAGTGCGTTCTGTTCAGCAAGCGGTTTTACACGTTTAAGATTAGCGCCAGCTGTCTTAAACCTCGCCTGCTGCGCTTGCAATTCTCCACGAGCAGCTTCTAACTCAGCCTTAAAGGGTTTTTGATCGAGTTGAAACAACAGCTGCCCCTCTTTCACCAGATCACCTTCCTGGTAAGCGATGCGGTCGAGAAAACCCGAAATGCGGGCAACAATGTCCACCTGACGCGAACTTTCAGTCTGCGCGACAAAGCTAGGGGTATAGGGAATATCCCGCGGGGTCACAGTGACTACGGTCACTTCAGGCGCCGGATGTTGCTGTGGCGCGGATGCGTCCTGGGAGCAGCCGCTTTGTATGAGGAAGGCAGCGAGAACAAAAAAAACAGTCAGAACACGTACATACATAAGAAAGCTCCTTGAGATCGCCGTTTGGCACACCGAGAACAGAATAATGTACAGAAACCGGATGCTCTCTTTTAATCATCTATGATGTTTAAATAGATTATTAGAATATGCTCACTAAAAGAATACGTATAAATACGTAGATCTCAGTAAATTTCCGGGATCCAACGCCGATTTACCATGGTTGCTTCATCGTCATAGGCGTTCTTTGTCATGCGTTTAGGTAATTTAACTTTCTTATGAGCTATGGGCTCATAAGGGATCTGCTTCAGTAGATGACCAATTAAATTCAGGCGCGCACACTTTTTGTCGTCGGAACGCACGATGTGCCAAGGTGCAAAATCGGTGTCAGTAGCTGCCAACATCTCATCACGCGCGCGTGAATAGTCATACCAGCGCTCACGCGAAGGCAAATCCATCGGAGACAGTTTCCACTGACGCACAGGATCATCTATGCGTGCATGAAAGCGGCGCTCC
Organism: Nitrosomonas sp. Nm34; assembly: GCF_900113925.1. Taxonomy (GTDB): domain Bacteria; phylum Pseudomonadota; class Gammaproteobacteria; order Burkholderiales; family Nitrosomonadaceae; genus Nitrosomonas. The sequence goes on from NZ_FORD01000001.1 coordinate 67,529, forward strand.
TGTTCTTCATCACTGACCTCCAGCCAATACTTGAGCAGATAGATGCCATTATCCACAATTTGCTTCTCGAAGAATGGGCACAGTTCCAGAAAACGACGATGCTGGGCTTCGGTACAGAAACCCATCACATGCTCGACACCGGCGCGGTTGTACCAACTGCGATCAAAAATGACAATCTCACCTGCCGCGGGAAAATGCGCCATATAGCGCTGGATATACATCTGCGATTTCTCGCGGTCGGAGGGGGCTGGCAAAGCGACCACCCTGAATACGCGCGGACTCACACGTTCAGTAATCGCCTTGATGGTACCGCCTTTGCCTGCCGCATCGCGCCCCTCAAACACGAGAATGATGCGTTGTCCTGTAGCGATGACCCAATCCTGCACAGAACAAAGTTTCGCCTGCAAATTGAGTAGAGCTTTTTCATAATCCTTGCTTTTGAGTTTGTTCTTGCTAGATTTCTGGCGAGGTATGTCCGTACGTTGTTCTGAAGATTCATGAGTATGTGCTTTTTTCATGCTTAATCACCCCTTTTAGTGATGGTTGCCTGTTACCGGTTATTTCGAACCCCGTGGACACTGTTATACGCTTGCGCTTCTCTTGCCAGAATAGTTTCAACTGCAGAATGGACAGAATAGAAAATATTTTCTGCACCAATCTTCTTACCCAGCCCCATTGGTTGTCCGTACTTACGCATATACAGCTTCGGTCGCGCAACGGCTAGGCGCACACCACGGTTCTGCAGCTCGGTGGCCAGATCATCGACAGCCTGTGCGCCGGTAATGTCAAGTTGGCTGATGGATTCAGCGTTGAGCACGAACCAGCGTGGCTTGGATTCAGCACTGTCTATCAATGACAGCACCCGTGCCTTGAAATAATCGGCATTAAAAAATAGCAATGGCGCATCGAAACGGTAAATTATCATGCCAGGCACCGGCCGGGCATTATCCGACAGACTGAGGTCATTGTAGCCAGCCACGCCAGGGACAATACCCAGCAGTGTATCTGCCGGTCGATAAATCTTGATAAACACATTGAGTAGCGCCAGCGTGATCGCGAGCACCACACCCGGCAGCACACCAATGGCGAGCACACCAACAGTCGTCAGCAGGGACAAGCTGAACTCGAAGTGATCGATCACGCGCAAGCGACGTATACCAGCAATATCCAACAGACCCCAGGCAGAAAAAATCAGCACAGCAGCTAGAGCAGGGATAGGTAGGTGCCCCAGCGGTTGTGTTAAGAATAGCACGACCCCGGCTGTAGCCAGTGCAGCGACCACCGATACCAGTTGAGTCTTACCGCCGCTTGCCTCATTGACTGCCGTGCGTGAGTCAGCCCCGGTGACCGCAAATCCGCCGCACAGTCCCGATGCCATGTTAGCAAAGCCGATCGCGCGCATCTCCTGATCGGCATTGATACCATAGCCATTGCGCGCAGCAAAGCTCCGCGCAGTGAGCATGCCGCTCGTGAAGCAGACGATAACCAGACCGACTGCACTGATGAAAATGCCCTGCACACCTTCATAACCCAGCCCCGGAAACGAGAACGACGGCAAGCCGGAGGGAACGTCACCGACCAATTTGACCGAGTCCATATCTGACCCGAACAGAAATACGGCCAGGCCGGCGACCAGCAGTGCAATCAATGCCGCTGGCGCACGGGGGAGATAGTGTTGGATCAGAACCAGCAGCACTAACGTAGCGCACCCTACACCCAAACTATAGCCATCCATCTCACCGAGGCGTCCAGCCAGTTCCACCAGTGACGGTCCAAAATCCCGGTTTGCCACCGCGATGCCGAGCAACTTGCCCAGTTGTCCGGCAATGATGCTGAGCGCAATGCCGTTGAGGAAACCGATCAAAATCGGGCGCGAGAAGAAATTCACGATAAAACCCATACGGGTCATGCCACCCAAAACCATCAGCAAGCCTGCCGTGAGCGCCATGCCAGCCGAGAGCTTCAAATAATAATTCAAATCGCCGCCCGCCATCGGCAGCAGCAAGGCAGCAATCATCGCACAAGTAGCCGCATCTGGCCCGATCATGAGTTGTCGCGACGAACCAAACAAAGCATAGATCAGCACCGGCAGTATGCTCGCATAGAGACCGACCTCAGGCGGAAAACCTGCCAAATTGGCATAGGCGATCGCTGTGGGTACTTGTACTGCCGTGACCGAGAGCCCAGCGACCACATCACGCGTTAGCCATTCCTTGCGATATTGGCGTAGATCGCGCAGCAGAGGTATCCAGTCACTCAACATGTCCATCCTTTCGACTGTTTATCAGTGCCAGCGTATGGCGCGCGATCATCAGTTCTTCATTGGTAGGGACCACCCAGGCTGAGACCTTGCTACCCGTTGATGAGATGCACGAATCACCGCGCTCATTGGCAACAGTATCGAGCGACACGCCCAACCAGGCGCAAGCTTGCAGGATACGCGCACGAATCACTGGCGAATGCTCGCCAATCCCGGCTGTAAACACGATGCCATCCACTCCGCCGAGCACCGCAGCAAGCGCACCGATCTGTTTGGCGGTGTAATGCACGAAATACTCCACAGCCAATTGCGCGCGTGACTCATGACTTTCTAGCAGCATACGCATATCGTTGCTAATGCCAGACAACCCCAGCAGCCCTGACTCTTTATATAACAGCTTTTCCAGTTCGATACCTGACAAACCACACTGATTGACGAGATGCAGCAATACGCCTGGATCCAGCGCACCGGGGCGCGTCCCCATCGGCACGCCATCAAGCGGCGAAAACCCCATAGTCGAATCAATACTTTTGCCTGCTTGCAGAGCACATAAGCTTGCGCCACTGCCAAGATGGGCCACGATCGCCCGTCCATTAGCAATCTCAGGAGCCATCTTCGGCAATGTGAGCGCGATATATTCATATGACAGGCCGTGGAAACCATAGTGTCTCACCCCGGATTCATAATATTTCCAAGGCAATGCATAAAGATCAGCAATCTGCGGGTGGGTGCGGTGAAATGCCGTATCGAAACAAGCCACCTGCGGTATCTGCGGTTGCCTTTCGCCGATTGCGCGGATCGCCGCCAGATTATGAGGTTGATGCAAAGGAGCAAGCGGAATCAACTGCTCCAGCGCCATCAATACCTCGCGATCAACCAGCACAGGATGGGAAAATTGAGTACCGCCATGTACTACACGATGCCCCACGGCGAATAGCGACTCATGTTGCAAACGCTCGCGCAGCCAGGCACCGACGAGTGTGAGGGCGTCTCCTACTGTAGCTGCTTCCGAAGTGGTAAGATCAGATTCAACCAGCAGTGTTCCTGTCGCATCTCTTGCCTTTAAACACGGGCTAGTACCGATACCCTCCATCTGCCCGCGGATTACCAACGGTAAATTCTCAGCGCCATTTACGCGAAACACCGAAAATTTCAGGCTGGATGAACCGGCATTGACGACCAGAATGATACTGTTGCTCATGCCCGTGCCTCAAGCACGACCACGCTACGCGAACCGACTGGATAGAATTCTCCGCCCACTGGCATCTGATTCTCACGCACAAAGATATCCGCAGGCGCTGGTTGAGCAGTGTCAATTGCCAGATGCCAGCATCCGGAACGCAAGGATGGCAAAGGGGCACCCAATGGCTGGTCCGACATATTCAGCACGACGTGCAGGTCCTCTTCGTCTTCACGCTGACCAGCAATGGTAAAAGCGAGGATACGCGCTTGCGCATCACGCCAGAGGGGCTCGTTGAGCCTTGCTCCATGCCAAGTAATATCAATCCTATCGCGGCCGGGCACCAGTGAGCCAGTAAAGAAGCGGTTACTGGTCAAGCTGGGATGGCGCCGGCGCAGCGCAATCAATTCACGTGTGTAACGCAGCATATCAGCGTTGCGCTCTGTCAATCGCCAATCGAACCAGCTGAGATCATTGTTCTGACAATAAGCGTTATTGTTACCATGTTGAGTACGCAGCACTTCATCGCCGGCTAACAGCATAGGTGCACCACGCGAGACCATGAGAATGGTCAGTAGATTTTTCGCCTGCTGCCAACGCAGCTTGAGTACTGCCGGATTATCGCTCTCGCCTTCGACACCGCAGTTCCAGCTCATATTGTCGTTGTTGCCATCGCGATTGTCCTCTCCGTTGGCTTCGTTATGCTTGCTGTTGTAGCTCACCAGATCGTAAAGGGTAAAGCCATCGTGGCAAGTAATGAAATTGATGCTGTTGGTCGGCTTACGCTCGTCGCGCGCGTAAAGATCGGCACTGCCAGAAATACGGGTCGCGACTTCACCCACGAGGCCAGGATCCCCGCGTACGAAGCGCCGCATCACATCCCGGTATTGACCGTTCCATTCCGACCAGGCCATGCCCGGAAAAGCACCCACATGATATAAACCGGCTGCATCCCATGCCTCGGCGATCAACGGCACTCGGGAAAGTATATGCGAGGACTCGATCGCCCAGGGCAAAGGTGGATTGGCCAGCGGTAAACCATTGTCACCGCGTGCAAAAATGCTGGCAAGATCAAAGCGAAATCCGTCTACCCCGAGTATTTCCACCCAGTATTCCAGACAATGTACAATAAATCTTGTCACCATCGGATGGTTACAATTCACAGTGTTGCCACAGCCAGTAAAATCAAGGTAGCGACGCCGATCACTGGCATCAAGATGGTAAAAAATGTCATTGGCAAGCCCCCGGAAATTAATCACCGGTCCAGTTTCTCCATCCTCTGCTGTGTGATTGAACACCACATCCAACAATACACGGATGTTAGCAGCATGCAATGCATCGACCAAATCACGGAACTCCCAAGTGGCGCGCACTGGATCGAGACAATAGCCAGGATGTGGCGCCCAGAAACTGTGCGTGCTGTAACCCCAATAATTGCATAACCCACGAGCTGCCACGCCAGGCTGAACATCCTGCGTGTCGAAGGCCATCACTGGCAGGAACTCGACGTGAGTGATCCCGAGTGACTGTAGATAGGGAATTTTTTCCTTGAGGGCAGTGAAAGTACCTGGATGAACCACTGCGGCGGAAGGATGACGGGTAAAACCACCCACGTGCAGCTCATAAATTACTGCGCCTTCTAAGTCGGGCTCCCTCCAGCACGGCATTGCACCCGTTGCCGTTCCTGGAAGCGGCTCGATAACAATGGCACGCAGACTTTTCGAGAGACTGTCCTGCTCACCGCAGGCAGGTTGGCGCTTCCATAGCGTATCACTCACTGCTTTTGCCCAAGGATCCAGCAATTCTATATCGGGGTAGAAACGCCGTCCAGTCGCGGCAGTATCGTTGGGACCATCCATACGCCAGGTGTAATACGTCCCGACTGGCAAATCCTTGACAAACACATGCCAGAAAAAGAAACTGTGGTTAAGTTCCGGATCGAGAAGAATCATCTGAAATGGTGTTGAACTATCCGCAGCGGCATACAGCAGCAGCTCCGCCCGCTTTGCATGTCGACTGAAGATACAGAAATTCACCCCTTCTGCACTGACAGTTGCACCCGGCGGAAACCGGCTTCCTGGCAGGACCATAAAGGGTGGCGCAACCTTACGGCCGGTCATCAAGGTCAAATTGGCATTGCCTGCACCGCCTTCCCCTTGGTTGCTTGCTTTATCTTGTGGCAACATGGCAACCTACCCTATCATTTTACGGTTACAGGTTGTACATTCCAGATTTCGTCACAGTATTCGCGGATAGCGCGATCGGAGGAGAATTTGCCACTGCGTGCGGTATTAAGAATGGACATGCGTGTCCAGTTTTCCTTGTCCTGCCATGCCGCACTTACCCGCTCTTGGCACGCGATATAGGCGGCATAATCAGCCAGCACCAGGAACGGATCGGAATAGGTCAGGTTGTCGACTACCGGGCGAAATACTTCGGCATCACCGCGGGAAAAGTACCCACTGTTGATAAGTTCCAGCACTGCACGCAATTCAGGATTGTTGGCAATGTAGTCAGTTGGGTGATACCCTTCGCGCTTAAGACGCTCGACCTCCTCGGCAGTCAGGCCAAACAGGAAAAAATTCTCTGCTCCGACCTCCTCGCGTATTTCCACGTTAGCCCCATCAAGCGTGCCAATGGTGAGTGCACCGTTGAGCATAAATTTCATGTTGCCAGTGCCGGAAGCTTCTTTACCGGCAGTGGAAATCTGTTCTGACAGATCGGCAGCCGGATAGATGAGCTGAGCGTTCTGGACATTAAAGTTGGGCACAAAAGCTACCTTCATGCGCGTATTCACATCCGGATCAGCGTTGACCGTCTCAGCCACAGCATTGATGAGCTTAATGATACGCTTGGCCATAAAATAGCCGGGCGCGGCTTTACCACCAAAAATAAAAGCGCGCGGGGAAATGTTGAGCCCTGGATTCTCTTTCAGGCGACGATAAAGCGTGACGATATGCAACACGTTCAAATGCTGTCGCTTGTACTCATGGATGCGCTTGACCTGAATGTCAAACAACCAAGTGGGATCAAGCTCGATGTCGGTATGTGCTCGTATGTAGTCAGCTAAGCGCTTTTTATTGGCTTCTTTGATCGCACGCCACTTGCTCCGGAATGCGGCATCATCGGCCTTGGCTTCGAGTTCGTGCAACCACCCCACCTCCACCGGCCATTGCCCACCGAGTGTCTCATTGAGCAAGGCGCGCAATCCTGGGTTAGCGAGTGCCAGGAAGCGGCGTGGTGTGACGCCATTCGTTTTATTGCTGAAGCGTTCGGGCCACATCTCGTAAAAATCCTTCAATACACTTGCCTTGAGTAAATCAGAGTGTAGTGCTGCCACCCCGTTAATAGCATGGCTGCCGACAGCGGCAAGGTGCGCCATGCGTATACACTTTTCACCCGCTTCGCCGATCAAGGACATTCTTGCCACCCGTGCTTCATCGCCCGGAAAACGCGCACGTACCTCCTCGAGAAAACGACGGTTAATTTCGTAGATGATTTCCAGATGGCGCGGCAGCAATGTCTGGAACATCGGCAATGGCCAAGTCTCTAATGCCTCGGGTAACAGCGTGTGGTTCGTGTAACCAAAGGTCTGTACGGTGATAGCCCAAGCCTTATCCCAGCCCAATCGTCGTTCATCCACCAGCAGGCGCATCAGTTCAGCTACCCCGATGGACGGATGCGTGTCGTTGAGTTGCACAGCATAGCGTTCTGCAAAATTCTCCACGGTCACGTCTGCAAGCTCCAGGATTTGAAGCAAATTCTGCAGCGAACAGGAAACGAAGAAATATTGCTGACCCAGGCGCAAGTGCTTGCCGATCTGCGGCTCATCGTTAGGATACAGCACTTTAGTTACTGTTTCGGACACTACTTTGTCCTCAACCGCCTGGTAGTAATCACCCGTATTGAAAGCTTGGAAGTCGAAAGATTCCACCGCCTCAGCACTCCATAACCGCAAAGTGTTGCAGTTATTAACACCATAGCCTTGTATCGGTGTGTCGAAGGCGGTGCCCTTTACCACTCGGTACGGCACCCAGCGCACGCGATCGCTACCTGCTTCATCACGGTAATGTTCGGTGTGCCCACCCCAATTGACATAGCAAGCAACTTCTGGTTTTGCAATTTCCCAAGGATTGCCATAGCGCAACCATTTGTCTGTTATCTCCGTTTGCCAGCCATCATGAATCTCCTGGTCAAAGATACCAAATTCATAACGGATACCAAAGCCAACAGCCGGACGTTGCAGCGTTGCTAACGAATCGAGATAACAGGCAGCGAGTCTCCCCAAACCGCCATTACCTAAACCTGGTTCCTCTTCACACTCCAGGACGGAATCGAGATCCTGGCCAAGTTCAGCCAGCGCAGCCTGGGCTTCTTGTTCGATACCGAGATTCAGCAGGTTATTGCCCAGATGCGGCCCCATAAGGAATTCTGCTGAGAGATAGCAGACGATCTTACGTTTGAGATCGAAATTAGTTTGTATGGTGTTCAGCCAGCGGTGCTGCATGCGATCACGCACTGCCAGCGCGAGCGCATAGTAATAATCATGTAATTTCGTAGCTACAGGCGGATGACCGATGGAATAGTGCAAGTGATCAATCACGGCTTGTTTGAGTGCAGCAGCCTGCATACCCGTGCGCACCTCCAACTCTGCAAAACCTTTTGTGTCGCCCGGCGCGGTAGTTTCTGCTTGCTTCGGGGAAGTTTTACTGTCCATAATAGTTGATTCCTTTCAAAGTTATTCTGAGCTTTATCCGCTTCCGGCCATTCTCATTGCGCTACAAAATTCTTCTCAATCAGCATGTATTCATTCGACTACTGCAGTGTCCAATTTTTGACAGCCCTACCTCCTTTCAGCGTTCTCCGCTAGCCAGTGTGCATGATGTTCTCGGACGATGGCAATTGCCTCATCAGCGGTATCTACGCAGCACGGTATCTTCATGTCTTTGGCGTTAGCCAATTCGAATCCTGGACGCAACATCATCTTCGTCGCCCAATCGACCAGTCCTTGCCACATTGGACCAGTAAAAATCAGCGGCGTATCATGCAGATGCCTCACCTGTAACAATTGCCAAATCATCGTCGACTCAAGCACCGTGCCAATACCACCCGGTGCGACAATATAAGCGTCGGACAGTAAGACGAAGTGTTGCAAGCGGGTAAAGAATGTCTGATGCTCGAAAGCCTCCGCAACGAATGGATTGACCTCCTGTTCAAACGGCAGCTTCACACGAATGCCAATGTTATGTACTCGCTCCGGGGCTTTGGCTGCTTCCGCACCTTCGTTGGCCGCCTGCATCAAACCTGGCCCCCCACCTGTCACAATATCGCAGCCCATGGCTGCGAGTGCCTCTGCCATGCGCTCAACCTCTTTATATACCCAGTGACCAGGTTGAGTGCGGGCCGAGCCAAAAATCGTGACGCGATAGCGCTCGCGCCTGGAAGGACGCAAGCGCGTGAGATTGTTTACCGCCGCCCAGAGACCAAAAATCGTCTCAACCAGGATACGCTTCACCGCCTCCTCGTCAGCCAGGCTGACAGTGGTCGATTCTGTAATGGATGAGGAAGATTGCTTACTCATGTTACTTCGCCTCAATAAGGCCATACCCAGTTAGTGAACTCATCCTTGTCAGCCCCATGCTCATGCGCATAGGCCAGATTGAGGATGATCTGATTTTTCATCTGCTCCTTCAGATGCGCCGCCCTGGCGGCAAGCCCGGGAACCCGATCGATAACATCGATCACGAGTGTAAAACGGTCGGTCTGATTCAAGATCGCGAGTTCTAGCGGGGTATTGATGTTGCCACGCTCTTTATAACCGCGCACGTGCAGATTTTCGTGGTTCTTAAAACGGTAAGCGAGTTTGTGAATCAACCAGGGATAACCGTGAAAATTAAAAATCACTGGTTTGTCGGTCGTAAAAAGACTATCAAATTCACGATCGGTTGAACCACATGGGTGTTCAGTTATCGGTTGCATTTTGTAGAGATCCACCACGTTGACAAAGCGTACTTTCAGATCAGGAAGATGCTCGCGCAACAAGGCCGTCGCGGCAAGCGCCTCCTGAGTAGCCACGTCTCCACAGGACGCCATCACCACATCCGGCTCCACCCCTTCATCGTTACTGGCACGGCGCCAAATACCGATACCCTTGGCGCAATGTACAATCGCCTCATCAATGGTGGTAAATTGCAAATGCTTCTGCTTGTCGGCAACAATGACATTGATGCAATCGGTTGAGCGCAAGCACTGATCTGCAATGACCAGCAGGGTATTTGCATCGGGCGGGAGATAAATGCGGGTAACACTTGGACTCTTGTTCGTCACCAGATCGATGAAACCGGGATCCTGGTGTGAAAAGCCGTTATGATCCTGACGCCAGACGGTGGAGGATAGTAGAATGTTCTCTGACGACACCGGTGCGCGCCAAGGGACATGGTTCTTGGAAATATCCAGCCATTTAGCGTGCTGATTGAACATAGAATCGATGACATGAGCGAAAGCTTCATACGTATGGAAAAAACCGTGTCGGCCGGTAAGAAGATAACCTTCCAGCCAGCCAATCAGCGTGTGCTCGGAAAGCATTTCCATTACGCGTCCATCGCGGGACAATTCACCACCATCCGCATCCTCAGGCAACAATTCTGCCATCCAGACCTTCTTGCTTACCTCGTAGATCGACTGCAGGCGGTTGGATGCGGTCTCATCGGGGCCGAATACACGAAAATTAGTCATGTTATTGCGCATCACATCGCGCAAAAACTCTCCAAGTGGTTTGGTGTTTTCATACAGTACTTTACCAGCCTCCTTGACTTCGACTGCATAGTTACGGAAATCCGGCAGTTTCAGATCTTTGCGTAGCAGACCACCGTTGGCATGTAGGTTGGCGCTCATGCGTCGATGTCCCTGGGGAGCAAGCGCACGCAGTTCTGGCATAAGCTGTCCGTTTGCGTCGAATAGCTCCTCAGCCTTATAACTCTTCAGCCAATCTTCCAGCAGCTTTAAATGCGCGGGATTAGTGCGCACATCGGAGAAGGGTACCTGATGCGAACGCCAGGAGCCTTCAGCCTTATGACCATTGATCTCTTTGGGCCCAGTCCAGCCCTTGGGTGTACGCAAGACGATCATGGGCCAGCTCGGCAGCTCAGCCTTACCACTGTCACGCGCTGACTTCTGGATAGCGCGAATCTCGGCGATAACCGTATCGAGCGTCTGCGCCATTGTCTGGTGCATGGAATCGGGATCATCCCCTTCGACAAAATAGGGCGTATACCCATAACCGCGGAAAAGGGCTGCCAGCCGCTCAGGATCGATGCGTGCGAGGATGGTCGGATTAGCGATTTTATAGCCATTGAGATTCAGAATGGGCAGTACTGCACCGTCACGGGTCGGGTTGATAAACTTGTTCGAATGCCAGGCAGTAGCAAGGGGGCCCGTCTCAGCCTCGCCATCACCCACTACGCAGGCAACGATGAGGTCAGGATTGTCCAGGCAGGCGCCATAGGCATGGGATAGGCTATAACCCAATTCGCCCCCCTCGTGAATGGAACCAGGAGTTTCAGGCGTCACGTGTGAACCGATTTGGCCAGGAAAGGAAAATTGTTTGAAGAACTTGCGCAACCCATCCGTGTCTTCGCTCTTGTCGGGATAAACCTCGGAATAAGTCCCTTCCAGATAAGTCGGCCCGATCACGCCCGGCGCCCCATGTCCAGGCCCGGCCATAAAAATCATGTCGAGATCGTCGCGCTTGATGACTCGATTGAGGTGCAACCAGACAAACGATAGCGCCGGACTCGCACCCCAATGTCCAAGCAGTCGATGCTTGACATGCTCGATCTTGAGTGGTTCCTTGAGTAAGGGATTGTCTCGCAGATAAATCATGCCTACCGAAAGATAGTTGCAGGCACGCCACCAGGCATTCATCGCGCGCAACTCTTCTGCACTGAGTGGATTGCTGCTAGTTGCAGGCTTTTGTGCGGTGTAGTTCATCATCAGAACTCCTTTTTTATAGAGCGAAGGGATATTATGGAAATCCTATCTAAATATCCTTGCAAAAAAAATACGTGTAAACACGTAGGAATAACTGAAGTCCCCAAGTTTACTGGAGACTCCGCTCTTCAAGAGAATGGAGCTATGAATCAATCAATAAGATACTCACCTAAAGGGTGGCGAACCAGCTGTCTCGTGATGATGAGAGAGTTGTTTTTTATTTGGGTGGCTGCTATTTTATTTGGCTTACGGGGCAATTTTATTAACGAAGAGGCGGAGGAGAAACCAGATCTGTGCTTTTATGAGTGAATACAAATAATGCAGTGTATGCATTGAAGAAAGTGTCAGCAATAAACGGTGAAGATGATGCAACAAATCGATTAGATGGCAACTCAAAAATATCAAAATAGAAATTTGCGTATCCTGTCTGGTATTCAGCCTTATAGATCGCTAATTCAGGCAGTGAAATCGGTATTAAAGAAGCTTGAATTGCAGGGACTCCAACGAAAGTATTCCCCAATTCAGTTCCCAAGGAATTTATCACTATGTTAATACGGTAGATAGCATTTTCTGCACTTCTTTGAACCCTGTATCCTTGCTGCCCCAACCATCCAGCAACAACGCCTAGTATAAAATCTTTATCCAGACTTATTCCGGAAATATCAAGCTTGACACTTGCACCCCGCGGAATAGGCAAAGCCGATTCGGGTCGCTTGGAAAGACTGCGCATCACCGCCTCACTGATCAATAATTGCTCAGTCGGAGTCCTAAGCGAATTTGTCATTGTCTGGGTGGTTGAACAGGCTGTAAGCAAATAAGCCAATGCTGCGCCTAGATAAATTATTTTAACCATTTTCTGGATCATAGCGCTTCGTTCCTTATTATTATTCATTGATTCTTGATCTTCTGCTGATCCAATGTATCAATGGAATTATAATCATTGGGACAATTTTGATTGTTCCAGGCAAGCTAAGCAAATGTTAAACTCAATGCTTTCCTACCTATTTATTAATAAGATATCGAAAAACAGAGAATAAACAAATATAAATATACGCAAATACGTAGAAATAAGCTTTATTGATAAGCGGTCAATAAATCGTTTTCTAACTTAATCTATACTTCAAATCAGTAGATTATGTACTGAAAGCGATGACCAATTACATCCCGCCTCCAATTTTGAAATCAGCAGGAGCTTTCGCGGATCTGATTAATAATGGAGACTCAGATGAAAAGAGGATTACTGATGGGTGCTTTTTTAATTTCATTTCTTGAGTCTGCCTATGCACTTGAAGTACAGGGACATCGAGGTGCTCGGTGGATGCGACCAGAAAATACGCTCCCAGCCTTTGAGTATGCGCTGCAAGTGGGCGTGGACACCTTGGAATTAGACACCCTCATCACCAAAGATGAACAAGTCGTCGTTCATCATGATGCGGCATTAAACCCGGATATTTGCCTGGATCCTCAAGGAAAGAAACTTACCACCCAGATTCTCATTCGTTCACTGACACTGAAGGAGTTAAAAGCTTATGACTGCGGTTCCCTGGTCAACCCCAGCTTTCCTCAGCAAGTCGCTCAACCAAAAACCCCTATTCCAACCCTCGAAGAGGTATTTCAAATGGTTGAGCAATCAAAGCTTCACACCGCGAAAAAAGTGCATTTCAATATTGAAATAAAAAGTGAAGAAGCTCACCCTGAATATTCGCCTTCACCCGAGCAATTTGTAAAGCTTGTGTTGGCGGTTGTGAAAAAACACAACCTCATGTATCGAGTGATTTTACAATCCTTTGATTTACGCACGTTAAAAGTCGCACGCCAATTAGAACCTAAGCTACCGCTTTCTATTTTAATTGAAGATAAGCCAGCAGGAGCAGGCGCTTTGGTAAAGTTAATGAAATCCTATCAAGCACAAATTCTTTCGCCCAATTATGAATGGCTAACGGCTCAAGATGTAGCAGAGATTCATAAAATGGGAGGCCACGTGATCCCGTGGACGCCCAATACGAAAGAAGATTGGCAATCAATGATTGATAAGGGCGTGGATGGCATTATCACTGACAATCCCAAAGAGCTTATTGATTTTCTTGAACGATGAATAATGGGTCAATATAACCCATAATGCCTCCAAACTTATCATATACGTGTTTGCACGTATGTTTTTAATCACGATTTTTCGATAGCCTTTTAAAGTGTCAAAGTTTAACAAAAAGGTATTTATTTTTTTATGCTCGATGAACAGATCGAATAGAGATTTATATTTGGAAGTTTGCTGAAGATTATTTGCGGATTCCGATATAGCGAGGACTAGTAGTTTATCTGGACAGCTAGTGTGAAATTTATCTCATATACAAGGAGCAAGAATATGAATCGAAAAACTGGTTTTCAGCTTGTTGCATTAAGTTTATCAATTGCATCAGCATTATTGATAGCACCGACGATAAGTTACGCAACCGAACAAGGCGAGCAACGTCGGGACGCAAGAGAAATAAGACAAGAGGGACGTCAGGGAGCAAGAGAAACCAAAGCGGAATGCCGCGCGGGAGATGAAAAGACCCGACCAGAATGTCGGCAGGATAAGCGAGAAACCAAGCAGGATGCGCGTGAAAAAGGACGGGAAATCAAATATTAACAGCAAGGAATACTTAGTCAGTTAATCCATGAAGGCAAAGCGAAGGTTGGCTTACTAACTGTAATATTCAGCTCTCAGATTTAAGCATTGGTTAAAGAGAAAGCGCGATTCTAAAAATTGTACTCGCTAAAACCTACGCTGACCTTCCACCTGCGAAGGTCAGCTATTGCAATATGCTTCCTAGAGTTAAATCATGGAGCAAGAAAAAACCCTCACTGATAATCGTTTAAAGACCCCGCGCGCAGCCGCCGTTGCTGGTATTTTGTTTTCCATATTGTATATTACTAGCCTCGTTCTTTTTCGAGTTTCGGTGCCAGCAGATCCGCATGATGCCGGAGCATGGCTGGCAGGTGGCTGGAAGGCCGTCAATCTTGCATTATATCTACTGCCATTCGCGGGCATTGCCTTTTTATGGTTCATCGGCGTACTGCGAGATCGAATTGGAGTTTATGAAGACCGCTTTTTCGCGACCGTATTCCTCGGCAGCGGCCTGCTGTTTCTAGCCATGCTATTTGTTTCTGGAGCAGTTGCGGCAGGTATCCTGATCAGCTACAACATAACACCTGGCAAGTTCATCGAATCGGGCATTTACACATTTGGACGCACTGTGGTATATCAAATCGTCAATGTCTATGCCGTGAAAATGGCGGGAGTGTTTATGATCTCAATCTGTACAGTTGCAGTCCGCACCAAAATTTTCCCGCAGTGGATTGCGCTTCTCGGCTATGCAATGGCGCTGCTGCTGTTACTTAGCACTGGATATTTTTACTGGACACCGTTGGCATTTCCATTATGGGTGCTGCTGGTCAGCACGTATATTTTGCTAACAAACCTCAAGAATAAACCAAATACGGTTTTCCCACCGGCTCAATCATAGCGTTTTCTAAGATGATGATTCCGGGCTGCTTTGCTGTACAGATCTAGCGGAGGATAATGTTCCCATATTCAACCAGACCTGAAACAGCTTGTAACCCAACGCAAGGACGATAGCGCCGACGAACAATCCGACAATACCAGACATCAGCAGGCCGCCGATAGCCCCCAAAAAGATCACTGCCATAGGCACACCGACACCACGTCCCAGCAGTAACGGTTTTAACACATTATCCAATAACATAATCATCACATTCCAAATTAGGAATATCACCGCGGTAAGCGTATCACCGGTTACGAAAACGTAGATGATCGCTGGAACAACAATGATCCCTACCCCGATCTGTACTACGGCCAAGATCAGGCACAATAACGCCCATATCCCAGCAGCGGGCACACCGGCAAAGATAAAACCGAGGCCTGCCAACAATGCTTGAATAACAGCGACACCCAATACGCCGCGAGCGACACTGCGAATCGTAGCTTCCGCCAGATTGGCGAAGTCATCGCCGCGTTCCCCTACTAATCGCCTGGATATACGATGGGCGAGCTGATAACTGCCCTCGGAATAAGCCAATAAGACACCAGCAATCACAAACGCAGCAATGAATATGATGATCCCCATACCTGCACTAGCAGCAGCATTGATCAACCAGATACCGGCTGCTCTGAGTTGAGGTTGCACCAGCTTCAAGGCTTCGATCAAATTCGTTGAGGCAAGATCCCACATTTTCGCGATGGGCTCACCAACAAGAGGCCAATTCCTGATAGCTTCCGGTGTCGGCGGGATAGTGAATTGCCCATGGAGAAATTGCTCCGCCAGCGTTACCACATTGTGTACTAATAAGTTTGTCAACATGACAGTAGGCACCATTAACAGCGCCAACAACACAGTGATAAGCAGAATTGCCGCGATTACTCGCTGGTCGCCAAGTAAATTGCGCAACTTAAGATAAAGAGGATGAATCGCTACTGCAATAATGATTCCCCACACCAGTGGGATAATGAACGGCTGCAATATTTGGAAACACCATATCAGCACAACTGCCAGCACTCCCAGCCGTATAGCTATTTCCGCTACTTTACTGGACAAATCAGTTTCCGCTACTTTACTGGGAAAATCATCGTGGGGGGGCGGAACGAAACTTGAAGTCATTATGAGTTCCCTCCTTGAGTGTTTTAATCAGATAAAATATCTTCAGGTAAACTATCTGCCAAATACTGTAATAATTTTCGATGGGGTTTCAAACCTTCAGAGGCGACCTGCTCAAAAAGCGCTAAGACAGCACGGTTTAGCGGACAGGGGAAGTCCCCCGCTAGCCGGACCAGATAACCATTATAGGCCTCTATTTCCGTGCAACAGCAATGGGCTGAAATATCTGGCGCCATTGAACAATAGGTACCGCGTAGTGATGGTCGGAAAAACATGGCCATCAATTTACTTAAAGCGGTCATGCGTAGAATGTGGGAAACGGTATCAGGATGAAATGGCCCAATGCGAGCAAGTTTAATGTGCCCATGCTTGAGAATGGCATAATTTTCGCGCAGCATACCAAAAAATAGCTTTTTAGCTAACTGATCAGTCAATAATGCGCCATTATCGAGGCCAGCTACAGCCGCAAGCGGAGAAATAGCGGCATTGTACATAAGCTTGGTCGCTTTATATGGTTGAATATCTTTAACCAATTCAACAGGAAATAATTTAGCTTTCCCCAGTGCTTTAGCCAATGATGCGATTTCATCCCATTCCCTAGCAGTGACAGATCGACGTGTCCCAATGTGGAGGGTACCCGGCCTTGTAATTCGAGTTTCGGCACGATCGCGCAGACATTCGGACACAAAAGAAGCAATCCCTTCGCAAGCATGATTGCGCCGTTCTAGCTCCGCATCAAAGCCATTCTGAATCGGTACCAGAAAAGCATCATCAGGCAGTCGTGCGAGTACTTCTGGATTGTTATAGGTTTTGGTGCAGAGCAAAATAAAGCCTTCATTTGGCGCAACCCACTCATTAAAAGCCATGAAAGGTACAGCTTGTGTTCCTATTCCAACTACTGTTACCCCATTCTTTTTACCTTCGATTATTTTGTTAGGATGGCTGTCAACCAATACTACGGTATATCCCTCTCGTGACAAGGCCCATCCAACTGCGGCACCAATACCTCCAGCCCCTAAGATATGAATGGGTTTATTAAGTAAATTCATTAACTTTATTATAAATATAGATTCAGAAAATAAAATTTACGATAAATTGCACACAAGATACACAAAATAATTCAAACTAAAATCCACTAGTTTAGATATATAGATAAGAGCTGTTCTCATGCTCATCGTAGCTAAATTTATTTATCCTAAGTGGTTAATTTTTTAGTTTTGCCAAGCCAATTTCAAATTAATCCAGTTTTTTTAAAACTAGCGCAATCTGCCAATTAATGAAATACGCGCAAATACGTAGGCATTGATTATTATTGATAGTGATCAAAAAATCGTTAATTTAAGCTATGCAGTCTATCAAAAGGTGGGATGCATTTTGTGTTTTAGGTAAATCTTTCCTCAGCAATTAAAGGTACTCGGATTCAACCGCTTGTTCTTATTTAAGAAATATCCCTCAATCATAAGTCATTTAAATTAATTACTTTTTTAGGCATAGCATTTTAAAAATGCGTTTATTGTATAGTAAGTTTTCCTAAAGATAAGTCGATTTTTCTGACGATTGAATTATTATAGTTACCAAATCTCTCCTAGTTAAAAAAGTTTTCGCTCACAATCCAGGGGGTAACTTTTCCCACTGCTAATTCTTTATAGCCAGATTGTAGCCACGCTGAAATAGCTGACGCATGTACTCAGACTCAGTGTCGAACTCTTCTAGATGAGGAGTATTGAAATCTTTTGGAATAAAAGCAAGATTAAAATCAATGCCATCTCGCTGAGTCTGGCTATAGAGCTTGTATAAATCACCAATACCTTGATTTTGAATCAATGAAGTAATAGCGCGGGCAGCAATTGACAAAGCGCGCCGCTCGACTTCCGCCCAGTCAGGATCCAGACGGGCATTTCGTATCATGACTTGAAATGGCCAAGAAATTGGCAGGAGACAGATTAGCAGAAAGCAGATTAGCACTTTGGCCTTTTGTGGTAAGGTAAGCTTGTTCCCGGTTAAACTTTCGATGGCATCTTGAGTGAACTCAGGCATGTCAGAGCGTACTACGTAACATACTCCAGGTAAGCCGACCATTTCTGCTTTCTCAGACCATACCTGGGGAACGGCAGGTTGACGCATAGGTGCGGAACAACCTGAAAGTATGAAGGTTATACCGGCAAGTACTGAAATAAGTGCAAATAATGAATATACTTTATCATATCCACGCTCTTATCCTCATATCATACATATTGCCATTATATTTTATCTTCAGAAATCCTATGTTATTACTTTTGGTTCCATTAGATTGGCAGATATATGGCGTAGATGACAGAACCGAGACATTGATGAGTTTGCTTGATCAGATAAATTAATGATATGGGCATCATACTCTCTCTACTTATTCAGCTAAAAAGAAAAAATCATGAACATGCGTAAAAAAATATGTCGCCAGTTACACCCTTATATTCGGGACTAAAACATCTAAGGTTGAATATTCCTTGAGTATGGTGATTTTTTAAGATACGTATTTCATTTTGCTCTGCGGGCGGAGCTATATATTAAGGCAGCCCAACAGGCTTATGCTGAGTTGCAAAAGCTAAAGGTTGCGTAAAATCAGTACTTAAATTCTTTTTTTCTTCAGAAAAAATAAGAAAAGCTATACCCTAATATCACTTTATTTATGTAACAATAAAGTAGATCGCAGAAATGATTTTGATTATATTGATCTGATTTTCCTGCGACCCATTGCATAAATTCTATGTAGTTATATTTGCTTTATATATTGAAGCCCTGATTGTTGAACGAATAAATATATTTTTATTCCCTTGGAGAAAGCATATGATGAATATCCATAAACAAATAGCAGCCTCAGTTTTTACAGCACCAATAATGATTTTATATTTTTTAGGAGTATTTATGACGGGATGTGCTGCAATTCAGTCAGATTCCAATCAAGCCAAATCAAAAGTTGTCGAACCTGCTCCCGATACTGCTTTTATTGAACATCCTGAACTGCAGCAGCAGCCAACTGATTTACCTTTTCAGAAAGTATGGATCAAACCTGATTTTGACAAAAGCCGCTATCAGGAATTGATCGTCGCGCCTGTCAATACTCAGTACATGTTTGAAATGGATTGGCTGCATAAAGCCAGCAGCGCTAGCTGGTTCAATGATGTGAAAAAAGACATCGAAGAGTTGGCGGTATATTTCCATGACCAAGTAGTAAAAGCTTTCAAGGAAGATCCCAACCACCGTTTTAAAGTCATTGAGAGTATTGATCAGCGTCAACAACCAGCACTCCGCCTGGAACTGGCGCTGATCGAGATTAATCCCTCGACGCCGGTGTTGCACGCAGCCGGATGGCTGACGCTTGGTGGCGGCACTGCGGCAGGCGCAATCAACAAGCGGCGGGCAGCATTCGAAGCCCGCTTGCGTGATCTACAAACTGACGAAATAGTCGCTACTTTCGCCGATCGCGATATGCAGGATGTAGGTCCGCTTGATCTGACGCGCCTGACCTGGTATGGTCCAACAAAAGGCATTATGGATCGTTGGGCCAAACAGTTCGTCGAGGTCGCTAACCGAAAACCGGACGAAGTAGTGACTGACCCGACAGCATTCACGCTGCGTCCATTCTAACTAAGATAACGGCGGTATGTCTTAACCCTGCATAGGATGCGGGAATGTACAATACCCGCTGACACGCGATCACCCAACAAGATCACCACATTGGGAATTTCGTCTCAATAACGGCGCTCCTTTATCGCCTCCAATGCCCAAGTGGGAATATCGCCAAGGTTGGGTGGAACGGTCGACCAGGGATCGGCCTGCTTCCCGAGCGCACGACCCGTATCAAATGCCGCACGCATCTGTTCCGGATCAAAGGCGAGTGGATCCTTTCCAACGTTTACGCTGTCTGGGATCTCAACTATTTTGAAGTTGTAGCCTAGGAGCTGAGTCCCGACATAGGATCGCGTCAAAGCCGTTTGCATAGACTGGTCCATCATCACGCTAACCGTCGTGGCTGCCACGTCGCCGATGGCTCTGCGCAAGGCCTTGGGAGGATTCTTAAGCCTGCCATTAGAAATCAGATACACATTACCTGGACCATACAGCGGAGGCTTGGGCCGCTTTGTCAACCCCATCCCTGGGATAACAACATTCGAACGGGCGGCCCCATCGATGAACAGATGACCATCGATTTCCACCGGCGGAAAGACGATAGGGAATGATGCAGAGGCGAGCAATACCTCACGATAAAGCTTGAGGTTTCCGTCCTTCGCGATTAGCGTCATATCCCAGATCCAGGTCTGGCCGTAATCGACGTTGGTCGTGCCCACAAACAGGAGCCGGTTGTCGTCGTAAGCGGCAGCCACGCGTGCTAAGGTCTCCGCAGTGATGTGTTTGGCGATGAGCGCTCGAAGCGGTGAGGTGTCTGACAGCGAATCAGCGCCGAACGCGAGGCTGAAGATACTTCTGTCCCGATAGATGTCTTTCTTGGTGACTTGCGTGTACATCTCTTCGAGATGCACGTCATCGGCCGGGGTGCCGAGCAGAGCGTGGGTCGCCAGTAAAGCGCCGGTGCTCACACCTGCGACGACATCGAACTCGGGCCGTTGACCACTTTCGCGCCAACCAGCCAGGAAGCCAGCACCAAAGGCACCATTTTGGCCGCCGCCTGAGAGGGACAGTACATTGAGGGCATGCCCACGTTTACGCTCTCGGTTACGTATAACAGCCTCGCTGCTACCCGACGTAAGCGTAGCGTAGAGGGGCGAAACCTGGTCTGGATTCAGCGGAGCATGTGCATTCGGCAACGCGGCATATGCCGGAGCCTTTTGTGATAGCACTCGTTCCGGAGGTGATGCACATCCAGCCAGGAGCAGCGCTACCATAATACCGTCGAGAATAATGAACTTTCTGAGTCTCATGCGCTCCCTCCTGCTAGCCCGGCAACCACATCTCTAAATGAATTTATCCTCGCACTGCTCTACAGATCTATGCGAACTGATGACACAAGTCTACTCTTTGATTTATTGGCAGTCTAATATTAATTAGGCAGATTATTTGAGGATTTATTGAAAAATTGGTGTGCTGGTTTTGGCATGAAGCAGTCATTTCAATTATGTAGATTGTCAGTGTTTATCCAATTTAATCCTTCTTTGAGGCGTTTTTCGGTTGCGCTGTAAAGCGTTTCAGAAATTCCTCTTTCGTTTAGTGCTCCAGGCTTAGTAAGCGAAGTCGCGTTGGGCTTAGGCGAAATAATTCCCACATTATCACCCCTCCAGGGGCACCTGAAACACACGGGATGAACTACCATATGCCCTCCCGCAAGCGCCCCCCGCAGCGACCGACTATTCGCGCCTGTGGGTCAGTTTGTCCCCTACCCGTTCCCCCAAAACTGCGTAGTGCTGGCTAACCGCGTCAGGCCATCGTTTAACCTGTTTTGCGCCATACAGTGTTTCCTCCTGTTGAATTAGAAAGCAAAAGATACAGGTTAGGGGATACATTATTTGATTTCGATGCGAAGTATTTCAGAGGTGTCCATATCGTTATCAGTCACACAGGCAATTTCAAGCAAGTTCTCTTGCACTTGCAAAATCGCAATCCCCTCGATTTTTACGGGTGCGATCGAGCCGTTCGACTCGACGGGAACAACCCAGAGAATTTCCTTTCCCTGCAACAATCCGATAAAACTTCCGAGGGTTACGCCATCGTCAATCTCATTATCCGTATCTTCGACGGAGGCAGCAAACAAAATCGAATCGTTCCACGTCAGCGCGGCAGAAAAGCCCGCATAACGGTTACTGATTTTGGGGAGAGTAAAGGTGGAGACCTGTGGAATAGGTGCAAGCGAGATTGATCCGTCGAGGTAATTCATGAAAGTCGCCAATGGATATTGCATGAGCGCATTGATGCCGGAGATATTGCCACGCTGAAAAAGCAAAACGGCATCACGCGTGGTAGTAGCACCTTCCAGGTTTGGTTTTTGTGTGCCGAGAATGGTGGGGGCAGCGCGAAGAATATCATATAACGCAGTGAGAGAAATGAGGCGCATGTTTTGCGGCGACGCTGGGTCGGTTACATCCACGCGATAGCAGATGTCACGTGTGGGCGTTTTGCTGCCGGAACCAAAACAGAGCAATTCCTGTTTACCATGCCATTCAACCACCAAGCACATGGCTTCCAAATCCGGTTTGATGGCTTTGGGAATCCGATCTCCTGAGCGAATATCTGAAGGAAATAGGCGGGCTGTCCCAACGACGTTCCAACACAAATCAAGACGATACAAATCGGGTGAATCGTCTGAGACAATATAATAATAATTGCCGATGCGCTCGACACCCGATGCAGATTGCAAACCCTGCAGAATAATGTGATTGCGAATGGAAGCATGCATGGTAGATTAGCCCTGATCTAATTGCTCATATAGAGAAGAAGCATAACTCCGGTAATCGTTCCTGCCCGGCGCGATAGGGACAATAAATGCCCCTTTTCATAAGGGCCGGACATATCAGCAGACGTTTTGGTTGTCAAACTGACTGATGCGGCGGGAAAATAGGTCTCCCTGCTACACGACGAAATGGCAAGATGCGCCGATCGCATACGCGCATTAACCATGCTGAGCGATTACACGACCGATGCTCACTGTTGATGAGTACGAGAGCTCAAGCGGAGCCGCGCTGGGCTTAAGCGGAATAGTCCCCACACTATTGTCCCTCCAGGGGCCATTGGGAAAGCGCGGGATGATTGCCTCCATGCCCGCCCCGCGACCACCCCGCAGCAGCCGACTATGCATGCATGACGGGGCGGTTTGTGCCCCTCTCATTCAAACCGCAGGGAGTGGGCCTATTTGCATCCCACGGTACGATTCAGAGTCCGATTGTGGACACTTCCTTGAATAACATAGCTTTATTTTGGCCAATACACTGCTTGTTACCTCCTGCACATCAACGCAAGGCATCTATCTTTCCGAGTGTATCTGATTTATGCTCGCTATAGACAAACCAGTTAGAAATGATTCAAAGAGTATTCTCATTATTCCATCGAACACAAATGGACACAGGTCAAGACACTACGTAAATAACAAAGCCGAACCGTCGAGATGCTCTTCCAGTCCTGTACATTCTGAATCATACTTAACTTGTTAGGCGATAAAAAAGCTGAAGGAATAAAAAAGTATGCAAATGCATGATTGACCTTCTATTTGCTAGTCCTTAGCATCCATAACATAATGTGGAAGAACTCGTGAGCGCAAGGTATTCAATAAGAGAGTTTCTCTAGATACTTGTTTTGTGTGAAAGTGATTCTGAATAGTAAAAACTTGGACTAAATCTTATCTGACACAGATACTCAGTCATATCAGCAATTGTACAGTTTGGCCTGAGCTAGCACATATTAGGAGTAAAAATTATGTCAACCGATTTTACTAACTGGCAGATTTTTCAGAGTAATGAAGATGTACTGATCGTTCACTCTACATTAAATGGTGATCAGCTTACTGGAACCGTTGTTACTGATGATGAAGAACTTGTGGGGCAATTGAATGGATCAGTGACCGGAACCGGATTTGGATCCATCGCTGACTTTAAGATCTTCTGGGATGATGGAAGTGTTGGTTCATACTTAGGTACGCTTGATCATGATATACGCCTAGTCGGCGTCACTTTTTCTGTTGACGATCCCGTCACCCAAGAAACATTTGTTAGCAGTTAATACTTAGCAGCCTTTGCTCCTATAAGTTTAACTGTATATTCAGCTTAACGTATATCTTTCATCAGAGAGTTATTATTTTCTAACTCTCTTCCGTGCTTGTCCGAACCAATTGAATTATTAGAGTTTCGCTATATCAGCCCCCCCCAAGCTCTTCCAATCGTGATGTGATGATTCTTATGTCGAACTCACGTTACTCTAGCAACTCTCCTTGGTCATTAATGACCAGGTGCAGCTTGAACCCATAATACTAAACCACACATACTAATCCACACTGGTCTTTCCCCGGACAGCACTCTGCCATTATTTTATGCTACTAGATGCGATGGTTGTGGCACACACTGATCTTGATCGAATCAATGAAACTGATCCCACAACAGCGTCCAAAGCGACTGGTCATTTCATTTCCAAATCAAAACTAACTCTGCCGGCTTCACATTGTCGTATTATTGATACTGTCTACGGCTCGCCTTCGCGTCATTTTTAATTTAGAAATGGAACTACTTCAGTTTAAAAAATATGTATGCTTTTTTGTGTCCACGATGCGGAAACCAGAGTTATTTTGTAAGGGTTTTATCATAATATTTGTGGAACAAAGTTGATTATAATGAAATCTAAATTGATATGTATCCATAAAAATGGAACGTGATAGAAGGCAATTTGTAGTGAAAGATTTCATCCCAGAACATAATATATTTCTCCGTTTTGGGGATTTAATTTTAGTTAGACTTCACCCAAACTATATCTCAAGGATGAACAGTGAATAATGGCTCTTTTTCAGGTGACCCTCGTACTCTTTGGCTGACGGAAAGCAGCGATGACCGTCAGATGCAAGTACTCGAGCTTTTCACATACACTGATCCGGATGGCAAGGTGTGGGATGCACCTGAGGGTGTGATTATTAATGGTGCTTCTATCCCTCGGCCGCTGTGGGTCCTAGTCGGGTCGCCTTATACCGGTGATTACCGACGTGCTTCTATTGTTCATGATGTGGCGTGCGACAGAGCAAAATCAGACAGGAAGTTACGTCGGGCTGCCGACCGAATGTTCTACCACGCTTGCCGAGCCGGAGGCTGCTCAGTCGCGCAATCGATTATTTTCTACCTCGGTGTGCGCATCGGAGCGATCTGGCCACTTGTGCCACAGTGGCGCCCAGCTATGCACTTGGCTGATTCCGGTGCTCGACTTAGTAAGTCAGCAGCTGAAGAGCGCATGGAGGCAGATTTTCGCCTAGCTGGCGAAATGATTTTCTCGCAGGGAGAAGTTGATAACGCGGATGAGATCGAGCGCAGGACAGATGATGCTTTAAGCAAGTTGACATCTATGGAAGTACAAAAGTTTTAGCCTCTATTTCCACCAAATCTAACGAACGGTGCAGCAGACGGGCAATCTACACAGTTGTACTGGCTTCGTTCACACTCACTTTTATTTGGCTCGCACACAGCTAAATAAAACTGTTAGAAGGAATTCATTTTAAACGCTTTTCCCGGTCAACTATTGGTAGCTGTTGGGCAGTCATTGCCGTGCTTATAGCAGGAGTATTTTCTACCTCAATCAGGTCAACGCCAAGAAAACCAGATTTCAATTGATTCTGTATTACATCATAATTACTTGCAGGTGCCACTGCATGAGATGATACGTTCCGCGCAGGTGATATCGTCGAAACGTGTAGCATCGCGGAATTCTAAGTTTCCGCCAGAGAGCATTCCGGAAGCGTTGTTGCAGAGTTGTATGCTGGCCACGGGTACTGGTTCCCGGAACCACTGCACGTCGATGCAGCCAGGATTACCGTGACCTACCCGAAGCAGCAAGGTGTAGGTTCCACACATGAGACCATGATGCTGCACAGTTCCTTCCGCATTCCACGAGCCATCGCGTCGGGCCCATGCCTTGAAATCCCCGAAATCAAACTCGAGTTTTACCGGTTGGCCATCGGTGTTCCATTCGGCAGCTTGCCGTGCAATCGTAGTGCGACCAGCACCTGCCATACCATAATCACTGGCCATGGTTGAAAAACTGGATACCGTGAGAGCAACAAGGCTTGGTATTATCACACCCTCACGAATAAAATTGCTCTTGTTGTGTAACGATCGATAAAGAATCATAGACAATTTCCGTGTATCAGAAAATAAAACGCACTTCATCTTTTTTATTGAAGAACAAACCCAGCAAGAAAGATAAATTATCCCTTAACTGGGTTGGTCGAGTCTATTAAACTATGTTAAGTTGTAAAAAAAGTTCAATTAGTCATTTAACCACGGGATCACGAGGTGACTCGCCATGAATAAATTATCACTAATTGGTATGTTTGTGACATTATTCATCAACTCAATACTTGCTCATCAATCCCTTGCTATAGCGGAAGAGTTTCCCTCGGTGCTTACAGCAACTTGCCATGTGAATAAGTACCAAATGAAGCCAGAAGATACCGAATGGATCGTTGATCAAGGTACTTATTTTTATGAAGTTAAAATCGACCTTGCTCGCCACGATCGCCGCCAGGCATTTGGATCAATCATTCCCTCATGGGTAGGAACCAAGATTATTGATCTTAAAGATAGTTATGCTCTTGGTGTAACGATAAGCTTCATGAAGAATGGGATTATAGGAGATTTTGAGCAACCTGATCCAGCCATCGCCTTAGATACCAAGTTATTCTATGGGCTAGAAGCCAAGCATGTGCTATCAAGCACCACTGCAAGTGGTTCTGTTCTCGATGCAGATATGTCATATGTCGAAGTCTCAGCCACGGTTAACGATGCCGAATTAGAAACTTTGCTCACAAACGCTAAAATAACCATACCTTCTTTACTTGATTATGGCAGTGGCTTTCGATATTGGGCTGCTATCAGGGATCATTTCGGCGATGCTCTAAATGTCACCTTATTTGAAGATTTACTTAAGCCTCTTGGTAGACATTCAAATCTGATAGTTCCCTCGGTGACTGTGGTGTGTAATGTTAAAAGGCCCGGTATGTAGTTGGTTCTGACAATACGGACGTTCGCTATTACGGAATAAATGATTTCAGCTTGATCACACCGGCAGAACGAGAGAAAACAATTTATTGATTGCAGAGTAAATCTTCCTTTGAGCCAGGCAAAGTCAGCAATGTTAGTGGCTTTCCTCCATCTTGTTGTAAATTAATATTTTTGATGCGATTAAAGCCCTTTACGAAGATTAGCTGGGGGAATTTGCATCGATTCGCGGTATTTTGCAACCGTACGACGTGCAACAATAATTCCCTGCTCAGCCAGAATCTCGGAAATCCGATTATCAGTAAGCGGCTTTTTCTGATCCTCTCCTTGTATCAATTGTTTGATTAAGGTACGAATTGCAATAGCAGAGCAGGCTCCGCCACCATGGGTTGCGACATGGCTTCCAAAAAAATACTTGAGCTCAAATATGCCTTGGGGTGTATGCATAAACTTTTGCGTGGTAACACGTGAGACGGTAGATTCATGCAAATTCAGAGCTTCTGCAATTTCCCTCATGACAAGCGGACGCATTGCAACTGCCCCATGCTCGAAGAAAGCCTGCTGGTGCTCTACTATAATTGTGGATACTCGAAAAATAGTTTCAGAACGTTGCTGGATATTCTTAAGCATCCATTTGGCTTCATTAAGCTGACTCATTAACATTTGAGTCGAATCATTTCGATCACGCTTTAATATACCAGCATAAAGTTGATTAATACTAAGGCGAGGAATTGATTCAGGATTAAGTTTTGCTACCCATGCCCCATTAAGCTTAGTCACCATTACGTCAGGTATGACATAACGCGAGGCAGCTGAATTGAACGTACTACCCGGTTTGGGATTCAATTGAGTAATAAGTTGCTGCACGGAACGCAGGCATTCATCATCACAATGCAACAACTTCTTAATCTGTTTAAAATCTTTTGAAGCAAGTATCTCTAGATCGTGCTCCACAAGCAAAATCGCCTCCTGACGACAAGGCGTGTCTTCAGGCAGTGCTTGTAGCTGCAAGAGTAGACACTCTTGCAAATTACGTGCACCTAAACCGGGTGGATCCAATTGTTGCAAATATTTAAGCGCTGTCTGCAAGTCAGCCAGATGAATACCCAACTCTGCTGGCAGCATGTCAAATAATTCTTGCAGGTCCTGCGCAAGGTAACCATCATCATCCAGACTTTCGATTAATATCCTCACGATTTGACAGTCGCGTTCGCTGATCTGGCTCAAGCTGATTTGCATAATGAGATGTTCACGCAAAGTGGGAGGATTGATCATCTGTTGGGTAAAATCCCATTCATCCTCCTCACTTTCTCGATGACTGGAAAAGATTTCATAATCACCAAGCCTGTAAGTCTCTTCACTGGAAGGTAAGCTCAATTCATCATCCTTCTCTTGATGTTGTGCGTCATTCAACTCAATGGGCGAAGTCCTATCCAAGGGTAATGAGAGCGAGAAATCCTCTGCATGCATCTGATCATAATCCGTCTTATCGCTTAATTCCAGCAGAGGATTATTCTGCAGCATACGTTCTATTTCCTGATTTAACTCAATGGTAGAAAGCTGCAGCAATTTTATGGACTGTTGCAACTGTGGCGTAAGCTTAAGACTGGTAGTTAATTTAAGATGAAGAGTAGGTTTCATAGTTCTGAGAAAGCAGCGATCTCCTATCTCGCTTCATGAATCGAATATTCATCATTAAAGCCGGAAATGCTCTCCTAGATAAACTTCCCTTACCCGCTCATTATCTATAATTTCGCTAGGTTTACCGCTGGCAAGCACGGTCCCTTCACTGATAATATAGGCGCGATCACAAATCCCTAATGTTTCTCTCACATTATGATCAGTAATCAGCACGCCAATACCACGTTCTTTGAGAAAACCAATCACTTTCTGGATATCCATGACTGCGATGGGATCTACACCTGCAAAGGGTTCATCCAAAAGAATAAAACTTGGTTTTGTAGCCAAAGCACGCGCAATCTCTACACGCCGCCTCTCACCACCCGATAGGCTAATACCCAGATTCTCTCGCAGATGAGTAATATGCAAATCTTGCAATAAATGATCCAGCCGTTGCTGAATCTCATCAGTATTAAAATTCTGCAGCTCCAGTACAGCCAGGATATTATCTTCAACCGAGAGACGCCGAAAAATGGAAGCTTCCTGAGGCAAATAACTCAAACCCAGGCGCGCACGTTGATGAATCGGCATATTGCTCAAGTCACGGTCGTTCAAATGAATTTCACCATCGCCTAATGGTATCAGCCCCACTATCATATAAAAACAAGTGGTTTTGCCCGCTCCATTGGGGCCAAGCAAACCAACCACTTCGCCACTACTGATAGAAAAGGACACATCCCGCACTACTGTACGAGATTTATAGCTTTTCATCAAATGGTCGGCTTTAAGTACGCTCATGATATTTTCTGCATGATCTATGGCGGTAGCACAAAACTATTCTCCAGCATCTGTTGTTTTGGGGGATTTTGTTTTAGGCTGAATAATCACCCGCACCCTGCTGTCTGATTTTTCCTGAGCTTTTTTCTCTTTGCGGCTGATCACCTCGAAGAAATCCCGCATAATATCATAAGAAATATAGTCGCCACGCACTTCATCCTCTCCTCGCTTTAACCGCGCCTTGCCAAATAACTCGATTTTATCGGCCTTTTCATCATATTCTACGCGTTGACTCCAACCCTCAATATACTCGTCAACACTATCACGTTTCTCCCGGTAACTGACAAGATCTCCGTAAGCGGTCGCATAGTGGAAGCCTTTGAGATCTTCTTTTATGATCACCTTATCTGCCCGAAGGATACGCGTGCCCTGCGTATAAATAACGTTACCGATGAAGGTGCTTATGCGAAAATTATCCTTACGTTTATAGTCATCGACTGTAGCACTATCTGATTCTATCTGAATCGGTTTATTACGATCAGTGCGTTCTGCCAGAACGTGCTCCGAGCACAGTGTACTAATAATCAACAAGACGAAAAAAAATACATTCATTTTTTAGGATGGTTTGGTTGGGTCAGCGGCTTCTTATTCGAAGACCGATCAGTACTTTGCTGCCTCTTGTTCACTTGCACTTTTACCCTTGATTTCAGATCAATCTTTTCTGTTCGATCATTTAACTCCATCCCTACCGCATTTACAGTCATATCCATCTTTACCAGCGTTACAGGCTGATCTGTTTTTGCAATGTCAGCATCAGGGATCAGATGCAGAAATTCAGTACGTATTGTCACCCTATCTAACTCTTTTTCTCTAATGATGAATACGTTTTCCTTGAGATAGATATTATCCTTACCATCATCAAACTCAGCATAATCCGCACTAATACGTACCAACGGCTTATCCGGTTGCAAACGGGTAAAATCAACCTGTTCATAATAAGACATATCTCCTGCCGGATAATGGGTCATCACATCTGCAGAAAAAAGAAGCTGGCGTGCTTTATCATAAGCGACTTGGACGCCCGCAAGATTTTCAATAATATAGTCAGGTTGATGATTTGAATCGTAATCTTCACGGCTTCTTGGATATTGAATCGCTTGATCCAGCCATAATGTCAACAATGCAAGTATCGTCAAAAGAGCTATTGGACCTGGGAGTAGACGATGGATCATCTCACGATATCACTTTTTTACCTAACAATCTCCTTTGCCTATCTTTACTTATTACTGTAGCAATAATGAACAGGATAGCGAGAAAATTGTCTGAAAATAATAATTTATATTCGTTAGTTACAAGAAGCTTAACCGTTTTATGCACAAGACTTTTAGTTTTATCCAGCAAAGGAGTTATCCAGGCGCTTAAAATTAATTTGACTGGATAATTATATCAAAGTCACACTCTAATCAACGAAACAGTCAAAAATGCTGTTTTTCATTGTGGATGAGTGTTCTTTCAATAGAAAAAAGCATCCAGCATACGATTTGAGAATTTTATGCTTTATGCCCTTTAAACTTGAATCCCTGCCACAATATGATTATGTTAATACATTTCCTCATCAAATTTTGAAATAACCATGCACGCTAACGCTATCGATTTTGAAAACTTCGAACTGTTACAGGATGAAACCTGTGCACAACGTATTATTGCTGCCAAAGAAAAATTAGGGGAACGTGCTGTTATCCTGGCGCATCACTATCAACGAGCAGATGTTTATCGGCATGCCGATCTGACGGGAGATTCCCTAAAACTGTCATATCTTGCGGCAAAAACGGATGCTGATTATCTGGTTTTTTGTGGCGTGCATTTTATGGCAGAAGTTGCGGACATCCTGTCAAGCCCGGAGCAGATTGCTATTCTGCCTGATCTCGCAGCAGGTTGTTCCATGGCTGATATGGCTAGTCTCTCCAAAGTAGAAAGAGCCTGGCGTGAATTAGCTGAAATACTTGATCCCGATGAAGTCATTACACCGGTAACCTACATCAATTCGAGTGCTGATTTAAAAGCTTTTTGTGGAGAGCATGGCGGCATTGTCTGTACCTCCAGTAATGCCACTAAAATTCTGCAATGGTCATTTGCCCAGCGGGAAAAAGTATTATTTTTTCCTGATCAGCATCTAGGGCGCTGGAGTGGTTACAAATTGGACCTCCCTCTCGAACAAATGCCCGTTTGGGATTTTGATGAGCCCATGGGTGGATTGACCGAAGAGCAAATCAAAAAAGCCAAAATCTTGTTATGGAAAGGGCATTGCTCAGTCCATCAGATGTTCCAGCCACAACATATCCTGCGATTTCGCAATCAACACCCGGGAGGTTTAGTCATTTCGCACCCAGAATGCAGTTTTGAAGTTTGCAAAGCTTCAGATTATGTCGGTTCCACTGAATTCATTATCAATACCATTCGTGAAGCCAAAGCAGGAACCCGCTGGTTGGTGGGTACCGAATTGAACCTGGTTGGACGGATTGCTGAAGAATTCAAATCTCAGGATAAAATTATTCAGTTCATGTCACCCATGGTGTGCATGTGTTCAACCATGGCACGAATTGATCCTCAGCATCTGGCATGGTCACTGGAAAATCTGGTAGCAGGTAATGTAGTCAACCAAATCAAGGTACCGGCTCATGAAGCAAAACTTGCCAGATTGACACTGGAAAGGATGCTCGCTGTTTCAAAGTAGTAAGATACGATATTTTGAATGCGCCAGAGTTCTAAACTTTGTGATTAGCCATTTCTTATAGTTGCCTATGATCGATAAACTGCATATTGCTACCTACAATATCCACAAGGGTTTCTCCTATTTCAATCATCGCCTGGTATTGCACGAACTGCGCGATCAATTACGTGCGCTCGGTACTGACATCGTCTTTTTACAAGAAGTGGTCGGCGAACACAGCAAACATGCTTCCCGTTTTATAAGTTGGCCACACATTTCCCAGCATGAGTTTTTGGCAGATTCAGTATGGCAGGATTTTGCCTACGGCAAGAATGCGGTGTACGACGAAGGGCATCATGGCAATGCCATTCTCAGCCGCTTTCCTATTGTAAGCTGGGAGAACGAAGATATTTCATCTCACCGCTTTGAGAACCGTGGCTTGCTCCACTGTGAACTCAGTATTCCCGGCTGGCAGGAAACGCTGCACTGCATTTGTGTTCATCTGGGATTATTCAGGCGCGGCCAGCGCCGGCAGCTCGAAGCAATGGAGAAGCGTATCAAACAACTCGTGCCACCTCATGCTCCCCTGGTGATTGCGGGAGATTTCAATGACTGGCACGGAACAGCCAGCCGCCTCCTGATGAAGCACTTGGAACTAACCGAGGTTTTTGAACAGACACATGGTAGAACAGCCCGCAGCTACCCCTCCATCTTTCCATTATTGCGTCTTGATCGGATCTATGTGCGTGGTTTTCAGGTGAAAAATGTCTGTATCCATCAAAGTCATCCCTGGTCGAGAATTTCCGATCATGCCGCCTTGTCAGCTAATATTGTGCGTGCATGAAGTCACCCACGTTTATCAAAGGTAACCGAATCACACTCTTACATAATGGAGCAGAATATTTCCCAGCACTGGAAAGCGCAATTGATGAGGCCAATCAAGAAATACATCTCCAGACTTATATTTTCAAATATGACCTGACAGGTATCAGCATTGCCAGCGCACTCAAGCGTGCTGCCCTGCGTGGTGTTGCCGTTCACCTATTGATAGACGGTTTTGGTTCACTCAGCTTTCCCCAAAAAGCAATCGATAACTTAATTGCTGCAGGGGTTCAAGTGATGCATTACCGCAAAGAAGTTTTTTCTTTCCGGTTCAGGCGTCATCGATTACGCCGCATGCACCGTAAGCTAGTCGTCATCGATGCCCGCATCGCCTTTGTGGGAGGAATCAATATCATCAATGATTATCAAAAGCCTGGCGAACCTATCCCCCGTTTTGACTATGCCGTAAAAATAGAAGGTCCCTTACTGGCCACGATTCATTCTAGCGCCAGACGTTTATGGATGTTAGTCGCCTGGGCGCATTTCAAAAAACGCTGGATTACTCATCTCGAATTGCAGCCTATTACAATACCAGTTGGCAACCAGCGTGCAGCATTTGTCATCCGTGACAATCTTCGCCATCGCCGTGACATTGAACGTTCTTATCTCAAAGTGATCGCTACTGCTTACAATGAGATCATTATCGCCAATGCATACTTTCTTCCTGGCAGAAATTTTCGGCAAGCCCTTATCCATGCGGCCCGCCGAGGTGTGTCGGTTATCCTGCTACTGCAGGGAAAAATCGAGTATCGCATCCAGTATCATGCATCACGCGCTTTATACGATAATTTGCTGGATGCTGGCATCAAGATTTATGAATATCAAAAAAGCTTCTTACATGCCAAAGTAGCCGTCATTGATCAGTACTGGTCAACGGTCGGTTCTTCCAACATTGATCCTTTGAGTCTTCTAATGGCGCAAGAAGCGAATGTCATGGTGCTTGATCAAGCCTTTGCTATGGAACTGAGAACCACACTGCAACGAGCCATGGAAGATTCCAGGCCCGTATCAAAGATCTATTGGGGAAAGCAATCCTGGATTAACCGATCCTTGAATTGGATAAGTTATTATATTGTGCGCATTTTGCAGGGAGTGCTAGGCTACAGCCAGGAAAGTACACGTGTCTGAGACATATACGCGAGCACTTGTTATACAGAGGCACCTTGATTGGTTGGTTGGTTGTACCAGACTATTCTATTGCTGAGCAGAAACAGCGAACCTGTCTTGTGCGCTCAGATCTATCCGTCCAATGAGGGGTAACTTAATCGCAACCGGGCTGTGAGAGAAACCAAATGTCAGCCCAAGTAAATTAATTTCAAACCCTTCAACCTCACTGACGATGACGCCCAATAACCCAAATAAAGACCACTGCCAACCTCCGCCACTAGGGGCAACCGCGGTCATGCTATTTCCAAGATAATCCTTGCCAATAGCCGTGGGGGGCAAATCTAGCGCCAGCTCTGGCACAGCACGCGCGATCCAGGCAGTAAAAGTATTGGAATTCGGGCCGGGCCACATGGTGTACTCGTGCGCGTAGGGATAGCTCAATGCAGCTTCTTCAATACGCTCAATCAATGCATCCACACCCTCTCCTCGCTTCTCAGCCAGCAGAATGGGCATATTTCCAAACCAGCGCCGATCGGGTTGTTGCTGATGAATTGACACGGCTGAACCGCCTCGGCGCAGATACCAGCCAATGACCTCATAGACGGTGTAAGTTGGGGCTAACGATGGTTTTACCGCAATCCAGGTATGAATACCGAAATAGCCTCGCCAACCATAAGCACGTGCACCGTAAACCTGAATAATCGCTTCGGGCGTTTGTGCAGGCTCGGGCGCCAACCCTACCGGCTCGCGGCTTGCAGTTTGCCAGCCTGCATTAACATGCTCCGTGACAAAATGAATTCCCAAAGTTGCTGTCAGAACTACAAGCAGCAAAAGCCTGACGGCAGTCACTAGTTTCAGTTTCATTTTAAAAATAAACAGAAATATTGAGATAATTGAACCAGTCTCAACACAAATAGACAATACAGTTATTCATGTTCAGTTACAGTATCAGATTATTAAAACAGCCTAGAGTTCTGGCAGCACAGCTTTTTCTTTTTTATATCATGAATAGTGTCCTGGTATCACAGGATTGCAGTTATTTTCATGGATCTCTTCTTCAGCAACTCACCGCTCTCCGTTATTGATCATCTTCAATATATTGGGTCTTTTCGCTTGGCCAGGCACTAAATGGAAAAGGTAACTGCTCACTATTAAAAGCAAGAAAAGTAATGATCTGATAGACATAGGCGGCCAGATTTTGGCTGAATTTGAGTAACTGCACATTCGTATGGCCTGACAGGACAATGGAAATAAACTGAAAGAGCATCACCAGAATAATGACAAATTCCATCAGGCCATAGACAAAGATGAACAACAGCATATAAAGCCCGCGCATCCATGTCTCCGTTTTTTGCAATCGTTGTTTAATTTCATCTTTCATACATTCTCCTCGCAATCGCATTCAAAATAGCATTCAATTCAGGGTGGATCTTACTTCTTTTTGTAGATGAAGCATAAATGACTCTATCATCGCATTGATTATGCGCCCACACCAAGTATTTCTGCCGCTCACAATCGATTACCAAGACAGACAAGCTTATTGGATAAGTTTTTGCAGTCCATCTCCAGAGCTCAACCGATACGCTGTATAACCACATAGAAACAACCAACTATAATAATGCGACTTTCATAATTCGCCCTAAAATGCGATGATTTGTATATTCCACGGCTCCATAAAATATTTTATAAATAAACTTATTGCTGAAAGCGTATAGCCATAAGGCGTTATCGTATGTTAAACGCTATCTGCTTCAGGTTGTAACACCATCACAAAACATGTCGAACCCATTTTTTGATCAGCCCATCCTGAATTCACCCTACGACTCTCCTGGTCGACATTGGGAGCTGGATGCCTCGGGCCAGCCAACGCAACGCATCGTTGAAAGCCGTCGACCTGCTGAATTCATTACGCCTATCCCCAAACCCAAAAAGCAGAAGACGGCACCGGCGCAGCAAGATCTCATCTTCGATGAAGGAAAAGGGCTCTCTTCCGAAAAGCAGCAGTATGATCCCACTTCCATCATCAACGAAATCCGCAAACAGGTGGATACCTGGCGTTCCTTGCCCTCAAGTCAATGGCAGGTTACGCCGGAAACCATGCGACTTCTTCAGCATTGGCGGCACCATGATTTCGGTGGGATCCGACCGTTTTTCTGCCAGATAGAAGCCGTCGAGACTACGATCTGGTTAACCGAGGTTGCTGCGCTTTCAGTTGCTGGCAAACGCATCCTTGAGCACCTGACCAGTGCCAATCGGGATGCCAACCCGGAGATTCAACGGCTTGCCTTGAAGTTAGCGACCGGTGCCGGTAAAACCACTGTCATGGCCATGCTCATCGCCTGGCAGACAATCAATGCGGTGCGCCGCCCTGCGAGTAAATGCTTTACGCGTGGTTTCCTCATCGTCGCACCCGGGCTCACCATCAAGGACCGTCTACGCGTATTACTGCCCAATGACCCGGATAGTTACTACGCGAGCCGGGAGCTAGTGCCTCATGATTTTCTGGAGGATATCAAACGCGCCAAAATCGTCATCACCAACTATCATGCTTTCAAGCTGCGGGAGCGTGTGGAACTTTCCAAAGGCAACCGCGCCCTGCTGCAAGGCCGCACCGGCAGCAAACCCCAGACCACTGAAAACGAAGGCCAGATGATCCAGCGTGTCATGTCTCAACTCATGGGCATGAAAAATATCCTCATTCTCAATGACGAAGCGCATCACTGCTACCGAGAGAAGCCAAACGATCTGAATGAGGAGGAAGAGAAAGCACTCAAGGGCGAAGAGAGAAAAGAGGCCGAAAAGAATAATGAGGCTGCGCGGCTTTGGATCTCCGGCCTGGAAGCGGTAAACCGTAAGCTTGGCGTGGCGCGCGTGATTGATCTATCCGCCACCCCGTTTTTCCTGCGGGGTTCCGGCTATGCAGAAGGCACACTATTCCCGTGGACCATGAGTGATTTCTCGCTCATGGATGCCATCGAGTGCGGTATCGTCAAGCTACCGCGTGTGCCGGTAGCCGAGAATATTCCCGGTAATGAAATGCCAGTTTATCGCAACCTCTGGGAGCACATCCGTAGAGACATGCCCAGGAAAGGTCGGGGCAGCGGCGCCATGCTCGACCCGCTCAAGCTGCCCACCCGCCTGCAGACAGCCCTTCAGGCGCTGTACGGCCACTACGACAAAACCTTTCACCTGTGGCAAGAGAACCAGATCTCAGTTCCACCTTGCTTCATTATAGTCTGTCAAAACACAGCCATCTCCAAGCTTATTTATGACTACGTCTCAGGTTTTTACCAAAAGCAGCAGGATGGGACGCCTCATCTTCACAATGGAATGCTGCCGCTCTTCCGCAACTTCGACGAAATTACCGGTACTCCGCTGCCACGCCCGAACACGCTGCTGATCGACAGTGAACAACTGGAAGCCGGGGATGCGCTCGATGATCATTTCCATGCCATGGCGGCGGACGAGATCGAGCGGTTCCGTCGCGAAATCATCGAGCGCACGGGTGACGCACGTGCAGCCGCAAACCTCACCGATCAGGAATTGTTGCGCGAAGTCATGAATACTGTCGGCAAGCCTGGACAACTTGGTGCCCATATCCGCTGCGTGGTGTCTGTCTCGATGCTGACCGAAGGCTGGGATGCCAACAATGTCACCCATATTCTCGGTGTCCGCGCTTTCGGTACTCAGCTCTTGTGCGAACAGGTCATCGGCCGGGCGCTACGCCGCTGGTCCTACGATCTTAACGAAGCGGATCTGTTCGATGCCGAATATGCCGACATCTTCGGCGTGCCATTCGATTTTACTGCCAAGCCCGTCATTGCCCCACCGCCGAAGCCGCGTGAGACAATTCAGGTCAAGGCCGTGCGCCCTGAACGCGATCACCTCGCCATTCGCTTTCCGCGGGTCGAAGGTTATCGCGTCGAGCTGCCCGAGGAACGACTCACCGCCACTTTCAACGATGATTCCATGCTGGAGCTCACCCCTGATCTGGTCGGTCCGTCCATTACCCATAACCAGGGCATCATCGGCGAGGCGGTCGTCATGACACTCGACCACCTGGAAGGCATGCGCCCATCCTCGCTGCTGTTCATACTGACCAAGCATCTTCTCTATACCAAATTTCGTGATCCCGGCGACGAGCCGAAATTACACCTGTTCGGCCAGCTCAAGCGCATCACCAAGCAATGGCTTGAAACCTGCCTCACGTGCAAAGGGGGAACCCATCCGGGACTGCTGGTCTATCAGGAACTGGCGGACAGGGTGTGCAATCGCATCATGGCTGGCATCACCCGCGCGCTGGAAGGTCAGCGCCCCATCAAAGCCTTGCTCGCCCCTTATAATCCGGTTGGCTCTACCAGCCAGGTCCGTTTTTCTACTTCGCGTATGGAACGCTGGGAAACCAGCGGCCCGCCGCCCAGGAATCCGATCAACTGGGTCATTCTGGACAGCGACTGGGAAGCCGAGTTCTGCCGCGTGGCCGAAGCCCATCCCAGAGTCATTGCCTACACCAAGAATCACAATCTCGGCTTTGCAGTGCCTTACCGCTATGGCGCTGAAGTGCGCACCTACCTGCCTGATTTCATCGTATTGGTAGATGACGGACGCGGCCGTGATGATCCACTACATTTGGTCGTCGAGATCAAAGGCTACCGCCGTGAAGACGCCAAAGAAAAGAAAACCACCATGGAGACTTACTGGATACCCGGTGTCAACAACCTGAAAAGCTATGGCCGCTGGGCTTTTGCTGAATTCACCGATGTATTCCTGATAGATACCGACTTTAAGGCAAAAGTGGAAAACACGTTCAACCACATGATCGAAACCGCAACGAATCACGCTGCGGCCGGGAGCAAATAGTTATGACGCATAAAACACAACCTCAAAAAACCGTCGAAGCGCTCAGTCACAAGGAAGATAAACGCAAAAACATCCCGACGGCCGAATATCAATCGGTGTTGGAGCAGGAACAGAAGCAGCCCAGGATGCTGCGTTATCCGCGCAATACCGACCTTGACCCGCAACTGGTATGGCGCGGCAAGGACACGCAGGATTGGTCGGATCTGGTGGTGCATGCCTCGCCGCTCTATATTCAGGAAAAAGTGCATCCCAAGGCGCTGATCGAGGATTTGCTCAAAGAAACCAAAGCGCGCGATCAAATAGCACAGCCCGAACAATTCGACTTGTTCGCCGACTTCAACGGCATCCCTGACGGCGCCGACAAGACCGAGTTCTATCAGCACGAACAGAATTGGACCAACCGCATGATCCTCGGCGATTCGCTGCAAGTGATGGCAAGCCTCGCAGAACGCGAAGGGCTGCGCGGGAAAGTGCAGTGCATCTATTTCGACCCGCCCTACGGCATCAAATTCAACAGCAACTTCCAGTGGAGCACTACCAGTCGCGATGTGAAAGACGGTAACGCCGCACACATCACACGTGAACCCGAGCAGGTCAAGGCATTTCGTGACACTTGGCGCGACGGTATTCACTCCTACTTGACTTATCTGCGCGACCGGCTCATGGTGGCACGCGATTTATTGACTGATTCGGGTTCGATTTTTGTACAAATTGGCGATGAGAATGTGCATCGGGTGCGAATGTTGATGGATGAGGTGTTTGGGGAAAAGAACTTTGTTAGTGTAATTACAACAAGCAAGACATCCGGGTTCACAAGTGCACTATTGTCCAATATTAATGATTTTATTCTATGGTATTCAAAAAACATTAATTATGTGAAATTCCAACAAATTTATTCTGATAAATCTGCAGGTGAAATAGGTGGAACAAAATATAAGCCTGTATCTTCCTTTGCTTCCTTATCTATGTATTGCCTTTCTCCAGAAGAACTTATTGTTGATAGCGAAGTAACCTCTGAGGGAGCCCAGGTTGGGGCAGAGGTTCATGAGTTCAGTTTCCAAGGAAAAGTTTATTTTCCTCCTAGTACAAGGCATTGGACTGTAAAAATTGATGATCTGTATCGAGTTGATAAAGCCGGTAGGATAATGCGATCTAAAACAAGACCTCGATATATCAGAAAACTAAATGACTTTAGTGTAATTCCTATATCAAATATATGGACAGATATAGGCGGAATTCAAAGTCGAACTGATCCCAAAGTTTATGTTGTACAAAGTGCATCGGAATTAGTAAAGCGTTGCGTTCTTATGTCTACAAATCCTGGCGACCTGGTGCTTGACCCGACCTGCGGCTCCGGCACCACTGCTTATGTCGCTGAACAATGGGGCCGCCGCTGGATCACGATCGACACCTCGCGCGTCGCGCTGGCACTGGCGCGTGCGCGCATCATGGGTGCGCGTTATCCCTATTATCTGTTAGCCGACAGCGCAGAAGGCCGGTTGAAAGAAGCGGACATCACGCGCACCGCCCCTTCCAGCAAACCTACCTAAGACAACATACGTCACGGCTTCGTTTATGAGCGCGTGCCGCATATCACGCTCAAATCCATCGCCAATAACGCCGAAATTGACGTCATTTGGGACAAGTACCAGGCAAAACTGGCACCGCTGCGTGCGCAGTTGAATAAGGCATTGGGTACCTCCTGGGAAGAATGGCAAATTCCGCGTGACCTCTCCAAAGACGTTCCCGCAAAGGCTGCATCGGAGCGCCTTCATCCGGGGGCCGAAATCCAGCAAGCCGACAAAGACTGGGCCCCGGCCTCCGCCGGGGCGACGGAAGAAGCGGAAGCCTTACATGCTCAGTGGTGGCAAATGCGTATCGCCCGGCAGAGGGAAATCGATGCTTCCATTGCTGCCAAGGCTGAGTATGAATATCTCTACGACAAGCCCTATGAGGACAAGAAGAAGGTGCGCGTGGCCGGTCCATTTACCGTAGAGAGTCTGAGTCCCCACCGCGTGCTCGGGGTGGATGAGAATGATGAGCTGATCGATCCGTACAAGATGGCACAACCAGATGCCGACTATGCAACGGGTCATCGTTTCGAGCAGATGATCCTGGAAAACCTCAAAACTGCAGGCGTGCAGCAAGCGCACAAGGAAGACCGCATCACCTTCACTGCCATTACCGGCTGGCCGGGCAACTATATTTGCGCGGAAGGCAAATACGCGGAAGGGGTGGCAGATGAATTACGTGAAAAACGTGCAGGTATTTTTATCGGCCCCGAGTTCGGCACCGTTTCCCGCCCTGATCTGGTCGATGCTGCACGCGAAGCGGGTGATGCCGGCTTTGATGCGCTCATTGCCTGCGCCTTCAACTACGAGGCGCAGGCGGGCGAGTTCCACAAGCTGGGCCGCATCCCGATTCTCAAGGCGCGCATGAATGCTGACCTGCACATGGCCGGCGAACTCAAGGCCACCGGCAAAGGCAATCTGTTCGTCATCTTCGGCGAACCCGACATCGACATCCACGATGAAGCAAATGGCCTTATCCGCGTGAAAGTAAATGGAGTCGATGTGTTTGACCCCAGTACGGGTGACATCCGCAGCGATGGCGCCGAAGGCATTGCCTGCTGGTTTATCGATACCGACTATAACGGCGAAAGCTTTTTCGTGCGCCATGCTTACTTCCTCGGCCAGAACGATCCCTATAAAGCGCTCAAGACCACCTTGAAAGCCGAGATTAACGAAGAAGCGTGGGCTACCCTCAACAGCGACTGCTCACGGCCTTTTCCCAAGCCTCAGTCAGGCCGTATTGCGGTGAAGGTGATCAACCACTTGGGTGATGAAGTGATGAAGGTGTTCAAGGCGGGTGAGGTTCGGCCTGCTGAAACCGCTCAAGTATTTCGTTGAGCAGCAGCCAGGTGAGGCGGCAGGTTATCTTCGCAAGGTTTCATAAAGACGATAGCGCCCCGATAGCATCCGAGCAGCGTCCGGAGAGCGCTCTTGTGAAACTTTGCTACGATCCATCTCCAGCCGATCTGTGCAGAATCCCTTAAAATACGCGCTCCAACCCATCTACAGCGCTACAACTTCCAACCGGATGCAAAATTTTTCATCACATCCTTGCACCCGTTTAGCTGCCTGACTTAACCGCTATTTCTCAACCCTGCTGCGACGCCATTTATCGTAAGATGAATGGCGCGGTGTACTTGTTCCACATCATCGCCGGCACGATAACGACGCAGCAATTCAATTTGCAAATGGTTAAGCGGATCGATATAAGGCGTGCGAATACGAATACTACGCGCCAAGGTAGGATTTTCCTGCAGCAACGCTGTATGTCCTGTGATTGCAAACAACCATTTTACGCTACGTTCCCATTCTGCCTGGATACGTCCAAAGATATGGTTACGCAAGGTGGCATCAGTGACTAACTCAGCGTAGCGTGAGGCAATCCCCATATCGGTCTTTGCCAACACCATATCCATATTCGATAATAAGGTTTGCAAAAAGGGCCATTTTTGATACATCTCTTGTAATAATTGTAATCCGGTTTCCTCTCCTTGCGCCTGCTGAACGAATGCTTCCACCGCCGAACCAAAACCATACCATCCTGGCAGCATAGTACGATTGAGACTCCAGCTGAATACCCAGGGAATAGCCCGTAAATCTTCAATTCGATCAGAAGGTTTACGGGAAGAAGGCCGACTGCCAATGTGCAACCCGGCGATTTCCCGGATCGGGGTGGATTCCTGGAAAAATTGTTTGAAACCGGGTGTTTCGTATACCAGATCTCGATAGACTGCAAATGCAGAGGATGAGAGCGTTTCCATGACCTGGTAATAGTGCGCAGCATTTTCCTGGATGGCATCATGACTTAGCAATGTCGCCTCAATCGTTGCAGCCACCAATGTTTCCAGATTGCGGCGTCCTATTTCCGGATCGGTATATTTACTTGCCACAACCTCTCCCTGTTCGGTCAACCGTATCTGCCCGTTCACACTGCTCGGGGGTTGCGCCATGATCCCTTGATAGCTGGGGCCGCCACCGCGTCCAACCGTCCCGCCGCGTCCGTGAAACAAGCGTAGTTCCACCTTGTGCTTGGCAAAAATTTTCGTCAATTCAATTTCAGCTTTGTATATTTCCCAGTTGGAAGTAAGAAAGCCCCCATCTTTGTTACTGTCCGAATAGCCGAGCATGACTTCCTGTACATTGCCACGCGAATCCAGCAATTTACGGTAGTATGGCAATGAAAATAATTCATCCATAACGGCGCTGCAACTGCGTAAATCCTCAATGGTTTCAAATAATGGAATAATATTCAAACCCAACTGCGGCTTCTCGCCCGCCCGGAGCAAACCCGCCTCTTTCAATAATAGTGCGACCTCCAGGATATTGATGACACCTGTTGTCATGGAAATAATGTAATTTGGCAGCGCAGCATGACCAAAGCGGCGCTGGATTTCTGCTGCCATTTGCAAAATTCGCAATTCACTTTGTGTCGGTTCGGAGTAGGTCAAATAAGGGGAATGGAGTAATCGCAGGCTACTGATTTCTGCCAGTAGCCATTTCATACGCTCACTCGCCGACAGCTCGAGATAATTATCCCGACGAGTGCCACGCGCAAATAACTCCGCAACAACCTGCTCATGTACTTTACTATGCTGCCGCATATCAAGTGAGGCCAGGTGGAATCCAAATACATCCACTGCTCGCCGCAAATTACGCAATGCACCGCGCGCCAGCCAATCTGATTTGTGCTGCTTGAGTGAATCGATCACGATATCAAGATCATGGATAAACTCTGCACTGTCTGCATAAGGTTCTGTTGGATTGACTGGCTCTCGTTGCATCGCTGCAAGCCCACGTTGCCGACTGGTTGCAGCCAAACGTGCATAAATGCCGAGGAATGCTCGTCGATATGGCTCATCAATGCGGCTCGCAGGAATATCTGGCGAAGCAGCAGCTAATTGCTCAAGTTCCTCACTTACATGGATCAGACGCTCAGCCAGACTCATGGTCCGCCCAATCTTGCTGACTTCGTCCATATAAAAATCGAATACGAGCGTGGCTTGGCGCTCTGCCGCATGCAACATAACCTGATGCGTCACAAAAGGGTTGCCATCCCGGTCACCACCTATCCAACTACCAATACGCAAAAAAGAGGCCACATGAGGCGCCTCTTTACCCTTATGACGCTCCAGCAAATCCTCGATCTTGGCATAGATATAAGGTACCTGGCTCAGGAAGGTATAAGTATAATAAATAAGGCCATTCTCAATTTCATCATGAACGGTAAGACGTACTGACCGCAGCATACGGGTTTGCCATAAAATCTGAATGGCAGCACGCAACGCTTCTTCATTGTGGCGCAATTCGTTAGGCGTAAGCTGGATACGGTCGCGTTCCTGCAATAAGCGCTGAATAGTCAATTGACAATCGAGTATGCTCCTACGCTGAACCTCGGTAGGATGAGCCGTCAATACCGGAGAGATCATTGCCTGAGCAAAAAAATTATCCAAGCTCGCGTTATCTATACCACTTGCCAGCACCCGTTCCAGTGCGAGCGTAACACTGCCGGGCTGAGGTGAAGATCCTTGGCGCAAATGAGCTCGTCGCCGCCGGTTATGATGCAGATCCTCCGCAATATTAGAAAGCAGTGAAAAATAACTAAAGGCGCGTACGACCGCGATCGTTGCCTTATTGCTTAACCGGTTCAAGATCATGTCAAGCTCTTGACGCGCTTTAGGATCTTGTTCACGACGAAAGCGAACTGCCGTTTGACGAATGGTTTCGACCAATTCAAACGTTGCCTCCCCTTCCTGCTCCCGCAAAGTATCCCCCAGCATGCGACCAAGCATACGGATGTCCTCACGCAAAGGCTTATCCTTTTCCTCGCTCATATTGTTGTCAGAATAAACACTTACACCAGCGTCAGAACTCATCTCAATGCATCCCCCATCTAAT
Organism: Nitrosomonas sp. Nm34; assembly: GCF_900113925.1. Classification (GTDB taxonomy): domain Bacteria; phylum Pseudomonadota; class Gammaproteobacteria; order Burkholderiales; family Nitrosomonadaceae; genus Nitrosomonas. The sequence continues at coordinate 112,208 of NZ_FORD01000001.1, forward strand.
AAAATTCTGGTAATTCACGTATGCTATCGTCCATACCATGATGGACCATGCTAAAATGATTCGTTTCTGAAAGTTTTGTAATCTTTTCATATTAGAATTAATGTCAAATTCATTTACCCCCCCTTCTAAAATTACTATTGCCTCTCGTGAAAGCCTCCTTGCCATGTGGCAAGCCAATTATATTCGGGATCGATTACGTGAATTATACCCGCAATCCGAAATCAACATACTTGGCATGACCACACAAGGCGATCAAATTCTTGATATTTCTCTTTCAAAAATTGGCGGCAAGGGGCTATTTATCAAGGAACTCGAACAGGCACTGGAAGATGGTCGTGCAGATATTGCTGTGCACTCGATGAAAGACGTGCCGATGAATATGCCACCAGGATTCATGCTGGCGGCTATCACTGAACGTGAAGATCCTCGCGATGCGTTTGTTTCAAATAAATATACTCATCTTGACGAATTGCCTGCGGGGAGCATCGTCGGCACTTCCAGTCTGAGACGCGAATCCCAGTTACACGCACGCTATCCACATTTACAAGTCCAACCCTTGCGTGGAAATGTGCAAACCCGATTGCGCAAACTGGATGAGGGTCAATTTGCCGCCATCATTTTAGCAGCAGCCGGACTGAAGCGCTTGGAACTGACTTATCGCATTACTTCATTACTTGAACCCGAAATAAGCCTACCGGCAGTTGGACAAGGTGCACTTGGCATAGAATGCCGCGATGATCGAGCTGATTTAGCATCACTGATGCAACCTTTACATCATGCTGAAACCGCCTATTGTGTTGAAGCAGAGCGAGCGATGAGCCGCGTATTGGGAGGAAGCTGCCAGGTACCACTGGGAGGTTTTGCAGAAATTACGGATGATGTGCTCACGTTACGGGGTTTTGTCGCGAATCCTGATGGAACGAACATGATAAATGATAAATTAAGCGGTAAGCCAGAAGATGGCATTACGCTTGGTCAGCGATTAGCAGAGAGTCTCAGGAAACAAGGTGCTGATGAAATTTTAGCAACCTTGGTGCAACCCCATGATTGAAGGTGCCACTTGCCAGAAACGCAACCACTAGCAGGATTATACGTTTTAGTCACACGCCCGGCACATCAAGCCGCCCATCTGATCAATGAAATCAAGAAAAAGGGTGGCAACCCGGTATTATTTCCTGTTCTGGAGATATCCGATACCAGTAATCCTCAGCCTCTTCTTAAGGTTATTAGCCGTCTCGATGAATTTGATCTGGCCATTTTCGTTAGCCCGAATGCAGTTGATAAAGCGGTCCCCTTGATCCAGGCTCACCGAACCTTACCACCCAACCTGAAAATTGCCGTAGTGGGAGAAGGAAGCGCCAATAAGCTCAGACAGTACGGAATAAAAAACATTATTGTGCCATCCAGTCGCTATGACAGTGAAGCCCTGCTCGGAATGCCGGAATTGCAGCAAGTATTAGATAAAAATATTGTTATTTTCCGCGGAAATGATGGCCGGAAATTATTGGGTGAGACCTTGATTCAACGAGGAGCTCATTTAGAATATATTGAATGCTATCGCCGTGACAAGCCTAAAATAGATGTATCACCCCTGCTGGACAGTTGGTCAAATAATGCATTACATGCCGTTACAGTGACAAGCAGTGAAGGATTACATAATTTATTTGACATGATAGGTAAAGTTGGCCAACAATTACTTAAAAAAACACCTTTGTTCACTGCGCATGAACGCATTGCCTGTGTTGCAAAAGAACTTGGCCTTACCAATATACACGTTACTGCTGCTGGAGATGATGGATTAGTACAAGGATTGCTGGGATATTTTCTATCAATTAAAAATTAACTTCTCGAAAATCATGAATAGAGAGATTAACACGGCTCCACCGAAATCATCACACCTGAGTATTTTAGTTCTATTTTTTATTATTCTTATAGCTATTGCTTTCTTGGCATGGCAATGGGCAGACAGGCGAGGTCACATTACTGATATTCAACGATCCATAGCGGAATATTTGACCAATGTTGATTTTTTGGGCAAGAAACCACGCAAGCTTATCTCTGAAGTGCAAACCGCTCAACAAGAAACTCAACAACAGCTTAACGAACTACGTGCAACAGCGGTTACTTCTCTCGAGCAACAGGAAGCACTGGAAAAGCTCTCCAATCTGCTCGAGAAGATTGATGCATTACCGTTAGCGATGGATGCTCATTTAATTAAAGTTAATCTTCCATTTAAACAATTCGCAGCAGAAGATAATCGTGGCTATCAATTATTCATTAATGATATTCAGCGAGATCTCCAACAATTTATAGTGATTCAGAAGGTGGATAGCCCGGAAATTGATTTGCTATCCCCTTCTCAGCGCGAACTTCTACAAGAAAAAATAAAACTACAATTGTTATTGGCACAAGCTTTCCTGCTTTCTCACGATCAAACCAATTTCCAAGCAAGCTTGGAGACTGCAACAGAATTGATCAATCGCTACTATGACAAACAAACAGAATCTGTTACCGATCTACTGAATCAATTAAATCAAATACATAATTATACAATTGATAAGGCACTATCCGATGTTTCACGACGTTTTGATATCGTGCAGATTTATCAGCTTAAACGTGATGAGGAGAGTAAATGAAACTGGTGCTCTGGGTGTTAGCTCTATTTGCTGCGGCAGTAGCAGTTGTAATTGCCGCTCAATATAACAACGGCTCTGTACTAATGATCGTGCCACCTTACAAGATTGAGCTTACAATCAATATTTTTATCATTTCGTTGATTGCGGCTTTCTTTATTTTCTATCTGTTAGTCAGATTGATAGCAAGAATACTGGGATTAAAGAGACGCTTACATCATAAAAGAATTAGGGAATCCATGCTTGCTGCTGTCAAAACATTTTTTGAGGAGCACTATGATAAAGCAGAGAAAGCTGCAGCCACAGTATTAAAATTAAAAAGCCCTCCTGTCATTAGCGCGGTTAACGCTGCCATTGCAGCACACGCAGCTCATCGACAGGGAAATTATTCACAACGTGACCATTATCTAAATATTGCGGAACAAAAAGCTCCTCAAGAAAAAGCGTTAAGGCTGGTAACCCAAGCAGAATTATTACTTGAAGAGGGACGTCATAAAGAAGCGTTAAACGCCTTACAATCCCTTTACTCAATGGGTGGACTACAAAGCACCGCTGTTCTTCAATTGGAATTAAAAGCACAGCAGATGGCCCAACATTGGGATGAAGTTTTAGAGTTGACGGATATTCTTGAAAAACGCTATCCCGTTGACAGGACATTAATTGAACACATCAAGCATCATGCTCATGTAGAGAATATTAAGAAATATGGTTCGAATTTAGAATTACTTAATAAATACTGGAACAAATTATACCCGGCAGAAAGACTGGATAGCAGACTGGCTGCAGTAGCCGCTCGTGCTTATATGGCATTGAATGAGGTATCAACCGCTCAAAAGATTATTGAACAAAGCATTGATGCCAAGTTAGATCCAGAATTAATTACACTTTATGCTAATTGCCTGTATGGCAGTGTGAGCTGGCAAATCCAGCGAGCGGAAGGTTGGCTAAGCAAGCATCCTAACAATGCTGAATTATTACTCACGCTAGGAAAATTATGCACTTACTGTGAACTATGGGGTAAAGCACAAAATTATCTCGAAGCAAGCTTGTCAATTGAGCCAAGCCGTGCCGCTCATCTGGCTTTAGCACAATTATTCGAAAAACTGGATAAAACTGAGCTGGCTGCAGATCATTATCATAAAGGATTAGGGTTTACATTAAAGAAATTGAATAGTTAAACTTATTCGACAGGATTGCCTGTTGAAGGGGAAAATATATCAGAGAAGAAATTTTCGGTTCGCATATTTTTAAATTGTGTAAAATCTTGATAAGCAGCTTTAATCATAAGCGGCGAGCCACAAGCATATACCTGGTAGTCTGCCAGGCTCTCAAAATCCTCAAGTACTGCTTTATGCACCAATCCAGACCGGCCAGCCCAGTTATCTGTCGGTAGGGCATCTGACAGTACCGGAATAAAAGTAAAATTTTTATGCTGTTGTTCCCATTCCTTTGCTAATTTTTCCAGATAAAGATCTGCCTTGGTACGCGCTCCCCAGTAAAGGATCATTTTTCTGTTGTGCTTATGATTGTTTTCAGTATAAAAAATATGCTCGAGTATGCTTTTTACAGGAGCAAAGCCAGTACCACTGGCAAGAAAAATAATGGGATGAGCAACAGAATTATTGCGCAGAACAAAAGAACCCAGGGGGCCTTCGAAACGGAGGATATCTCTCTCTTTCATATGCGAGAAAACATGCTCTGAAAATACGCCGCCAGGATATTTACGTGCATGAATCTGCAAAAATTCATCATCATGGGGCGCATTGGCCAACGAAAAACTTCGACGCTTTCCATCTTTCAACAGAATATCGATATATTGACCTGGAAGAAATTGCAATCGTTCGTTTGTAGGTAGTTTTAAGTATATAATCATCACATCTGGTGCAGCACGCTCTAGTTTATGCACGCGACTTGGCATAATCCTGATTTTAATATCCTTAATAGCATCTACTTCACGGCATTCGATAACCAAATCAGATAAAGGCTTGGCACAGCAAAACAATGCCAAACCATGCTGCTTCTCAGTATCTGTAAGCGTTTCTTGATTATATCTGCCGTAATCAACCCTACCTTGCATGATTTTTCCTTTGCATGCCCCACATGAACCGTTACGACAACCGTAAGGAAGGGAGCATCCTTGCCGCAATGCAGCTTCAAGTATCGTTTCGTGGGGTTCTACAGTAAAAATATGATCACTCGGCTTAATAATGATTTGATACGACATTTTCTCGTGAATAAATGAAAAAACTATTGATAAAATAAGTAATAATGAAAAAAACGCTTTTGATTATAGGATGTGGCGACATCGCCTTACGAATAGCGCCGCTGCTACATAAACGCTACCGACTGCTAGGTTTGTGTCGAAAACCGGAAAATTTCTGTAAATTACGTACTCACAGAATTACACCCATAGCCGGTGACCTCGATCAACCCGACAGCCTCGGCAGACTTGCGGGCATGGCACAAGCGATACTCTATTTGGCTCCACCGCCCGGTTATGGTTTAAAAGATTCACGCACCACCCATCTGTTAGCAACTCTGCATCGGCGAACATTAGCAAAAAGGAGAATACTACCACAACGGCTAATCTATATCAGTACCAGTGGAGTCTATGGTGATTGCCAAGGCGAATGGGTAAGCGAAAACCATCCACTCAATCCAACTAACGAGCGCGCCTGGCGGCGTGTTGATGCAGAAAGACAAGTTAGAAATTGGGGAATACGCAATGGTGTGTCAGTTTCCATTATTCGCGTCCCTGGAATTTATGCGGCTGATCGCTTGCCTCTTGCACGTCTACGACAAGGTACCCCCGTACTTATAGCAGATGAAGACAGCTATACCAACCATATTCATGCAGATGATCTGGCACGTATTATTGTCGCAACTCTTCATTATGGAAAAGCAGGCAGAGTTTATCATGCAAGCGATGATTCACATTTAAAAATGGGTGATTATTTTGATCTGGTGGCCGATCATTTTAGCTTACCACGCCCACCCAGAATTGCTCGCTTCCAAGCAAATAAATATATATCGCCCAGCCTGATGTCCTTCATGAATGAATCGCGCCGCTTAACCAATGCTCGCATAAAACAAGAACTACATATCAAGTTACTTTATCCTACTATTAGTAGCGGTATTGCCAAGGCATGTTTACTTCCATTTCTAAATCAAAAATGATGCGAAGGTGAGCCGCAGACAGTATCAATCATACGGCAAGGTGAGGCCGGCAAAGCCAGTTTTGATTTAGAAATGGGATACAACGTGAATCTGACGAACATTGAAAGTGGTAAAAACCATTTCCTTCACGCAGAGAAGCTAAACTAATTATTAAAAATTGCCGTTAAATTCCAATATCTGGCAGTATTTTTAATGAAATGAGTAAACTCAGCAATCTTAAATTTTATGGAATTATCCTAAGAAACTGCCTTTAAGATAATAAATAATATTGGGATAACAAGGAGGTTTAGTATGTCGGCTGTGATAGGGCGCCCGGATAAGAAAGTCAAAGAAACGAGCTTCTCATGGGAAGGTAAAGACAGATCTGGCAAAGTAGTTAAAGGAGAAATGCGCGCAGCAGGCGCTATCGTGGTTACCTCTACTCTACGCCGCCAGGGTATCCGCATCACAAAAGTAGCTAAAACCAAAATAAAGGGAAATATCAGGGATAAAGATATTACTTTGTTTACGCGCCAGCTTGCCACCATGATGAAATCTGGCGTTCCTTTGTTACAAGCCTTCGATATCGTAGGCAAGGGGCATAGCAATCAGGCAGTCGGTAAATTATTGATGGATATAAAAATGGATATTGAAACCGGGAGTAGTCTGGCAAATGCTTTTCGAAAATATCCACTCTACTTTGATGCCTTGTTTTGTAATCTTGTGGCAGCAGGAGAAGCAGCGGGCATCCTTGATGATTTGTTAGATCGCTTAGCGACTTATAAGGAAAAAATTCAGGCAATCAAAGGAAAAATTAAATCCGCGCTATTTTACCCTATATCCATTATAGTAGTTGCCTTTATCATTACAGCAGTCATCATGATTTTTGTTATTCCTGCCTTCAAAGAATTATTCCAGAATTTTGGCGCGGATCTTCCAGCACCGACGTTAATGATTATGGCTATTTCGGATTTCTTTGTCGATTATTGGTGGGCAATATTTGGCGGAATAGGGTTGGGTCTTTATGCTTTCTTTTATATATGGAAACGTTCAACAGCTATGCAACGTATTATGGACCGGCTTGTATTGAGATTACCTGTTTTTGGAGAGGTGATCAGGAAAGCGACGGTAGCACGCTGGGCTCGCACGCTTTCCACCATGTTTGCTGCAGGCGTTCCACTCGTTGAAGCAATGGACTCAGTTGCAGGCGCTGCAGGGAACCACATTTATTTTGATGCAACTAAAAAAATTCAGATAGAAGTAAGTACAGGGAGTAGCTTAGTAGACGCGATGACGCAGACCAACGTCTTTTCTAACATGGTTCTACAAATGGTAGCCATTGGAGAAGAATCTGGTTCTCTGGATTCGATGTTAAGTAAAATCGCAGATTTTTTTGAAGCAGAGGTAGATAATGCGGTGGAAGCGCTCTCCAGCCTGATGGAACCCGTGATCATGGTAGTCCTTGGCACCCTCATCGGGGGCATGGTTGTCGCCATGTACTTACCTATCTTCAAAATGGGCCAAGTCGTTGGCTAGTTGCCGCTTATAACCAATCAGATAATCAATACATGACATTAACCGATTCTCTTCAGCATTCACCGGCAATTTTTATCGCTTTTAGCACTATCATTGGAATAATCGTGGGTAGTTTTTTGAATGTAGTCATTTACCGGCTTCCCAGAATGATGGAACGAGCATGGCACCAACAATGTGCTGAATTACGGGGAGAGAATATTCATCATTCACCGGTTTTCAATCTGGTCATGCCTCGCTCTACTTGCCCTCAATGTGAGCATAGAATTACCGTATTCGAAAATATTCCCCTCATCAGTTATTTATTCCTAAAAGGATACTGTTCCCAATGCAATGCGCGTATTTCCCTTCGCTACCCCATTGTCGAAGGATTGACAGGCATTATGAGCGGTTTTACGGCATGGCACTTCGGATTTGGCTTGACTGCTATCGCCGCCTTGTTATTTATTTGGGCGATGATTGCCCTTACCTTTATCGATTTGGACAGCCAATTATTACCTGATACGATTACATTACCTTTACTCTGGATCGGGCTTTTATTTAATCTGGATAATGGTTTTATTGACATTCGATCAGCTATTATAGGCACAGTTGCCGGTTATCTTGTTCTATGGACCATTTATTGGGGATTCAAACTGATCACGGGCAAAGAAGGAATGGGTTATGGCGATTTCAAATTACTCGCCGCAATTGGTGCGTGGCTAGGCTGGCAAATGTTACCATTAGTCATTCTATTTTCCTCATTTGCAGGAGGAGTCATTAGTTTCATATTGATAATTACCAAGAAATTTCAAAGAAATACTACCATTCCATTTGGCCCCTATCTAGCTGGCGGAGGTTTGATTGCCTTATTCTGGGGGAATAAGATTAATCACGCTTACTTTGGTTTATTCTAGTGCATGCCTTTGATCATCGGTTTAACTGGCGGAATTGGTTGTGGTAAATCTATGGCTACAAAATATTTTGCTGCCCATGGTATTGACATCATTGATACGGATGAAATCGCACATGAATTAACCTTGCCTGGAGGCAAAGCAATGAGCCTCATCAAAAAAACATTTGGCACAAGCTTTATTAGCAATGATGGTTCTCTAGACCGCGATAAAATGCGTAAGCTGGTGTTTTTAAATCCTATTTTCAAGAACGAACTGGAAGCTATCCTACATCCGCTTATTTACCAGGAAGTGGTCCGTCGTATTCAGTTAGCGACTTCTGCTTATCTTCTCATTGTTGTGCCATTACTGTTGGAAGCAAAGGCTTTTCAAGAACTAGTCCATCGAATTCTGGTCATTGATTGTACGGAGCAATTACAGATTTCACGTACCATTGCTCGCAGTAAGTTGGACGAACGAGAAATACACGCTATTATGGCAACACAAGTTTCACGAAAAGAACGTCTCATGCAAGCGGATGACATCATTATCAATGATCAGGATCTTGATCATCTGCAAAAACAAGTGGAAAGGCTCCACCTAAAATACCTTGCCTTATCAAAGGATAAATTGAATAAACCTGCTTAATCAACCTTATTCGTATTAGCTTAAGCATCAAACTTTCTACAGAAATGATGTTTGATCGCGTATGATTCTATTCTGCTATTATTACTTTCAGTATCATAATTACCGTGATTTGCTACGAACACCCGCTTAATGAACGTATTCGCACTTTGTTGCGACTTGAAGATTTATTTAACAAAGTTGACTTTTTTTTAGCGCGCGACACACCGGTTGAACATCATGCGGCGCTTGTCGCGTTATTTGAAATTCTTGATGTAACCGGGCGTGCCGATATTAAATCGGATTTGCTGCAGGAGCTGGAACGACAAAGAGGCTTGTTGGAAGGTTTACGCAAAAATCCGGAAATCTCTGAAGAGGCATTGAACCGTGTACTTAATGATATTACCGTTACATTCCGAGATTTACTGAATATCTCAGGCCGTATAGGAGGGCATTTACGTGATAATGAATGGCTAATGAGTATCAAACAACGTATGAATTTACCAGGCGGAGCATGTGAATTTGATTTACCATCTTATCATTACTGGCTAAGTATAACGCCTGAGATGCGTCATCATGATTTTAGCGAATGGATCGCGCCTTTGCTTCCTATACGCAGTAGTTCTAACATCATATTGAAGCTGCTGAGAAATAGCGGAAGGATTTTTCGCTATACTGCTTATCAAGGTTTATTTCAACAGACTGATTCAGGTCACTTAGCACAGCTACTGCGCCTGAAAATCGAGAAAGAAATTCCATGTGTACCTGAAATCAGCGCTAATAAGTATGCGCTTAATATTCGTTTTATTCCGTTTGGACCAGATCAGAAAATGAATACCTACGAAGAAGATATTGATTTTGAGTTAGCTTATTGTAATTTGTAATTCTCTAAAGTCATGAAACCAACAATTGTTAATTGTCCTCAATGCGGCAAATCAGTCACCTGGAGCACAACAAACCGTTATCGACCTTTCTGCTCCGAACGTTGCAAAATGCACGATCTCGCGCAATGGGCAACAGAATCTTATCGTGTATCAGAGGCTAAGCAGGAAGAAGAACACGAGGTTTTTAACCAGAATTCTGATACTTTTAGTTAATTCTGCAATTTGATAGTCGCGAATAAGTTCAAATGATGCCGTTTATTTATCTGTCCAGGCATCTCGCAGCATGGCAATACCATGACCTCCCTGTTGCAAGGCAATAGCCAAATCCGTCTGCACTAAGCCACCCAGCGCATAAACTGGCAAAGAGTAATCGCGTACCAAGGCAGAAAATTTTTGCCAGCCTAACACTGTTAATCCCGGGTGGCTTACAGTGGGCAATACGGGCCCTAACACCACAAAATCGACACCGATGCGCTCTGCCTGATAAAGCTCCTCGGCATTATGGCATGACGCGCCACACCAATTGACATCAGGTCTGCTAGTAAGCGACATTAACTGTGCAGAAGTTAAATGCACACCATCCGCCCCCAATTCCCGAGATAGCAAAATATCGCTATTGATGACCACCTTCGCCTCGAAAGAATGCGCGCGTTGAATAATTTCACGTGCTAACCAGCGCAACCTATCCCCTGCCAGTGTCTTTTCACGAATCTGCAGAAACTTCAAGCCTTGCTGCAAAGCCTGCTCAAGCTTGTGTAGCATAACTTCTTCACCTAACTCCGATGCATTGGTAATCGCATAAATGGAGGGTAAAGCAAGTGCATGAAGCACCGGAAAGTTAGCAGGCAACAAAGGCGTGACTGACAGATTATCGACCGTTTGCCAGGATAACAGCTGATTCTCGCGCCCAAAGGGCTCCCCAGACCAATCAACCACTCGGTAAAAATGCAAACGCACCGTGGCATGCGCATAAGTAAATATTCGTTTCATCCAAGGATAAGCTTGCTTAATCTGGATACCGAGCTCTTCTTGCAACTCCCGGTCAAGTGCTTGCAAAGCAGATTCCCCCGCCTCCATTTTCCCACCAGGAAATTCCCAATAACCCGCATAAGGCTTCCCTTCCGGTCTGCTTGTTAGCAGAAAATGATCATCCGGTCGAATGATGACTGCCGCAGCCACTTCAACCAATGGAGTAGAATGAGCCATGAAATTGCTTACCTAAAAGTTACATTGAGTTGTTTTGAGAAAACTGATGAAGCTTACGTTTGCCAGCCCAATCTCGCGCGAATTGCCAGGCGACTCGACCGCTGCGTGAACCACGCGTAAGCGCCCATCGCAACGCTTCTTCTCTTGCTGATACAGTCATTTTTTTGATACCGTAAAAAGCAAGCCAATAACGCACAATCTCCAAGTATTGGGCTTGATCAAAGGGATAAAATGACAGCCATATACCAAAACGCTCGGACAATGAAATCCTTTCTTCAATCGTCTCACCGGGATGGATATCGCCATCCACATGGCGCGTCTCAAGATTATCCCGCATAGCTTCAGGCAGCAGGTGTCGGCGATTGGAAGTCGCATAAATAAGTACATTATCAGATGCCATCTCGATTGAGCCATCCAAAACAACTTTCAGTGCCTTATAACCCGGTTCATCGCTTTCAAATGACAAATCATCGCAGTACACGATAAAACGCTCTGGCCGATGAAAAACTCGTTCAACAATATCATGCAAATCGATGAGATCGTGTTTTTCGACTTCGATGAGCCGCAATCTCTTGTCTGCGTATTTGTTCAACAACGCTTTCACCAAAGAAGATTTTCCGGTGCCGCGTGCGCCAGTCAATAAAACGTTATTAGCGGGATAGCCCAAGACAAACTGATACGTATTTTGATCAATTAACTGCTTTTGTTGATCAATGCCATATAATGCATCCAGTACAATGTTATGCGGGTGGGTAACGGGTTGAAGATACCCAGTATTTGCTTGCTTGCGCCATCGAAATGCGATCGCAGCATCAAGATCGGTATTGGGCTGCTGAGCAGGAAGCACGGCTTCGATACGACTAAGCAGCTCATCCAAGCGATTGTAGAATAAATCAAGCTTATTCATAACAAATCAGCTGCGATAATCTGCGTTGATTTTCACATAGTCGTAAGAGAAATCACACGTCCATATGCTAGTTGCGGCCACACCCCGGTTTAATATCACCCGCACGGTAATCTCAGATTGCTTCATGACGCGCAGCCCCTCCTCCTCACAATAGTTTTTTGCTCTACCCCCCTTCTCTGCGACTAACACTTCATTCAGGTAAAGCTCAATATTGTTAACATCGAGATCGTCTATACCAGCATACCCAATCGCAGCAAGTATTCTCCCCAGATTAGGGTCAGATGCAAAGAAAGCGGTCTTGACTAATGGCGAATGTGCAATGGCATAAGCAACCTGTGCACATTCTTGCAGTGTGCGACCTTTTTCTACCTGCACTGTAATAAATTTAGTTGCACCTTCCCCATCGCGTACAATCATCTGAGCCAGCTTCACAGCTATTTCCATTATGGCATCTTGCAGCAAGTTAACCTCCGGGCTTTTCCGATCAATCTCCTGCGAGTGATTGGCTTTGCCTGTTGCTATCAATACTAACGCATCATTGGTGGAGGTATCCCCATCCACCGTAATCCGGTTAAAGGAATGATCCGCCACATGGCGCACCATCTCCTGTAATAGCGATTGAGATATCTTGGCATCTGTGGCGATATATCCCAGCATGGTTGCCATATTTGGATGAATCATACCCGAACCCTTGGCTATACCCGTTATTGTAATGGTGGTGCCATTAATTTGAATCTGATTGGAAATACCTTTGGGAACAATATCGGTCGTCATAATCGCTTGCGCGGCAGCAAACCAGTTATCACATTTAAGTTCGCTCACGGCTCGAGGCATACCCGCAATAATTCTGTCAACCGGTAAGGGTTCCATGATAACGCCTGTAGAAAACGGTAATATTTGCTGGGGCTCGCAGCCAAGCAGCTTGGCCAGCGCAGTACAAGTCACGCGTGCATGGGCGACACCTTCTTCTCCGGTACCGGCATTAGCGTTTCCGGTATTAATCACCAATGCACGAATTGAGCTGGCTGCCGAGAGATGTGCCTTTGCCACGGCGACAGGTGCCGCACAAAAGCGATTCTTAGTAAACACACCGGCTACTTTTACATTGTCATCAAGCGCAATCACCAAGAGATCTTTCCGATCAGGTCGTTTAATTCCTGCTTCAGCAATACCCAGAGATATGCCCCGAATCGGTAATAATTGTTGAGGTAACAAGGGAGGAATATTAACTGGCATATAATAAAATGATTAAAAAATGCATTATCGTAACTTATCTTGAGCTGGAGGTTCCAACAATCTGAAATCAGGGGAGTTGGTACCTTATGTCATAGTCGGTAAAATTAAGTAAACATTTTTAAAAAAGGAGAAGTATGAATTTTGATAAAGAACTTGATGTACGCGGACTCGTCTGTCCATTACCCATCCTACGCACAAAAAAATCTCTGACAGATATGACTCGCGGACAAATACTCAAAATCGTCGCTACCGATCCTGCTTCTCTCATTGATTTCCAAGTTTTTGCCGAACAGACGGGTAACCAGCTATTATCCTCAGCTGAAGCGAGCGGTGAATTTTTATTTTACTTAAAAAAGAAATGATTATTTCCATCGGAGCATCAAAAATAAGGTTAAAAATTCAATGCTCATAACTTTTCAGTCATCTTCCGCATTCTATGTGACTCAAAGACCAAAATTGAAGAGTGTAGCGTGTAATAGTCCAGGTGCAAGGCTTAGCGCAATGAGGCCGCAGCACCGTTCCCCGCAGCCGGGAACAACGCCACATTCATGTCTGGAGCGGTATAAGGTGCGTCTGATAGGCCTCGTTGCGGCTTCACCATTCTGGCAAATGAGACTATTTCAAAAATGCTTCTATATTTATGGATTCAATTACTCAAACAAGCAGTCAACTGATAAATCAGGCTTAATGCCCTGCAACTGTCATACGCTCTATCAGCAACGAGCCACATTGCTTAGAGCCACGAACAATCCTGTCGCTGCCCACCCCTATTATTCCACGCAGCATTTCTTTTAAATTACCAGCAATAGTGATTTCCTCAACTGGATAACTTAGCTCTCCGTTTTCGACCCAGAAACCGGTAGCACCTCGTGAATAATCTCCTGTTACCCCATTCACACCCTGACCGAGTAATTCTGTTACCAACAATCCTTTGTTCATTTTCTTCAGCAAATCAGGAAATGACAATGGGGCGGTGTTTTCCACGATCAAATTATGATTACCTCCTGCATTGCCAGTGGTTTGCAAACCGAGCTTACGTGCTGAATAACTACCGAGAAAATAACCTTGCACCATCCCGTTCTCAACCACATTCCGTTCCTGCGTGACTACGCCTTCATCATCAAATGCACAGCTCGCTAGTCCTTTCTTGATATGGGGTATTTCACGTATTCGAATATCTGGCGAGAATACCTGCTTCCCAAGGCTATCCAGCAAGAATGATGATTTACGATAAAGACTGGCTCCGCTAACAGCCTGAGTAAAATGTCCGATCAGACTCGAGGCCACTGGCGCCTCAAACAATACAGGAACTTCACAGGTCGCAATTTTTTTCGCTCCCAAACGCGCGACAGTACGCTTGCCTGCTTTTTTACCCACATCATGGATAGATTCCAGATCAGCTGCATCCCGCGCCACGGTATACCAATAATCGCGCTGCATCGCATCATGCTCTGTTGCAATGACCGCGCAACTCATACTGTGTCGGGAAAGCGGGTATCCCGCTATAAACCCATGGCTATTCGCGTAGACGAACTGTGATGTATTCATGGATACAGTCGCCCCTTCCGAGTTGCTAATGCGCGTATCGATTGCATACGCCGCTGCTTCGCAGCCTTGTGCAAGCTCAATCGCTTGTTCGACTGATAACCCCCATGGATGATATAAATCGAGATCAGGAAATGAAGTAGCCAGCAACTTCGCGTCAGCTAATCCTGCGCAATCATCTGCAGCAGTATGTCGTGCAATAGAAAGTGCAGCGGTTACTGTATCCCCGATGGCTTGTGGAGAAAAATCTGAAGTACTTGCATGACCACGTTTTTGGCCAATGTATACTGTAACAGACAATCCTTTGTCTCGAGTGTGCTCAATCGTTTCCACAGCACCCTGTCGAACTGTAACATTCAAACCACAACCATCAGAGACATTAGCTTCACATGCGCTGGCGCCCCCTTTCCGGGCATGGTCCAGAATATCACGTGCAATCTGCTGAAGCGTTCCAAAAGGATAAGAGAAATGTAGAGATGGCGAGATATCGTTATTCATATAAATTAGCTTGATGAAAATCAACCCGCAACGAAGTTAATATAATCGTTATATAATCGTTTTAAGGTAAATTTAATAAAATGAGCGCTCAAAGAGCGATATGATAACAGCTTCTCGTTATTGCATTACATAGCTCGCCATGCAAAATAACATAAAACATGATGCTGACCAGGAATCTCCGCTCAGTAAAACACGGCGCAAACGTGCCATGCATACATTACAGGATATCGGTGAGCAGTTGGTGACGCTTGATCTCCAACAAATAGCTGAGCTTGATTTACCAGAAATACTCAAGGATGCCCTCTTTGAAGCTAAACGTATTACCAAGCATGAAGCGCATCGGCGCCAGCTCCAATATATTGGCAAGCTGATGCGAAAAATTGACGTTGCGCCTATTCAGGAGAAAATTAATTCTGTACGAAGTACAAGCATACACCATACTGCATGGTTACATCTTCTGGAACGATGGCGCGAGCGTCTGCTAGCGGATGAAACAGCTTTTACTGAATTTGGACAGCAATATCCGAACGCTGATTTACAGCGTTTGCGAATACTTGTGCGCAATACCATCAAAGAAAAGCTGGCAGGAAAACCTCCTAAAAACTTCCGGGCCCTATTTCAGGAATTACGCAGCATCATTCCTGAAAAAACACCTTCAAATTGATGTCAAAAGATAAACGGAAATCATCACACATCATCATTTTTACTCGATCATTCATCGACAGATTCACCCGTCAAGTAAGCTAGAAATCTCTGACGTGTTTCTTTGGAAGTGTCCCGGAATAATCGATACACTGCATGTTGATCAGGATCCTGTAGATTCATTTCTATCCCCCATAAGGGTGCAACGGTAGTAGGTAAATTTGAGTAACGCACGTCAATCAGAAGATCAGGATGATCAGGCTGAATCGCAACAAAACCAGCAGAAAAAACGGTAAAACGCGCAATATCCTTCGCTAAAATGGATTCCTCAGGCATTTGATTCAGAAACTGATCAATCGTGAATTTTTTGATGGACTCTCCTGGATAGATGCGGGATTGCGAAAACAGGCTAACCCGAATCGCATCGACATAGAATTTTCCTTCGGTTTCATAAATCGAACGCCACAATATTAAATTGGCTAAAGTCGGTTTAACCATCAATTGCTCGGCAACATGCCCCCTGGAGGCAATCAAGTCAGCCGCAGCGGCTTCTGCACGTTGGAGCTGTACCCAACCAAGCACAAGATAAAAACCTGCGATAATTAAGCCAATTTTCGCAACCATGACTGCTTTCTTCTTGTAGGCAAAGATGACTGCGATTAGCAGTATCAAGGTAAAAATAGGATCAATGACAGAAACAATATTAAGCGCAACTCGTTCCTCACTCACCGGCCAAAATAAATGAGTACCGTAGCTGGTTAACGCATCTAGCACGCCACTTAAGCTATAACCCAAAAAGCAGAATAAGTATAAGCGTGAAAAAGATAACCGCTTCCGGAGAAATGGCCACAGAATAAGTGCTGCAATCAAGCTACCGAACGGAACAAAGAAGATGGAATGCGTAAAATGGCGATGAAATTCCACAGTTAATAAAGGATCATTCACTGACTGAATCAGAATATCCGCATCTGCAAGCAGCCCAGCGAAAAATCCCACACCTGTCGCTAAACGCGTTTCATTTTGTCGCGTACCTGACTGAGCAAGACTGGCACCCAATAATCCTTGAGTAAGTAGATCCATATTTCACAAATATTTACAGAAAACAGATGGCTAGTTTATCTCATTTGATTGATAAATGGCCGTTGAACTGGAAATTACCCAACACCTACTATTCTTTAAAAACAATTGAGAAGTAAAATATATCCATACATTTCCTGTTCTTAATGGCAATGGTTTGCAATGCAATAACTGAGGAACAAGCGCTTCGGAGATCGGTTTACGCAAAACCAAACGTATCGTCTGCCTTTACAGGTACTGGCTAAATCTCCGTGTTATTCTATTTCCAAATCAAAAATGACGCGAAGGCGAACCGCAGACAGTATCAATCATACGGCAAGGTGAAACCGACAATGTCAGTTTTGATTTAGAAATGGAATTAAAAGGTATTAAGCAAGGTTTTACTGAAGTGAGCGCAGTCACGGACAAACTGGGGGTGTTATTTCGAGAAACAGTATACATAGTAAACTCTTTGCAAACCCTTTCTTTACATTTCCAGATCGTTTGATTGTCATAAAACATAGATAATACAATAGATTGCGCGAATCAAAACCCTATCACAACCTGATAAGAAATAGTTATTCCATAATCCATTATCGACACACTATTTCTTCTGTCAAAATTACAGATTAAAAAGAATCTGAATTAAGTGCATCGATGCCCGCTTGCGCAATTTGTGCATCTTGATGAGATCTTACGCCACTCACGCCGATCGCACCCACAAATTGATTACTGAGTACAATAGGTAGTCCACCTTCAATGGATATTGCTCCAGGTAAATTTAAGTAACGCACATGCCCTTGATTGACTTGCTCCTCCAGCACCTTAGTTGGCCTTCGAAAAGCGATGGCTGATCTTGCCTTTTGTATGGCAACCTCAATACTGCCATATTGCGTATTATCTAACCGCATTAAATAAAGTAAATGCCCTCCTTCATCAACAATAGAAATGACGACGGGCCAATTATTGCGCCTGGCTTCCGCTTCTGCCGCTGCGGCGATCTTTTTGGCGTCCTCAAGTGTCAGAAAAAGTTTGCTATTTGCCATCTCCCTCTCTCACATATAATGCTATATCCCCGACCCACCTTCGAATATTTCATGACGCATTTGTGCTTGGGTCACATGACTGCCAGCTGGCACGCTGCGTGTCAGCCAGACGTTCCCACCTATTATTGAGCCCCGCCCGATAATGATACGTCCCAAGATAGTTGCCCCTGCATAAATCACAACATCATCCTCGACGATCGGATGCCGCGGTATGCCTTTTACCAACGCCCCGTGCTCATCTACCGGAAACCGTTTTGCACCTAAAGTAACAGCCTGATATAGCCGCACATTGCGACCTATAATGGCAGTTTCTCCGATGACCACACCCGTACCATGATCAATAAAAAAACTGCCACCAATCTGAGCACCTGGATGTATTTCTACCCCAGTCATTGAATGGGCTATTTCTGAAATCATGCGCGCAATTAGTGGCACACCGAGCCGGTGCAACTCATGCGCTAGCCGATAGTAGGTAATGGCCATAATGCCCGGATAACATACCAATACTTCATCAACGCTGTGTGCTGCCGGGTCCCCTTCGTAAGCCGCCACAATATCGCTTTCCAGTAAACTGCGAATCGCAGGTAAGCGTTTGGCGAATGCTTGCGTGATCTCTACTGCCCGTTCACGATCAGCGTCACCCAGGTTTTCCAAACCCGAGCTAAAATGTAATTCATGCTGTATTTGTACCAGCAACGTGCGCAGAGCGCTATTCAAAGTGTGCCCGACATAATGGTCGATTCCCTCATCCGCGAGATCGGCCGGGCCCAAACGATTAGGAAACATCGCAGCACTTAAGCCCTCTGCCACACTAACCAGAATTTTGCGTAAAGGAAGTTTAGGAGGCCTGGTATGCCCTTGTCTATTTTCCAGCGAAGCAATCCGCAAATCACGTAATTCTTCAACGATATGATCAACCTCAAGAAAAGTACTTCTTATTTGAAGATCGCTGATTCTATTGACGTTAGTCACTCTACATTCAACCCCTGTTCATTGAACATCCCCTCAAAGAGAATACTGCTCAAATAACGTTCACCAGAATCCGGCAAAATCACCACAATTGTTTTGCCAGCATTTTCCGCACGCTTGGCATGTCGTACAGCTGCTGCAACTGCAGCACCACAGGAAATACCGGAAAGGATGCCTTCCTCCCTGGCGAGGCGACGAGCGTACAAGACAGCATCTTCATTACTCACCTGTTCGACTTCATCCACCAGGGAGAGATCAAGATTATCCGGCACAAATCCAGCGCCAATCCCTTGAATTTTGTGAGGGCCAGGTGTTAAAGGCTGACCTGATCGCTGCTGAGTAATAACAGGGCTTGCCGCTGGTTCAACTGCAACTGACGTAATGGCTTTCCCTTTACCTTGTTTTATATAACGGGAAACACCTGTCATCGTACCACCTGTTCCTATCCCTGCAACAAAAATATCAATTGCCCCATCAGTATCTTGCCAGATCTCAGCACCTGTCGTTAGCTCGTGTATTGCTGGATTGGCCGGATTCTTAAATTGCTCCAGTAAAACAAAACGATCAGGATCTGCAGCAACGATTTCATTGGCTTTGGCAATAGCGCCCCCCATACCTCGCTGACCTTCCGTCAGAACCAGCTTGGCGCCAAACGCGACAAGTAATTTCCGGCGCTCGATACTCATGGTTTCCGGCATTGTCAGGGTCAACGGGATACCGCGTGCAGCCGCAACAAATGCCAAAGCAATGCCGGTGTTACCACTTGTTGGCTCTACTAATTCTTTACCAGGGCCAAGTAATCCTCGTCGCTCGGCATCATCGACCATTGCAACTCCAATACGGCATTTGACTGAATATGCCGGATTACGCCCCTCTATCTTGGCCAGTACTGTTGCTGCTGCCCCATCAGTAATATGATTAAGTCGAACTAACGGTGTTCTTCCAATCGATTTTGAATTGTCTTGATACCAATTTGACATGAGACATTCCTTTCTTTATCGCCATACTGGCGGATCATCATTGATTATTTTAAGAAAAATTAAAAAATTAACAATTATTTATCGCTCTACTATTTTAACCGGCATTACTCATTTTATTACAGCACATCTATGATTAACCAAAGAATTTATATGACATACAATCAAGCTCAAATAATATAATCAAACTTCAATCAATTAGTATTGAATATAAAGGATGGCATGTTCATGGCAAGCAGTAAAGGAATACAAGCAAGGGCAAAAGCCATCTGCATAACAATATGTCACCAGCTGATGGAACTATTTAGCGCACATATAAAAAGTAGTTCTCAATCTACCTCATAAATATCTGATCATTACCCTACTCCTGCTCGCAGTTAAATTTAGGATAAAACTGCACTTACTAAGCTCTTCTAAGTCTTCATGATACGAATTATAGCGCTAACGACAGCTTATTTTATAGCCGGAAAGCTGGGACTAAGCATGCCCTTCATTGGTTCTAACATTACCTTGTTCTGGCCACCCACCGGCATTGCACTAGCTGCCGCCTTGATATGGGGACCTTCATGCTGGTTTGGCATTTTTCTCGGCGCGTTCTTAGTTAACTTAACTACGGGCGAACCCACCTTTTCCACTGCACTTGAGATCGCAATAGGCAATACTCTTGCTCCGGCATTCGGAGCGCTAATGCTTAAAAGAACCATAGGATCTCAAAACTTTTTTAGACGAGGTCGAGATATAGTCACTTTTATTCTGATTACCGCTGGTTCGATGCTATTGAGCGCGACGGGTGGCATACTCTCTCTGTACTTTAATGGCTTGCTATCAAGCGACTTGGTACTTAAAGCCTGGCTAGGATGGTGGTTAGGAGACATAATCGGGGTAATGATTTTTTCACCTCTACTGTTAGCCTGAGTAGCCAATCCAGCAAATCCTGATCTTCGTCATCCTCGACTCGGATTAGAATTCTTTTTCATCATAAGTAGCTGTATTGCTATAACCTGGCTAGTATTCGGCGATGCTCTGGCGCTGGGTCACCTCAAGTTATCATTCGCTTTCCTCCTGTTTCCACCCTTGATTTGGGCAGGGTTGCGCTTTAATGTCGTAGAAGTTTCTATTGCAGCGATAGCAGTTACTTTACTTGCCATATGGGGAACCGCACAAAACCTCGGTCCTTTTTCACAAGGCCATCCCCAGCTAGATCAGTTGGCCTTATGTGTCTTTGTGGCAACTGTTGCGCTCATCTTGCACATGATGATTGGAATTCAAACTAGTTGGCGTCAAGCAGAGCAAAGCTTGCGTGACAGTGAATCACGCCTCCGTCTGACTTTGGCAGCATCTAACCAAGGCCTTTATGATCTCAATGTGCAGACAGGTTTAGTGACTATCAGTCCTGAATATGCTCGTATGCTGGATTATGATCCACAAACTTTCCTGGAATCCATTGACCGCTGGCGTGATCACCTTCATCCGGAGGATCATGAAACAACCTTTCAAATTTACAAGGATTACCTCAATGGCTTACGCGAAGATTATCAAGCTGAATATCGGCAGCTCACCCGGCAAGGTGATTGGAAATGGATACTTTCTCTGGGCAAGGTTGTCGAATGGGACAAACAAGGACATCCGCTACGCATGTTGGGTACTCATACTGATATCAGTGAGCGGAAAGCTAAGGAGTTCGCTTTACGCCAAAGCGAAGCTGCACTTCGCCGTGCACAATCCCTAGCCAAACTAGGGAGCTGGCAGCTAGATCTGAAAAATAATGCATTTAACTGGTCTAAGGAAACTTTCAGAATTTTTGGCGTAAAAGATCGTACTCCCCTCAATTATGAGGACTTTCTGGCCTGTGTTGTCCCAGAAGACCGGCAGCGGGTTGATTGTGCCTGGTGTGCAGCCTTGCAAGGTGTGCCTTACGATATCGAATACCAAATCAATGCCAATGGAAAAATTAAATGGATTAAAGAGCAGGCTGAGATCATATCTGATAGTAGTGGCAGAGCGATTGAATTACTTGGTACAGCTCAGGATATCAGCGAACGCAAGTTTGCGGAAGAGATAATCAAGCAAGCAAAGACATTACTGCAAACAGTTATTGACACAACCCCAGACTGGATTTTCGCAAAAGATAGACAGCATCGTTTTATATTGGTAAATCAGGCATTTGCTAGTAGTCAAAGACTTAAACCAGCTGAGATGATAGGTAAACCCGATACTGATTTCTGGCCAGAGTATCTGTGCTATGGCGACCTAGCTAAGGGAATCAGAGGTTTTCACACGGATGACGATGAAGCGATCGCCGGTCAAACAGTACATAACCCTGCTGATCCTACGACGCTGGCAGATAGGCAGCTACGCTGGTTTGATACCTGGAAGCTGCCAATGCGTGATGCCAATGGTGAAGTAATTGGTGTCTTGGCGTATGCACGAGACATTACTGATCGCTTGAATGCTGAGTCAAAATATCGAATACTGATCGAACAAATTCCAGCGGTGACTTATATCGCCAACATCAATTCTTCTGTAGATACTCTCTACATTAGCCCACAAATCGAATCACAGCTCGGCTTTAGCGTTCAAGAATGTCTTGATGATCCACAACTCAGGATAAAACAGATTCATCCAGATGACAGGGAAAAAATCATCGGTAGCTTGACAACCAACTCTATGACGGGTAAACCCTACAATCTGGAATATCGTCTTGTTAAAAAGGATGGCGCTATTGCCTGGGTTCGGGATGATGCCATTACGCTGAAAGATGCAGCGGGAAAACCAATATTGTTTCAAGGGGTCCTGTTTGATATCACGAATCAAAGACAAGCTGAAGAAAACCTGAAATCAGCCATAGAAGAACTGCGTATCTCTGAAAAGCATCAACGTGAGCTCCGCACTTTGGCGGAGCGAGAGCAAAGCCGTATGAGAGCTTTACTCTCCGTCATGAATATCGGAATCCTGTTTGAGGATGATAAACAGAAAGTCGAGTATTTTAATCCAGCTTTTCTTCATATGTGGGATATTTGCTCCTATGAAAACTTATTGAATATACCGACCAAAACAGTATTTGATCGATTTACCAAGCATTTTGTCCAATCCGGCCATGCAGCAAAATTTAGACGAGATGCTCTCGATACCCATGAAATTAGCGAACAGTCTGAGCTTCAACTCACTGATGGACGAATACTTACCCAGCTGTCTTACCCAGTAAATGATGTGAAAGGTCAATCTATAGGGCGACTGTGGATTTATGAAGACATTACCAAGGAGCGGCAAACAGCCGAACAACTCATTTATCTTGCTGAACGAGATCCGCTGACAGGTTTATACAACCGGCATCGTTTTCAGGAGGAGCTAGATAATTTAATCGCAACTTCCTTACGCAATCAAAGCAAATTTGCATTGCTCTATTTTGACCTAGACGATTTCAAATATATTAATGATACTTTTGGTCATCGGGCAGGTGATAGGGTGTTAGTTCGTGCTGCCAGAGAAATCTCCAGCATTGTTCGCCATATTGAATTATTCGCGCGATTAGGAGGCGATGAATTTGCTATTCTAAGTCTTATTCAATCAAAAGATGATATCAGCGCACTGCCTGTCCGTATCCTAACAACCATTTCATCTATTTCTCTACGTTTTCATAATACAAACATTCGGCTCACCAGTAGTGTAGGTGTAGCTATTTTCCCAGAACATGGAGAAACAGCTGAGAACCTGATCGCTCATGCCGACGCCGTCATGTATCAAGCCAAGAATCAAGGTAAAAATACTTGGATCATCTATGATCCTATATATAATAATTCTGAAGCCACGTTAAACCGAATAACTTGGCATAACCGGATAAAACAAGCTCTTGATCAAAATTTGTTCGAAATTCATTTCCAAGGTGTATATGAAACCAGCCGGAATACCCTGACGCATTTAGAATCACTCATCAGGATGCGGAACTCAAACCGTTCCGTTAATTTGATAATGCCGGGTCAATTCATACCAGTTGCAGAGAAAAATGGACAAATAGTCCACATAGACCAATGGGTAATAAAACGCAGTATCGAGTTACTTAGCCAAAATCCAACTATGCCACCGATAGCAATTAATATTTCAGGCCGCACGTTTAGTGATCCAGCTATCCCAAACTATATCCATAATTTACTGAACAAATTTAATGTGGATCCCCGACGCCTTCTTATAGAGCTGACCGAAACTGTAGCGGTATCAGACATCCAGGATGCCCAACGCTTCATTGAAGCAATTCAACACACTGGTTGCCGAGTTTGTCTGGACGATTTTGGGAGTGGTTTTTCCACTTTTGGCTATCTGAAATATCTGGACGTAAAAATAATAAAAATAGATGGCTTATTTATTCGCGATCTTCCTAAAAACCGGGATAATCAGATTATCGTTAAAGCTATGGTAGAAGTGGCACACGGACTCGGAAAGATGACAGTAGCAGAATTTGTTGAAGATGCTGCCACACTAAGCATGATCAAAAGTATGGGCATTGATCTTGCACAGGGATATTACTTTGGGCGCCCGACAGTACAAATTCCCATCAAATAACAAAATTGACAGTCTTCTTATCGTGCAAATTTACGCACCACAGCCATAAGCTCATCAATAGCAGCATCCCCGCTGCCTGATTGAATAGCCGACTGCATACAACCCTGCGTATGGTTTTCAAGTAATTGCATTGCCACAGCATCCAGCGCAGACTGTAGTGCTGAAACCTGATTCAGGATATCGACGCAATAGCGGTCTTCCACGATCATTTTCGCTACACCGCGTACCTGACCTTCAATGCGGTTAAGACGCTTGATTAATGCTTCCTTATTGGGCTGTATCACGTGATCAGGCACGTGGCATAACTCTCTTTTATTATTAGATAAAGGCTTCAAAACCTGCTTCCTCGATGGCTTGTTTAAACTGATCGACCCCGGTAATAGTTGCATCATACTGAATGGTAACCTGTGCATCCTCCAGTGAAACTTCCGTACTCATCACGCCAGGAATCTGTTCCAGCACATTTTTAATACTTTTAACACAACCCATACAGGTCATGCCTTTGATAGGGATGATGGATGTTTGCATTTAATGGTTCCTCTTTAATATGAGTTAATCTGTGTGTCTGGCTGCCATCGCTTAAGCAGCAGGGAATTACTAACAACCGATACCGAACTCATCGCCATAGCGGCACCTGCGATGATCGGGTTAAGCATGCCAATGGCAGCCAAGGGAATACCGAGCACATTGTAGATAAAAGCAAAGAACAGATTCTGGCGGATCTTGCTCAAAGTCGCACGGGAAAGCGCAATGGCATCAGCTACACTCATCAGATCATTATGCATCAGCGTAATATCCGCTGCTTTAATTGCCACATCAGAACCTGCCCCAATAGCAAAACTCACGTCAGCTGCAGCAAGTGCAGGAGCATCGTTAATGCCATCTCCGACCATACCAGTAAATTGACCGCGTGCTTTTATCTTGACCACTTCGGCTGCTTTGTCTGAGGGCAACACTTCGGCACGATAGTGGCTGATGCCTGCTTGTTTGGCAATGGCAGCAGCGGTTCCAGCATTATCGCCAGTCAACATGATAATTTCAACACCCATTGCCTGTAATCGCCTAACCGCCTGCGCTGAGGTACTGCGTAACCGATCGGCAATCGCAAGATAACCCAGCATCTGGTAGGTTTCTTCGGACTGAACAGCCACTCCAATCACGGTTTTGCTTTCAGCCTGAAGCACTGCCAAGTGAGAGGGGTCCATGGTTACACCATGTGCTTGCAGAAATTTTGGCGAGCCCAATAAAAATTCAGCGTCACCGATCTGAGCCTTGACGCCACTCCCAGTCACGGATGTAAAATTACTCATCGTCTGAGGCCGTATAGCCCTGCCGGCTGTGTACTCGAGCACGGCTTTTGCAAGTGGATGCTCTGAACCTTGTTCCAAGGTAGCGGCGGTCTGTAATAATGCTTGTTCAGTAACTGAGCCTACCGGAATGACGTCGGTCACAACAGGTCTCCCTTCCGTAAGAGTGCCTGTCTTATCTACGACTAATACTTGAATTTTTTCCGCATGCTCGAGCGCGGCAGCATTTTTCACAAGAATACCCATTTGAGCACCACGCCCGGTGCCTACCATAATGGCTGTGGGTGTGGCTAACCCTAGTGCACATGGGCATGCAATAACTAGTACTGCCACTGCATTGATCAGCGACAATACGAAATTTCCTGTCAACCACCACGTTAATAGCAGGGCCAAGATACTGATGACGACCACTACCGGCACAAATATCCCTGAAATGGTGTCAGCCATACGCTGGATCGGCGCCTTGGAACCCTGTGCTTCCTCTACTAGCCGAATAATGGCGGCAAGCTGCGTATGCGCCCCCACACTGGTAGCCCGGCATTTCAATACTCCTTGTTGATTCTGAGTGGCTGCAAACACTTTGGCACCCACCTGCTTAGCTACCGGCAGACTCTCTCCCGTTAACATGGCCTCATTCACACTGGATATACCTTCAATGACAACCCCATCAACAGGCAAATTCTCGCCGGGCCGTACAATAAAAATGTCACCTACTTTAAGCGTATCGACATCAACTTCGATAATTTCACCCTCTCGCTCAACTCGTGCGGTTTTAGGTTGTAGCTTAATCAATTCCTCAATGGCGGCAGAAGTTTTGCTTTTGGCGCGGGCTTCCATTAACTTACCTAACAGCACTAAAGTAATAATGGCGACACTCGCCTCGAAATACACGTGTTGGTCCAGCGAGAACAGCGTAACGACTGCACTGAAGAAATAAGCCATGCTAGTGCCCAAAGCGATCAATACATCCATATTCGCTCCACCACCGCGTAAGGCATGCCAGGCACCCACATAAAAACGTCTCCCCACCCAGAACTGGACAGGTGTTGCCAATAACCACTGTAGCCAGCGTGGCAGCAAATCAGTATGATCCGTTAACATCACACCCATTTGCAGTATGAATGGTAAGGTCAGTGCAGCGGATAACCAGAAGATACGAAGCTCTGCCTGATAAGCTGCCAGCCGCCTGGCTTTCTCTTCATTACGGCTTGCTTCGCTGATCTCGCTCGCACTATAGCCTGCCTTGGCGACAGCCGCAATCAAATCATTCACGTTTGCTGCAGCCGGATTGAATTGGACATGAGCAACTTCTGTCGCCAGATTAACAGTAGCTGTAACTCCAGGGATTTTATTCAACGCTTGTTCAATGCGCCCACTGCATGCTGCACATGTCATGCCGCTAATTCGCAGTTGTACAGTCAGAGGAATAACATGAAAACCAGCTTTTTCAATCGAGCGAATCAGATCTTCAGCATGCGTGGCGGCATCATCAAACTCTATCACCGCTTTCTCGCTGGCAAAATTTACTGCTGCATGCACACCCGGTAACTTGTTGAGATTCTTTTCAATTCGCGCCGCACAGGCTGCACAAGTCATCCCTTCTATTGGTAACTCAATGTGTTTATGCGTAAGAAGTGTGCTCACCTTGATCCCCTCACTTTTATTACAAAAATAAATTCATCGTATACCCCATACGGGTATATGTCAATATACTTAGAGATTAGCAATAAAAAAAATGAATGAAGAAGGAACTAACAAACGGTTTATTTCTGCTTTTTCATCTCTGTTTTTGTTGGCAGCTTATTTTTCTTTCAGTAAGGTTGCTTTGCATGATTCAACAATTTTTTTAAAGCAGACCTTAACTCAATCATAAGATTAAATAGAAAATGAAATACCAAAAAATAAAAAGCCATCTATACGGAAAAGCGGTCTATTAATAGCACAATTAAAAAGCAAATAAGCGCAATCTTGTCTTTCATAGTATTTCCTTTGAACCTATTGGAGTATTCCCACGCTTATTATTTATATCTGTACGGCTGCACAAAGTGGAATGTGACTGCCGACCCGACTGGACATTGTTCATGTTCCTTTATAACAGTCTATCCGTCATTTTGCGTATGAGCATTTTCATACCAAGTATGACTGG
This sequence comes from Nitrosomonas sp. Nm34, assembly GCF_900113925.1. GTDB lineage: Bacteria > Pseudomonadota > Gammaproteobacteria > Burkholderiales > Nitrosomonadaceae > Nitrosomonas. The sequence continues at coordinate 140,002 of NZ_FORD01000001.1, forward strand.
CCACTAGTTCTGATGATAGGTGGCGCAACTTTTATCACTATCGGCTCAATCGCTATAAAATCACTCACCGGATTTCTGTATTAGATCGAACAAACAAACAAAGAATATCTATACCTTATTGATTTATTGATCGCATAGCAGGTAATCTTAATAATCAGATACGACATGCGAATGCCTCAATTCGATTGATCAAGTAACTTCCAGAAGTAGCCTCAAATGGGGAATTTATTACAGGAGTTAACATGGCGCTTAATTCAAAACTTACCAAGTTGAAGGTTGATCCAAACACACAGGTAGATTTAGTCGATTGGGCAACTAGCATTAAACCACTCTATTCGTCCAAAAAGAAGCACCAAGAACTTTTAAATGAATTACATGAAGAACTAGGTGCGCTCCAGGATATGCTTTATGCGCACAATCGCTATGCCCTATTACTCATTCTGCAAGGCATTGATTCAGCAGGCAAGGGAAGCATTATCAAGCACGTTATGACGGGTATCAATCCACAAGGGTGCCAGGTATACAGTTTTCAACAACCCACCGCAGAGGATCTTGATCATGATTTTTTATGGCGAAGCAACAATCGCCTTCCTGAAAGAGGACGTATTGGTATTTTTGATCGGTCTTACTACGAAGAAGTCACTGCAGTCCGCGTTATCCCAGGGTTATTGGAGCAGCAACATTTACCCATGGAACTTCTCGACCCAACAAAATTCTGGCAGGAACGTTTCCAGGATATTGTCAACCTAGAAAGCTACTTACATCGCAATGGCACGCGCATTGTCAAAATTTTCCTTCATTTATCAAAAGAAGAACAACGGCAGCGCTTGCTTGAGCGCATTGATGAGCCAAAAAAGAACTGGAAAATCAGCCGTGCTGATATAGAAGCTCGCCAACATTGGGAAGCTTTTCAAACAGCCTATGCTGAATGCCTGAGCGCTACCAGTACAGAGCATTCACCCTGGCATATCGTGCCGGCAGATGACAAGCTTAATGCCCAACTGCTTGTATCTAAAATTGTAACGGAAACAATGAAAACGCTCCAAATGAACTACCCTATTGCAACTGAAGCTCATCGAAAAGAATTAGCAGAAATCAGGGAGGCTTTGGAAAAGGAATAATTTATTAATTGAGTAGAGAACCACACAACTAACCGTTAATCTCATTCATAAAACAGGCGCTTACCCCTACCAGACCATGCTGCTCTCAGACAAATCGAATAAGGACATTAAAGCAATCAATTTCTTCTGTATTAACCGCTACATTAGAATTAATAGGACTTTATTCTCAACAATTCTCTGATAAAGTATTTAGCAGAGAGTTGCTACTAATAGCATGTAAAAAATATAGCGCAAATAAAATTTAACTTACTGGTTTTTCATTTTTACGTTTAGCCCTACGCGCGATTTCCACCTTAATTTCCTCAAGGAAATTCATGTTGATCTTGCGCTGCTTTTCACTTCTGTACCAGCTGTAGCAAGTGATCCCACCAAGGATGATCAAAATAATACTCATCGCGCTAATACCATCAAAGAAAATAAATACCACCCCTGTTGAAATTGCCACGGCTCCGAGTAGCGCAGTTAATAACCACATTCGATTTCCCCAGCTTGGAGTGGCATGCTTGAGGCACCAGGCATCGAGCTTATCGCGCGTCGAAGAAAGCTCTTCATCAGTCCATTTATTAATATTCATGATTTTCCGAATACCCTTTACTTTATCTAGATAAGAAGATTTTTATCTTACAGTTAATATTTAACTTTATGTAACAGTACCATTAGGATCAATAATCGAGTTATAACGCTTTACCCCCTATTGTAAGGGTAATGATTTACCTTCGTTCTCTTTAATCTTCTCATTAAGCTCAAAATATATCAGTTCTTTTTTAGTAATTTTGGTCGATTTATGGTAAAAAACGGGGTTAATATAAATGGGTGCAAGTCATTTTATCGTTATTTCATGAGCAGTCTATTAGAAAGTAAAAGGAGTTTTTTTTATTTCCACATTATAAAGATATCTCAACTTACTAAAATTCGAGTACTTCAAGCAGTTTTCTTTACTATTGGGATAGTTTGCTTACTCCCCGCAACTGCTAACAATCTCCCTTCAATTAATGCTGAAGCATTGCAAAACCAGCTCAATAATTCTTCTTCGGTGTCGAATGAGATTGATGTAGCTATTTTAAAACATTTTTATGCGATGCGCGGTTATCGACCGGCCTGGGTACAGAATAACGGATTATCACCTGAATTTGATATAGCTATAGCATTTATTGCAACTGCCGAACAGGAAGGTTTAGATAGCAGAGATTATCAGTTTGAACAACTATTGCACTTACGCAAACAAAGCAACGAGTATTCTATTCTACTTGAACTCGAATTGCGCACGACTCAATCAATTTTGATGCTTGCTCGAGATTTACGTAGAGGCCGCCTGATAGCATCAGAAGTTGATCCGGATTGGCATATTCAACAGCCAAAATTCGATCCAGCAGCTTATTTGCAAAAGGCTATTACTTCTGGAAATTTAAAATCATCTCTGGCAGATTTACCTCCTAAAACCCAGGAGTATCAGCTGATGAAGCAAGCTTTAGCCAAACACCGTGAGTTAGTAAAATGTGGCGTTAATTGGACCATGATTCCGGAAACGCCCTTAATTCGGCCCAACATGAATCACGCGATTATTCCGCTAATCCGTTCCCGAATTGCGCAAATTTTTGCCATGCACGGCAATTCTGGCTATGATATCGTTTCGAGTGAAAACGAAAGCGAAAAGTATGATAGTCAATTGGTAAACGCGATTAGGGTATTTCAGGAACAGCATGGACTGAATGCTGACGGGGTGATCGGACCAAATACACGCGCGGCATTAAATAAAACACCCGAGCAGAAAATCAGGCAATTACGTATCAATATGGAACGTTTGCGATGGATGCCAAGAGAATTAGGCGATCGCTATTTATTGGTCAATATTGCTGGATTTCGTTTGACTGCGATTGAATATGGGAAGCATGTTTTAAATATGCGCATTATCGTAGGACGTGATTATCGCTCAACACCCAGCTTCAATAGCCGCATTTCTCACCTTATCCTGAATCCATACTGGAATGTTCCGAACAGTATTGCGCAGCAGGATCTACTACCTAAACAACAAAACAATTCTAATTTTTTTACTTCACAGAAAATTAGAGTTTATGTAAACAATGCTGGTCATTACGAAGAAATTGATTCGGATTTGATTAACTGGCATGCGGTTGGCAAGAATTTTCCTTATGTGTTAAGGCAGGAGCCAGGAGAGAAAAATGCGTTAGGCACTATAAAATTTATGTTTCCGAACCCTTTCAGTATATATTTGCATGATACACCTTCTAAGCAATTATTTCAGAAAGATATTCGAATGTTTAGTTCGGGTTGTATTCGGTTAGAGAAACCATTGCAATTAGCTGGGTTTATTTTGAACGAACCCAATGCAGTGACTGATATCGTTGACAAAATAGAAAGCGGTAAAACAATTACGGTTAATTTATCTAAACACTTACCCATTTATTTAATCTATCTCACGACATGGGTTGATGATACAAACAATATATATTTCGCATCAGATATTTATGGACGTGACAAACGAATTCTAAAGCATGCTCGCTGGTAAGCGAGCATATCTAGTTTAAATATAATCTTGATCTCTTATGGGAGGACTCAAAGTGTTTGCACAAGGAGTTAATAATTATAATCATCAATTAACAAAACTAGGTGCTAGTCGGCGCTTTTTTATTAAAACAGGGTTAAGTGCCTGCACACTGCTAGCGTTACCAGCAGCTTATGCCCGCAAGCCAAAAACACCCATTAAACAACCAGTTAAACAATTGGCCCTACTTAATTTACATACAGGGGAAAGAGTAAAATCTGTTTACTGGGAAAAAGGGCGTTATATCCCTAGCGTACTCAGAGATATCGAAAAAATTTTACGCGATCATCGTACCGGTAGAACTCATGCTATTGATCTTCGATTACTCGACATATTGCAGCTTTTGTCTAGCCGAATGGGGGCAAAGAAGGAATTTCAGGTCGTTTCGGGCTATCGCTCGCCTGAGACCAATAAAATGCTCGCCTTGCATAATAGTAGCGTAGCAAAACAGAGTCTGCACATGCAAGGCAAGGCAATTGATATTCGATTACCTGAATTTTCCCTGGCTGATTTGAGAAAAGCAGCTTTATCGCTAAAAATCGGTGGTGTTGGATATTATCCCGACTCCAACTTTATTCACCTTGATACCGGGCATGTGCGCTATTGGTAAGACTATACTCTGCCGCATAAATAAATTGATCCTTACAGCAAGCTAAGCGAAAAAATAATGAGCAGGTCATGAAGGGAATCCAGCAAGCCCAATTTATGCTGGAAGCCATTAGTCTTTCAGCTTATGGAATGATCCATAATGAGGGTGGGCCGTTTGGTTGTGTCATCGTCAAAAATAACACTATCATTGGAAGAGGTAGCAATCAAGTCATCTCTTTAAATGATCCTACTGCTCATGCTGAAATTGTCGCGATACGAAATGCTTGTCGGCATTTAGGCACTTTTCGGCTTGATGGGTGCTACATCTTTACTTCCTGCGAACCCTGTCCGATGTGCTTAGGTGCTATCTATTGGGCGCGTCCAGAAAAAGTATTTTATGCATGTACCAGGGCCGACTCCACCGAAATCGGATTCGACGATGAATTTATTTATGAAGAAATCATGTCTGATTTGACACAGCGTAAAATTCCAATGGAACAAATACTCAGACCAAAAGCACTGAAAGTTCTCTCAGAGTGGTCAGCAAAATCAGACAAGATAATTTACTAAAAAAATAATGCACGGGCAAAGCCAATTGGAACAGCGAGAGTTCATTATTCTCAAATAGATTTTCCTGCTTTCCAGCTTATTACGGTACTGGCTGATCCACATAAATAATTTCCAGCACCACATCATGATCGATGCTATTTTCATTCTGCATTTTATTTCATTTCTAAATCAAGGGTGATCCGAAGGTGAGCCGCACAGTATCAATCATATGGCAAGGTGAAACAACGAAGCCAGTTTTGGTTTAGAAACGGAATAAGTATTCTGAAAAGCCTTGAAGAACGATCTCAATTTTGGCACTTCAAACTTAAAGAATCTAACGCTTGCTTAAGCAAAGCAAGTGTATTTTTCTTTTCTTTCCATCGTTGCAAATCCGGGTAAAATTCATAATAACGCCTTGCTTTTGTGAAGAGGAGTAGATTTACCTTTTATCATACCCAAATAGGGTATATCTGCATATTCAACCCACTGCCAGATTGGATAAAATACGCTAAGATGAATACCAAATATCAACTTTGCTCTGATCCATAGATTTATACATTTGCTTTAATTAAATTGTCATGCCTATTAAATCCCGTATTCGTACCATTCCTCATTATCCTCATGAGGGCATCATGTTTCGCGACGTTACCACACTGCTGAAAGATGCTGTTGGCTTACGCACCACCATCCAGGAAATTGTTAATCGCTACCGAACGAGCAATATCGACAAAGTTGTGGGTATTGAGTCGCGCGGCTTTATCATTGGTGCTCCCGTTGCGTATGCGTTGGGCGTTGGTTTTGTGCCGATACGCAAACCAGGCAAATTGCCAGCTGAAACCATAGGTTGTGACTATCAATTGGAATACGGCAGTGATCGGATTGAAATTCATACCGATGCGATCCGAAAAGGAGAACGGATATTGCTGGTGGACGATCTTATTGCTACCGGTGGCACTATGGAGGCAGCCGTCAAGCTTATCCAGGAGATGGGCGGAGAAATCATCGAATGCTGTTTTGTGGTCGATCTGCCTGAAGTTGGCGGCAGAGATCGTTTAGAAAAGCAAGGGCAAAAGGTATTCGCATTATGCCAATTTGAGGGAAGTTGAGCGAACTTACTTACTTCGTATATTGACTTAATTGAACTGACCATTATCTATTTGACAGAATTGTCAAATTCTATGTGACTCAAATTGATCAAGCCATTATGGAGAAGCCTCGGTGCTGTTTGGCTGAACCAGTCCAGGCCAGCCCAAATTTTTCCCGATTCAGTGTGAGCAGACTTTATTCCATTTCTAAATCAAAACGGACTTTGCCGGCTTCACCTTGCCTTATGATTGATACCGTCTGCGGCTCGCCTTCACGTCACCTTTGATTTGGAAATGGAATTAGACCTAAAACATAAGAAATACCGTAATTACAGACATTAATCTGCCCGGTCAGTTAAGATGAGCCACTTCTTTTGGAGTAATACATGCTAGACATTCAACAATTACGCGCCGATCCAGAAAATATCGGTTCTCGCTTAGCCAAACGTGGCTACACTTTTCCGGCAGCACAATTCCAATGGCTTGAAGCGCAACGCAAATCGATCCAAACTCAAACACAGGAATTACAGGCAAAGCGCAATGCCACTTCTAAGCAAATTGGCATTGCCAAACAAAAAGGCGAGGATGCGACTGCGATCATGGCAGAGATTGCTCATCTAGGAGATGAACTCAAACAGGCTGAAAGCCAGCTCGAGCGCATTCAATCCGAGCTGCAGCAGCTATTATTAACTATCCCTAACTTAGCACATAGCAGTGTTCCAGAGGGGAAAAGTGAAACGGATAATCTTGAAATACGGCGCTGGGGAACGCCCAGATCATTCGATTTCACCATTAAGGACCATGTCAGCATAGGTGAAGAATTGGGTTTACTCGATTTTGAAACCGCAGCAAAACTAAGTGGCGCGCGATTCAACGTGATGAAAGGTGGCATTGCTCACCTGCATCGTGCGCTGGCGCAGTTTATGCTAGACACGCATACTCAGGAGCATGGTTATACTGAAATTTATGTCCCCTATCTGGTCAATGCGGACTGCTTGCAAGGCACAGGACAATTGCCGAAATTTGAGGAAGATTTGTTTGCCGTGCATGCGGGAACCAGCGGGCATATGGGTGCAACCACATCAACTGGACATGATTCATTCAAATTATACCTGATCCCTACTGCTGAGGTGCCCTTAACCAATATAGTGCGTAATGAAATTATTCCGCTTGAACAGCTTCCGCTGAAATTGGTTGCTCATACTCCTTGCTTTCGTTCTGAAGCAGGCAGTTATGGCAAGGATACCCGTGGTTTGATTCGCCAGCATCAATTCGAAAAAGTTGAACTTGTGCATATCGTACATCCACAAACATCCTATGAGGCATTGGAACAGCTCGTCAGCCATGCAGAAAAAATTTTGCAAAAATTGGAATTACCTTATCGAGTGATGACATTATGTACGAGCGATATGGGTTTTTCGGCTGCAAAGACATATGATATTGAAGTATGGTTACCTGCACAAAAAGCTTATCGGGAGATATCTTCATGTAGCAATTGCGAAGCTTTTCAGGCACGACGCATGCAGGCACGTTTTCGCAACGAGAAAGGAAAACCGGAATTACTCCACACACTAAATGGCTCTGGTCTGGCAATTGGACGAACATTGGTGGCTATTCTGGAAAATTACCAAAATAGGGATGGCAGCCTAACTATTCCATCTGTTTTACAGTCTTATATGGGTGGCCTTGACCGGCTTACCATTGAAGACGGAAAATGAACCTGCTATATGACACATTTATTTAAATCCGGAGGTATCTAAAATGCAGAATGAAAGCAATAGAACGGTGCATGACCAGGATGATATGGCGCAACTTGAAGCCGATGTACGCGAAGCAATTATACATGACGGTGACGTCAAGGAAGCTGTACGACGGTTAACGCTCCAGTCAATGCAAGCACATCGTTTAGATATTCAATCGTTGGGCCGAATTGCTACCGCTGTGATGCAAGGTGTGCACGATGGTGCGCAGCAGAAATTAGCGCAGGCATCGGAACAATCCAATACTGCTCAGACTCAAATATCCCATGCAGTTTCAGGGCTAGACACTGCTTTTGCACAATTTGCTGAAGCTTCAAAACTGGTAGTGGAAGAAGCGGCCGGAAAAGCCATGCATTTTTCGCGTGAAGAACTCACAAAGACGCGCGCTGATTTAGCAACTCTGGAAGATTTATTTATAGAGATATTGCAACAAACTGCATCTATTGCAAAAGGTGTCATTGCTGAAACGTTAAATGATTTATTCACTCATGCAAAACATAATGGCACCACGATCGGTGCTCAACTCCAGGAAACTCTCGCTACCTTTACCCATCAGATATCTTCTGTCGGGCAGGCTCAGTTTCAAGCTGGATTGCAGCTTTCTCAAGCAACAGCCGACCTGCTGCATAAAATTGCTGCTGGCGTTTTAGCAGGCATTTCAGAACAAGCCAAGCACGAGAAAAACAAATAATTAAGAACTGTTAGCCACCTGCTTACAAACCCGATTCAGCCACGTCACTTCTTGGCGTCGGCTGAATAATTTGCTACATAAAGCAGCTGTTTTATCCAAGCTTATCCTGAAAACTACTCAGCGACTGAAAATCATCTCAAAATACATGAGTAGTTTAATTGCTGTACTTCTTGGTTTAAGTAGCTTATTCCATTTTCAAATCAAAAATGATGCGAAGGCGAGCCACGGACAGTATCAATCATACGACAAGGTGAAGCCGACAAAATCAGTTTTGATTTAGAAATGGAATAAGATAATGACTACGTGTTTACACGTATTTAATTGCCTTCTATTTTCCGATAAATTGTCAAATTGGGTTGTTAGCATACTCATGACATCTCAAGATTATATTTGTCCATTATCTAGTAATTTGTAGTTGCTTTATTAAAGAAGAGACAGAGATAAAACCTATTAAACCATTGCCTCTTTGCAAAACGTGGTCGGAAGGAAGAAACCATCGCTTACAGGCAGTGAATCTTATCCAATTTCCCAATCAAATATGACGCTAAGGCGGGCTGCAAAAACGGAGGTGAAACAATGAATACTCGTACAATAAAACCAGGAAATAATTTCGGCACTAAAGTTGACAATATCGAAAACGAGCAGGCAGTTTTGATACTGTCTGATGATGGCTTGATTCGCGATTGCAATGAAGCTGGCGCAAAATTATTGGGTTATTCACCCAAGAATTTTCCGAAACTCCATATCTCCAAGTTATTGCCAAAACTGGCGAAAATCGAGCTATTAAAAGGAGAGCGGACTAATCCCTATTTGCGCTTTCTTTCACGCATAGGGCATCATTTTGAAGTAGTCAATATGAGTGGAGTACGTTTTGCAGGAAAACTATTTTTCAGTGATGTAAAAAATCGCGGCCTACATCGTCTGATTATCATGATCTCTCCGATCTTTCAAGAAAAAACTTTGCATTAAAAAACCAAGCAAGTTAGTACCATTGGATGAGCGGATTTCATCTACTTGGTATTCCAGCAATATTTATGTATTCATTACCGCTTGTTTTTTGGGCACCATGTCGCCCCAGGCGAACTATTCCAGTATGGTAAAAACAAAGTTTTGCTAAAACAACATCATAACTTCATCGAGCGCGAGGTGGACGGAACACAGAGACGAAAATTATTGGCCGAAAGCGCCCTTTATCATGCCCTTGAGCCATCATTAAGAGCAAGATAGGAGCAGTAAATTGATATTCCGTTTCAAAATCAAATCTGACTTTGTCAGCTTCACCTTACCGTATGATTGATACTGTTTACGGCTTGCTTCGCGTTATTTTTGATTTAGAAGTGGAATAATTTATCAGCATGTTATCGGTAAAAGAAAGAGTACAAAAAACTCATGAAAATACCCCGCTTAATAATGCATTACTTACAGGATTTGCCCGCTGAGCTGTTGCCACTGCTTGAACAAATTACAGACTTGGCTACAGATCTGCGCTGGACCTGGAGCCATGCTGGCGATGAGGTATGGAAAACAATGGACCCACAATTATGGGAACAGAGTGAAAATCCATTTGTAGTATTGCAAAACTTGTCGCGCGAACGACTAGATGAATTAAATCGAAGTACGCAATTTAAACAACACCTTGATAGTTTAACCAAGGCGCGCAATGGCTACTGTGATTGCTGTGGTTGGTTTGGAGAAGTGCATGCCGAAGCTAAACTTAAAGGGATCGCCTATTTCAGTATGGAATTTGGCTTGGGTAAGGCCTTGCCACTGTATGCAGGCGGGCTGGGTGTTCTAGCGGGAGACTATCTCAAAGCTGCCAGTGATCTGGCCGTGCCTGTAACCGCGACCGGCCTTCTCTATCAGGAAGGTTATTTTCGCCAAGTATTGGACGGAAATGGCTGGCAGCAGGAAATTTATTCTTACAATGACTCTAGCAGTCTACCGTTACGTCCAGTAATGGCTCATAACGGTGCTTGGTTACACATCCCCATCGAATTGCCAGGGCGAACGGTACGCCTGCAAGTCTGGGAAGCACGAGTGGGACGAGTGAGCTTGTATTTACTCGATAGCAACAACCTGCTGAACAGCGCGCCTGATCGTGGTATTACTGGCAAACTCTATGGTGGCGGAAAGGAAATCCGGCTGGTGCAGGAAATTGTTTTGGGAATAGGTGGCTGGCGGTTAATTGAAGCATTAGGACTGGAAATTGATATCTGCCATCTGAATGAAGGGCATGCTGCTTTCGTAGCACTGGAACGTGCTCACTGTTTTCAGGAAAAATGGCAAGTGGATTTTTGGGAAGCGCTTTGGGCGACGCGTCCTGGCAACATATTCACTACGCACACCCCCGTCGCAGCAGGATTCGATACCTTTCCACGTGAATTGCTCGCAAAATATGGCTTGATTTATGCCAAGAAACTAGGCGTAGCGCCTGCTGAACTATTGGCACTAGGCCTCCGGAATGGGCAAGATGATAATGAGCCCTTCAATATGGCCTACCTGGCGGCACGATCCTGCGGCAGAATAAATGGGGTCAGCCATCTGCATAGGAAAGTCAGCCAAAGTATCTTCCAGGATCTCTACCCCCATTGGCCTGAATGTGAAGTGCCCATAAGTTACGTCACCAATGGCGTGCATGTCCCCTCGTGGGATTCTCCCTGGGCAGATGAGATCTGGACACAATCTTGCGGCAAAAACCGCTGGCTCGGCACGGAAAAAATGCTTACTGCCGCAATTAACCAATTGGATGACGCCAAGCTTTGGACTTTGTGCGGTCAGGAACGCGCCGATTTAGTGCGTCAAGCGCGACAAAGGCTTCGCTTGCAATTGAGCCAACGAGGTACAGAGCAAGAGGTTATTGATCAGGTTGACCAGATTCTTGACCCCAATGTATTAACCATCGGATTTGCAAGACGCTTCACTGCTTACAAGCGTCCCAACCTGTTGCTGCATGATCCTACCCGTCTGACCCGAATACTTACTGATACGCAACGACCCGTACAAATCGTTGTCGCTGGCAAGGCTCACCCTGCCGACATGGAAGGAAAATGCCTCGTTCAGCAGTGGGCTCAATTTGCTGCTCAACCGGTTGTCCGTAAACGAGTTGTCTTTCTCGAAGATTACGACATTGCCTTAGCCCAGGAACTGGTGCAAGGTGTGGATGTATGGATAAACACCCCACGTCGACCGTGGGAAGCCAGTGGTACCAGCGGGATGAAAGTATTGGTGAACGGTGGTTTGAATCTCTCGGAATTGGATGGATGGTGGGCCGAGGCCTACACACCGGAAGTTGGCTGGGCGTTAGGTGATGGCAAAGAGCATACTGAAGCCGGTTGGGACGCCGTGGAAGCTGAACAACTTTATCACCTTCTGGAAGAAGAGATTGTACCGATGTTCTATGATCGCGACGCAACGGGTATTCCGGGAAGCTGGGTTGCTCGCATGCGTGCCAGTATGGCTCATCTCGCTCCGCGGTTCAGCAGCAATCGCATGGTACGCGAATATGTTGAAAAGTTGTACCTTCCCGCTGCCCTCCACTTTCAACAACGAACAGCCCAAGGAAGCGTCCTTGCTAAAAAACTTCGCTTGTGGGAGGAACAGTTAAGACGAAATTGGCATCAAATACATTGGGGTAATTTGACGATATCAGAAGAAAAAGACGGCTGGGCATTTGAGGTCCAGATTTATCTAGGGGAAATTTTACCCGATTCTGTCCAGATCCAGCTATATGCAGACCCGCAAGATAGCGAAACGCCTGTTTGCGAGACGATGCAGCACTACGCCAGCATCCCGGGTGCTTTAAATGGTTACCTTTATAGAGGTAAGGTAGTTCCCACACGTCCTTATACTGATTTTACCCCTCGCTGCGTGGCCTATCACCCAGATGCTTGCACGCCCATTGAGAGCAACCTGATTCATTGGTGGTCAGGTATGGCAATGCTGCATGGGAATTCACCATAATAGGGTTTAACCAGATAGGGTTTAACCAGAGATTGAGCAGGCGTTATGTATCGGGCTCAGTAATGGCAATGGCTACCAATCACTGGAACCTGACTTAATGCCATGGACTAAAATTAGGAGGTAGGTTATGAATGTTAATCCATTACTTCAGATCAAAGCACTCGGCCAGAGCATCTGGCTCGACTATATCCAACGTAATATGCTGAAAAATGGTGAAATTGCCAGAATGATAGAGAAAGACGGCTTGGCAGGGATAACGTCCAATCCGGCCATTTTTGAAAAGGCGATTAACGAACACCATGACTACGATGAAGCCATTACATCGCTTACGCATCATGACAAGCCGCCCAAAGAAATTTATGAAACACTCGCTTTGGAAGATGTCGCTCAGGCTGCCGAACTGTTTCGGCCACTCTACGAGGAATCAAATGGCCGCGATGGTTTTGTCAGCCTGGAAGTTTCACCCCATGTTGCTTATGATACGGAACAAACCATCAGCGAGGCTGAGCGGTTATGGGCAGCACTTAACCGACCTAATGTCCTGATCAAGGTGCCGGCAACCCAGGCAGGGCTGCCGGCCATCACGCATCTGCTTGCTGCGGGCATCAACATTAATGTAACGATTTTGTTCAGCCTGGAACGTTATCGGCAGGTGGTCGATGCTTTCCTGGCAGGGCTGGAAACCCGTGTGGCTCAGCATAAACCTGTTGATCATATTACTTCCGTTGCCAGTTTTTTCTTGAGTCGTATTGATGTGTTGGTAGATAAACGTCTGGATGAGCTTGTCCAGATTACTGGTGACAAATCTGTGAGTGCTTTACGAGGTAAAGCTGCTATCGCCTGCGCACGCCTTGCCTATCAGTATTACCAGAAATGGATGAGAGATAATCGCTGGCAATCTTTATCGAGCCATGGTGCACGCGCCCAGCGGCTGTTATGGGCGAGTACCAGCACTAAAGATCCCGCCTACAGCGATATTAAATACGTGGAACCTTTAATTGCCAAGGATACGATTAACACGATGCCACTTGAAACACTGAACGCTTATCGTGATCATGGTCAACCAGCAGTGCGTATCGAGCAGGAGGTGGATGAATCTGGTAGCTTGCTAGAGAAACTTCATCAAATTGGCATTGACCTGGAAGCAGTTGGCGAACAATTGGAAGGGGAAGGCGTACAAAAATTTTCTGTCCCTTTCGATAAATTGCTAGAACGAATCAAGCAGTGGTGATCTCTGTTTTAACTGGCAAATGGGTAAGGGATATTCGCGACGTCTTTTTCGTTAATTTTTCATGAAGAAAAACATAATGACAAGCCGATTGGTTCAGCTTCCAAGGGTCATTATTATGATTTGCCCTTTACTCCTTGTAATGCTTGCTTCAGGCTGTGACAACCTCGCCAAAGGAGTCACTGAGGCCGTATTGAATATGGAAATTAAGAAAGAAGATATCCGAAAGTGCTATATACGCGGTCGCCCGTTTGAGGGATTGGAAGCAAAGTTAAAGCGGCAAGAACAACTGGCTCAAACGAACAAGGGTGACCATCCTGTGCTCAAAGTGCTTGTGGTACATGGTATCGGCTCTCCTCAGCCAGGCTACTCTACCCGCCTGGCCGAAAACCTGGCACAGGCCCTCTCACTCAATCATGTCCAGGAAACAATCAAAGAGATTACCATCACCCACCCGACGTTCCCAGACCAGGACCTTGGATTGCTCCGCTTGACACGTTACATGAATGCCAATAAAAACAGGGAGATGATTTTCGCAGAACTCACGTGGGAGCCAATTATAGCGAAAGAAAAGCAAACCATTAACTTTGATAACTCTGGTGAGTATTCCTTTCGGCGCACACATATTAACAATACTTTGAAGGTATTTCTCAATGACACTATCCCGGATGTGATGATGTTTAATGGCACCTCGCGGCAACAGATCAATGTTTCTGTTAGTCAATCGCTCTGCTGGCTCATGAGTGAAAAGTGGGAATCACTTCAGATCAAGACGGCGCAATTCTGTGATGCAAGCGCTCCCAACAGAATGAATCAGATTGATGATGAATTTGTCTTTATATCTCATAGTCTTGGCAGTCGAATTACTGTGGATGCATTGCAATGGATAGCGAATATCTTCAGTGATATCAGTAAGTTAGATGCCGCTCTTGCAGAGAATGCGCAAATTCCCCAGAGCACCGCCCCAACTGCTCTTCAAACAAATACAATGAGCAATTTCCTGGAAAAGAGACACCTCTTACAACAAAAGGAATTTATGGTTTTTATGCTTTCCAACCAATTACCTCTCTTGCAAATGGGACAGCTCAAACCGGAAGTTACTGGTCGAATTCCTGATATCTGTAGCCTGAAAGCTACCCATGCAGCGGAAAAACTTTTCAGTAAAACTCATCTCATCGCCTTCAGCGATCCCAACGATTTATTCAGCTATGCGCTTCCTCCCAGTTTTATTGATGAGTACGTAGATTCACGTCTTTGCCCAACCCTGACTAATGCCATCCTGAACGTGACCAGTATTACAGATATTTTTGTGGGACAGTTTGCTAACCCCTTGGCCGCTCATACTGAATATGATAATGATCCAAGAGTGATCGGTCTTATCGCTAAAGGAATGGGTCATAGTGATATTGACCCGGGGGTGACCGAGCATTGCACTTGGCTGGAGTCAGTACCCGATGGTCAATAGGGATCTTCAGCTATACTTTTATAACCGCAGAAAAAGAAATAAAAGAATGGAAAAGTGGATAAAAGCAGTACGTTGTTATTGTGCTCTGAGTAGTCATTGGTTCAATTCATGAGTAGGTCAGAATACATCAATCCGCATATTTCATAATAGCTGAGGTAGTTTGAGGAATCACTATGCACAAGATTGTTTTATTTATTTTATTATCAGGAACCCTGTCAACCTTGAGCTGGGCGGAGGACATTATTCGACCGGGATTATGGGAGGTAACGACCAAGTCTGATTTGTTGGCCTTGGTGCCCCACATTCCCTCGGAGCAAATGCAGCAGTTGACTAACCTGGCCAGGCAGTATGGATTAGAGATACCGCAAATCCGCAATGGTGCGGCTACTTCCAATATCTGTATTACACCGGAAATGGCAAAGCAAGAGGTGCCCACCTATTTGTATGAAAACCAATCTGGCTGTACAGTTACAAATGCCAGCCGAACAGGCAATCGCTATCAGATGGAACTGATGTGTGATAACTCGCAATTTAAAGGTAATGGTTACGCGGAAGGAATGTTTATGACCCCGGAAAGTTTCAGTGGGCGAACAGAATTCGATAGCGTTGTGCGAGGCGCGCCGCTCTATGCTAAAGCCGATACCCAGGGCCGCTGGATCGGCGAGCGATGCGAAGTAGTAAAGCCTCTGCGGTAAAATATCGAACATGGCAATAGTCATTGCATTATTCCATTTCTAAATCAAAACTGACTTTTTCGGTTTCACTTTGCCGTATGATTGATACTGTCTGTGGCTCGCCTTCGCGTCAGTTTTGATTGGAAAATGGAATTACATGGAGACAACCGATTAATTGCTTTTTTCTTTTTCATCCTATTCACAAAAATCGTTAAGTAGTGGCACCACACAAAAGCTATGGAATGACCTGGTGGGGAGCGCAGTGGCTTAACTCACTCTCGCAAATTGACTATGACAACCGCCTACCACACGGACGCAGTTATGCCAACAAAGGGGCAGTAACAAAAATTGAGATTCAGCATGGAACTATTCATGCCAAAGTAAAAGGCTCCCGTCCGCGCCCTTATGTCGTCACAATTAAAGTACCTGTCATGCCTTCGCAGCAGACCAAGGCTTTGCTCGATGCCGTGGCGCTTGATCCGGTCATCATCTCGAAAATGCTCAATCGCGAGCTTGACCCCGCGATGCTGGAGCATGCTAAAAGACTCAAGATGGCTATTTTCCCGACACGCTGGACAGATCTTTCCATGGCTTGCTCCTGTCCGGATTGGGCAGTGCCATGTAAACACTTGGCTGCCGTTATTTATCTGATCAGCCGGGAAATCGATGGTAATCCCTTCATAGTATTTTCTTTAAAGGGAGTCGATCTTACTCAGGAACTGGCAGCGCGTCACATTTCAATCGAACGCGAAGCCAAGGTGACTTTGCCGCTGGTAGAGGATCTGCTGGGTCAGCCGCATCATCATGAACCCTTGGTGCAGAATATGTCTGACATGAATGACTATAGCGCACTTGATTATTCCCTTTTGTCCGATCTCGCTGCTTCCCTGGTGAGTGTATTGCCTGCGAATCCAACTTTCTTTCAACCGGGCGATTTTCGGTTGATTTACGAAAAAGGAGTGAAGCGAGTAATTTAACGCTGCAAGCACACTGGAAGGAATGGGCAGCTACGCTGCAGCAGCTTGCCGAAGCTGATTTACCCGATCTCCAGCCGGAAGTAGCCGCTATGTATCATGCCCGTATGGCTAGCCTGCATCTGCTGGCGCAAGGCGCGGTCTTACCCCAAGTGTTCCAGGTAGACAAATCGGAGGTAGGCCTGCGCTGGCTACCCGCGATGCTGGATGGAACGGTAAACGCTTTGATCAATCAACTGGCAGCATTGCTGCCCACAGGGTTGCTGACTTACTGCAATGGCAAGAAAGCAAACCATCTCTCCGGCGAAATACAAGCTATTGCATTATGCAGCTTATTTCTGAGTGAGTTTATCCGTTATGGGATCGATATCCGCACTGAGAAGCCGTATGGCAGCAAACTGCTTAGCCTGTTTTTCGGCCAGGGCGTCACTCGATTTGATGGGCCTGGGGAAGGCGAAATCGCTTCCGGTGTGCAATTGTGGTTGTCGCGCTTCCATATCGGCCAGCAAACTTATATGCCGGTGTTGCAGCTCGAAGATAATAGCGCCGGATTCAGCTTGTCGCTGGGCGTCGTAGCACGTAATGCTTCCTTGCAGGAGCCGGTACCGCTGGCGCGTTTGCTGACGGATAAAGTATGGCAGGCAAATCGCTACAGTGTATTGCAAACAGTGTCATTGCTGGCTGAATTTTTTCCACCCCTCAATCACTATATCAGTGCTGGCGCTACAAGCCGATCGCGCTAGAGCCTGAAGCCTTCCCTGCTTTTCTGTTCGATACGCTGCCGATTATCCGGCTGCTTGGCATCAGTGTATTACTACCCAGAGCGCTCGATCATGTTCTGCGGCCACATTTATCGATGAAGCTATCTGGTAAAAACACAGGCAGCACAGGCTTTCTCAATGCAGGCGATATTTTAGGTTTTGACTGGATGGTGGCGATTGGCAATAGCCAGCTCACCCAGGTCGAGTTTGAGGAATTAGTCAAGAATGCCCAAGGCATCGTGCGCTTCAAGGGTGAGTATGTCTATCTTGACCCTGCTGATATTGAGCAGTTACGCTTGCAGCTGGAAAAACCACCCTCCACTACCCCGGCAGAACGCTTGCGTATCGCCTTGAGCGAGGAATATCTCGGTATGCCCATCACCCTTGATGAAAAAGCACGAGCCATTATTCGTGAGTTGACTGAAGTGGGTAATGTACCACTTCCGGCGACGCTCAATGCCACCCTGCGACCGTATCAGGAACGCGGCTATGCCTGGTTATATCGCAACATTCGTGTTGGATTTGGCAGCGTTATCGCTGATGACATGGGTTTGGGCAAGACGCTGCAAATGATCACCACTTTGCTGAAACTCAAAGAAGAAGGAAACTTGAATGAGGCAAAGGCGCTGGTCATAGTACCGACCAGCCTGCTTACCAACTGGACCAAGGAAATCGCGCGTTTTGCTCCAACCCTGACAGTAGATATTTTCCATGGCACAGAGCGCACATTGGCAAACGAACGGGCAGATGTGCTACTGACCACCTACGGCATGGTACGCACGGATCAAGCCAAACTCAAGAAATTTTCCTGGCGCATCGTCATTATCGATGAAGCGCAAAACATCAAAAATGCGGCTGCTGCACAAACCAAAGCCGTTAAATCTATTCCTGCTGCTAGCTTTGTTGCCTTGACCGGTACGCCGGTGGAAAACCGGCTGGCCGAATACTGGAGTATCATGGATTTTGCCAATCGCGGCTTTCTGGGTAACCTTACCCATTTCACCAAAGAGTTTGCCGTCCCGATCCAGAGCCATCATGATCACCAGGTAGTGCAGCGTTTCAAGCGCGTCACCAGCCCTTTTCTGCTGCGGCGGCTTAAATCGGATAAAAGCATTATCAGCGATTTGCCTGACAAGATCGAACAAAATCAATACTGCGAGCTGACCAAGAAACAGACGGCATTGTATGAAACCGTGGTGCGGGAAGCCTTGCAGGTGATCAACGGAGAATCAAACACGTTCAAACGTGAGGGATTGATTCTGCAGATGATCCTGGCCTTAAAGCAAATCTGCAATCACCCCGCACAATATCTTAAAACGGGAGAGAGCGAGGCAAGTTTATCCGGTAAGGCAGAACTGTTTCTCGATCTGCTCGAACCCATCTATACCGCTCATGAAAAAGTACTGGTGTTTACGCAATTTCGCGAAGCAGGAGAATTGCTGGTGGCATGGATCAAAGCTCGCTTCGGGCGTGAGCCCCAATTCCTGCATGGCGGCGTTACGCGAAAAATGCGTGATAGTATGGTCGAGCGCTTCCAGCACGACCGCACCGAGCGCGTTTTTCTGCTGTCGTTAAAGGCAGGTGGGACCGGACTCAATCTGACAGCAGCCGTCAATGTCATTCACTTTGATCTCTGGTGGAATCCCGCGGTTGAGGCGCAGGCTACCGATCGAGCTTACCGTATCGGTCAGCAACAGAATGTGCAAGTGCATCGCCTCATCACCCGCGGCACCTTCGAAGAACGCATCAACGACATGATCCGATCCAAACGCAATCTGGCTGACTTGACCGTGGGTATCGGAGAAAAATGGATCGGCACGCTAAGCAATGCAGAGCTCAAAGATGTATTCAGTTTGGGGTAAAATGATGTCGCCATGTCCGTTAGTTTCTCAAACTGCTCAAAAGATATAGCCCAGTATTAAAAAAACAGTATGGCCAGCAAGAAAAATCAAAAAGTCAGCCAAGAAGAACTCATCGAAAAGCAGCTCTGGAAAGCGGTGGACAAATTACGCGAACTGGCGGTGGTGTTATTCGAAAGAGTAAAGGCCAACTTATCTATCGATTGGACGATCAAGGAGAACGTAAAAGCCAAGCTGAAGATGATCGTCAAGCATATATTGCGCCAGTATGGCTACCCGCCGGACATACAGAAACTGGCAACTGAGACCGTGCTCAAGCAGGCCGAAATGCTGGCAAATGAGATTGCGATTGGAGCAACCGTGTGAGATTGTGGACGCTTCATCCATTATATCTGGACGCACGTGGGCTGACCGCACTTTGGCGCGAAGCGCTGCTTGCTCAAGCAGTGCTGCTCGGCCGCACGGTGGGGTATCAGCACCATCCGCAGCTGGCCCGCTTCAAGGCTGCACCGAACCCGGCGATGGCTATTGCGGTGTATCTGCGAGAAGTGCATACGGAAGCCGCCCGGCGGGATTACCGCTTCAACGCCAAACTCATTGGCCATTCCGGCCCAGTAGAACGAATTCCTGTGACCGAGGGCCAACTCGATGTTGAATGGCTGCACCTCAAGGAGAAACTTGAAACCCGCGATCCGACCTGGTTGAAGCAGTTTCTGAACGTTCTCAGGGCCAACCCGCATCCACTTTTTGTGATTGTGCCGGGTAAGAAAGAAGGGTGGGAACGTGCAAGCCCAGGCAATCAAGGGTAGCCGCTCCTCAACGCCCCCCTTCCTTTCTGCTCACTCACAGAGCGTCTCGCAAGTACTGACCAAAACTCATCACCTGATCAGTGAGAAAGAATCTCGCCAAAACGACAGAAATGAGTCAGCGTCTTTGCGCTATTTTTTATCTGCCTGGCTCTTAGGCCGTGATGCTCCGTCAAAAATGATCAGTGACGGGTTCACAAGCAACGTGGGATCGGGGCCCCGGGTCGATCCCGGCACGACATAGTTCCGTTGGATGAGCTTGAGTTCACCATCTTGCGGAATCATATCCCTGGTAATTTCGTGGCAATTCGGCAGATCCGTACACTCGCGCGCGAAGTAGTGGACATAGAGCTTCCCGGTATGGTTAACCATTCCAGCAAAGGCCGATGCACTTCCCTCAAGATCGACATCCGACACGTCCAAGACGCCCTCGAGGGGAGGTATCCAATTGGGCGACAGGCTCACGTAGGTGGCATTGCCGGTGGCCGTGCCGAGAATGCCTACGACGGCAAGGACCTCGCCCGAGTCAAGGCGCGCCGTCGGGCTGATCTGGTAGTCGGTGTCCGAGTTGTCGCCGAGGCAGTTCATGGGACGGGGGAGGCAGTGCTCACCGAGGAGATCCACCTTAAGTAGCAAACTCTCGAACTCTCCAACCTTGGCATTGGGCTGGCCCCAGCGCTGCTTGACCGCAGCGACCAGTTCTTTGACATCGCCTTCCAGCTCCAGCTCGGATTGAGCGATTCGCTCGTCCCGGACAGGAAACGGGAAGGGCTCGGTCGCGCGCGCTGTGTCGGGATCCCTCACCCGGAACACAGCGAGCGGAAGTTGCTGGCGCCATTGATCACCGGCCACCTCGTCCTCCGGATGCGCATACCGGGCGATAATCATCAGGTCATCCGCTTCAGCGGCAAGCCCCAACCGGACGACATCAGGCGAGACGGGTTCGGTGAATACCTGGTTGCGATCCGGCACACCCGCCCGCAAAAGCGCCTGAGTTAGCTTGCGCTTCATTACCTTATCCGGCGTGATAATGAAGAAGCGCTGCTGATCAAAGGCCGCTCCGGACTGCTGCTCAATGACGACATTGTTGTTGTCACCGATACTCGCGAACGTCAGCAAGCGGGACGAATTTGGCGACTTCTTGAAGAGGATACTCTGCATGAAAGGATCAGCTTGCACGGACTGATAGATCTCATCGTCAGTATTGATTTCCCCTTCGCGCGTAAAGGCATAGGTCTCTAATGAAAAATACCTCCCGGGTGGTGGGAGCTGTGCCAGCACCACCAGTGCCTCGCGCTTGTCGAGGCGGTATGTCCACCAAGTGTCGCCCCGGGTCGGCCCGAGCAGGTCTTTCATCGTATCGTCCACGAATTCATCTGGCCAAAGCGGAAGCGTGGGGATGACGTAAGGGGCTGCAGGATTGTTCCCCATACAGATTCCGATCGTTTCGAGTGGAAACTTGCAATCTTCAATCGTAAACAAATGCCAGTTTCCCTGAGCGACTTGATACCCTCTTGCCTCAAGATCGGCCCGAAAATTCTTGACCTTCTGCTCAAGTGATTTAGGAAGCTGATTGTCGTTATTTGAATGATTGTTCGAGCCGCTCAATGCGGGCGCAGATGCAAGTATCGCAGCGAATACAAAGCAAAAAGTGTGGAATTTCATGATTTCTCCTCCTTATCAACAGCGACCATTGGGGTCGTAGTAACAACACAAAGTATCAGACACTCTGTGATAAAACATGGATTCGAGTAGACATGATGAGGTTTGGCATATGAATATTGTTATGCCTTTACAAATTTATTTGATTACAACATCTGATTTTTTGTTCTACCTGGGTTCCGCTTGAATGCCCATGCAGCACATTATTGCGAGTGCGCTGTATGAAAAATAGCAGGTGCAATACGTTTCACTTAGTGCATCCTACCGATGCTAAATTAAACATGAAGCGAAGACGAGCCTTAGACAATATAAATATTATGATAAGGAGAAGCTGATAATGTCAGGTTTGATTAGAAATGGAGTTAGCAGAAGCAATAATATTAACGAAAGCACTCTACTCATCCGCGAACCAAAAAGTAGATTACATGAATTCATCTCAACGTGTAGAAATCGTCACAAGGTTAATGGCAGCGAAAACAGTACGCAGCATGCCTATCAATGTCAGCGACCAGATGAGCAGTGCAAACCAGCCCCAGTATTGCGAAATAATCGCCAATGAGCCAAAGCTGGTCACTTTTACCAGAGAGAGGGTGCTGGCGGTATACATCCCCATGGGGAAAACTCTGCTCCAGCAGGGGGGATCGTAGACATGACACTGTCCGCCAAATGCGAGTCTGGCCCATGGAAAAGTTTTTATCCATAGCGGTGCTGAATCTGCGATGTTCACACGAGTGAATTTCAGGATATCCATGACCAGTAGATAAGGAATCCACATCGTTCCGATCATCCAGGCAAACACCGTGATCCACAAAATAACCAACCAGATGCCTTGCCAGGCTGATAAGCCTGGCATGCGCAAGACAAACTCGGCACCTCCCAAGGTAATGATGGCCGTGGCTCCCATGCAAATCCAGTAAGGGGCGTCCCATTCGGCAGGTTCAAATCGTTGGAAAAACAATCGGTAAATTAACAACGTCACAATCATCAAATAAAAGACAAAAGCCAGTACCCAGACACTCCCTGCCATAAAATAAGCATAGCCCGCATGACTACCCGTTGCCTCCAGAAGACGAACGCCTAGCAGGGATACTGATACTGTGCTGACGACAATCAGTAAGGTTGCGCCATTTACGATTTCATGCAACGGTTTCCCTCGCATCAGGATAAAACCAAGAAGAATGAAATAGAGGCATACGACCCAACCAATCAGTGCGACCAGCCATAACCACATGGCTAATTCTGTCGCTTGGTGAAAGGTAACAAGCTGCATACCAATGGTATTGGTGCCAACCACAAACGTCAGAAAAGGCACGGCACGCCGTAAAGCCCTGAGATCTGTCAGCACATCTGGTAGGAAAAACACTATTCGTATGGTTAGAAGGGTGCACAAAATCAGATAAAAAACCAGATTCAGTGCAAACAGTGTTCTCGCAATACCGGTAAAAGCCATCGCTTCAAATGCAATCGACACGATGCCGGTCGCCATCACCATGGCAAAATAGGACGGGTGAAAATTTCTTATGCCGTCGAGGATGATAGAACTGCACCGTTTCATGAATGCGCCCACCTAATCGCGATCTGCTTGACCGTAGCAAGATCTAATATCTTACTGACTTGATTTCCTACCCTTTTCTTTAGTAATCGGGTTTTGTAAAGTGTAGCCATTCTCTCTCATTTTATATCCCCCGTAAGCACCCGCGCCCGCCGCGACCAAAGTCCAGCAACCGGATAACAACGGCAGTAGCAATAGGGGGATAACCGCTCTCAATATCTGCTTTTGCTTCATTATGAATTCCTGCACAGAATTAGATTCTAATGATTAGACTCTATTTGATAAAAAAATTTTTACGCGCATATTGTTAAATCACTATCCCTTTATAAATCAAACATGATGCAAAGGTGAATCGCAGATAGTATCCATCATACGGCAAAGTGAAGCCGACCAAGTCGCTTCTGATTTAGAAATGGAATTAGAAGTTGGACATGTATCATCATCTTTGTTCGATAAAACTGATCATTTTTTCTCTTTAGTAAAATAATATGCTGAGTATTTTGTGCTGTGGGTCTATTGCGGCTGGACGAAAGCATCAGGACTGTGAGCCCAGCTATACTTTTTGTTCATTCACTTGAGCAATTTTGCGGATGGGCAATATTTTATAATAATAGAAAAAACGGTGATAGCTCCATTATTCCTAGCTCATATTGCATGACTTCCCTTATATCACTGATTAATGAGGCGCATGCCTGCACTCTTTGCGCCGAACACTTACCGCTCGGTCCACGTCCGGTTTTCCAGATACATGAGTCAGCCCGTATTCTACTAGCAAGCCAAGCGCCAGGCAGGAAGGTTCATGAAACGGGTATTCCGTTCAATGATCCAAGCGGTGATCGATTACGTGCTTGGTTGGGTGTCTCGCGCGAGATATTTTATGATGCCAGGCAGGTAGCTATCCTGCCTATGGGTTTCTGCTTTCCTGGCACGGGTAAATCAGGCGATCTACCTCCCCGGCCCGAATGTGCGCTAAAGTGGCGAGCAGCATTGCTGTCACACTTACAAAACCTCAAACTGACGCTGGTATTAGGACAATATGCCCAGGCTTATCACCTGCCAAATACAGGTGCATCGTTAACCGAGACTGTTCGCGCTTGGCGGAAAGACTGGCCTGATATTGTTCCCCTGCCTCATCCAAGTCCACGCAACAATCTGTGGTTTAAGCGCAATCCGTGGTTCGAGCAGGAACTTATTCCTGTTCTTCAAGCCCGGGTCGCAGAGGTACTCAAACGTGACGGCTAACTCTTTCATTAAGAAAACTGACTCCGGCTTCGTTATAGCTTATTCCATTTCTAAATCAGACATGACGCGAAGGCGAGCCTCAGACAGTATAAATAATACAGCAAGAAGAAGCTGACAAAATCAGTTTCAATTAGCTAGTGGTTAGCAACATGCTTAATTCGCAGCTTTGTGGTTGAGAAAGCGTTTTTTGGAATAACTAATTTTAGAGATGATCTGGTCAGATCTGATGAAGGCAAAATTAATTAACGTGAGTTCGACATAAGGATCACGCTACCACAGCTGGAAGAGCTTGAGGGAGTCTGATATTAAGGGAGAGCTTCTTCTCGCGAAAGGTGTAAGCCACCAGCCCGGCTATCAGATTAACAAAGAAGTTAACTGGACTGCGATGACGGGAATGCTCGATTTGCGAGATGTAACCCCGATCACCAAAGAGTTTCCCAGACAAGGAGCGCGCCAATTCCGGTACCGGATCACGGTCATCCACACTGCCCGCCGTGATTTTTACCCTTGGCAATTCTCCCTGGTCATTGATGACCAGGTGCAGCTTGAATCCATAAAACCAACCCACGCTGGTCTTTCCCTGGGCAGCAAACTCTGCCATTACTTTATGCGACCAAATACGCTGGTTGTGGCACACACTGATCTTGGTCGAATCAATGAAGCTGATGCCACTATATTGCCCAAAGCGGCTGGTTAGAAAACAGCACAAAGGCACCAGGCTACCTTGCATCAACTCCACAAAGTGGTGGTAGCTCACCAACCCTGGAAAATGGGGCCGCTGATACTTCAACAGGTCATTCAGGTAATAGTGTTTAAACGTCCGGTAACCGGATAGATGAAACCCCACTGATAGTCATGACTTCACTTAGACACAGCTCCCCCCGGCGACGACGCCGTTTCAGCGATGACCCCGACAAGCGTTGCTCCCACCTCGGCTCAAACTCTTTACAAAAATCGTCAATTGCACAAAAAATCAATAGTATAGTATCCATCGTAATCTGACTCCTCTCATGAGGAAAATCTTTTTGAAAACCATTTCATCATAAGGAAGTCAGATTCCTTATGCTGCTTTTCTTATCCCGAACTCACGTTAATCAGCTACCCCAAAAGGAGACGCTACACGGTAGAAGAATTGGAAATGTGGATAGGTTTTACCTCGTTTCCGCCTGACGTCCGAAGCGGGATGCGCTGAGCTCCACATCGGCACGTGCCCAAGCCTTTTTGAAACGTGTTTCGAGGAGCGCTGCCTGATCGTCTTTCTTCTGCGCGTACAGCGCCTGCATCAGTCCATAAAGTGCCCAGCCATTGTTGCGATTTCTCCTCAGGTCATCCCAATACACTGTTTCCGCCTCGTCCGGGTGCCCTGATTCCAGCAAAACAGCACCCAGCGCCAGCCTTGGCGGAAAATGGAATTCCAATGGCTCCGTGTACACCAGGGCATCTTCAAAACGTACCGCCCGTTCAAGGTGCGCGATGGCTTGATCGAATTGGCCGCGCGCAGCGGCAATTTCACCGGCGAGCACTTCGGGTGCAGTGCGCAAGATGGTGCGCGGGGTATTTTTCGATAGCAGCGGGCCATCCAGCGATGGATCATGCATAATCTCGCGCAGCGTCTCCAGCTCTTGCCCGGCTTGTTGCAATTGTCCTGTGCCGACAAATGCGAGACCGCGTACATAATGCCAGCTTCCTTTCAAAAATGCGTTAGTGGATGGCGGCGCAGGCTCGGCAAGGACCTCCTGCCAGCGTCCGAATCTTGCCAGTGCCCAGTATGGTTGCATACGGAATAGTGCTGTCAGTGGCAAATCTTTTAGTATAGCATCGTCTATTCTGCTAGCTGCTTCCCGGGCCGATTCGATCGCAATTCTGCTTTGCCCATCCATCGTTGCAGCAAACGACAGGAAATGGATGTTATGCGGATAATAGACCATCGGATAAATTCCCTGCGCGCGGCTCTGCGCGATATAATTCTCATCCGCAGCGATGGCCAGTTGATTGCTTTTCATCGCATCGGCATACCGGCCCACGCGCAGATAGATGTGTGAAGACATATGTATCATGTGCCCCGCGGCGGGCATCAGCGTCAGCAGCGTATCGGCCGCCTTTTCTGCCCGTTCCGGCGTACTCGTCGGCTCGATGAGGTGGATATACATATGCAGCGCACCTGGATGCTGCGGATTGCGCCGTATCACTTCCTCAGTGAGTGTAACGATTTCAGTCATCCCTTTTTGTGAATAACCATCACGCATCCAATAATCCCATGGATGGATGTTCATCATCGATTCGATATAAAGCGTTGCAATATCATCATCGTCCGAAAAACGCTGATGCACTTCCCGCATCGCATCCGCATAGGCTTGGTCATTTGCTGCTCGCTGCTCAGGCTTTCCTGTATAGCGTTTTTCGAGCGCTTCGATAAGCGCCCGTTCCCGCGCTGATGCTGCTGCCTTGCTTGCTACAGCCTTCTGGATGAGTTCCAGCGCCGGTGCTTCATCTTTTGGATTCATCGGCGCATTGATATTGGGACCCAGCACCAGTGCCTGGCCCCAATAAGCCATGGCGAGCGCGGGATCGAGCCGCGCCGCTTCCTGGAAGGCGCGATGTGCTTCCGCATGGTTGAATCCGTAGGCAAGATTAAGTCCCTGGTCAATGTACTGTTGCGCTAATTTGTTGCGGGTACTGACCGGAAATGTGTGAGAACCCAGATTCAGCAAGCTTGGCGCACGCTGATCATCCGGACCTGACTTAGCCATCATGCCGGATTGCACATCATGCTTGTGACCCGCGCTAGATTCTATGGCAGCTGCACAATTTTTGGCCGAAACCGCTTCGTCAGCCGCTGCGAATGCACCAGAAACACCGACAGCGGCTAAGGTCAGATCCATTATTATTAGATTGATGGCATAGCGTTGCATGAACATGATCTCCTCCTTAATAAGTTTTTTTCTGTGCTCTTTGGAATTAATTCTCGGCAGTGGTCGGATCAATCACGTCTTTGATTCGAGAAATATGGTTCGCGGGAAATTCACCCTGATTAGCATGTGCTCTGATGGTAGCTTCGTCAGGCGCGATGTAGATGCAATAGACTTTATTGTCCGTTACGTAGCTTTCCAGCCATTGAATTTGTGGGCCCATCTTGTTCAGAATGCTGCAGGATTTCTGAGAAATAGTCTGAAGTTCCTGTGGCGTAAGAGCGCTAGCGCCAGGAATGTCACGTTCGATAATATATTTCGGCATTTTTTATCCCCTATAAAATAAATATTTAATATGTGACCGGTCGTCTTATTTTGTCACAAAAAAATTAAGGTTTGAAAAACCCTTCCAACAGATCTTTGCAGCATTGCTTAACTGGAACAGATGATTTCTCTATTTTCATCCTCAGTAAAGCTCCCTGCCAAGTATTTATAAGTAAATCCGCCATCTCTTCAGCCGATTTGTCTGATCTTACCGTGCCCTGTTGCTGCGCTTTAGCCAGCCCAGATTGCAATAAATCCCGATAACGTCCAACGGCAGACTGAAGAGATTTCCGGCAAATTTCACTGGTATCGCCTATTTCCCCCATCAAATTACCTAGTAAACAGCCGCCTTTAAACTCATTTTTTTCAAGTTCTATGATGAGTTCATCAAAATAACGCCGTATCGCGCTCAACGCGTCAATCTCGGATTGTTGTAAATGTGCCGCTAATTGCGCAATAAAGGGCTCGACATAATGCTGAATGACTTCCGCACCAAAATTTTCTTTGCTGCCAAAGTAACTATAAAAAGAACCTTTAGGAATACTTGCCGCATCAAGGATTTCCTGTAGCCCCGTACCATGATAGCCATGCCCCATGAGCATGGCTACCCCCTGATTTAACAAATTTTCTCGCTTGAGCTCTTTTTTCGTCACTTTAGGCATATATTTATAATATGACCGGTCGTATTGATATGTCAAGAGAAAATGAGGTTTGCTTGCACTTAATGGGTTTGTCGTAAAATTCAAAGAAATTGATAGAAGAATCCAGCAATGTCAGCCAAGGAAATCGCAAAATTAGCGGAAGCTTTACGAGACAGATAGTGCAAAATTGGGAAGTCTTTACGATAGCCCCATTCCTAAATTCAATCTTCTGGAGGCCGAAATTGTAATAGCGCCACCGGAAATGATGTGAATAACGCAGAAGCGAATAGCTCGGGTAGGCCATTTGTTTGAGCCACTGTCACAGTTTCACCAGTCAATACATTCACACCCTGCGCTCCGGCGGTAAGAATGGGCACTTCCACTGTTGTTGCACTCCACGTAGTATTGCTCAGAGGGACCTGTTCAGATGCTGTAGGCATGAGTCGGGAAAACCAGCGTGGAGCCACCACTATCAGCATAATGTCATCGGCATGGCGAGCAAAAGCGCACAGGTGATCCTTGCGCGACCCTGTCGTCGTGAGGGGTACATATGCACCATTCTGGAAAACATGTGGCCATTGCTTGCGGCTATGCAGCAATCGCCAGGTTAAAAATAACTTAGCACGACCATCCGTAATGTGATCAAGCAACTGTCGGACTTGCTTGGCCAGTGCATCTTGAGGCACAGTCTCAAAGACTTCCAGTTCTTTTAGCAGATGTTGGCGTTGAACGTAATCCACAGGTCGGCGATTGTCTGGATCGACCAGACTTAAATCCCATAACTCATTACCCTGATAAATGTCTGGCACCCCTGGTGAAGTCAATTTGAGCAGGGTCTGCGAGAGTGAATTAAATATCCCCCAGTAAGCCACACGCTGCTGGAAAGGAAGAAAATCAGCCAGGAAAGTATTTTTTTTCGACAGATCCATTATCTTCCTGATAAAAGCTGATAGGCCATCCTCATAAGACGTATTAGGATTGATCCAGCTAGTATACTCTTTTGCTTCACGCACTGCCTTGAGCATATAAGCTTCAATGCGTGCTAGCAAAGTTTCATGCTCAGCTTCAGCCAATTCTCCAAATGGCCAGATACCAATCAATGTTTGGTAAAGCAAGTATTCATCATTAGCACTCGGTATCTCCTCACGATCGATCAGCAGCTTTTTGCTTTTGTTGAGATGCTGCCATCGCCGCACTTGCTCCAGCCATTGGCTCGGTATTTCTGACAATACATTGATGCGGGCACGCACATCTTCGCTACGCTTGTTATCATGGGTGGAAGTATTGAGCATGGAATAGGGCCAGCGTTCCAGCCTTTTGGCGTTCTCAGCATGAAATGCCTTGACAGAATGACCGAAAATACGTGGATCACCGCCTACCTCATTAAGCGAAACCAGGCGATGGTATAGATAGAATGCAGTATCTTCATATCCTTTCGCCATCACCGGGCTGGAAAACTGCTGAAACTTCATGGCAAATGCAGTAATAGCAGCGACATAAGATGGGCCTTTGTCAGTCGCTGCATCCAACAAGAGAACGGAGCTGAGAAAATCAAAAATACTGGTATCCAGCACTTGTGTGAATTTCTTCGCTTGAGCCACCGCCCATTCCACATAGCGGCGGTCCAACATTGTAGCCTGCCCGTCGCGCACATACGTCCGATAGACCGGAAGCCGGGCGATCACTTCAGCAAGCGCATTGCGCAGGCTGTTAGTGGTAAAATCACGTGTATGTGGGCGTAATTCGCAAATACGGCTCAATTGTCCTGCCATGACGTTTAATTCACTCGCCATAGCATGTGTCATGATCTTATGCTTGCTGCGGTAGACGAGTCTTTCGAAATCAGGCCATGTATGAGTAAATAGACGGTAAGCGCGCTCCAGCATTGTTTTAGCTCGAAGATCAATAAACAGCCCATTGACCAGATTGCAAAAGTCATAGCCGGTAGTACCATGAATAGCCCAATCTTCACGCAATGGTTCATGATCGGCAAGAATTTTTTCTACCACTATGTAAATGGCCTTTTCTCCTTCCATCGGTAAAGACCGTACAGCGACATGGTCCTGCAGTCGTTGAAAATACTGCAGTGGATCATATAATCCATCTGGATGATCAATGCGCAAGCCATCCACCTTGCCATCGGCAATTAATTCCAGCGCTAACTGATGGGTTGCATCAAATACATAACTGTCTTCCATACGCAAGCCAGCGAGATCATTGATGTCAAAGAAACGGCGATAGTTGATTTCATCAGAAGCAACACGCCAGTTAGCAAGACGCCATGGCTGTGCTTCCAGCAATTCATGCAAGAGAGTAAATGATTCGAAATCGCCCACATTACCATTGTAGTCATTGACCGTATCCAGTACCATCTGCTTGATAGGCGTGGAAACACTGACCAATGCTGCCAGGCGACGTTTGAACAACTCCTGGTCTCGGTGTCGTTCCAGGATCTTATCGGGTGTCGTGGCCTCCTGTGGTGGCAAATTGTCGAAAGCTGTAATCAGGCTGGCGATTTCCTGCAAATCCGGACTATCTGGCCGCAATTGTGCTTCCAGCAAAGGCAGGCGATGCCGCAACAGCCGGGAATATTCACGCGGAGCGATGGGCAGGCGGTGCTGGTAATACCATACACTGAAGCTACCACATTCCTCGTCAAAGCTGAGTTTTATTTCACCACTTTCTAGTGTATCGCCATATGAGCGTCCGAGAATAGGCAATAATACCTTGCCGCGTAGTTCTTCTTTGAGGGGTTGCCAGTCGATATCAAAAAAAGGGGCGTAGAACGAGGCAGGGCCACTTTCCAGCACATCCAGCCACCATTGGTTGTCCGACCCCATTATTCCCATGTGATTAGGCACCAGATCGAGAACTTGTCCCATGCCATGCGCATGCAAAGCGGTACAAAAAGCTTCAAATTCTTCCTTGGTACCAATTTCCGGATTCAATGCGTTGTGATCCACGATATCGTAGCCATGGTTACTGCCGGGACGTGCTTTGAGATAGGGAGAACAATAGACATGACTGATGCCAAGCATTGCTAGATAGGGTACTAGTTGCGCCGCTTGTGAAAAGGTGAAATTC
The DNA here is from genome assembly GCF_900113925.1 of Nitrosomonas sp. Nm34. Lineage (GTDB taxonomy): Bacteria > Pseudomonadota > Gammaproteobacteria > Burkholderiales > Nitrosomonadaceae > Nitrosomonas. Next base: position 171,500 of record NZ_FORD01000001.1, read on the forward strand.
CGGTTGAGCTGAAGGCGGTAAGTAGCAAGCGGGATACGTAAGCGTCGTTTCGGTATAGGCGCAGAACGGGTATGAGGACGTTCCTGCCGCATTGCTGCAGCCAGCGCGAGCACCCTGCGATCAGCCCCCCATACTTCGAGTTGAAGAGGTAATTTACGCCGCCAATTGGGATGCTGCGTGGTAGTAGAAGGGATATTGATTTGATCCAACACTTCCAGGATATCTTCGAGCTGTACCATCATTATCTTGGCTGGACTTTGGGCTAGATAGGTATAGACTGCCTGGATAAATTCCGATGTTGCACTAGATAATAACAGCGGATTAACCGTCGCGTCTTCCGGCAGCAATCCAGCTTCTTCTAGCATCAGTAAAAGATGAGCACGTTCCTGGGCGCGTGTAATCACCGCGCTGCGACGAGCCTCATTGGAACTGAACAGTTGCAATTCCGTGCGCTGGATGATATCCCGCCCTTGCCAAAAGCCCGGCAGGGTAGGTAAATCATGAGTGGAAATCGCTGCAAGTGCTTGTTCGGGATAATTCATGGGCGCAACGAAACTACCATCGGCTTCTTTTTCCAATAGCAGTAACCGGTAGGAAAGAACATTCATAGGCGATAAGGCAGTACGCACTTCTTCCGGGACGGTGCCAAGATCTTCGCCGACTACCAAACATTCGTTACGCTGACTTTCCAACGCCAAGATACCGAGTAAATCGGCGAAAGGGTAGCGCACATACGCACCTTCGGTAGGGGGAACCCCAGCAGGTACCCAGTATTGCCGCATTAATCCCATGACATGATCAAGGCGCAAAGCACCGGCATGCCGCATGTTATTCCGCAGTGTCGCAATGAAAGGCGCATAAGCTGCTTCACGCAAGCGGTCTGGTACAAAAGGCGGCAGTCCCCAGTCCTGGCCAAGTTGATTGTGGAGCTCAGGTGGCGCGCCAACCCCTACACCAATGGCATAAAGTGTTTGATTCGACCAGGCTTCTGCTCCACCATTGTCTACAGAGATCGCAAGATCAAGATAGAGACCTACTCCAAGCTCCAATTCGAGCGAGCGCGCTCCTGCGGCCCCAAGTTGCAAATCAGCTTGCCATTGCAGGTAGGTGAAAAACTCGATGCGCTTCCGATGTTGACTTTCAAATTCACGCACCTCTGCCGATTCCGCATAGCGATAGGGTTCCGGCCATACCGGCCAACCCCATATAGCGGGATCTTGGTTATGGAAATGCTCTTGCAATGCCTCAAACAGGGTATGGCGGTATAGTCTATCCCCTTCGCGCGCTTGGAAGGCTCGAAATGCGGTGGCACGCTCACTACCGTTCGCTAAATGCTGCTCACAGAAATAATGGTACAACATTTCCAGCATGGGGAGCTTAAGTGCAGCAACACCAGTGTAATCGACCAGATCGGTTGCGCGTAATCCTTCCAGCCGTATCTGAAATTCAGGAGTATGGACTAAGGCACGTGCTGGCTCGCATTCGTGAAAATCAGCAATAGCCTCTACATCAAGATAAAGAATATTGAGGAATAAACGACTGGATGGGCTGTAGGGGCTGGCATGTTCTGGATTATGCGGAAACAAGGCGTGCAGCGGGTTAATGCCGATCACATCCGCACCTTGTGCGGCCCATTGCTCCAGCAATAACCGTAGATCCGTAAAGTCGCCTATTCCCCAGTTACGCTCGGATCGTATTGTATACAATTGTACCGCTGGCCCCCAGATACGACCAGAATTGCCAATTGCCTCAGGCTGATAACACGTAGCAGGAGGCACAATCAGTAATTGTTCTCCCAATTGCTTTTCTGCACATGATAGACTTAAGCGGTGATAACCTGGAGGAAGATGTTCAGGTAACACTAACCGCCAAGTCGTATAACCAACCCCTTTAATATTTTTGGTTTCAATTTTTGCTAGCGTTTGGGGACAGAACTGACCATGGTGATTAAGACCATCCTCGCGCTCCAGGCGCCACCCCCACTCTACTCCAGCATAGGCATCTTGTATGGCCAAACGCACCCAAGGTGGCTGGTCTCGTAGCACCGATACAGGTTCAAGTGCGCGCCGCCAGGGACGTAACTCATACTCTTCAATGGCTGCAATAATTTTTTCCGGCGTGGAGACATCGAATCCCATGGCAGTCAGTAGCATACGCTGAGTGGCAGGAGTAGTGATATGGCGTTTCTGCCAATTATCGATATAGGCAGGCAAGATTCCTGCTAGCTCGCTTAAATGGGCCAGTAATTCAGATTCTTTTTCAAGCTCATCCATAGTCTTCCCTATCACTTTCCTTTAAATACCAGCCTACGGTAAATCCAAGGAGGTTGCCAGACGACAGCTGGCCATCAACATCTGCCCTGCTACCGTAAAATAATCTGCCTTGCGGCGAGGCAGTCAAGCGAGCAGGCGTTGCTCCCAAATTGGCATACACTGACATCCCCGTCTCATCGCCAAGCTGCCAACTGGCACGCAGTGCGTGTGATGTCAATACCTCAAACCCACCACCACGCAAAAGGCCTAAGCGCGGAACAATGACGCGTTGCCGCAAAGCCAGCAGTTCTTGGTATAAGGCAAGCCATTCATGATGCGGTGGATGATGCTGTGCCTGCCAATTCAGTTTTGCCCGCTCAAAGGTGGATGCTGCGCACGGATCGGGGATCGCTTCACACGTAACTAAATCGTGAAAACGTTCAAAACGGGTAAATTCCTTACGTCGTCCAATGGTCACTGCTTGAGCCAGTTCCCCACTGAATCCACAAAAAAAGAGAAAAGACTCTCGTGCACCCCATTCCTCACCCATGAACAATAAAGGTACCGAGGGCGACAACAGGAACAGGATCGTAGCAGCACGTAATGCTTCAGGTGCAGCCAGTGTAGCTAGGCGTTCGCCGAACGCACGATTACCAATCTGATCATGATTTTGTAGAAAGGCAACGAAGGCCGAGGGAGGCAGGTATACGCTGGGCTCACCCCGTGATTCACCATGTCGATACGCAGAAATTTCACCTTGATAGGCAAACCCTTCTGTCAGGCAGCGTCCCAAGTGACGGATAGGTGCGTCTGCATAATCAGCATAATATCCATCGTACTCATGCGTCAACAGCACATGGTAGGCATGATGCACATCGTCATTCCATTGCGCATCATAGTGGATAGTTTGTCCATTCGGTCTACGTGTAAGGTAATGAGCGGCATTGTGATCATTTTCCAAAATGAGATGGATATGACGCTTCGCACCGAATGTTGCGCGTACCGTCTGCGCCAGCTCTTCCAGAATATCGGGTTGACTGTCATCGGCAATCGTGTGCACTGCATCAAGACGCAGACCATCAAAATGGTATTCTTCCAACCAATAAAGCGCATTGTGAATGTAGAAATCGCGCACCACACGGCAACCTTCACTATCAAAGTTAATAGCGGCCCCCCAAGGCGTATGATGCCGTTCGGTGAAAAATTGGGGCGCATACACATGCAAATAATTGCCCTCCGGCCCGAAGTGATTGTAAACGACATCGAGCAGCACCATCAAGTGGCGGCGATGAGCACTCTGGATCAGACGTTTGAGATCGTCAGGCGTGCCATATATCTTGTCCGGTGCGAACAGTAAGGTACCGTCATAACCCCAATTGCGTTGACCAGGAAAATCAGCAATGGGCATTAATTCGATGCCGGTCACGCCCAGATCCGCCAGATAGTCAAGTTTTTGCTCGAGCGCAGCAAAAGTACCCTCTGGCGTGAAAGTACCGACATGAATTTCATAGATCACGGCCTCTTGCCAAGGTCGACCGAGCCACATCTCATCTTGCCACTCGAAAGCAGCGGGATCAATTACCTGGCTTGCTCTATGTACATCATCAGGGTTATAGCGTGACGCGGGATCGGGTACACACAATCCATTATCAATTTGATAATAATAACGGCTGCCCGCATGCGCATGCTCGCTTATCCACTCATACCATCCATCTCCTTGTGCTTGCAAGGACACCGGCGCTCGATCATCAATGAACAGCATGGTCTGACGTGCTGCGGGTGCCCATAAACGAAAGCGTATCTTACCTTCTTGAGTAAATTCAGCACCGAAAGGCATGCGGTGTTGTCGTTTCATGCTCGTTCCTTACAGGTAACGACCGATAGAGCGGTCGTATTTTCCTTTCGGTACGACCACAATTCCTGAGTCAGTAACGGTGAAATACTTCGCATCTTCTTGTCGGTCATAGCCGATTCGACTATCTGCTCCAATCAGATTATAGCGATCTATAATGGCACGTTTAAGGCATGCTCCGCGACGTATAATGGCATAATCCATGATAATGCACTCATCGATCTCAACTCCTTCTTCTATTAATACCTCGCGGCGTATGATCGAGTTGCGAATCTTCGCGCCCTTTATAAAGCTGCCATCATCGATGATGCTGTTCTCGATTTCAGCACGCATGAACTTGGCTGAAGGCCCTTGATATTCACTGGAAGCAACCCGCCAGTGCGGATTAAACAGATTGAATTTCGGCTCAAGCCCCAGCAAATCCTGATGGGCCAGAAAATAAGCATCAATTGTGCCAACATCTCTCCAATAGGACTCCTCCTCGTAATCGCGCACACCTGGTATGCGATTGTCAGCGAAATTATAAGCAAATACACGATGACTCTGGCACAAGCGCGGCAACAGGTGTTTACCGAAATCTTTCTCGCCACGACGTTTGCTCTCCTCCAACGCGGCGTACAATACCTCAGTACTGAACAGATAATTACCCATAGAAGCATAAGCGCGGGCAGGGTTTCTCGGCATGGTCGGGGGATGTTTTGGTTTTTCATGGAACTGATGAATACGCCCATCCTCACAACACTCAATCACACCAAAAGAACTGGCTTGCGTGATATGCACTGGCAATGCGGCTACGGTGACATCAGCATTATTTTCCAGGTGAAACTTTACCATCTGCTGCACATCCATGCGATAAATGTGATCAGCTCCAAATACTGCCACAAGATCCGGCGCATGCTGTCGAATCAGATTAAGGTTCTGATACACCGCATCAGCTGTTCCCTGAAACCACTCTGGCCCTTCGCGCATTTGTGGTGGCACCACAGTCACGAACTGTTCCGGAAAAATAGGCGCTAATCCCCAAGAACGGCGAATGTGCTCAATTAACGACTGCGATTTGTACTGCACGAGCAAATAGATCGCAAAAATGTGAGAGTTCACAAAATTAGACAATACAAAATCAACAATACGGTAGCGCCCTCCAAAGGGAACCGAAGGTTTGGAACGTTCGCAAGTAAGCGGATGAAGGCGTTTACCTTCACCACCAGCCATCACCATCGCAAGTATTCTCGGATTAGGCATGCTTATTCTCCCCAAGCCATAATGCGGTTTGTTCAATTAAGTCGAGCAAAAGCAACATCACAGATTCCAATCCGCTGGACCGTTCATCTAGAGCCAGACTCAGTTCATCCAGAATTTTTTCCAGCAAGAACAATTCGAGCAGTTTTTGTGCTTGAATCGGATCGGTCGGGTAAGAACAGCAGCCGGCAATGGATGACTGGTACCCTGACATAAAAGCATTAATGGCAAGATGTTCCCACTGACGTGCATAACTTTCCAACGAGTCCCGATGATCCGCACGTTCCACAAGATGTCGATTCAACGCCAGGCGTGCCGTAGCTCTAATCGAAAAGCATATGCCAGCAACATCTTTGAGGGATGATTGCTTGGCGCGTCGGATTTCTAAAGGCTGGTTAGGATCACCTTCGAAATCGATAATCACAAAATCATTATGGCTGATTAAAACCTGATCAAGGTGATAATTCCCATGTATGCGTGTTTTGTGCCAAGCAAATTCATCAGGTGGTGAATATACTACACGATTAAGCATTTTCGAGCGCAAGCTGAGCAAGCGTTCACAAATCCGGTATGACTGCTCAGATAGCTGCATTAATACTTGTTCCAGTTTATTGAAAACAGAGATAAAATTCTTCTCTAACTGGGCTATCAATGCCGCCATTTCACTGGCAGTCTGGCGCTCTGGATCGAATGCAGCATTGCCAGTAGTGTTCGCCAATGCCTGATGTAATTCAGCTGTGCGCTGGCCTATGATGCTCATTTGTACCATATGAACTGCATGCACATCAGGTGCTTGAGCGCGATCAGGTTCATCTACACATAATTTGAAGTAGCGGCCTAAATAGTCTTGCGTGTAGTGGCCAAAAGTACCCCGGTTTGTTACATAGCGGTGCAATACTGCAATAGCAGTAACAGAATCTCCACTTTGATAGGTTAGACTGCCTGCCAACGGTGCTACGCTTGCGCATGGCGAAATTTCGGTCAGAAATTGCCCCATTTCCAGCTCTGGGTTGATACCTTCTTGTACACGCCGATATACCTTGAGTATAGCTTGGTCGCCATAAATAATGGAAGTATTACTCTGCTCTTCTGCCAGATGAATCACATCGATAGTTTCTGGCAATTCCGGAAAAGCGGATGTCCTGGAACACACCATCTCACCCGAGGCAAAAGGCAGACGCATCTCTGTTACGATAGCATCGAGCAGGAAGTGGCAGAAAACATCTTCACCTAGCGCGTCATAGAGCATACCTTCTCGCGCGTGCTGCCTGGCCTTGGCGAGCATCCAAGGTGACAAATCGTGGTATTGCTGTTCCGCAGTTTTTCCGAGCAGTAGACCCAACGGAAGAAAATAAGTTTGTGCTATCCCTTCATCGAATTGCAGCTTGATTAAAAGTGGTAGCCATTCTTTACCATCATTGACCTTCCAGACTTGGTTCAAGTTTAATTCCAGCTGAGTAATGGGTTGACCTGGTTCGTTAAACCAGCGCTGAGCAATGAGAAACTGTGGTAACACTTGTGTTTCCAATTGAGCGCGCGTTTTGCGGGCAAGCACATCACTTACTTTTCCTTCAGGCTTTAGCATCAATGCACTCAACAAACCTTCAGGCAAAACCAGTACAGGCAACAATTCACGCGGTAACTTGTCCACGTGCCAGACAGGCGCTTCTACATCCATGGACAAACGGAACCAGTAAAAACTGTAACTGGGTAAACTCAATAAATAAGGCAGTTCACCAATGGCAGGAAAAGCAGTACGCCCCATTAGCTCTACTGGTACACGGCCTTTGTATGCTGCGAGATTCAGCTCTACCGGCTGAGCGCTATTGGCAAGATTAGCCACACATAGAATACTTTCGCCTTGATATTCGCGCAGATAGGCAAGTATCTTGCGATTACCCGGATGTAAAAATTTAATGCTGCCACGGCCAAAGGGTTTGACTGATTTACGCGTGGCAATTAAATGTCTCATCCAGTTGAGTAACGAATAGGTGTTACGGCTTTGCGCTTCCACGTTGATAGTTTCATAACCATAAATCGGATCCATGATGGGCGGTAGATAAAGCCGCTGCGGATCGGCGCGCGAAAATCCTGCATTGCGGTCGGGACTCCATTGCATCGGAGTGCGTACGCCATTACGATCGCCCAGATAAATATTATCGCCCATGCCGATTTCATCACCATAATAAATAATAGGGGAGCCTGGCAGGGACATGAGCAGGCTGTATAACAGCTCGATCTTGTGGCGGCTACCTTCCATCAGCGGCGCCAAGCGTCGCCGGATACCTAAATTAAGCCGCGCGAGCGGATCGGAAGCATAAGTGAGATACATATAATCACGTTCACGGTCGGTGACCATTTCCAAGGTCAATTCATCGTGATTCCGCAGAAATACCGCCCATTGGCAATTCTCTGGAATTTCGGGTGTTTGTCCCAGGATTTCAATGATGGGATGGCGATCTTCCTGGGCTACTGCCATGAAAATACGTGGCATCAAGGGAAAATGAAAAGCCATGTGACACTCATCTCCATCGCCAAAATATTCACGCACATCTTCCGGCCATTGATTAGCCTCGGCAAGGAAGATGCGATTAGCATAATGCTGGTCCAATTCAGCACGCAAATACTTGATGATGGCATGAGTTTCAGGAAGATTTTCATTATTGGTGCCATCGCGCTCGCACAGATAGGGTATGGCATCCAGTCGCATGCCATCCACACCCAAATCGAACCAAAAGCGCATCGCGCGCAGTACTGCCTTGGCTACTCGCGGATTATCAAAATTGAGATCCGGCTGGTGTGAAAAGAAGCGATGCCAATAGTAAGCTTGTGCCACTTCATCCCATGCCCAATTTGATTTTTCTGTATCGGTAAAAATGATGCGCGTTCCTTCGTATTTTTTGACGGTATCGCTCCATACATAATAGTTACGCTTGGCAGAACCGGGCTGGGCGACGCGCGCTGCCTGGAACCAGGGATGCTGATCGGAAGTATGATTGATAACCAACTCGATAATGACTCTGAGATCGCGTTTGTGCGCTTCTTGCAGGAAGGTTCGAAAATCAGCCAATGTCCCGTAATTGGAATGAATACCGCGGTAGTCCGAAATATCGTAACCATCATCGCGCAGGGGAGAAGGAAAAAATGGCAGCAACCACAGCGTATTGACCCCCAGTTCCTTCAAGTAATCCAGCCTGGAAGTCAATCCGGCGAAATCACCAATGCCATCGCCATTACTATCACTGAAAGCACGCACATGCAATTGATAAATAATGGCATCTTTGTACCAAAAAACATCCTCTTTGCCAGGCATAATCCTTCCTATTATTAGTTAATTGGCGTATAAGGCCCGCAGTCTCCTACTAGCGATCATTTTTGCAGGTAACTGGCTAAAATAGCTAGCTTTTGCTCAATTTATTACCGCCAGCCATGAGCCCATTAGCTGGGGCGCTTATTGAAATTTTTTTGTACACGCATACTGCGTGTTTTTATTTAGAGCCTTTTTATTAAATTTTGCCTACATCGGGCGCTGAGACCCATAATTGCGTATTATCCAGAGAGGTTGCTGCTTTGATTATCAAAGCAGCTAATAACCCAATAAAAAATCAGACAAATGTGAAGAAAATAAAATCCCGGAAATAATGGTTAATTCCCGGAAATAATGGTTAATAAGAGCTTATTCTTTTATTACACAACGTAATTCCATTTCCAAATCAAACATGACGCAGAGGTGAGCGCTGACAGTATCAATAATACGGCAAAGTGAAGCCGACAAAGTTAGTTTTGATTTAAAAATGATAAAAAAGAAAAACACTAGTAATTCACCTTATTTACGGACCTGATCAACCTCGGAGTAGATGTGTGAAAATGTTAAGCCTTTCAAAATCCATTTTGGGAAAACGACAAAACTCCCTTTTCATCACTCTGAAGTTAAGCAGTATTCGTTTATACCGATTAGTTAATTGGCGCTGTGCGGTAGAGGGTCATCAAGGCTATGTTTTGGAATTTTCCATCACGCTTGTTCGCTTTTTCTGCGTATGCTTACTCGCATTCGGCGGCATTTCTGTGGTGCAAGCCGGGGATAATTCATGTCAACAAACTGACGAGACGCATATCTGGATCTCTCCTCTCCATCCTGAAGCCGATGAGCAGATCAAGATCATGGCGGTATCCACGGATGGGCTCGTGTCGGAACTCATGCTGATCGACAATCAAGGTCAGCGCATGCCGCTGCGCTCACACCGTCGAGGGGGGCCACCTTGGAGCCTTGTCGCTGAATTGGCAAGCGTCAACGAAGGCCATTATCGAGTAGAGGCGAGCCGGAATGGAAAGCTAATCGCTTGCCATCCAATTATTATTGGCAAGTCAGGAGCTCAGAAAAAAGAGCAAAGAGCCAAAACTTGGAATCTTGCCACAGAAGCTTTTTACTCTGCCTGGATCGAAGCGTTGTTTGGCGCGCCACCGGAGGAAAACCTTCATTTCCATTCTTTGGAACCTGTGTTGCGCAACAACGAGCGCAACTTCCTGCACAATTATCTTGGCCTCAATGAGGATCATCACTTGCCACTTACCCCTGATTGTGCCGATCTCCCCTACATTTTGCGAGCTTATTTTGCCTGGAAGGTTGGTTTGCCCATCTCCTTCCGCGCTTGCGGGCGTGGCTCAGCCAAGGCGCCACCACAATGTGGTACGGCTACCATCATAACCGAATTTACCCACGGCATCAGCTCACAGACCGGTTTCATAAAAATCAGCAGGCAGTTAGTCAATACCGTTCATTCAGGTTCATTACGGACAGGATTGGAGAGCGAGTCGACGGATCTGTATCCCATCCCTGTCAGCCGGGAGACACTCTGGCCGGGCACAGTCTATGCTGATCCCTACGGTCATGTGCTGGTGCTGGTTGAATGGATTCCGCAAATAGAAGGACGCCCCGGCCTTTTACTGGCCGTCGATGCTCAACCAGATAACTCGGTCGCGCGCAAACGGGTCTGGGAGGGTACGATGCTGTTCACAAATAATGAAAGCGCCGGACCAGGCTTTAAAGCTTTTCGTCCTTTGCTGCCAACGTCCTCAGGCGGGTTACGGCTACTCTCGAATGACGAATTGATCGAGAACCCTGATTTTGCCCCTTTCTCCTTGGAGCAAGATCAACTCTCTGCAGACAATTTCTATGCCAAGGTAACCAAGCTCATCAGCCCTGCAGGCCTTGAACCCAAGCAAATTTACGAAGCCACACTGGATGCGTTGATAGAACAAATCGAAACGCGCGTGACTTCGGTAGAGAATGGTGAAGCCTATTTTCGCAAGCACTCCGGCAGCACCATTCTCATGCCTAGCGGCACGGCGATCTTCCAGACCATCGGCCCATGGGAAGATTACTCCACCCCGTCCCGCGATATGCGCCTGATCATTGCCATCAATGTGTTAAACGGCCTACCTGAGAAGATCGTACGCTACCCAGAATTGTTCGTACTGAAAAACCAGAGTCCCGAAGAAGCCAAGACCGGAATCGAGCAATACCACGCAAGGCGCATCCATGAACGCAGCATACGCTATACACGTACTGACGGTAGCCCATGGGAGCTTTCCATAGCTGAGGTGCTAGCACGGAAGTCAGCCTATGAAATGGCTTATAACCCCAACGATTGCCCTGAAATACGTTGGGGCGCACAGCCAGGAACAGAAGAGTATTCCACCTGTCACCGCCAGGCACCCGCGGCACAGCACGCAAAAATGGAGCAATATCGCAGCTGGTTCCGCGAAGCCCGCAGGCCGGCACCATAAAAACCCTCTTATTCCATTTCTCAATCAAACATGACGCGAAGGCGAGCCGCAGACAGTAGCAATCATATGGCAAGGAAAAGCGGATAACATCAGGTTTGGTTTAGAAATAAAGGTATTTTAAGCAAGAAAAATCACCTCATGCAACGACATTCTTACCTGATTAAGATCAGTGCTTATGAGTGAATAGGGAACATCTTCAAACGGGAATTAAGGCAGGCAGAACTGGATTAACCAGGTATCCGTTATACGCCCGCAAATCATTAAATTTTATCTATCCCAATTGATCCGTACGTTACCTGCGACAACCTCATGAATATGCTTCATCGTTGGATGAGTATCATACTTCTTAGTGACAACTTCAATATAAGCACCTGTTTCTGAACTTTCAGCCCATGCGAGGGCTGCATCGAGCTCTCCACAGGTCGTCACTCGCGTGGTGAACCAGTCGTTGCAGCCCAGAGCATCCGGAAGCTGGTGGTAATGCCATTGTGTAATGTCATTGTATTCCATATCGGGGTGCTTGCAGAGCACCCGCTCAATAAGATAGCCGTGGTTATTCAATACAAAGATGATCGGTTTCAGCCCGTACCGTCCAAACTGTCCAACTTCCTGAACAGTCATTTGATGAGCACCCTCACCAGTGATAAGTACCAGCCGCCGTTTTGGGTCAGCGATTGCAGCACCAAAGGCAGCAGGCGTTGCCCAGCCAATCGCAGCCCACAGTAATTGATTATGAAACACAGACCCCTTGGGCATGCGGGCGTAAAACATCGGAAAAGCGCTGGAGCCTGTTTCCTGAATCAGGATGTCGTTTGGTTTCAGGAATCGCTCCCAGCGTGGATATAACGCATGAGCTGTTATCGGATCATTCCCCTTACCTTCCGGCTCACCCAGACCTACAGGCTTGGGTCCTTTGACGTCTGTGCGTTTGGGTAGACGCCGGGTCAGTTCTGCGAGGGCGTCAGCAAGCTGGATATTACGAAAAACAGCATGCCCTACCCTGACTGCGTGCAGCTCAATGTTGATGGTTTTAGCGCGGTCAATTTTTCCAAAGAAGAAATCTGTCATATAAGCGCCAAGACCTAATACACAGTCCGCACCTTCGACAAAAGCCTGGGTCGCATCGGGAATGCCCAATCGTCCAGACCATATGCCGATAAAATTCGGATGTGTTTCGTCAACATCGGTCTTATCCGAGGCGATGGTGGCACAAGGCAACCCTGACGAATTGATAAGCGCCATGACTTGGTCCTTTAGCCCAAGACGTGAGGTGATATTTCCGGGCATAATGACAGCGGTATTGGCTCTGGATAACATGACGAGCATTGCGTCGACCGCAGCTGATAATGATGTAGGATCGCTCAGAGGGGTTGGAATAGGTTCAGCCCTGCCTAATACCTGCATGGTCGCATAGTCAAGTGGAAACGCCATGTATACTGGCTGACGATTATAACAAGCAGCAGCAATCAGTCGCTCAGTCTCGCTTGCGCAGTTTTCAGGCGTCATAATGGCACGGGCACAGGCGACGGGTTCTGACATCTTGTAGAATAAGTCGAATTCCCCATTACCCAGAGTGTGGTGCACTTTTCCTCTCGACTCCATCATTGCCTGTCCCGGAATACCGACCAGGTGAAACACCGGCAAGTTCTCGGCGTAGGAACCGGCGATGCCGCAGAGAGCGCTCAGCTCGCCTACACCATAGGTTGTGCAGAGAGCTCCGAATCCCCTGATGCGTGCGTAGCCATCTGCAGCATAAGCCGCATTCAGTTCGTTGCAACAACCAATCCAGCGCATGTTTTTGTCATTGCAGATTGCGTCGTTAATTGGAAAAGAAAAATCTCCGGGTATCCCGAAAATATCCGTTATCCCAAGATCTTGAAGACGCCCAAGCACATATTCAATAACTGTTATTGCCATACCGTCTCCTCCTATTTTTTTACGATTGGTAACCGTTATGCTTCATATCCTGCTTGAAGGATAATCCCCTATCCAATCCACATACCTTCGTTGCAGAGGCGCAATACTCAACTCCTTATTTCATTGCTAAATCAAAACGGACTTTGTCAAGCTTCACTTTGCCGTATGATGGATGCTGTCTGCAGCTCACCTTCGCGTCATGTTTGATTGGAAAATGGAATTATTCCAAATTATTCCAAATTATTCTTTTAGTCAGGCAAAATCCGCATCCAGCACGACACGGTAACGCGCTTTGCCTGAGCGGAGGTATTCCAGCGCTTGGTTGACCTGGCTCATCGGAAAATGCTCCACTTGCGGTGCAATACCGGTCCGTGCGACAAATTCCATCATCGTAGCCATCATGGTGGGACTGCCTACCGGTGATCCTGAAATACACTTATGCCCTAAAATCAGATCGATGGCTATAATCGGTATCGGCTCAGTCACCACGCCCAGGATATGCAAGCGACCTCTGGGCTTCAATGTTTTTAACAGCGTTTGCCAATCCTGTGGCACGTTAGCGGTCATAATCAGCAAATCAAGCGAGCTGGAGATTTTCTCCAAGGCGTCTCTATCGTGGCTCAGCACCACATGGTGAGCGCCGAAACCTTGCGCCTCATCAGCTTTGGATTGATGAGAAGTAAATGCCGTCACTTCGCAGCCCCAAGCTCTGGCAAATTTGAGGGCCATATGACCCAGACCACCGACACCGAGTACACCGATGTGGTCAGTTGATTGGATGCCACAGGTTACCAATGGCGAAAATACGGTGACACCGCCACATAACAGCGGCCCTGCAGACGATATGTCGAGTCTATCTGGCAACGGAACAGTCCAGGCCCAATGCGCACGAATACGGTCCGCAAATCCACCGTGGCGTCCGACTATTGTCGGTTCGACTCTAGGACAGAGGTTATTGTTACCAGTCATGCATTCGTGACAATGCATGCAACTGCCGGCGTTCCAGCCAACGCCGACCCGTTGACCAGTTCGCAAGCCCTTGCCCTTACTGTAATCGCCCAAAGCTACGATTCGTCCAACTACCTCATGCCCTGGAATAAACGGATACTGCGACCAGCCCCACTCATCATTGATCATTGCAATATCGGAATAGCAAATACCGCAATATTCGACGGCAACTTCCACCTCTTCCGATCCAAGAGGCCCTGCATCATAAGTAAACTGCTCAAGTTTCTGCTTGGGACCGTGTGTGGCCCAGCCATGAATTTTAGTCACAAGGCTTTCCTCCGAACTATTGATGAATGTTCAACCCGGGAGATCGTTCCAGCATCCTATTTATAAAAGTGCGATTTGGGCTAAGTGCGTCGAAGGTGAATGTAATTTATTAGCAGTTCGACAAACTCCGCCGTTACAGAAAAGTCGTTATTGAAGCCATCCACTCAGTTCTGTTTATCCAGCAGCTATAAAGAAACCTGAATTTATGTATAAAATTCATCACGGCGCCTCCAAGGCAGGATGGCTCACTCCTGAGTAAGTCCGAGTAAATCCACCTATTTCTTTAAATCATTGAGGAGAAATAAATTAATATTTGAATTGAACTCTGCTCGTTTCTCTAAACATACAGAAGGAACAAGTAGATTGAGGCGGACCTCTGGATACATAACTAAACTATGGCATAGCAAATAAACTGACAATAATGCAGATGCATACAATTTTAGTTATCAGCGGCAGGCATTTAGAAGAAAATAATCAGGTGATCTGACTATCTCGTTATGAAGAAAATTGGTACATAAGATTTGGGGCCAAAGTAACCTTATCCTGATTTACTCCTGCCCCAGATTTTCCAGTGTTGATAAGAAGAGGGAATGGGACTTCCCTCTCTCTTTTAATGCCCTATTAAGCTACTGGCTGGTCAGCGCAAATTACGTTATCCCAAGTGGGCGCTTGGCCTACCACTTGAACCGATATATCGTCACCAAAGTTAATGATTATGTTATCAGCATTAATTGTGACATTTGTGACATGACTAGCTACCTCATCACGAGTTAAACCATACCCACTGAGATCCAGCGTATCACCTTCCTGCCCATTGAAGTTGTCAATTTTCCAGTTTCCCAGATCATGGAAAACAAAATTATCTGCTCCCTCTTCACCTTGGCAAGGGTGATCTGGACGTGCGTCAACATTTTTATGATGATGTTTGCCGTGTCCTCCACCATCATTAGGGCTCATGCCGCCATCGTTTCCATTACCACCCTGGTGATGACCATCTTTGCCTCCACCATTATCAGGGCTCATGCCGCCATCGTTTCCTTTACCACCATGTTGATGACCATCTTTGCCTCCACCATCATTAGGGCTCATGCCGCCATCGTTTCCTTTACCACCATGTTGATGACCATCTTTGCCTCCACTATCATTAGGGCTCATGCCGCCATCGTTTCCTTTACCACCATGTTGATGACCATCTTTGCCTCCACTATCATTAGGGCTCATGCCGCCATCGTTTCCTTTACCACCATGTTGATGACCATCTTTGCCTCCACTATCATTAGGGCTCATGCCGCCATCGTTTCCTTTACCACCATGTTGATGACCATCTTGGCCTCCACAATCATCAGGGCTCATGCCGCCATCATTTCCTTTACCACCATGTTGATGACCATCTTTGCCTCCACCATCATTAGGGCTCATGCCGCCATCGTTTCCTTTACCACCATGTTGATGACCATCTTTGCCTCCACCATCATCAGGGCTCATGCCGCCATCGTTTCCTTTACCACCATGTTGATGACCATCTTTGCCTCCACCATCATCAGGGCTCATGCCGCCATCGTTTCCATTAGCGCCATGCTGATGACCACCGTGGCCTTCACCACCTTTGGTTCCACCCCCATAACCACCATGGATCATACTAAGCAAGTCTACTGGTGCTGTACCGCCAGCTGCTGCAGCATTTCCTTCAGTATTGGTTCCATTGGCTTCGGTATTGGCTCCATTAGCTTCGGCATTGGTTCCATTGGTTCCATTGGTTCCATTGGCTTCGGCATTGGTTCCATTGGCTTCGGCATTGGTTCCATTGGTTCCGTTGGTTCCGTTGGTTCCGTTGGTTCCGTTGGTTCCGTTTGTCCCATTAGCTTCGGCATTGGTTCCATTAGTTCCATTGGCTCCGGCATTGGTTCCATTGGTTCCATTGGCTTCGGCATTGGTTCCATTGGTTCCATCAGCATTAGCTGCAGCGGCTCCTTTACCACCACCATGAGCTGCAGCAGCTGCAGCAGCTGCTGCAGCTGCTTCAGTACCAGCAGCTTGTGTACCAGTACCTTGTTGTTGCGCAAACCAAGCTGAACGAGCATCATTTCCAGTTGTTGTACCCATTGTATTCTCCTTATTTTATATAAATACTAGTTGAACAACCTTTGGCACCATGTTAGGAAAAGCTATCTACCAAGCTCATCTCACTCTTCCTTTAATGTATATCAATAGCGGTTGCTACTAGCTGCGGTTGCTACGATCAAAGAACTCATGAAGTAACATCACAACCTGTTTTTACTGAGCTATTGTTTAAAAGAAATTACCTCATGAATTAATTTAAATTACCCCTAGTAATGCAGAAGTAATTTAGTCACTTTGATTTTTAAATTTCGAAGGATTCTCAAGATTGAATAATATTCATCTTGATTATTTTTATGATATGCAAGCAGTTGTCTTGTTATGTATTTCAAACTTCCACTTCAGATTTAATATCGTCATTTCGCACTCCTCAATTTCATCCATTCGTCTACTGATAACGCCAGTTTAGAACTAACAAACATTCTGCTTTTCTTTGATCCTTTGGTTACTCACAAAATGCTACCCCCAACCGCTGACTAGCCTTTGCTGTACCGCTAGAATGAAACCCATCCTTGGCAATAAGTTCATTTCAGGCAATTGCGCAAGCGTAGTAAATCGCTTAACAACATGAACACCAAGAATAAATAAATTTGTTGCATTCCAACCTGTTAATACTTAGGTCTATCAATACTGTTTAATAAAACAATTTGATATTTAATGCCAAGCAGCCATAAATTAAGCTACTTCAACTTATTTAGGTAATCATGCTAGGGAATATCAGAGAGGCTGGCAATAATGCAATTGCATACAATTATCATTGATATGCATTTGAAATAATAAGGAAATAACGCTAAAAGCTTGACAGATAAAAGTGTTTAGCTCATAAACAGGAAGAATAATTATCCATCGAAATAAGAAACTATTAAGCCTAAAAGCTTGATCATTAACTGATCGCTTCAATTACGATGATAATCAATTGTCTCTCCCCGCCGCAGGCGCAGAGTATTACGCCTTTTCCTTCAGTAAAAACGACTTTTCAGCTTCTCATTCGATTTCTAAATCAAATGTGATGAGAGGGCGAGCCGCAGACAGTATCCATCATACATAAGCCCATCCAGTTGTTGTTCGGTGGCTGTTTCAAGCAGGCATGACTGGTATTGCCGCTGCTTCAAAGATGCGACTATCGGCCAAGAAGCACGATGCGATATTGCATTATTTATAGCGCAAAACTTATTACGCTGGCCACAAGCGCGAGTGCTATTGCCAACCGGAACACAACTGAATACAAAGGAAATACTCTACCCATACACATGCCGCCAGAAATTGCCCCTCTTGTTTCACAACCTAAAGCGCCGGTAAGATGTGAACAATCTGTGGCAGTAAAATTCACTGTATCGACATTATGGAGGAAGATATCTCCGGCAGCATGAACACCGGTTCAGTTATTGAACCTGACTGCGGGAGCTTGCTAATCATTCAACACTTGCAATTCAAAGTAGTATCTGATCCTATCTTCTTTGCTCATCTTTTATTACGTACTTACACGTATTTTCTTGCCCAATATATTTCGGTAATCTTCTGAAATGTTAGCGGTTAATAAAAATGGGGAAAATGAGCAAAAATCACCAGATAGAGGGAGAGATTTGCACAGGCGGATATAACTGCCGTGCCAGCAGCAAGTTATATCAGTTTTACTCGTTTCATTCTCAGTTTGTGCCGCTGTTCCGACAACGAAGGATGGAGGGTAAATGTTTAAAGTGGAGGTCAATAATCAAATTACCGAAAATCGACAACCCTGTTTATTTATCGAGAATTTACTTTAAATTCCGTGCTTTAAAAAATTTGCTATCAGTATATAATTTTTACTTATATTTTATATTACGATTAATAGAATGCTAAAACCTAAGCCAGAACCCTTTAAATTTGTTTTCAATTGGCGGCGTTTTTTGGTGCATTGTGCAATTATGAGTGGTTGCATAATGCTCGGTCTGATGACATGGTATTTTGGTAAGCCGCCTAGCATCCGGTTTTATGAGACAAAACAGGAAGAACAATTGGCCACTGCGATAGCGCCCGGTATAGATATGGCGTTGGATATGAGCAGTTCTATAGCCGTGAAACTAGAGCACCCTCTGCAAATTGAGTTATTCAAGGGAAATGTTTATTTTGACATCGATAAAAATGCTCCCAATCAGCTTGAAGCAAAAGTCGGCAATGCCCTCATCAAGGGCTCTGGCGCCCGCTGCAGCATCCATATGAGCAAAAATGGCAATAAACATGTCGCGGTTGCAGATGGGCATATCAAAATCCATCTCGCATCTGGAATATATCAAATCAATGCATTTGAACAAGCCGACTTTAATGATGATGGCATCAGCCAACATCGGCTAATGGCTGATCGAAACATTGCACCCTGGCGCTCACTACAGTAAGCACGTGCAGTAACAATGTGACAATGTGAATAAGAAGCTTAATTTTGCTGCTTAAATTATATATTACCACTATTCGTAAGATTAAAAATTACAATATGAATTAAGAGCTAATTTGCAAAAATACACGAAAAACAGTGCTTGTATCTGGAATTGATCCATTCTGTGACCCTTTCTGTAGTTACATCGTGATATCAGATAAATCAACCAGAAAGAAAAAAGATAAAAAGATGAGATTACAATTCTTAGCGATCACGTGTATAGCATGGATAGCAATAAATTATGGGTCTATATGTTTGGCAGAAGTTACTGAAAAACCAGATAATGACCCCTCTAATTTTATTGATGTATCTCAGGAATTTGTCGTGTGTACTGGGTGGCACGCCCTTTGTAGTGCATCCCCCGACTGCAGAATGAATGGCGATAAGGCTGACTGCGACTGTTTGAGAGTTAATGAGCCCCATATTGTTGCAACGAGTGAGATCCAGGACCTTGTGGCCAAACGCATGACGCTGACTAAGTGCACCAAGGAATATCCTTGTGATGTAGACCAAGCTCCTGTATGTAAGGCTATCAAAGATGGAAAGTATGAAGTGGATAATGTCAAGTATAATTGGGTATCCACTTACTCTTATCGTGGATGGTGCAGTCTTTTGGAATACAAGCCAATAGCGTGTGATCAATACACACCAGACTATACCGGGGATTTATATTGGGCTATCTGTGATGCCGCTCCATGCACTGAAAACCCGAATTCATCCAATTCAGATAAACCGTTGAGCTGTCAGTGTCGGGTAAAGAATACACCGTTTGTGGGCTTTGGCAGTTGTACCGGTGCCAATGGTGGAATCATGTCAAGCTTTCCGTTATGGGCATGGGATTTCCAGAGGAATACATATCCGTTTGCCATGCCTGGCTATGAATACGTACAAGGTGCATGTGCCACATTCAAATCTGATCCATTGCCATCACGATGATCTGAGTTCTGGTATGCACAATAGTAGCAGCATCATTACTCAGCACAGTAGGGACCAAGTACAGAATCAAGAATTCTTGTTCTTGCGAACAATTACCCTAATCGTCATTGGGTGCAATTGATAAAACACTCCGATTTCTCGCTGGCCGTACCTACCCGTTTTGTAATTCCATTCCACATCAAACATGACGTGAAGGTGAGCCGCAGACAGGATAAATAATATGGCAAGGTGAAGCCAACAAAGTCAGTTTTGATTTCGAAATGGAATTAGATGAAACCACCGGCACCTGAAGCAATATTCACTCCATTACTATAAAATTTACACTCCTTCATGCACTAAAGCATGAGGCAGATACTCTCTCAACAACTGGCACTAAATGACAGCGGTTCATACCGGAAGCTCTTAGCAACCGTTAAGCTTCGGTCCTGGTGAGATAATACTCAAGTCTCGCCACGTAGCTCTATGTTGCCGGCGTCGAATCTATGCCACAGTGAACGCTACACCAGCGACAGAAAGCTTCAGATTTCTGGGCGACAGATCAAGTCCTCCACTGCCGAAAAAGTGCACAAGCAAACGACTGCCTACTACCGAGCTGCCAGCGAGCCAGAGCCGCGTCTGCGCGCCAGCTTACTCAACGGCTGCAAGCGAATTCGGCGGCAGATCATTGGTGAGCATCAGATCGTCGATGACAATGCGGCCTTTGCTCGACCCGAATGACGGGCCGAGATTAAACCGTACCGCGACAATGTTAATGAGATTGATGCCAGTACCGTTGTTGGCGAAATCCGTCGTGCGCAGGCGGACGGTTTCCATTTCGTTGTGCCACCCCCCGTCACGCTGATAAGGCTCCTCGAGCCCGCCACCATAGGCACCGATGTTGATGTGGCTCACTACACCTGCACCGTCGCGTAGCGTGACTGTAAAGGTGAGGTCGCCGAGCTCGGCCACAGTGTTCGGGTGCTGGGTGCCCTGCGCGCCGCGGAACGACAGAAATTTGAAGCGCGTGAAATCATTACTACCCGCGGGCACTTGCCATTCGTAGAAATGGTCTGCGTCCGTCCAGTCGAACACGACGCCGCGGCTATTGTCGGAACGCGTGGTGAGACTATCGGTGGCGCCGGCTTGTGTGGCTCCGTTGAAAGGATCTGACGCATCCCAGCCGAAATCCAAGTTGCTGTCGTCAAGACGACCTTCGGTTAAATTCTCGACGTCGAATGCCACCGCTCCACCAGAACTGCTCACATTGGTTGCGGGCTGCGTTTGGTAATCATCGATGATGAAATTGCCATCCGCCGCGCCATTGTGGTATTCGTGAGTGACGACGATGCACGGGTCGTCTGTCGGCACACCGATTGGATGGAAAGACTCGTACTGACGCGCCAAGAAATCGAGGGCGGGAATGTTTCCCTCAACGTAGTGTTTAACGAGCGGTAGGAGATAGCCCAGCAGGATGAGATGAGTATTGGTTTGACCAATCGGGCAAGGACCGGTGAACCAAGAAGATGAGGAAGCGTCGCCGCCATTATGAAACCAGGCGTGCCCAGTTCCCTGCACGACCGTCGACTGCTTGTAGCCTGTGGCTCGGTCAACTAAGTGAAAGGTCTGGCACCGTTCAAGGAAATTGACATTGTCATCGCTGCACTCATCCCCTGCCGAGCCATTCACGTCTGTATCGCCAGAGGCCGTCCACAAGTGATAGTTGGCGTCGTGCGGATTGGCGGTATCAGTACCGCTGAAGTCCGTCGGTAGCATACTGCTGATCAGCCGGATGTCACTACGGCCGTAGTGAGTCGGCGTGGCCGTACCGTCGAAAAGGCGGTGGTAGGCGATCGCCACCCCTTCAGCACCGCGACTGTGGCCGATCCATACGATGCGCCGCGCGTCAACATGACCAGCGAGCACACCGTCAGCGATCGCGCCTGCTTCCACCTGATCGATAAATGCGTCGGTGTGGCCGAGTGTCGTGGTTGCGGCGAACTCTGGCCCAGGCTGGGTGTTGTTGTCATGGCTCATCACCACGTAACCATAAGAGGCAAGATGATTTCCGATATGGTCGTACCAGCGGAAATTATGGCCGTTACCACGGCTGATGATGACGAGAGGCAGTCTCCCCATTGCGGCAATGTTAGTGGGAAAGTAGAGGTCTTCGCCGAGTTTGTTGCCCGGAATGCCGAAGTCCACGGCGACGGTGGAGTCAAGGTTGTAGACCAGTTCGGTGACGGCGTACGGCCCTGCCATTGTGGTATCAGATACCATGTAGAACCCGGCTTCGCCGCTTAGGCCGTCGATATAGTCGCCATCGCTTAAAGATCCGTTTTGGTCGCAGTCAAGCACGATGTCGTAGGGTACGCCGAGGCCCTCTCCGGCGTTGGCATTCAATGTGGAGGCCGCGGCTACTTCAATGGTATTCGCCTGAATCGTTCCTGCACTGAACGTGTGCGTCTGCATTCCGCCGGGTGTCACGTCGACAAGCGCAGGATTGGTAGTCCAGTCGGACGCGCTCTGGTGGTTAACAACATAGACGTCGCAGGTAGCGCCGACGATGGCGGGGAAGCGCGTCGGATCGATCGCCACGTTCACCGGTGCGTCGACGTTAAACGCGCGCACATATGCGAAAAACGGGTATTGCGTAAGAGAATTGCCGGCGAGTTCCGTTTCCGTGATCGCCGCCGCCCCGGACAGCGGTAACAGCAGGCTGAAGGCAACGAACTTGACCTTAAGCCCCAAAAGGTGCGTGTTCATAATTATACCTCCCATGTCGAATGCTCATATCCGAAAGACAGCTGATGTTAATTAGACTTGTTCTTCGGCGGTGCCTTCGCTGTGGGTAGGCGCCAAGATTCCGCAAGTTCCTTTTCCTGCGGGGAGTACTCAAGGATGAGTTCGGCGGCGGTATCGCGCAGCAGTGCCGCAAGATCCTTCGCGACGACCGGCGGATGCGAAACACTGGCAATCCTTGCTTCTGGAAATGCACGTATACCAGCCTTTTCGGCACGTACGCGTTCGGATTCGACTGTATTTGCCGTGATGCGCTCCGGCAGATCCGGCGAACCGAACCAGATAAGTGCATTGGTGAGATCGGTGCTGCCCGGCACAATGCCTATGACGCGACCGGAGACATTGCCGTGGTTCAGTCGCTGTACCGGAACATTGCCCGCGTAGAGCACCGGTTCCAGCTTGTTGCGCGGAACGACGTAAGCCGGGTCGACCTCAAGAACAATGAGAACACCGGTCGACACCATGATGCGCTCCTTGCTCCAGGTGTATGCGTAAGGTGTTTCAAGTGTAAAAGGACGTACAGCAAGGATGTTCTTGATCGATGCAGGCGTTACTGGCAATGCGCGCTCTGCATCATAACGGATAGTCTGAGAGAGACCAAGAATGGGTGTCCCAAAAAGATAAGTAGCGAAAGCAACTGCAAGAAGTTTCATACACGTGCTCCTGTAATAGTCGGCAACACTGCTATTTCTAACTTACAGATTAATTACTTACCAATGGATTATACATAAAAAAGCTGAGCTCGTTAACATTTAAACAGCTGATCAAGTAAACGTCTCAGATTTTTGACGCCCGCTCAGGTATTGATGTGGGCAAGCGTTGCACTTCATAGTTGAATCCGCAACTTACTTTCATAGTATCTACAGTCCCTTGCAGATTGCCGGAGCTCTTCTCGCCGGTATTGCGACCTTGAGTCTACATTTTTTGATCATCAGTCACTTCTATTTCTGCTATCACCAAAGCGTGATCGCTACCAGCTTTTACTGATGCTTCATACAGATACTCGACCGAGCTAATACTGATATCAGGCGTTACATAAATAAAATCATAGCGGCTCATAGTTCTTCGCCATTTATTCCCTCGAATATATGAAATGGCAAGCGGCCCTTTCGGACGCTCCATTCTAATCCTTTGCAGTTTAACGGGATTAGCTTCCAAATATAGCCGAAAAGCATCTTTGAGAGAATGGATAGGCCTGTCTCCCAATAATAGAGGCTCCTCTTTCCACCACCAATCATTTTGCTTAATATCAGGGTGATCAGTTTTAGGGGCATTGGCATCAATACCCAATATCAAGCGAGTTGGCTGAGAAACAAGCCACTCTGCAAACAGCTTGTGAGATTTTGGTTTCAATTCTTTCCAGCTTGCTCCAGGTGGGGTATGAAAACTGCAAGCAGTAATTGCTCCCTTGGTCGTACTAATACGTGCAATCAGCGCCCGTTCTGGGAATGGTAAGCTATTGAGTAAGAAAGGAGTCGATATCTTAAAAGGAGCTTTGCTAAAAAGAGCACAGCCCAACTGCCGAGCTCTACCTTCACTGCTACCAGGTGGTCTTAAGTGGAGAGAACAGGTTGAGTAAGAAAAAAGATTGGTCTTTGTGAGATGCTCAGAAAATTTAGGATTTACTTCTTGGAGGGCCAAAATATCTGGGTTAACTTCATACAAAAAATCAAAGTGGTTAGAACACAGGATACGATTGTTCACGTTCCAAGATGCAAACCTAATTTTCATTATGATGAATACCTCACTCCATTTCTAAATCAAGACTGATATTGTCGGCTTCAACTTGCCGTATTATTGATACTGTCTGCGGCTTGCCTTCGCCTCATTTTTGATTTAGAAATGGAATCAGAGAGTAAAAGCAGTCTTCAGCCTACCTAATAAGTAAGGCTCTAGACTAGCAGAAACGAGCTGTTAGTCTAGAGTTAAATAATTACATAGTTTCTATATAACCGACATTCCGCACCCTTTTCATAACTCACTGATAATTCTTCATTAACTTTTCTGAAAAAAATGGGTATGAAAAAATATCTCAAGAAAATTCAGATAATTGCGAATGGGGGAATGTCGGATATAACAGCCATACTTGAAAATAAGTAGCAACACAATAATGATATTGTTCCGAATTAATCGGACTTTATGGGATAATGGGTTAGCATTAAAGTTACCACTTAAATTTTCAACCAGCTTGTCACTCAACCACCTCCCCGCCTAATGCATCGATTAAATCAGGTAATAACTGCTTCAATTGTTCGGTCATAAGGAAGAAATTGCTATCGAATTGTTCTTCTGCTGATTCAGCGGGTTCTTTTTCAATATCGAGCAGGGTGAGCCGCTTGATTTGCAGGTTTTCATCCAGCACAAAGGAAAGGTTGTTTTCCCATACCATTGCCTGTTTGGTAACTTCTTTGCCTGCTCGGACATGTCTGGTAATTTCATCTGAATCGAGTGGATGACGCTGATAGCTGACCGAGACTTTTTTATCTTCTCTGCTACGGAAAACGCTGTCGCTATCGATGGTAAACGCATGAGGTAACTCATCGCCTGATAGCCAGCGGGTCATGGCTGAAGCAGGAGTTAAATTAGTCTTGATGCGCTTGAGTAGAAGCGTGGGAATCGTTTTCAGGAGAGTTTCAGCAAAGGTATCGGCCTTGGCAATATTCGAGCTATCAATAATGATCCAACCGTCTACCGGATCGATCCAGGCATGGCTTTTTTGCCGCACGACAAACGCGCGCGGTAGTAGCTCGTATAAGGCTGCTTCTTTGATTTCTTTCATCTGTTTACGGCCAACTGGATAGCCCTGCTGCGCTTCCATTTCCACAGCACGTTCCTTGGCACGCTGATTCACGACGGAAGCAGGCAACAATTTTTTTTCAGATCCGAGCGCAATCAGTATTTGCTGGCCTCGCGCATACACAAGGCGGTTTTCTTCCATGCCTGGTGGAATCCAGCCCAGGCTTTGCATTTCCATGCTTAAGCAGGCTTGCAGAGTGCGTCTGGCTAATAACTCTTCCAGCTCTTCAGGCATAAGCTTCCAGTCAGTGATACGATAAATTTGTAAATTCTTAAACCACATAAAGATACCTCTATAAATCTGTTTGTAGACGAATCACGATTTTAAGTGCTCGCTCGTTTCTCGCCGATTTTTCTTGAATTGTGTCGTTGATTGCTGCGCGGTTCTTTGCGCTTCACCCGGTAGAAGTGAATTCCTGAAAATACTCGTACAAAAGAGTTAATTATAGGCATCGTTCTTTTGGGGTACGCTAAATGTGCGGAGAATTGTACAGGCGATTGCTGATTTTGGTTCAACTAATGGTATGCCAAGTTATTCCTTTTCTAAATCAAAACTAACTTTGTCGGTTTTACCTTGCTCTATTATTGATACTGTCTACAGTTCCCCTACCCGTCATTTTTGATTTGGAAATGGAGTTATAATCTTCAGAAAAATTTAAAGAGATGTCAGCAACTTAGCATATTTCCTCGTTGCCCAGCGCTCTCGTCTCGCCTATATTTCCTTAAATCCCTTATCTGCAAATGCTCTATCCCACCCTATATCTCCTCTTTCTCTTCTCTTAGCTGCTGGATGCCGACCTGCTGAGTACAGCAAAATTTGATGCACCTTACCACTTAAGGTGATTTGTCTTGAACAATAAATTGTTTTTATTGTCTCAAACACAATTTAGTCTATTTGAAGACCTAAAAGGCAAAAATAACTTATGCCACAGCCTCATGATTTCATGTATCTATTTTTAGAATAAACTATTTTTTTCTACATTAAAAAAATGCTTGATTCCACAGAAATCCAGCCTATAATTCCTACCCTTTTAGTCATTTTATTAGCGCCAAGAAGTAATAAGGAGGTCATCATGAAAAGTAAAGCGAATTCTTTTGCTAAGGTTGATTTGGTTCATATTCATATCCCAGAAACGTAGCGGCTTTTGATAGGAGTTAATGATGAAAATACGTACCGCCACTGTGCAAAAGAGAACTGAAAATGAAGTTATCTTTGACACCCATCCTGAGATTAGTTTAGATCTTTCCCACGTTGAAGACGCACTCAAAAAAGGTTACAACAGACCTTTCTTGTTGGTCGACAGCAATATTATCCGTAATAAAATTCGCCGCTTTAAAGCTGCCATGCCACGTGTTCATCCGCATTATGCAGCCAAAGCTAATCCGGATTCACGTGTATTAAAAACCTTAATAGAAGAAGGTTCTGGATTTGAAATTGCGTCCATTGCCGAACTGGATCTGTTAATTGGTCTGGGTGTTCCTGCAGCGGAAATCTACTACAGTAACCCGATGAAATCACGTCAATACCTGCAATACGCTGCATCTAAAGGTGTGGAATGGTATGTTCTGGACAGTGTTGAAGAGCTGCGTAAAATCGTCAGTGTCAAGCCAGATGCAAAGTTATATTTGCGCATCGATACACCCAACATCGGCAGTGACTGGCCGCTGGCAGGAAAATTTGGCACGCACCTTGCCGATATCAAAGCAATTATTAACGAAGCGGTCTCATTGAATGCTGATCTCGCAGGTGTTACCTTTCATGTGGGTTCGCAATGCCGTAATCCGCAAAACTGGCGAGTCGGTATTGAACGCGCGAAAAATGTTTTCGCTGACATGAGGCAGGCAGGGTTAAGGCCTCGCTTACTCAATATCGGTGGTGGTTATCCTGTACGTCATGTTAAACCAATTCCTTCTATCGAGGTGATCGCAGATGTCATCAATGCTGCAATCGCTGATCTTCCGGAAGAAATTCGCATCATGGCAGAGCCAGGTCGGTATCTCGTATCGGACTCTGCATGCTTTGTTTGCAGAGTTGTGGGCACGGCCACACGCAATGGCAAGCGCTGGATGTATTGGGATGCAGGTATATTTGGCGGTATTATCGAAGTTAGTGAAGGGCTACGTTATGAGATTTTGACTAACCGCACAGGTAGTAATACGCCATGGTCCATTGCCGGCCCAACCTGTGATTCTGTTGATGTGTTGATGCATGACGAGCTATTGCCAGAAGATATCCAAGAAGGTGATTTCATCTTTATTCCTAACGCCGGCGCCTATACCACAGCCTACGCCAGCAATTTCAATGGCTTCCCGTTACCTGATGTCATCGTTTTGTAGTTTGACTTTATGTATTATTCAATAATAATTACCACAATGCAGTAAGAAATATGCTTCATCCTGGCTAGGCTTGTTGAATTTCTATTTCCCTTTGATAAGTTTAGCCAGCAACCAGTCACGCTATCAGCTGGTTAAATCAATCTAATACAGTATTAAGGACACCTCTAAAAATTCATATTTCGTTACAATACTTCGTTGTTTACAAAAAACGTTTCCTTACCTATCAGTTATAGGCTACTTCAACATTTTTTGTTCTCGCCTTGTCTTGTTAAGAGCGTTTAATTTTCAGAGGCGCCTTTAATTTCATGCCTAAATCAAACATGACGCGAAGGCCGGCCGCAGACAACATCCATAATAAGCAAGGTAAAGCTGCAAAGTCCATTTTGATTGAGACATGGATACGCATTAGCGTACATCTTCGTATGCTTAGCAAAGCAAATCCTCTATCGCATTGGCTTAACTCGTGCAATAGCCTCATCTGCTAAAATATATTGCCAGATTAATATTCCGTCAACTTTATGGCACTAAAAGATCACACTCCCATGATGCAGCAGTACTTGCGCATCAAAGCGCAACATACTGACAAGCTACTCTTTTACCGCATGGGAGATTTTTATGAGCTATTTTTTGAAGATGCTGAGAAAGCAGTTAAGTTGCTCGATATCACACTGACACAGCGTGGCACATCCGCAGGTGAGCCCATCAAGATGGCCGGGGTACCCTATCATGCCGCTGACCAATACCTGGCCAAACTCGTCAAACTAGGTGAATCGGTTGCTATTTGCGAGCAAGTCGGTGACCCAACTACAACCAAGGGACCAGTAGAACGTAAGGTAACACGTATTATCACACCCGGCACACTGACCGATGCCGCTTTGCTCGAAGACAAACGTGACTGTATCGTGCTCGCGTTAGCTTCCCATAAATCAACGTTGGGTTTGGCATGGCTCAATCTAGCTGCTGGCCAGCTGCGAATGCTGGAAACTTCTCCAAATAATCTAATGAGTGAGCTAGAGCGGTTGCAGCCTGCCGAAATTCTTTTACCTGAATCGTTGGATGCGTCGCTAACACTTGATGAATCAAAGAATGCCAAACAACTGCCTGCTTGGCAATTCGACTACAACAGTGCTACTCGCAGCCTGACTAAGCTATTTGGCACCCATGATCTTGCTGGCTTTGGCTGTGATGATTTGCATGCTGCGCTGCAAGCTGCTGGAGCGCTGCTCGAATATGTCCGCCTCACCCAGGGAACCGATGTTACACATATCAAAACAATCCAGGTTGAACGTGAAGGAACCTACATCCGTATGGATGCCGCTACCCGCCGTAATTTGGAAATTTCTGAAACTTTACGCGGAGAAGCTTCACCTACCTTGATGTCGTTACTGGATACATGCTCAACGACTATGGGTAGCAGACTGTTACGACATTGGTTGCATCATCCACTACGAGATTACCGGATCCTGCAGTATCGGCTTGGCAGCGTCTCTGCCCTGATGGAAACTTCTGGGATAACGGTGCCATATATTAGCATCATGGCACATCTCAAGCGTATTTCCGATATCGAACGCATCGCTGCGCGCATTGCACTCAAATCAGCTCGGCCGCGTGATCTTTCCGGCCTGCGGGATAGCCTGATCGCTTTGCCTGAAATTGTAGCCATGACAACCAATATTGCCAGTGAGCACATCACCTTGTTAGCACATGCCATGATACCGGAGAATTCTCTGGTAGAGCTATTGCAGCAAGCATTACTTTCCGAGCCGAGTACGCTGTTACGCGAAGGAGGAGTCATCGCTGATGGCTACGATGCTGAACTGGATGAATTACGAGCCTTACAAAATAACTGTGGCGAATTTCTGCTGCAACTGGAAGCCCGCGAAAAAACACGCACAGGCATTCCTAATCTCAAAGTGGAATATAACCGGGTACATGGTTTTTATATCGAGATCACCCATGTACATAGTAACAAAATTCCATCGGATTACCGTAGAAGACAAACTTTGAAAAATGCCGAACGGTATGTCACGCCTGAGCTACAGGCTTTTGAAAACAAAGCGCTGACAGCCAGAGATCAAGCACTTGCCAGAGAAAAATGTTTATATGAGACCTTGCTGGCGAAACTCAGTGCCTATTCCAGCCATTTACAGAACATAGCGCAGAGCGTGGCAGAAATAGATGTGCTGAGTACCTTCGCAGAGCGAGCTCAATTACTCAACTATACTGCCCCAGTCTTTACGGAGGAAGCGGTCATAGAAATTCAAGCTGGTCGCCACCCTGTGGTAGAAAGTCAGGTCAATCATTATATTAGCAATGATACGCATCTTGGAGTAGGTGGAACTGGCAGGCGACAAATGCTTATCATCACAGGCCCCAATATGGGAGGAAAATCCACTTATATGCGACAAACGGCCTTGATAGCGTTACTTGCTCACTGCGGCAGTTTTGTACCTGCGACACATGCACGTATTGGGCCGATTGATCAAATCTTTACTCGCATTGGCGCATCAGATGATCTGGCCGGTGGAAGATCCACCTTTATGGTTGAAATGACCGAAATGGCCAATATCCTCCGTAATGCTACCAGTCAGAGCTTGGTGCTGGTCGATGAAATTGGGCGGGGAACTTCTACCTTTGATGGTTTGGCACTGGCTTTTGCCATTGCCCGTTATCTACTGACTAAGAACCAGAGTTATACATTGTTTGCAACGCATTATTTCGAACTGACCAGATTAGTCGAAGAATTTGAACAAGCGGCCAATGTTCATCTGGGAGCTGTTGAACATAAACAACACATTGTCTTTCTGCATACGGTTAATGAAGGACCTGCCAGTCAGAGCTACGGTCTGCATGTGGCAGCGCTGGCAGGTGTACCTGCTCCAGTAATCAAGGCAGCTCAAAAAATCTTGACTAAGCTAGAACAGGAAAATATCAGTAACAACCCACAACTTGATTTATTTTCAGAACCAACCGATACCACTATACAATTTTCTGAAACATTTCATCCCATTTTTAGCCATTTGAGTAAACTTCTACCAGATGAATTAAGTCCAAAGGAAGCACTGGAACATCTCTATACATTGAAATCAATGCTGAATAAAGATTGAGCGTTTTGATCTGAGAAGTCTTTATTTCATTTCTAAATCAAACCTGATTTTGTCGGCTTCACCTTACCGTATTATTATACTGTCTGCGGCTCACCTGCGTATCATGTTTGATGTGGAAATGGCATTAGCAGTCTGTTGAAAAACGTATTTATAGCGATAGATGGTAGGAATACACAGGCAAAAAAATTCATACCTGATAAATCAGTAATTTTGAGCCTGTTCTTAACACCGCAGCCACTATAAGATAGTTTTTCAACAACCTTTAGGGTTTATTAGTGTTCATGATGACCATGCGGCCCATGTACATGACCATGTGAAAGCTCATCATGGGTAGCAGCGCGCACTTCCATTACGGTACATTCAAATTGCAAAGCCATGCCAGCGAGCGGATGATTGCCATCAACGACAACAATATCATCGGTGACATCGGTAACCGTATAAATCATCACATCATCGGAATTCTCTTCTCCGCCTTCGAACTGCATCCCTACCTCAACAGTATCTGGGAAAGCACTGCGCGGTTCTATGCGAATCAATTCACTGTCATATTCCCCAAAAGTTTCTTCCGGCTCCATTGCTAAGGAAAGTTGATATCCTGCTTCCTTTCCTTGTAGCGCCTCCTCTACACTCGGGAACATTCCTCCATAACCACCATGCAGATAACTGACTGGTGTTGTGGATTCTTCCATAACCTCACCGTCTAAATTAGACAATTTATAGTATTGCAGCGATACCACGGTATCCTTTTCTATACGCATCTTTTTTTCACCTATATTGATTCTCTTTAATAATGGAGTACAAAAACACAAAAAGGTTTTTAGTACATCCTCACGATCGGTCAAGCTAAGTTGATCCACCTAAAACTGCAACGGTAATGGTGACCATTCCCAGTATAAGATTAATTCCGATTAACAAGCGAATTTGTCCTAGTACCATCCCTGCAGATGACCATTCTTCTCTGGTAATATGATAGTTAAGATTCTTGAATGTCGAGAAAAACACATAAATAAAAATAAGCATCATCACTAGACCTAGCGCAAACATGAGGTGGATGTACAGACGTACGGCCATAAAGCCTCCCATTTGCATGATCATATAAAGGCCGCTTGCCAGGATGAGCCCTACTGATAAAAATACCCATGGAAAAAACCGGCTAAAAACACCATGCCACAGCTTTAATCGAAGAGGAGAGTCAAGCAACTGAGCAGCTGTTGGACGTAACACCATATAAGCAAAAAACATCCCACCTACCCAAATGACCACACCCAATAAATGCAAAAATAATAGAATTTTCATGTGCGTCCTGCTAGAAAAGTAGAATCAGGAACTAGCAGGCTCTGTCAATAATGCACACACAGGAGCAAAGCTGCGACGATGAATGTTGGATATGCCATACTGCTTTAATGCTTCCAGGTGAGCTTTTGTGGGATATCCCTTATGCTGATTTAGACCATAAACCGGAAAATGTATGTGTAATCGCTGCATTTCAGCATCACGTGCTGTCTTAGCCAGTATCGAAGCCGCTGAAATTTCAGCAACTAAACTGTCACCTTTAATGATCGCCCTGGTGGGGCAATTCAATCGTGGCGATTGATTCCCATCAACCAAAACAATCGAGGGAACCAACGGCAATTTTTCAACGGCTCGTTGCATGGCGAGTAAACTCGCCTGTAGAATATTTAGCTGATCGATTTCGGCAACTGAAGCAGATGCGACCGCCCATGCTCTCGCTCGATGCTTGATGACACCAGCAAGGTAAGTACGTTTTCTCTCGCTCAATTTTTTAGAATCAGCCAACCCTTCAATAGTGCAATCTGAGCCCAAAATAACACACGCAGCATAGACTGGCCCAGCAAGTGGTCCTCTGCCGGCCTCATCCACACCACCGATCCAATCAGTCTCATGCATTGGCTTGTCAATAAGCTATCTATGAGTGGAGAACGCCGAAGTCAAAAAGGAATTTGCAAACAAGTGAAGCAGCTTCTATATGTTTCTAGCAGTACACATCAATTCTGCTTCAGTCACAAGCTGATCATCTACCTCTGCTCGCGCCGAATATTTCCAAACGCCTTTGATCTGTCTAGTAATTTCAACTTTCAACATAAGCTGGTCACCAGCCATGACTGGTTTTTTAAAACGTACTCCATCAATCCCTACAAAATAATAAACTTGTGCATCATTTTTTGCAGCATTCTCTGTTTTGAGCGTTAATAATGCAGCTGCCTGCGCCAAAGCTTCGACGATTAAAACACCTGGCATAACGGGATAATGCGGAAAATGTCCAATAAAATATGGTTCATTGATCGATACATTTTTCAGGGCAATAATCTTTTCGCCTGGCTCATACGATACAACTCGATCAACCAAAATGAAAGGATAGCGATGAGGCAAATACTTTAAAATTTCATAAATGTCCATGGCATTCAATCTTATCTCCCTTTTTAGCCTGGATAGTGAATGAGCTATTTGTATAATAGTCCGCTTAATGCTGCCCCAGAGTGCGTATAAATGAAAAATAGGTTATTCCATTTCTAAATCAAAATGACGCGAAGGCGAGCCGCAGACAGTATCAATCATACGGCAAGGTGAAGCTGGCAAAGTCAGTTTTGATTTAGAGCTGGAATTATACCTATTTTCCGCTTGCCTGCTCCTGCTCGGCAAGCGCCTTGATTACGTGATTCGTAATATCGATACGCTGGCTGCGATAGACTGAATCCTGTAACTGCAAGATCAAATCATAACCCTCATTTTCCGCTATTTTTTTAATAACTTTATTGACGCGTTCCAAAATCAAACTATATTCCTCATTTTGACGCATAGTTAAATCTTCCCGCATCTGTTGCTGGGCACGTTGATATTGTCGGCTGATGTTCGCCAGCTCACGTTCCTTAGTTTGCCTTTCTTCTATTGTGGTACTTTTATCATTTCTCTCTAAATGTTCCTGCAATTCTTTGATTTGAGCGGCCATTTTCTTGATGCGCTCATCATATACCAGAAATTCTTTTTCTATTTTTTTTTGTGCTGCGATAGCTGGTGCAGATACCCGCAGGATTTTCTCGGTATTCACCACCCCGATCTTGATCTCTCCCGCCCAGATATTTGAGCTCCCACCCATCAGAAAAATCAGCATGAACAAGCTGATCAACCACTGTACTCGTAACAGTTTACGCCTCAATTACTCCTCCTGCTGAACTAACTAGCCTGGAGTTAGAATGTTTGCCCCAGCTGGAATTGGAATCTTTGTATATCATCACCCTTTTGGTCATTTAATGGTTGTGCCACACTGAACCTCAGCGGACCCATTGGTGAAATCCAGGTAACAGCGAGCCCAGTAGAAAAGCGTAAATAGTTCAGGTCCAGTTCTGACCAATCATTAAAAACATTCCCACCATCAATAAAAGCAGCCAAACGTACACTTTTTGAGTCTTTCATAAAAGGAGCGGGAAACAAAATTTCTGCGCTGCCAACCACACGCTTACTCGCTCCTACAACACTTCCTCTTCTGCCAGGTATTGGGTTGCCATTGGCATCCAATATGGGGTCGCGCGGTCCCAGTGAATTAATATTGTACCCACGCACCGAATTAAAGCCGCCCGCAAAGAAATTTTTAAAAAAAGGCAGCGGCTCACCTGAATAACCATCGCCAACACCTACTTGTCCATTCAGCATCAAGGTGAATATCCGAGTAATAGGAACAAACCATTTCTGTTCATAGCTCACCTTGTAGTATTCCAGCTCAGCAAAAGGCAGGCTAATTTCTCCAAATACTCGATGCGTCGTCCCTGAGGTAGTCCAGATTGCACTATCACGGTTATCACGCGCCCAACTAAGGGTAATCGGAAGATTATTGGTCGAGCTTCCAAACTGTTCGACAAAATCTCTAAAGCGCTGGGGGCTATTGGGTTTAAGATCAATTTTCGTATGTTCCGCACCCAGCCCCAGAGAAACGATATCGTTTTCCGCGATCGGAATCCCGAAGCGTAACGTCGCGCCAGATGTATCCGTATTAAAAACACCCACATTGTTTAAGGAATTAGTGTTCAGGTAACGTCGAAAGATATCAATGCCAAGGCTGACGCCGTTGATCGTCCAATAAGGATTGGTAAAAGAGGCCGCGAATATCTTATTGACACTACCAGTGTTGACATTCACGCTGAGAAAATTTCCTGTGCCAAAAATGTTGTTCTGGGAAACAGAAGCATTTAAAATAATCCCTTCCAAATCTGAGTAACCTGCCCCAAACATGATCGAACCGGTAGGTTTCTCAGTTACACTGACATTGATATCAACCTGATCAGGCGCATCAGGTACTGGGGGAGTTTCCACATCGACACTCGAGAAAAAATCTGTTCGGTCAACGCGTTGCTTCGAACGGTTGATTTGGCTGGTTGAATGCCATGCTCCCTCCATTTGACGAAATTCCCGGCGAATGACTTCGTCTCGGGTCCGATCATTCCCGCTGATATTGATACGCCTAACATAGACTCGGCGTCCTGGATCGATATAAAAAGTAAACGCTGTTTTCCTGCTGTCCTTATCTAGCTCAGGTGAAGCGTTAACATTGGCGAAGGCATAACCCTCATCACCCAATCGATCAGTAATCAGTTTGATGGATTCTGTTAACTTCTCCCGGTTGAAAACACCTCCTGGTTCGAGTTTAATCAGGTTGCGTAATTCTTGTTCTGGTACCAATAAATTTCCAGCAAGCTTGATATCTGAAACCGTATATTGCGGCCCTTCCGTGATATTAATGGTGATGTAAATATCCTTCAAATCAGGCGTAATGGATACCTGAGTAGAATCAATATTGAACTCTAGATAACCACGGTCGAGATAATACGATCGCAATGTTTCCAGATCGGCAGATAATTTTTGTTTCGAATATTGATCATCTTTTGTGAACCAGGTCAGTAATCCCGGTGTTCTCAGCACAAACAACCCTACCAAATCACTATCACTAAAAACTTCATTACCAACAATATTGATATGACGGATTCTGGTCGTTTTACCTTCTTCAATATCAAAGTTAATTCCTACGCGATTACGCTCCAATGGGGTCGTTGTCGTCGTAATCTTAACAGCATATTTGCCGCGACTGATGTATTGGCGTTTCAACTCTTGCTCGGCTTTCTCCAACAAGGCGCGACTAAAGATACGCGACTCAGATAAACCCGCTTGTTTTAAGCCTTCTTTCAACTTGTCTTTTTCAAATTCCTTGGCGCCGTTAATATTAATTTGCGCAATAGCTGGACGCTCCTGGATTTGTACAATCAATAATCCATCTTGTGCCTTTAATTTTATATCCTGGAAAAAGCCAGTTGCATAAAGTGTTTTTATTGCAGCAGCGGCTTTAGTATCGTCGAGAACATCCCCCACTTTTATGGGGAGATAACTAAAGACTGTTCCTGCTTCAGTACGCTGTATCCCGTCAACACGAATATCCTTTACCACGAATGGTTCAATTGCTTCGCAAACAAGCGAATAGAACAAGCAAGAAAGTATGACGAGACACTTGAATTTCATGCTTAACCAGAAATAAGCCGATAAATATCATTGTAAATTGCAAAAACCATGAGGGTAAATAACATCACCATACCAATCTGTTGGCCAATAGCCACGGTTTTCTCAGATACTGGAGCACCCTTAAAAATTTCGATCATATAATACATTAGATGTCCTCCATCCAATACCGGAATAGGTAATAGATTCAATACTCCAAGGCTCACACTGATCAAAGCGAGGAAGCCAAGATAAGCAATTATCCCCATTTTTGCCGATTGCCCAGCATAATCTGCGATCGTGATGGGACCGCTCATATTCTTCCATGAAACTTCCCCCATCACCATTTTTCCGAGCATTCGAAGAGTAAAAAAGGTCATCTCCCAAGTTTTATCCAACGCTTTCAACAATGCAGTGCCAGCAGGATAACTTACATTAACCAGCAGCTTAGTGAGTGCTTCCTGATCAATCCTTGGTGCAATTCCAATTTTCCCGATCTCTGCATTACCATCGACCGCTTTATCCGGTGTGATAGGAATATCTATTGTCTTACCATCACGCAAAACTTCCAAGGTAAGCGGCTGCCCTGGCATGGCTCGGATTTCTTTAACCAATTCTTCCCAATATGAAATGCCTTTATTGTTTACTGCAAGAATTTCATCTCCGACGTGCAACCCTGCCCGATCACCTGCTCCGCCAGTCATTACCTGACCAATAATTGGCGCCATATTCGGTGGATAAGTTACCAAACCAATTTTTTCCAGGAAGTTTGCATTCACATCCTCAGTATCTACACTACTTAAATCTAATTTCCGCCAAAAAACTTCCCCCTGAGGATTAACTGTTTCCACCATCACTTCAGGATTACGGTCAATGACATGGGTTGATACGAGCCAACGCACATCCTGCCAAGTCACCACAGGTTCATTTTCAATCTTTACAATGGTTTCACCTTCTTTAAAAGCTGAAAAGGCAGCGGGTGTCGATGGCTTTATGGGACCCAGTATAGGCTTCAACCCACTCACTCCAGATATAAAAAGAAGCCAATAGAGAAGAATTGCCAGCAGAAAATTAGCGAGCGGCCCTGCAGCGACAATAGCAAAACGCTTTATGACAGGTTGGCGATTAAATGCACGCGGCAACTCCTGGGGCAAAACCTCTCCCTCATGCTCATCCAGCATCTTGACATATCCCCCTAAGGGAAGCGCTGCAATCACCCATTCGGTTTGATCTTTACCTAAGCGTTTTTTGAACAATGGCTGGCCAAAACCAATTGAGAAACGCAACACTTTAACACCGCTCCAGCGTGCAACGAAATAGTGACCAAGCTCATGAAAAGTGATTAATACGCCAAGCGCAACAATAAAAGAGAGAATTGTAAAAAGTAATGACATATCAATTAAATATGATGACAACAATATGTTTCTTAATATACTTAGGAAGAAAGAACGTGCTACACCTCGTCAATTACTCATTGTTTCTATTTTTCACACAAAAGCCACGCTAACCTTAAGCTTGGCACGCCAACCACTCTCGTGCGACGTCTCGTGCCATAGAGTCAGCTGTCAGCACATCATTCAGTGAGGCAATCTCTGTTCGACTGATCATCTGCAAAGCCTGCTCGATCATTACTGGTATCGCAGTAAATGGCATTTGACCAGCAAGAAAAGACTCGACAGCAACTTCGTTGGCAGCGTTGAGTACTGCTGGCATATTGCCACCTGCAGACAATGCCTCATAGGCAAGTCTCAAGCAAGGAAAACGCGCAAAATCCGGTGCTTCAAAATTTAATTGTGCTATCTCAAATATATCCAATGACTTGACACCGCTTTCCATTCGCTCAGGATAACTGAGGGCATGCGCAATTGGCGTGCGCATATCCGGATTTCCCAGTTGCGCCAGAACTGAACCGTCAATATACTCGACCATGGAATGAATGACGCTTTCTGGATGAATGACAACCTGGATTTTATCTGATGCTGCATCGAATAACCAATGTGCTTCGATCACTTCCAGCCCTTTATTCATCATTGTGGCAGAATCTACTGATATTTTTCTTCCCATAACCCAATTAGGATGTGCGCAAGCTTGCTCAGGTGTGACATGGTCTAGATTTGACAAAGTTAACCGCCGAAAGGGTCCTCCTGATGCTGTTAGCAGGATACGGCGAACACCTGATGAAGCAAGGTCTCCACTAAAATGTCTTGGCAGTGACTGGTAGATGGCATTATGTTCACTATCAATCGGCAACAGGATGGCGTGGCACTGCTTTACTATATCCATAAAAATACGACCTGCCATCACTAGCGTTTCTTTATTAGCTAATAAAACTTTCTTACCCGAGCGTGCAGCTGCTATCGTCGGGCGGATGCCAGCAGCACCAACAATTGCTGCCATGACAGTATCCACTTCAGCTAAAGAAGCCACGCTTTCCAGCGATTCAATCCCTGCCAATACCTGCGTATCAATACCTGCTGCTCTTAATTTTTTTTCCAGCTGTTCAGCGCTGACTGCATCTAGCATGACTGCATATTTAGGGTGGAAACGCTGACATTGTGTAAAAATTTTATTTACATTTTTATTAGCAGTAAGGGCAATCACGTGGAACCGGTCGGAATGACGCGCTACTACATCCAATGTATTTTCACCAATACTTCCCGTAGATCCAAGTATAGTCAGATGATGCATTACTGTCATAGTTCGAATGAATAAAAAATGAGAAATGCCAATACTGCAATGGGTAAAGTTGAAGTAAGTGCATCAATTCGATCGAGTATACCGCCGTGGCCAGGCAAAATGTTACCGCTGTCTTTAACACCGGCCTGTCGCTTCATTAGCGATTCAAATAAATCACCTATAATTCCTAATCCGGCTAGCAACAGGGACAATAAAACCAAATTGATTATTAATATATTATTCCCTTTTCCTATAAATTGACCCCATATCAACGCATAACAAACAACCACTATTAAAGCGCCAGCTACACCTTCCCAAGTTTTGCCAGGACTAATGTTAGGGGCGAGTTTATGTTTACCAAACGAGCGACCGACAAAATAGGCAGCAATGTCTGATACCCAGACCACACCCATCGATCCAAGCAGTAACCACGGATCGATAGCGCGCAATTGATATAAGGCCAGGCAAGTTGGGAGAAGAATGAGCCAACCCATTAACATTAATAAGCCTACGCTTTTAACCGCGTAAAATTTCCATAATAAAACCGGGGCAACGCCTCCCCAAAATATACATGACACCACATAAATCCACATCATGCTAGTATTGTTTGGATTAATTGTCACTGCTTCACTTATTATTAGCAGTAACTCTCCACCCAGCAAGGTTGTCGAAATTAAATAAAGTATAGTTTGATGGGTTGTAAACTTTGCCAATCTGCACCATTCTCTAGACGCAACAATGGTCAGCCCTAGAAGCAACATCGCCCAAAATATTGCCGGCAAATAAAATAAAGCTGGTATGAATAAAGCTATCAGAATAATAGCTGTAAGGATCCGTGTTTTCAGCATGAGCGGGTCACATCCCGCTGAAATAAAAAATAAAGAAATTAAAATTTTTTCTTGGCAGCAATTTTGGTCATTCCTTTTTCAACAGGCATATTTTGCAATTGCTCACTGATTCGACCGAACCTACGCTCTCGTTGCTGATAAGATTTTATCGCCAAATCAAGCGCCTGGGCATCGAAGTCTGGCCAAAGTGTATCTGTAAAATATAATTCTGCGTAGGCTGATTGCCACAGCAAGAAATTACTGATACGACATTCCCCACCAGTCCGAATAAATAAATCTGGGTCAGGTGCATAACTCATCGCAAAATACTTGGCAAGATCCGCTTCTTCAAAATTTTCCATTAAACCTGGTGAATGGATCATCATTTTCTGGATAGCCTGCATGATATCCCAGCGTCCTCCATAATTTGCTGCAACCGTAAATATCAAGCGGTTATTATTGGCAGTTAATTCTTCGCCCTGACGAATGAACGTTACAGTTCTTGCATCAAATTTGGATAGATCACCTATCACCTTGAAGCAGATGCCATTTTCATTCAGTTTGGTCACTTCATGCTCAAGTGTATTAACAAAAAGCTGTAACAAAAATGTGACCTCTTCCTCAGGCCTGCGCCAGTTTTCGCTACTAAAAGCAAAGAGCGTAAGAAACTCCACCCCCTGTTCAATGCACGCCTTAATGATACTCCTTACAGCTTCGACACCTTTTCTATGCCCGGTAACTCTTGGCAAAAACCGCTTTTTTGCCCAACGCCCATTACCATCCATAACGATGGCGATATGCCTGGGAATGATACTTTTTCCTGAAATTTCGGCAGTTGAGCTAAGGCTCTGAGGCATAACTTACACAGCCATCAATTCGGCTTCTTTGGCTTGCAAAGATTTATCTACTTCAGCGATATAGCGATCAGTGAGTTTCTGAATCTCCTCCTGACCTCGCCGATCATCGTCCTCAGAAATTTGTTTTTCTTTGAGTAATTCTTTCATATGAGCATTTGCATCTCGACGAATATTACGCATGGCTACTCGGGCGGCTTCAGCCTCATTCTTAACAATCTTGGTAAGTTCTCGACGCCGCTCTTCAGTCAGCGGCGGCATGGGTACACGTACCATTTCACCCACTGTCATAGGATTCACCCCTAATTCAGATTCACGAATGGCTTTTTCAATAGCATTGAGCATTTTTTTATCCCAAGGCACAACACCAATGGTACGTGCATCTGGTAAGCTAATATTAGCCACTTGATTAATAGGGGTTGGGGTTCCATAGTAGTCAACCATAACATGGTCTAATAGACCAGTATGTGGACGGCCGCTCCTGACTTTACTAAAATCATTTTTAAGTGTTTCGAGAGTCTTCTGCATTTTCTGCTCAGCAGATTTTTTTACATCAGCGATCATAATTAATCGTCCTAATTTGAATCATCCATTACTTACCAGGGTTCCTTCATCTTTCCCCATGAGTATTCGCATAAGCGCGCCCGATTTAAAGATACTAAAAACATTAATGGGTAGTTTCTGGTCGCGACAAAGTGTCAGAGCTGTAGCGTCCATGACTTGCAGATTTTCAATAATCGCCTCGTCAAAAGATAAATGATGATAGCGTGTTGCGTTGGAATTTATTTTGGGGTCACTAGAATAAATCCCATCTACCTTAGTCGCTTTAAGTACAACGTCAGCATTAATTTCCATGCCCCGCAACGCAGCAGCGGTATCGGTAGTAAAAAAAGGGTTACCGGTACCCGCAGCAAATATTACAACTTTCCCCTCTTCTAAATACCGTATTGCCTTATTGCGTATATAGGGTTCTACCACCTGATCAATTCGTAATGCAGATTGTACTCGTGATATTAAGCCTTTCCTTCGCATCGCATCCTGCAGAGCCAGAGCATTCATTATGGTAGCCAACATACCCATGTAATCCGCGGTTACCCGATCCATGCCGTCACCGGCAGATTTCATGCCACGAAAGATGTTTCCCCCTCCCACCACGATGGCCACTTCAACACCGAACTGACATGCCTCTGCAATTTCAACTACGATATGCTCTACTACATTGCGATTAATCCCATACTTATCATCGCCCATCAGGGCTTCCCCAGAAAGTTTCAGCAGAATACGTTTATAAGCAGATGGCATAAGCTGAAGTAAGAAATGGCTATTATGCTTTTTTCTCTTTTGTTTGACTAACTTGCGCCATAACTTCAGCAGCAAAATCGTCAGACTTTTTCTCTATCCCCTCACCAACCACGAAAAGAGTAAAACCATTAACCTTGGCAGATTTGCTAGCAAGCAATTTCTCGACTGTTTGCTCTGGATCCTTAACAAAAGGCTGACCTAGCAAGGTTACCTCAGCTAAATATTTCGCTATCCGTCCTTCTACCATTTTCTCGATAATATTGGCCGGCTTTCCGCTCTCTGCAGCCTGTGCTGTAAAAATCTGACGCTCATGTTCCAGCAAGTCTGATGGTATTTGCTCACCAGAAACGCATATCGGCTTACATGCAGCAATATGCATAGCTAAATCCTTACCTAGCGCTTCATC
Organism: Nitrosomonas sp. Nm34; assembly: GCF_900113925.1. Classification (GTDB taxonomy): domain Bacteria; phylum Pseudomonadota; class Gammaproteobacteria; order Burkholderiales; family Nitrosomonadaceae; genus Nitrosomonas. The sequence continues at coordinate 213,868 of NZ_FORD01000001.1, forward strand.
CCCACCGGAGTAATCGATCATTACACCAATTTTTGATCCGTGCAGGTACATTGCAAGATTGCCACTTGCCGTGTAACAAACACTTCGTCTTATACTGATATTTTCTCCAAGCTTCATCACTAAGGCTTGGCGGGAGGCTTCCACAGTTTCTCCATGAGGCAGCGTCATTGTCGAAAGCGCTCCTGTCTCAGTCACTTTTTTTGATGCAATCAACTGCGCCAAACTTTTGGCAAAATTGACGAAATCGTCATTTTTTGCGACAAAATCAGTCTCACAGTTAATTTCTACTAATGCGCCATTTTTTCTATCTGTCGAAATATAAGCGCCAATAACACCTTCAGCAGCGATACGTCCAGACGCTTTACTTGCCTTGGCACCGCTTTTGATTCGCAACAAATCTTCCGCTGCTTTCATATCACCGCTTGTTTCTGCCAGGGCCTTTTTACACTCCATCATACCCAAGCCGGTTCGCTCACGTAATTCTTTTACCATACTTGCGGTAATTTCCGCCATATTTACTCCAAGTACTAAAAACTTAATTATTGATTAATAAAGATGAAAGAAAAGAGCAAGATAATGGTTTTAATTATTTATCACTTTTTTATTTTATAACAGCATCAAAAGTGAATATCTGCTTCAAATTCTGTTTCTGCTCTAATCACTACTTTTCTACATTTCCAGCTAAATCCAATCAACTTTCAGCGCTAGAATTACTCATTTCGATAATTTCCTGGATAGATTGATTGCGCCCTTCCAAAATAGCATCAGCTGCTGCGCGCGCATAAAGACGTATAGCTTGGCCTGAATCATCATTGCCCGGAATCACATACTCCACGCCAGTCGGGCTATGATTAGTATCGACAACACCCACAACAGGAACCCCCAATTTGTTTGCCTCAGTGATAGTGCCTTTTTGATATCCCACATCAATAACAAACATCGCATCAGGCAGCCCCTTCATCTCCTTGATACCACCTAAACTGTTATTGAGCTTATCGAGTTCACGTTGAAAATCGAGCGCCTCTTTTTTGACGAACTTATCAAGCAAACCATCCTGCACCATTGCCTCCATGTCCTGGAGGCGCTTGATCGATTGTTTAATTGTTTTAAAATTGGTTAACATCCCCCCCAACCAGCGTTGGTTGACATAGGGAGAACCACAACGTGTTGCTTCTTCGCGAATGATATCGCGTGCTTGGCGTTTTGTTCCAACAAACAGAATAGTGCCTCCATTTGCAGACAGTCTGCGCAAATATTTCATCGCATCATCAAACATGACCAAGGTTTTTTCAAGATTGATAATGTGAATCTTATTTCGCTGCCCAAAAATATACGGAGACATTTTTGGGTTCCAGAAGCGGGTCTGATGTCCAAAATGTACACCAGCCTCTAGCATTTGACGCATATTTACTGACATAAAATTTCCTTTAGGGTTAAACCGCCACTCGTCTCCAGCTATTTTGCTTATTAAGCACCCTATAATGACAAGTGTGTGTATTTATTAATATTTACTATATGGATTACAATTAGACTTCCCGCTATATATTTGAGAGTCTTAATAGCCGGCGATTATAACATGCTCTAGCCTACTCTCAAGAAAGCCATTTATCTAAAAATATAGATTGAGGTTCCAATAAATTCTGAATGACAAGAAATGACACAACCACTCTCAATCTGAGTAGCCACTAATTTTGTGGTTCAAGCGATAAATATCGTTTAATCTGACGTTTTTGTTGTTGATCGTAATAATTCCTTCTTCTTGCAATCTGGACAATGAACGGCTAACCGTTTCAAGCTTGAGTCCCAGGTAGCTTCCGATCTCTTCGCGCGTCATTCTAAGAATAAAATTTGTGGATGAATATCCACGCTTGGCAAAACGTTCTGACAGATTAAGTAAAAAAGCAGCTAATCGTTCTTCAGCTTTCCTACCCCCCATCAACATCATTATGGCGTGATCTTGAACGATTTCACGACTCATGATTTTATGAAAATGATGCATAAGCAAGGGAATACGACGGCTAATCTCTTCAAGCTTGATAAAAGGAACCTCACAAACCTCGCTATCTTCTAACGCAACGGTATCACAAGTGTGTTTTTCTGAGCTAATTGCATCCAGCCCCAACAACTCTCCCGTCATATAGAACCCAGTAACCTGCTGACGACCATCCGAGTCAAGCACACAAGATTTAAAAAAACCATTGCGGACAGCATAAAGTGATTTGAAAGCTAATCCAGCATGAAACAAGTGCTCTCCACGTCGAATCCTATACTTATGATTAATTAAATCGCCCAGGAGCTCTGTTTCATCTTTATCAAGACCCACTGGCAAACATATCTCTCGCAAACTACACGTAGCACATTTCGATTCCGCTGTAGATACAATATAATTTCTAGCTATTGTGTGATTAGGCAAAACAAATTCCTGAGTAAATACGAATCAAGTCAACTCAAATTACCGCTTCAATCAAAAAATGCCGCACAAGCAAACCATTCAGAAATCCTTATGCGGCATGGATAGCTCATAATGACCAGCAGAAATCTTTATCACAGAAAACGACGACTGTCAACAATTTACTTTGTTGCGCTATTTTCCAATACATACTGTGCCAGATCTTCCACGGAATCCCCCATAAGATTAGGGAAAGCAGGCATGCCTAATCCTTTCCCATTTCTAATCCTATCAATAATTGCCTCCTTGTTGGCTATTTCCGGACTCAACGCCATTACCTTGCCATTTACAGGAGAATGGCATTTTGCACAAGCCTCCTTAAAAATAGTCTCAGGCGTTGCGCCTGCTTCTGGCATATATTTATCTCTCGAGCAGCCACTCAATACAACCAGCATACAACCTAATAACAACAAAGGTAGCTTTTTCTTCATTCTTCTCTCCTGTTAACTTCTAAATAATTAAGCTCTTCTTTACATAGTTTATCATACTCAGACTAAGCCCCCAAAATTGCTTACGAACCTCTGCAACTCAATTGTTACTATTAAAATGCGAATTAAGAGCTGAAATAGAAGCCAGTTCATCAATAACATAAAACTATTGAGGAAGACATCACCCAACCTCAATCAAAGTAACCAATGAGCTGGAAAAACCGATCAATAACCATTTATCTCTATGTTTGCAAGCATTATCAGTATCAGCAAAATCTTTGAACTTATAGTCAAAGAATGAGCCATTACGCGGATTTAAGTTTTAGCGACAAAGAAATCATTACCCTCTTCCTGTTCGGTATGGTGGACAAGCATCGAGAAATCAAAGGTATTGATGAGTACACAGCTCGCCATTTACGCGAGTGGTCTCCACGACTTCCTGGTTATGTGGCTTATGTTCAGCGCCTGAATCGAGTAGCCGATGTGTTTGCACCCTTATTAGCACTGATTCAGCAAGAACAGGAAACCAGGAACCCCGGGCAGGTTTGGTTGACTGATACATTTACAGTCATCCTTGCGAGGCAACCCTATCTGGAACCACAGGATCAATAGTTGTCTACAGCAGTTTCTCGCGTGCGGCAACCGATTAAAACATTATTTGCCTGGATAGAAGAAAAAACAGGCATTGAATGTGCCAGCAAAGTTCGTTCTTATAAGGGGCTTATGGCGCATGTGTTCGGAAAGCTGGCTGCGGCTTTGTTTTCCTGAAATTTTTTACCAGTTAGCTCTTAATTCACATTAAAGTTAACCAGGAAAGATGTCTGCACGATACTGAAAAAAAATTTTCGGCTAATATTTTTGTTCAATACTTTTGGCAGAGAACTGAAGTTTTACTTTTTAGGGTTTTACCGCGTCGTTATAGTTTTAAGCGGACTATCCCCTTGATGAATCAGCTACAATAATTTTATTGACAGCTTTTTTAAGATTCATATAAATACTTTTCATCCCCGCTTGGGTATTAGCTTTTACCGTTCTATAAATTTACCAGCTTCCGTCGTGGCGGGAATAATGTATTCTTGCATACCAGATACATCAGCACGCACTTGATTTTGCGTTTTTAAGGATCGGCAAAATAGCTGCTGACAATAATCAAGTCTGCTAATTTTCTTTTGGATAAATGACGGTATCTCTGACTGGTATGCGCCATATAAAAAATATTAATATTATTAGCAGCGCAATTAACATCAACTTAAGCCAATAGGAAGATACCATCAAGATAGAGCTACCAAATGACAAGACGATCATAAAATATACCCAGCGTTTGACTCGCCGGGATACGCTACGGTATTGGCACCACTCGTAAATGATGGGGCCAGCAATACGATTACCGAGCAAAAATTCATGAAGACGTTCTGAACTGCGTGCAAAACAAGCTGCAGCTAGCAAGATAAACGGTGTAGTAGGAAGAATAGGTAAAAAAATCCCCAATATCCCCAACAGCAACGCTGTGATGCCGACCCCAAAATAAAGCCAACGCATAAAAAGAGAATTATGCAAGTGCAGGATATGCACTCCCTCTCTATTCTGATTTGCTTGTTCGTTTAATTGCATATGAATAAATAGACGGACTGCCGATTATAAAATTTAAAAAAACAGAATACCGTTAATAAGGCACAATAATATGAAATTGCATGGATTGCCCTATTAGGTAAGCCATAGTGAGTATAATACTTGCTGCTGTTTGATAAAAGGCAATACATTTTTTGATTTTTCTTTTGAGGTCTTCATGAATAAAACAAAAATTTCATTGAGTTTGAGCTTTTTTCTGCTAAGTTTAACGCTATTGCCGCTGAGCGCTGTTGCCTACAAGGAACATGCCTCAGAGCCACACACCACCACGTCAGGAGTCACTGAATTGCAAAAAATCGATGTCAAAGAGGGTACAGGTGAGGAAGCTGGGATAGGTAAAACCGTGCGTGTTCATTATACAGGTTGGCTTTATGATGCGGCGGCTCCTGATAAAAAAGGAAAAAAATTTGATAGTTCATACGACCGAAAGGAGCCCTTTTCATTTTTGCTGGGTTCAGGGCGTGTTATCAAAGGCTGGGATCAAGGAGTAATGGGAATGAAAGTGGGTGGGCAACGCACATTGATCATCCCCCCCAATATGGCTTATGGCGCGCACGGCGCTGGCAATGTGATTCCACCTAATGCAACCTTGATTTTCGATGTAGAATTGATTGGCTTGCAATAGTAGCCAATCCAGCCAGGTAACGCAGGCAAAGTAATCACCTGCACTTAGTATCAACTTTTGGCTTGCGTTACCCGCTTCCTGCAGGCTCGTTTTTGGAGGTACGATGCATGGAAAATTCTTCAAATTCTCCTATAGCACCACGTCGTTTCGTGACGCGCAAGCGTCTCGTTATTAGCTTCGTTGCCGCCATACTGGTCATTGCACTGTTTGGATTGCTTGGCTATTATTGGTTACCTGGTTATGCCAAGACCAAGATTGAAGGCATTTTATCCGAGAAGCTGAATCGGTCGGTTACTATTCAATCCATTGACATTCACCCTTATACGTTAGAATTGACTATATCGGGCTTCCGGGTAGCGGAAAAAGCCAATACTGACAACCTCCTGTTTGCTTTCGATCGTTTATATGTTGATCTGAGCGCCGAATCGATCAGGCATCTAGCCCCCATTGTCAGTACCATGACGTTAACAGCGCCCAGACTGCACCTCGTGCGTGAGGATAAGCATCGTTTCAATATTTCCGATCTGATCGAGCAATTCCAATCACAGCCCACCAGCCCAGCAGATGATACACAAGGCAAATCGCGCTTTTCCATCAGTAACATCAGCATTGATGGAGGAGCCGTAGCGTTTGAGGATCGGCTCAAAAAAAGCCAGCAGAATATTGACCAAATCAAGCTGGGCATTCCATTTATCGCTAATTTTCAAAGCGTGCAAACCAATTGGGTTGAACCCCATCTCAGCGCTACGATCAATGGTGCTCCATTTTTACTCGAAGGTAAGTTGCGCCCGTTTACTGACAGGCGTGAAGCAACGCTCTCGCTTAAGTTTAATGATATTGATCTGACTGATATCGATGAATATTCTCCCATTCCGGTCGGTTTCCGTCTACTTTCCGGAAACCTAGACAGCGATTTATCATTGGTCTTTACGCAAATGAGGGACAAAGCACCCACCATTAGCCTGTCTGGCCGTGCTGCACTCAAGAACCTGGCTATCGACAATGAAGCAGTTCAAGCGCCGCATCAGATAGCGTTGAAACGGCTCGATATGACATTGCAGGAAGCCGTGCTGACTGAGCCTCAGCCTGTAGAGGCAACAATATCGCTGGCAGATGCAAAACTCACGCGTCATGGTGAAACGGAACCTGTGCTGCAACTGCCGAAACTGGACATCGATACGATCAAGATCAATCGTGCTCAACGGTTTATCGAGCTGGGTTCGGTGATACTGGATGAGGCAGAAACATTGATACGCCGGCAAGCTGATGGTCAACTTGATCTGGCTCAACTGTTTATCCTGACACCATCATCCGGCAATGCTGCTCCCGCAGCAACATTGTCATCAGCGCCTCAATCCATCCAAAATTCCACCTCTCTCATTCCTATTCCAGATAAAAAACCTGCCAATAGAACCGATGTATCCAGTGAAGCAGAGAAGGTTGCCGTGTTTTCAGCCAAAACGACCGTTCCCATTCCCGCTGCCAAACCGGCCTATCCAGCCAGCACTGGCATGGTAGAAATTAACAACGATCGAGACGAGGTGTTGGCAAAATTCGCTACCCCCCCGGTAAACACTGAAACCGGCAAAGCCTGGTCAACACAAATCAATCAAGTGAAATTGACGAATGCTTCCGTACGTTTTGAAGATCACACGCTGGCAAAAATAACCCCAATGAACATCGATTCATTGAATTTGATGATTAATAATATTGATGTGGACGGTACTACACCACTCGATCTGCTATTGCAAGCAACCATTAATCAGCACGGCAGCATTGAAACCAGAGGCAATCTCAGGCGAACACCATTAACAACTGATCTCACCGTTAATCTCAAAAATGTTGATCTAGTGCCCTTGCAAGGTTGGTTAAGCGACCGATTAAATGCGCTTCTCAGTCAGGGTGCGCTTTCTTTTGAGGGTAATATCAAAGCAGAGGGAGAACCGCTCAAAATAGCTCTAATCGGCAAAGGACAACTGACTGACTTCAATATAGTTGATAAGGACAAAGGCTCTAGGCTGCTACGCTGGAAGGAAATCGATCTGGCAAACATCAAGTTTATCAACGAACCATTACGAGTAGACATTGCAACTATTGACCTCGCTGATTTTTATGCGCGCGTCACCTTATTACCGAATAAGAAGCTCAATCTTCACAGTCTTGTCAAGCAAACAGAGCCCACTCCCATTCCCGAATCCACTTTGAACGGTTCAGTCCAGCCAACCTCTATTGCACCAGCCGACAATGCCCCTTTACCCGTTTATATCGATAAAATTGTTTTACGAAATGGTGATATTGATTTTGCGGATCAATTCATCAAACCAAGCTACCGCGCTAATTTGACTAGACTCAAAGGCCAGATTGGACCACTTCATCCAGGTAAATCCGGAAAAATAGATATCCAAGGCTTGTTTGATCGATCTGCACCCTTGCATATTTCAGGCATGATTGATCCATTCAGCGGGCAACTCTTTCTCGATATCAAGTCAACCGTGACGGGGATCGATTTGCCAACGTTCAGTCCTTATTCTGGCAGATACATTGGCTATGTCATTGAGAAAGGAAAACTCTCGCTTGATGTCAGTTATCATATTGAAAAAGGTGAATTGAAAGCGAAAAACAAAATCTTTTTGGACCAGCTTGCTCTCGGTGACAAAACCGATAGTCCTGAAGCTGTGTCACTGCCGCTCCATCTCGCCATATCACTTCTCAAGAATAGACATGGCGAAATAGACATTCGTCTGCCACTCAAGGGCTCGATCAACGATCCCGAGTTCAGTTTGACAGGCATTATCTGGACAGCATTTGTCAATTTGATCACCAAAGCCGCCACGGCTCCGTTTACCTTGCTGAGCTCTTTAATGGGAGATGAAGAGGAGCTGTCACAGATCAGCTTCCCTTCAGGCTACCCCACACTTCAACCTGAAGCAGAAAAAAGTCTGCAGGCACTCGCGGCAGCCTTGCTGGATCATCCTGCGCTCAAGCTTGAAATAACGGGTTTTGCGGATCCGGTCAACGATCATGAAGAGCTCAAACATGCATTACTCGAGCGAAGCATCAAGGCACAGAAACTTTCCGCAAGCGTAAAAAAAGGACAGGCTACTGGTACACTGGACGAAATCAGGCTCGATGAAAAAGAATACGCCCAGTATCTCACGCACGTCTATAAAGAAGCTGATTTCGAAAAGCCCAAAAACATCATCGGATTGACCAAAAACTTACCTGTAGAGGAAATGAAACAGCTGATCCTCGCTCACACCACAATCAGTGATGATGAGTTGCATGAACTTGCAGAACAAAGAGCAAGCGCTGCCCTCTATTGGCTGATTGAACAAGGTGGCATTCCGAACGAGCGCGTATTCGTGCTGGGAACAAAAGTAGAGCCTGCAAGCGATGATCAGCAGCCTAACAGCCGAGTAGTATTCTCCTTGAATTAATGGGTTTCAGCCGTATCATCCTCAGCATGTCCAATCAGAAACCGAGTCATCGCATTGCTTGAATGTCTACTTTCGCTAATACCCTGATTGAATGGCAAAAGCAGCATGGCCGGCATAGTCTGCCCTGGCAGGGAACCAATGACCCTTACGCTATTTGGGTGGCAGAGGTTATGTTGCAACAGACACAAGTGATGACAGTGATCCCTTATTATCAGCGTTTCTTGGAAGCTTTTCCTGATATCGAATGCCTCGCCGAAGCATCGCTTGATACTGTACTCACTTTATGGAGCGGTCTTGGTTATTATTCGCGCGGCCGAAATTTACATAAAGCAGCTTGCCTCATAATGGAGCGTTTTCAGGGCAGGTTTCCCCGACATGCCGCAGAAATTGCACAGCTGCCGGGTATAGGTCGCTCCACGGCCGCGGCTATCGCTGCCTTCGCTTATGGGGAGCGCTGCGCGATACTGGATGGAAATGTCAAACGGGTATTTGCTCGTTACTTTGCTGTCACCCGTTATCCGGGTGAAAAGAAAACAGAAGCACTATTGTGGCAAAAAGCAGAGGGACTCCTCCCTCAAGAAAACGCCCAACAACAAATGGCTACTTATACCCAGGCATTGATGGATCTGGGCGCTACTGTGTGCACGCGTCATCAGCCAAAATGTCTGAGTTGTCCTTTACAGCCAGATTGTATTGCTTTCGCGGAAAATCGGGTAGCGAGCCTGCCTACCTCCAAACCCAGGAAACCATTACCCAGTAAGGAAACCACTTTCTTAATATTAAGAAATCAGGATGAGATTTTACTTGAACAACGATCAAGCCCGGGTATTTGGGGCGGGTTATGGTGTCTGCCAGAAAAACCGATCGACATCGACAGTCAAACTTACTGCAGGCAATGTATGGGGATTGAGAGTGTACCGATCAGTAGCTTACCTCCGCTTAACCATACCTTTACCCATTTTAAGCTGCGGATTCACCCCCAACTACTGCAAGTGATCAATTATTCTCGCAAGAAAACAGCTACTGAGATTTGGTTAACTATTGATAAGGCATTACAATTAGCTATCCCTGTACCAGTCAGAAAAATTTTGTTAGAACTTACTTCCAGCAATTACTTCTGACAGATTAAAATGTCACCCCATGAATAACTGGCGAGAATGGCGGAAACAACAGCGTGCAGATTTGATCGCGCGTCGTAAACAAACCCCAGAGGCAGAACGCACTCTATGGAGTGAGGCGATCACCACCTCACTCATACAAGCCTTCCCGGCACTGCAACAAAGCCATGTGGGATGTTATTCACCCTTCCAGGGCGAGTACGACCCGGCACAAGTAATGACCTATTTATATGCCTGTGGAGCGACACTGGCACTTCCCGAGGTGATGGGTCCGCATCAACCATTGAAATTCCGCAAATGGTGGCCGCAAGCTCCAATGAGAAAAGATGCTTATGGCATTGCTATTCCTCACGATACCGAGGAAGTCATCATCGACGCCATCATCATCCCAATGGTCGCTTTTGATAGTCAAGGGTACCGGCTAGGCTATGGCAGCGGCTTTTTTGATCGCACCCTGGCTGCCATCAATCCTCGACCGTTAACTATCGGGATCGCTTTTGAGGTACTCCACCTCCCTACTATCTATCCCCATGAGCATGATATCGCGATGGATTATGTGATTACTGAGAAAACGATCTACTATTTAACTGACCATACATTACAGTCAATTTCACGGGAGACATGTGCGATAAGAAATGCATTGAAATAATGTCAGGTTTAGTGAAAAGCTTTTAATTCCATTTCTAAATCAAACATGACGCGAAGGCGAGCGGCAGACAGCATCAATCATACGGTAAGGCGAAGCTACAAAGTCAGGTTTGATTTAGAAATGGGATAACCAGAAGAACGCTTATTGCTTAATAACTCACTCGCTTTCTTCGCCCCAGCGTGGCATTAACGTATGTGCGACACCGAGATGATCAAGGATACGTGCGACGACAAAATCGACGATATCCTGTATGCTCTGGGGGTGATGATAAAATCCGGGATTAGCCGGCAGGATAATGGCGCCACAACGAGCCAACCTCAGCATATTTTCGAGATGAATCGTAGAAAAGGGCATTTCACGCGGCACCAGAATAAGTTTACGTCCCTCCTTGAGCATGACATCCGCCGCACGCTCGATTAATTTCTGATTCAGGCCTGAAGCAACGGCTGACAAGGTGCCCATAGTACAAGGACAAATTACCATCGCATCAGCTGGATTTGATCCAGAAGCAACGGGGGCAAACCACTCCTCCCGCCCAAATACCTTTAGTAACCCTTTTTCTGCATTAAAGTAGTCGGTAAAAAATGCTTCTGCTTCTTGTGGGCGCGAAGGGAGCGTCAATTTCATCTCCTGCTGGGCAACGATCTGCGCCACTTGTGAATATAGTAAATAAACATGCACACCTTGAGCTAATAATATTTCTAGCAAACGAATGCCATAAGGCATACCGGATGCACCTGTAAAGGCAAGAGTGATCGTATGCGCAGCCCTCATTTTCAGGAAAGGATCTCCAATATATTAATCTGAAGCAATATCGGTCATTTTCTGCTCATGCCGCTTAATAAACTCCTGGGTACTGTCAATTCCGCGCAGCTGCAAAACATAATTCCGGACTGCCGCTTCGACCAATACCGCGAGGTTCCGCCCGGCAGCAACGGGAATAATCACTTTGCGTATGTTTACATTCAAAATATCTTCATTCAGATTGCTCAGAGGAAGTCGTTCAACCGCACTGATATCTGAACCACTGGATTTTTCCAAATGGACGATTAATTTCATATTTTTGCGCCGACGAACCGCAGTTTCCCCAAAAATAGTCCGAATATTCAATAAACCGAGTCCGCGCACTTCCAGATAATCTCGTAATATTGGCGGACAGAAACCCTCTAGTGTTTCTGGTCCGATACGACGTAATTCAACCACATCATCTGCTACTAACCCATGACCGCGACTGATCAGCTCTAATGCCAATTCGCTTTTACCCACCCCACTTTCACCCGTTATCAGCACACCCATTCCTAAAACATCCAATAGCACCCCATGTTTGCTCACGCTTGGCGCCAGCACTTTGGTTAAAAAGGAGCGTAATATCCAGATGACATCCAGGCTTGAATTGGTTGAACAAAGTATCGGTGTGTGTGTCCTCGCAGCGAATGATCTTAGGGCATCAGAAACCAAAGCACCATCAGCCACAATCATGCATGCTAAATTACTTTGGGCTAATTGCTGAAATTTTCTCTCCAAGGAAGAGAGGTCAAGCTGATTAAGATAATCCATAGCCAAACTACTCAGCACTTGTATCCAATTAGGATGGATAAAATTGAGGTGGCCTATGAGCCCTTGTGGAGATTTAGCAACGACTTCATTATTCAGCACCTTATTGCCATACTCCTGCCCACAATTCCAGGTCAGCCTCAATTTAGTTTTATTGCCTTCAAATAGCTGAGTAATGCTAATGTGAGACATTACCCGGTGTCCAATCAGAGATAAGCTGATGAATCTCCTTTGCGCCCTTACTCGAGAGCAGTTTCTCACGAAAACTTTTGTCACTAAACATTTGGGCCAGCTCACTTAAAATTTGGAGATGTTTATCCGTTGCTTTTTCAGGTACCAACAGGATACAGGCAATATTGACTGGCAAACCATCTGGTGCATCAAAAGGTATGGCTTCTTTCATTCTGACTAAAGCTAGAGCAGCTTCACGCAGCCCCTTGATTCTACCATGCGGAATTGCCACACCTTGACCCAGGCCAGTAGAGCCAAGCCTTTCTCGCGCGAACAAGCTATCAAATACCTGACTGCGTGCGATGTGCAGTGTATTCTCAAACAATAATCCAGCCTGCTCAAAGACGCGTTTCTTACTGGCGACATCCAGATCAACGATCACGTTGGATTCTGGTAAAAATTGTGAAATAAGGTTCATAAAAAGAAATAAAATACTCTCAATAAACACAAATAGGATATTCCGCCTGAAATTATCTTTTTACATCGAAGTTGAAGCTGTAATTAGGTGGGATTTGATAACGAGGGAAAAAACTAGCTTGTATTGATAACATATCTGTAGGCAACTTGATATGCCATAACTTCTATTCTCTTAATCTTGTCCTATCTTAGGCCGATTAAGTCTTGTGATGAAGCAGATAATTTCTGGCATTGCAACTTTCTATTAAGTTGACTTAACGTTACTCAGGATGGTCAAATTCCTGATTTTTTAATGCCTCATGATTACGACGTTCTATATTTTTTTCCTTATATTTAAGAATCTGCCGGTCAAGCTTATCCACTAAACTATCAATTGAAGCATACATATCAGCGTTCTCTACCTCGACAAAAATATCTTTGCCACGGAGATGAATATAAGCTTGAGCTTTCTGTTGATGCTTTTCTATTGATAAAATGACATTAACATCAATCAGATGATCAAAATGCCGGCTAATCTTCTCCATTTTAGAATTCACATAATCGCGTAAGGCAGGTGTGATTTCTACATGATCTCCGGTAAGAATCAGATTCATTATGTCTCCTTTGTTAGGTACTATTTAAACATCAAGCATTGGATATTTTTTTGTAAAGCTTCCATGCTTGAATTTTGAACAACTCTATCCTTCGGCAACACCAGATTTGCACACACTCCTAATGTTATTGTGAGATCGCTCTGCTGATAGGTTATCTCCGCTATATAACTATTACTGACAACATATCAAGAATAAAATGAATTCATTATAGAGGCTCTCTGCAAAGTTTTGTATGTCGTAAGCTGTGATCATACCAGATACGGAAATAAAGTAGACGATAAAAGACATAACCAGCATGATACACAACGGTGAAACATCGCACCCTAATTTCCGATTTTAAAATAGGGCATCTCTAAAAATTCATATTTGTGAGCATCCACTTCGCAGATTGCCTGTTTACCCCGTCTCGTCATAATACTGCGTAGTTCACAAAAAATATTTCCTTGCCTATCTGTTATAGGCTGCATCAACATTTTTGGTTCTCGCCTTGTCTTGTTTAGAACTCTGAATTTTTCGAGGCGCCTAATAGTTAATTCAAGAGATAATCTGGTGAAAAGAGACAATTCTGTAAATTCTCTGCAAGATAGTTATCAAAAGACAACTTCTTTGAACGGTGCATCAGGTGTCAGTATCTGTATTTTTTTAAGTTGTATCAGCTCAACCTGTTGTGACCCCTGCTCATTATCAATAATCAAAAATTCTCGTTTTTCAGCAGTTGTTGCCATATCTTTTGCTTTACCTTCAAATATTTGCTCATCCCTTAAAATGAGTCTGACTTGATAGCCATACATACAAGCCACTTCAATATAATCGTGCAGTTCACAATCAATGATCTGTTGTGTCATAAATATTCAACCTTTTAAAATAATGAAAAACTGGTTTCAACGCTATCTACAGGAAATAATAGCGCACTCTATAAGATAATGAAGATTGAATTTTTTACTTCTTCTGCTACAGTACCGTTTATTCATGAGGGAGATATTTATGAAATTTAGAATGACAATTGCAACTCTTGTAACTTCGTTGACGCTCGGTGGCTGTGCCACCATGACGGAAACACAACGCGGTAGCTCACAAGGTGCCGCCATTGGTGCAGGTACAGGAGCCGTGATTGGTGCAATCCTGGGTGGTGGCAAAGGTGCTGCCATTGGCGCAGGTTCCGGTGCTGTACTCGGTGCTGGAGCAGGTTACATATGGTCACGAAGAATGGAAGAGCAAAAAAGACAAATGGAAGCAGCGACGGCCGGCACTGGGGTACAGGTATCGCAAACTCCTGATAACCGCTTGATGCTCAATATTCCGAGTGATATCTCATTCGACAGCGGGCGCGCAGATATTAAGCCCAATTTCAGGCCCATTCTCGATAGCTTCGCAACCAGTCTACTTAATAATCCTAATACGACCATAATGATTGTGGGGCACACTGATAATACCGGTACGGATGCCATTAACAATCCTCTATCGGTTAATCGTGCTGCCAGTACACGTGATTACCTGGTCAGTCGTAATGTGCCAATTCGACGTATACAGATTGATGGCCGTGGCTCCTCTCAACCCATTGCTTCAAACGACACACCCTCTAATCGAGCTAAAAACCGGCGCGTGGAAATCTTTGTCATGGAGCAGCAGTCATCCCAGACTTCAACCCGATGATGGGATTAAAATCGTCGTAAAGTAGTCAGGATTGGGCAACCCTGACTCGCCATTAAGGAAACCCAGATCCTGAATAGCTACCGAGCAAGATAAAGTGTAAGGCAAACGGAGTGCAGTAAACGAGAAAACGAACAGAGTGAGTTTCGCTAAAATGAGCAAAATTAGTTTCGTTAAAGCGAACTTTGCTCATTCCTTCACGTCACTTAACGTACCAGCCTACTGGTAAATGGCACTTATTCAGCATCTCATTGCAATCCCGACATATCATTTAATGCTTATAATGTGAGTAAGATTTCAAAAATAGTCTAACCATACTTACTATTATTTTCAGAAACATCATTCTAAAGAGTTGAGGAAGCTATGACAGATTCAACAAATCGTAATGAAGAAGGCCGGGAAAAGGAAATATTGGAAAAACTGGTATTTTCCTCTTTGCAGGAGCAACGTCGCACGCGTTACTGGAGTATTTTTTTTAAATCACTGACTTTTATTTACCTTTATGTTCTGCTTTTCTGGGGATTAGGCTGGCTCGGGGAAGAATCTGTGGGAATTTCCGAAAGACATGCGGCACTCGTTGATTTACGTGGCGAAATCAAGCCTGATAGTATGGGAAGCGCTGATAATGTTAATGCAGCGCTGCAAAAAGCCTTTAAAGACAAAAATACAGCGGGAGTAATTCTACGAATCAACAGCCCAGGAGGAAGCCCGGTACAGGCAGGCTATATCAATGACGAAATTAGACGGTTACGAACGGAGTATCCGCAAATTCCACTTTATGCCGTAGTAGAGGATATTTGCGCTTCTGGAGGTTACTATGCCGCGGTGGCTGCCGATAAAATCTTTGTGGACAAAGCAAGTATTGTTGGTTCCATCGGCGTCATTCTGGATAGTTTTGGTTTTACGGGCACTCTCGAAAAACTGGGTATTGAACGACGCCTGCTCACAGCTGGGGAAAATAAGAGTTTTCTGGATCCTTTTTCACCCACTGACCCCAAACAAAGAGAGCATGCCCAGAAAATGCTAGCTGAAATTCATCAGCAATTCATACAGGTGGTTCAACAAGGGAGAGGGGAACGCCTGAAGAATACAACAGAAATTTTCAGCGGCATGCTCTGGACAGGTCAAAAGAGCATAGACCTCGGCTTGGTCGATGCACTCGGCAGTGCCGAATATGTAGCGCGAGAAGTCATCCAAGTCGAACGTATCGTTGATTATACAACCAAAGAAGGATTAGCTGAGCATTTTGCCAAGCGTTTCGGCAAAATGACCGCCAATTTGCTAATTGGGACTGCGGAAAGCTGGCAGTTCCGATAACTTTGGCTTATTTCTCCAGTACCTCCATCAGCATCCGGGCAACTCCTATTTGCCAGTGAGGCATATTCAGCCCAAAAGTGCAGCGGAATTTTTCAGTATTCAAGCGAGAGTTCAGCGGTCGTTTCGCAGCTGTGGCAAAGGCACGGCTGGGCACTGGCAGAATAGCTCCAGATTGAGTCTTGGTTGCCCAGCCGTGCTCTCTTGCAAAAGTAAGTACGAAGCGGGCATAACCATACCAGGAAACCTCCCCGCCTGCGACCAGATGATAAAGTCCTGCTACCTCAGGCTGTTTCAATGCCTTTAAAATTGCGTGCGCCGTCACATCAGCGAGCAAGTCCGCTCCTGTCGGCGCACCAACCTGGTCATCAATGACAGTTAACTGATCACGGTCTTGCGCCAGACGCAGCATGGTTCTGGCAAAATTATTGCCGCGTGCCGCATAAACCCAGCTTGTCCGAAAAATCAAATGGTGGCAGCCAGCATTGCGAATAGCCTCTTCCCCCTGGAGTTTGGTTTGGCCATAAACATTCAAAGGGGAAGTCAAATCAGATTCAATCCATGGGCTATCACCGCTGCCATCAAAGACATAATCCGTAGAGTAGTGAACCAACCAGGCATCGATACGCTGCGCTTCCTGCGCTAAAATGGCCGCTGCTTCAACATTGATCTGGTACGCCAGATCGGGCTCGCTTTCAGCTCGGTCTACAGCAGTATACGCAACCGCATTAACGATGACGTCTGGCATAATCGCACGTATGGTCTGCCTGATCCCTGCCGGATCAGCCAGATCACCACAATATGCTTGACTGGATCTATCCAATGCCACCACCTCACCTAGCGGCTGGAGACTGCGCTGTAATTCCCAACCCACTTGCCCGTTTTTGCCGAATAACAATATCTTCACCCGACATACTCCTGATAGTGAGATTCAATCCATTTCCGATACTCGCCGGATTGTATATTGGCAACCCAGTCCTGATTATCCAGATACCACTTGACAGTTTTCCGAATGCCTGTTTCAAATGTTTCGACTGGCCTCCAGCCTAAATCACGCTCGATTTTACGTGCATCAATGGCATAACGGCGATCATGACCTGGGCGATCTGCGACATATTTGATTAATTTGTGATAATCAGCCGGATGAAGCTCATTGAGTAAATTGCAAATGATATGCACAATCTCTATATTCGGTTTCTCATTCCATCCGCCAATATTATAAGTTTCTCCTGGCATACCAGCTTGCAGCACACGGCGAATCGCGCTGCAATGATCCTTCACGTAAAGCCAGTCACGGATCTGCTGACCGTCTCCATATACAGGTAATGGCTTACCAACCAGCGCATTCACGATCATTAAAGGAATAAGTTTTTCTGGAAATTGGAATGCACCATAATTGTTGGAACAATTTGTGATGAGCGTAGGTAAGCCGTAGGTATGGTGATAAGCACGAACCAGTTGATCACTGGAAGCCTTGCTGGCGGAATAAGGGCTATTTGGCTGATAAGGATGAGTTTCTGTGAAAGCAGGCGCATCTTTAGAGAGGGAACCATACACTTCATCCGTTGAAACATGAAGAAAACGGAAACCCCGTTGAATTTCCCCTTTCTGCTCTTTCCAGTAACGATAAGCTGTGTCCAGTAACCTGAAAGTACCCACAATATTCGTCTGAATAAACGCTTCCGGTTCATGGATGGAGCGATCAACATGGCTTTCTGCTGCGAAATGAATGATGGCACGAGGATGATATTGCCGAAGCAAGGTAGCTATTTTCTGTTGATCATTAATATCACCGCGTACAAAAATATGCCGCGAATCTCCTTCTAGTGAAGCCAAATTCTGCAGATTGCCTGCGTAAGTCAATTTATCTAAATTAATTACGGGCTCATCCGATTGTGCCAGCCAGTCGAGTATAAAATTTGCTCCGATAAATCCTGCTCCACCCGTTACAAGAATCATGTCTTTTTCCGAAAATTGTTTGAAACGTTATTTTGATTACTTAATCGACCTTATGTGGCTGCCATGTCAGCACCCATCCCAACTCTCCCGGCAATGCCTGAAAAGCACAATCCACCCCAATGCCAGGCACCCAGACGAGTTGTTCGCCACTGAAAAGTAACGGTAGCGTACCACGCTCCCATGGCGGCAGCGCAGCTTCTTGCAGCATCTTTTTTAAGCTGCGACGGGGACGTTTGCAGTCAGGTTGAAATCGCTCTCCTCCCGCGCGCAAGCGGACAGTGACAGGCTGCTTAATCAGCTCAGTCGGGTTGATTCCCATACCCTGCTGTTGACCCCATTCAATCGTTCCACTCAAAGGCTCAATCACCCAGCGATATTCTCCGCGCCATACCAGAGGAACATTTATCACGGATGGTATACGTTTTGATTGAATATTAACCAAGCCTTTGAAACATCGTATCTCTACTTCGCCAAAAACAAGATGAAGTTTAGTATCAGTTTTTGCCGACAATAATTGCCGCAAGATTTCTTCAAGTTTTAGGGAATTGGGCTGGATTGCTCCGTGCTGCGAGAACAGATAGCGCAACAGATTCTTGGCGCGAGAAAAACTGAGCTGGCGCAAACCATCCAGGTGAAGTTTCCCGGCTGTCATAGCGCATTGGCTATCAATCCCGGCAAGCTCATCCAATAAGTGAGCCGCCTCACCAAGATAATGGCTGGCACGTGAGCATGTCTCCCGGTAAGCAGGAAAGCGCTGCTCCAGCAGCGGAAAAATAACATGTCGCAGAAAATTGCGATTGTATGCCGTGTCGCTATTACTCTCGTCATCCACCCAGCTAAGGTGATGCTGCCGTGCATACTGCAGGATGGTTTCGCGTGAAACATTCAGCAGAGGGCGTAATAGCCGAATCGCCCTCCTGGAAGCAAGCTTCCTCACCACGGGCATTCCCGCCAGACCCTTAACACCCGCACCACGCAGAAGCTGTAACAGCAAAGTTTCAGCTTGATCATCCTGATGATGCGCCAGCACAATATAATCAGCTCCAATACTGTTAAATACCTGATAACGTGCCTGCCTGGCTGCAGTCTCAAGGCTAACCTGAGGTACTTTCTGGACTTTTAAACGGAAAATCTCAATAGGAATACCCAACGCGCCGCATTGATTCTGGCAGAAATCACTCCATTGGCCTGCATAAGCACTGATGCCATGTTCAACATGCACGGCGGAAAGCCTGAATCTCATCGAGCTTGACAATGTATGAAGCAAATGCAGCAGCACCACCGAGTCAACGCCGCCACTTAGCGCAACCACTAAATGATCTTTTCCGCCCACCTGCGCACGCAGGATGCATTCAACCCATTCAAGAATGGTGTTCGGCCTTGACTTCCTTAAATTTGCCATACCCCATTAATCGATTAAAACGCTTCTGCAGCAGCATTTCATACGGCAGAACCTGCAGCTTTCTTAAGGTATCCTGCAAAGCGCTTTTGACTGAATACATGATAGCAGCGTAATCGCGATGTGCCCCGCCAATCGGCTCACTGATAACAGTATCGATCAGCTCCAGTTCTTTCAGGCGATCCGCGGTAATACCCATAATTTCTGCGGCTTCGGACGATTTATCTGCACTCTTCCAAAGAATTGAAGCACACCCTTCCGGGGAAATAACCGAGTAAGTGGCATACTGCAGCATCATGACAGCATCCCCAACCGCAACAGCCAGCGCACCACCTGAACCTCCTTCACCGATTACGATAGATATAATAGGCACTTTCAGTTCAGCCATTACGTAGAGATTCTTCCCGATTGCTTCGGATTGTCCGCGTTCTTCAGCATCAATTCCTGGATAAGCACCTGGCGTATCGATAAAAGTGATCAGTGGCAGCGAAAATTTCTCTGCGAGGCGCATTAACCTCAATGCCTTGCGATAGCCTTCTGGTTTTGGCATTCCGAAATTACGGTAAATTTTCTCTTTGGTATCACGACCTTTTTGATGGCCGATTACCATCACAGGCTGCTGGTTAAAATGGGCTAATCCTCCCACAATCGCATGATCGTCGGCAAAATGGCGATCTCCATGTAACTCTTCAAAATCAGTGAATAAAGACTGAATATAATCAAGTGTATAGGGACGCTGCGGATGACGTGCTACCTGAGAAATCTGCCAAGGAGTGAGCTTAGCATAGACATTTTTGGTGAGCGCCTGGCTTTTTGCCTGTAATTTAGCAATTTCAGCTGAAATATCCAGTGCTGAATTATCCTGGGCAAAGCGCAGTTGCTCGATCTTCTCTTCAAATTCCTCGATACCTTTTTCAAAATCCAGAAAAATCGTTTTCATGAAAGCTTGCAAGTAACTCTAAAAGCAGGATGATACAGGATCTGAAGGAACTTCTGCATAGTAAGGATAGGCACAAGTACTTGCCTCCATGTGCTGAAAATTACTTTTGCATATGAATCAGTAATGTTGTTAAATATTTTATACCCTATCCCGACCAAAAATAGCGGTAGCAGAGCCCGCTTAATTATCCATGCGCCTGCTTTACCAGAGAAACCAAGCCCTGGTTCAGTGCCAACTCCGAAACGAAGGCGATGCGGGTTAGCGCTATCGCCTCACGCTACCTCACTACTGAATTGGATGACGCTGCGCTTCAGTTAGTTGATCGCTCCAGGAAGCGGGTAAATTTTGCACCCAGCCATTGTAAACCAGCGGAATCGGCAGTATACCTTGTCCACCCATTCCCGGATTACCTGTTATAGGATCATCTCTAAGGGTTGCCTCGGAAGCAAAGAGCCCTACACTACCGACAATACTCGCATCTGACGGATCACCATCAGCGTTTGGATCGGGATCCACCACTAACAGTCTATTTGAGAATTTGCTGGATACATAAGCATAGTACCCACCACCTTGCTTGGCGCCATACTGCACGCCATGGCAGCCTGGATCACACGGCAGCATTTTTACTGCTGTATCTGTCGTCGCCAGGCCTGGCCTGGTATCGATGATGGTAATCGTTCCACTCAGGGCATTGGCTGTCACCATGTTTTTCCCATCAGGAGATACCGGTGTCTGAATCGGCCATGCTCCCACAGGGCCTGAAGCAGCGCCTGACAAAGGATTGTAGTTTTCCAGCAGGTTAATATGCTTGATGACGGTATGTGTACTCATATCGACTGCCGTAATCGTGTTGTCAAACATGTTCGCGACATAAAATTTACCGGCATTCGGCAGCATACCAACCGCCACTGGATGGCTAAATTCACCACTTACCGGCACAATGGCTTCAATGACATTAGTCCTGAAGTTGTATTGCGTGGTGTCGCCGCTGATCACATTGGGCGTCACCATATGTTTGCCGTCATGGCTCATCCAATGACCATGCGGCGTACCGCGGCCAATATCGATGCGGCGCAGCACCTCGGTTGCAAGAGGCGCCAGCTCCATCACAGAATCTGTGCGGCTGTCACCGTTATTGGTGATGTGAATCCGATCATTATCGGTCAAAGTCATCACATGCGCAGGCGATTCACCGACAGACACATTCCGAATCAATGTCCCCGTTTGGCGATCATAAACAGCCAGTTTACTATCAAACCATTGGGTCGCATAAATAACATTCTGGTCCTTATCAGTCCATAAATTGTGCGGATTATTCATATCGATCGATGGTAAGGCTACTTTGCGTGTCACTTGCCAGTTGGCCCCATCAATCGCCGACACCGTACCCGGCTTGGATTTCCCTGCGGTGGTTTCAAACTGGGTGGCGACCCATACTTCACCTACTGCAGGGATCGCTGGTTTGCTGAGCGCTTCCAGTGTCAGATCATTCCCATAACGAGCATTCAGAGCACTGGCTAAATTAACGGTACTTCCATCGATGTGTACATCCATGTTTGGGTAAGTAACACGCCAAGGCGTACTACTGGCATAGTTCTGCCAGTTGACAGGATTGGTCGCAATGAAAAAGGTGCGTAGCAATCGTGTTGCCAGGTCGCTGCTGCTGGAAAAACTTTCTCCCGTAATCATACTGAGCGAGGAACCCAGATCCAAACCGGCGGTAGCTGGATCATCCACAATCACCGCACCAAACATGTAAGGATGAATACTACAGACGAAAATATACAAACCTGGAGTAGTCAGCGTCACATCGTCGCCTCCCTTTCTCGGCTCAGTATTAAAGGGCATGCCAGCGGCTCCGGTAGGATAAACCAGACTGGTTCTGGTATGAACGGTATTTGAATCACCCGAGAATTTAACTCGCACACCCGGGGTAGCAACTGCAATCGAGCGGTTACCTTCTAGCTCAGCCCCAGTATCAAACCAGCGGCCGGCATTATCAGTAAGCTCAAATCTAATCTCACTATCGCGATCATCACTGTCGCGATCATCATTATCGCGGGCAAAAGTATTATTTATAAATAGAACAATCAGAATTGCTGCAAATAAACCGATAATTTTCCCCGCCTTTTGAGCTGATGATATAGCTATCATAAATTGTCAATCTCCTTATATTTTATTAATAACTATTCTTTCTTCAGCCAATGGATAAGCAATCTGGCATAGAGAAAACCTGTGACTGGAAAGAGTAAGCAAATAATGCGCTATGATTCACATTACAATAAAAACGACCTCGTCATCTTGAATGTCTATACAAAGCTTTTTTATATGCAATATTTATGCCAAAGAATATTATAGTTACTAATCAATTACTTACATTAGAACCTTAGAAGAAAAGTCGGGATAAATGTCGCCAATAATTAATTAATTTTTTTACAAACACATGAGCTGCTTATAACAATAAGTTTTTAACATGTTTTTCTATGTCTATTATTAGAAACATGTTTTTTTATATTTAATAAATAATTTATTATTTTCAATAGCTTTATTTTGTCGCCAATTAGAAACACACTATAGAAAATGTCTGAATTGATCGTTTTACAATGACTAAAGTATTACGAATAGAATGTTCTATTCTAAAAAAGTGAAATATCAGCCCGAAAACATGTGAGGAAAGTTTTATTAATGGAACAGATCTTTATTTACCTATTTCCATTTCTAAACTAAAACTGACTTTGTCGGCTTTACCTTGCCGTATTTTTATATTGTCTGTGGCTTGCCTTCACATTATTTACGTCATTTTTGATTTGGAAGTCGAATAACAACGGATAACCGAGAAAGGATCGCAAGGACCAGAGCCAGCCTCTGCGTCTGCGATCCAGACATAAGTATATTGTTCTTCCGAAAGTATGCTCGTGCCTTTACTACCCTATGCATAAACAGAAAGTGGGAAATCTGTTACGCTGAATAATGATCTTTATGCAATTGTAAAACAAGCATTCTCAAACCTTGACTAAAAGCAGGCAAATTGGAACGTTCCAGGAATACACACAGCTTACCCGACAGCTTGCAATAGCGTTTAACGGCAAAATAATCATCATGACTGACACAGTCGACCGGGCAAATAACCATGTTAACCCGATCTAGTAATGGATATAAATGATCTCTTTTACTTTCTGGATTACCACGATAGATCATGAAGCATCCTCCCGCCGCTTCTACCAGCTGAAGATAGTCTGGGTAAAGCGTAGCACGCCCACCCACGCATAAAACAGTTTGCCCGGCAAGGTTAAGGTTAGTACCGTGCATTTCGGTGATCTCCTGGCTAGCATTAGACTGGATCATCGGCTTTGCCTTGATCAGTGGAACCCATTCTGTCTCCGGCCTTATGTTTACATTGGAATAGACTCCTTTCCCGGGAAAATGGCCATGAATTATCGGGAGAGGCTCTTGTTCAGAGACAGGCCGGATGACAGTATACGCTACTGCTCTAAAGGCGGACAGCCTTGCACGCAAGGTATCTCTTCGCCAAAATAGCCTGCGGAGGTAAGCAAATTTCTTCTCAAGATTATCTGTACAGTATTTTATGATAAGCGAAGAGCGATGAAAATGATCGCGCAACGCATTGCCGGAGAAATTATCTATTCCATAAAAGGCAAGTGAAAAGAAGGGTTTCTTTAAATATCTCATAGCCCATACCCCTTAAATTGACAAAAAAATTGGCTGGCTTGCCCAGAAGAAGTTAGGCTGGCTGGCTAAAATAGTCACTGGCAGAGGAGAGAGTACTTCCAGTGACTGATGAGAAACTGTTTTATCCGGCTATAGGTTTTTTTGTTTTGCAAGGAAATATTTAATTTTACTCATTATTTCGTTAGGATCAGCTTACCATTACGTGTACGGCGTAATCGATACTGTTCGCCTCGGTGTTGAATAAGCACTTCATTACCGGCTACAAACAAGCTATCACTGCTGATTGGCTTATATGGATCACGCATGAGTAAAGAGTGTGATTCCGTAACAACCTGCAAATTACTATTCGATCTATTCATAGCAGCTGATATTCAATAATGTTAATGAGAATGATTCTCATTATATATAAAAAAATGAGTGATGCAAGCGCTTGTTAAAATATTTTCTAAAAATTCCCTTCAGCCTGCAAAGAGCCACAGCATCGGCCATTGGTGTCGATAACAACCTCTCCGCTCAAGAATCCACTAAAATGAGTGAATTATTACGTCATTGAGAGTGATGATTATGAGTACACTCTTCATATTCTGAACGCATCAAAAATATTAAATAAACAGCAAGATAAGATTTCTCCCCTATTTAATCAGTCTGGAAAAAAACCATGACCAACCCGCTCTGCTTTGTACTCATGCCTTTTGGGCAAAAACCGACGACTGGCGGCAAGATGCTTGATTTTGATGCGGTTTATCATGGCTGATCGAATCAGCTATCCTGGCAGCCGATTACGCACCAATACGAGCTGCCGAGGAAATGACCGGTGGTATCATCCATAAACCAATGTGCGAACGTCTGATATTATGCGAATACGCTCTCACTTATCTCACCACGACCAACGCCAACGTTTTCTACGAACTCGGCTTGCGCCATGCTGCACAGCCCTCTTCGCCGTATCACTTTTCATCAAGAACACAGGCCGGCCTCCCTTTAATGTTACGCCGCCACGTTGCATACCTTATGGTATCGGTACAAATGACAAGCCTGTCAATATCGCAAGAATTACTCAAATCCTGACAAAACAATTTTAAGAAGTATTTAAGCAAGCACACGACGGACAGCCCCATCTATCAATTAATCAATGGTTTTGGAAGAGATATATTCCGTGAGCGCGCTGTCTATCAGAGCAGATCAAAAAATTAGCTGAAGCTCGCAAGCAGGGATTGGATGCGGTATGTACGATAGAGCATAGCCTTGACACGATTGCGGATACCGAGAGTTACGGCGAGCATCATGGGAATCCAAAACCACGCCCGAAATCTACGATTAATCAGTGAGGCAAGCAAATATAGAGGGGCGCTGCTCGGATGGAAAGAGGAAATGGAAGCCGAGCTAATAAGCTATGCAGGCAAGTAATGAGCGAAGCTACGTTTTTACCAGCACCTATGAGCAAAGTATTGCTTAAAACCCTTTTAACGCCATTTTGCCAATCATCCTGCCGCCAGCAACTTGATCAAATGCGGCTTGCAGCGTTTCAACACTGAGCTGTCCGCCCTGCTGAGTCAGGATGGAGCGGATACTCCCCGCGTCAACGGTTTGTGCCAGGCGCTGCAGATAGGCACCTTGCTGCGATTGATCTGATGTTTTGAACATCGCCCGGGTAAACATGAATTCCCAATGAAAACTTGCGCTTTTGTTTTTAAAACGATTCATATCCATCGGCTGACGATGGCTCACCAAGGCACAGACTTTACCAAAGGGTCGAATACAAGCAGCCATATTATCAAGATGGCTATCCGTATCGGCAGCACACAAAACCCAATCCACCTCCTCCTCAAGTTGCGGGCGTAACGGCTGGTTATGGTCTATCACCTGATCTGCACCCAATTGCCTGCACCAAGCTTGACTGTCAGCACGTGAAGCCGTCGCAATCACCCTACCCCCCACTTGCTTAGCCAATTGAGTCGCCATGGAACCTACCCCACCTGCACCGCCAATAATCAATATACGTTTGCCTTGATTAGCAGCTGCATCCAGGCTCATACCCAAATGGTCAAACAGGGCTTCAGAAGCAGTCAACCCGACCAACGGCATGGCCGCTGCCTCCAGATCAGACAAGCTTTGCGGTGCTTTGGCAACCAAGCGACTATCTACGGCTTGTTGTTCAGCAAAGCATCCCGTGCGCATGACATCACCCGCATAAAATACCCGATCACCCACCGCAAAGCCCTCAACCCGTGCACCTGTTGCCAACACTTCACCGCAGGCATCAAATCCTAGAATTTTCAATCCGGCCTGATCCGGCTTGATACTAGCCTTGAGTTTAATATCGACAGGGTTCACTGCCACTGCTTTTACCCGCACCAACAGATCGTAATCACCAATAGCGGGATCAGGAAATTCAGATAATTCAAAACCTTGTTGAGAATTTATACCTAGTGCGCGCATATGATGTAAAAATATAAAATAGATTTTTCAATTGAGAGTTAATGGATAATACATTTTACCCGACTCCAGTTATCTTCTGCTTAAAGGGTAGCGTCCCGTTTTTCTGATTCATCTCGCTCCTTTGCCTTGCTCAATGAAGTGATGCACGAAGTCCAAGTAGTCTCTTGATCCGGGGATACTGCTCTTTCGCGTCTTGATTGAATCCTCAACTGTCTCGAGTGCCTTGATCCAGTCAGATATTTTCAATGGTTGTTCTTGTATCGTGCCGTCGTCCGATGTTATTTGCTCAAAAATTTCCTCAGGCGCTTGAAATAAGTTGTTTATCAATTTGGCTATTATCCTCTCGCGCTCATTTGTCTTGGAAATGTCCGGCCCTCCGCCCCCCGCTCTCTTTCGCGTTTGGATAAGCGCCGATCTATAATTTGAGAATCGGTGAGTATCTGCCCTTTGCTCTTGGCTTCATCGTCGGCTTGACAAATCATTTGTTCAATTTGGAAGAGCAGGCCAGCATAAAACGAATCTTTCATGCGGTCTCTCGGCTTGTTTTTCATCTTCTATCCCTAGCGAACAATTAAATTTGGCAGTATAGTTAACGGCTCACAAAAAGAGCCGGCATGATCTTTGAGCAGCTTATTCATCTTTCGCAAGAACTGATAGTACCAGAGTGATACGAGCAATGAAATAAGGAATTGCTCTTATTGCATGCCAATACTCTCTTTGCACACCACACCCAATGCCCGCCAGCTTTTGAGCAGTCATAGCGGCGCAATACGCTTCGTTATTACACCCTACAGCATTGTATATACTTTGCAATAATTAACACCTTTTCCCTACTTCCCCAGTTTTTTCAATTTATTGTGGGAGCAAACAGCTGAAGCTTATTGAGACCTTCAATTAGCATTTATTGACATAAATCAATAATTGAGGTTGGTTTCATTGATCTAAATCAATGAAACTAAACACGATTCGGCTCATATTTATAACCTTGAATCGGTTCATATTTTTTATGTTTACAGATAATATAGGAGTAAATAGGAATATGAGTTCATTAAACAATACAAGAAGCGATGCTGAAACACTTAAATATTTTGCTATCAATATCGCAGTCATATTCGGCGTAACGGTAGCTTTAATTATGATATCAGAATACTTTGCCGGCACTTAAGACCGATTTTCCAACGGGTATGCAGCATGAAATTCTGCTGCACTGTCTCGGATGCGATAAACCCTGCCGAACCATACTGATCCGGCAGGGTAATCTGGAAATAAGCTCGAATTATGAAGAATTATGAATGCATGTTTGAGACGCATGTACTTTTTCAAAGCATTACCGAGATCACCCATTAGTCATTGCTACGGTACTGAGCAGTTAAATAATCTTCCCGAGATAGGGTCATTTTATTCGGCAGTTCAAACAAATGAGCAAGCGCAGCACCCAACGCAAGATTAGCCAAGCATAGCGGAGTCCGCTGCAACGATTTGTTAGGCAAAATAGCTAACCATAAAATTATTCTTTTCGCGCATTATGGCTAAGTACTCGCTTAAAAATCTCAGTTAGGCTTTGGTATTGAACGTAAAAGCCATCTATATTTGCTTTAATCCATTCACATTGAGAAATTGATGACCAATCCAAAGTGTACCCGTTATAAGCTGCTAAATGCTCAAAAAATATACGCTGAACACGCCCATTCCCTTCTCTAAAGGGATGTATTACATTAAGGGTCTTAGGAAGTTAAAGCGGGTTTAGACGTAATAATTTAAGAATTTGAAGATAGAGATTATCATGTCGATGATTAAAACGAAATTCGGTTTTTTTCAAGTGAAGATAAAAAGTATGCTCAGGCACGCCATTGAATTTTGCCAAACGTCTTTTTGCGAAACTCCAGAAAGATTCGATACCGTTAATAT
>NZ_FORD01000067.1 GCF_900113925.1 Nitrosomonas sp. Nm34
GCTTGTTATAAATCGATTCTTGAAGCAGAATCTTCTCCAGCTTCGACCAGTACTCATCATTGAGCATTATTCGGGGCATCGCAAACTCGTTTTGTTGGTGGTATGGGAACCCCAATATTACGAGTTTGTTTCTACCTATGAAATACTTATCTTAAAACGTCAACAGACCCTAGATTCTGCTAAAATTTGCGAACAGAAATAAAATTAAGTTATCTAATTAATAAACATTCCGTTTAATATGAATATCCTCATTAGAGGATTAAATATCATAACTAACTGGTAAGATTAACTATGACTAAGACGCTAAGGTATTTTTTAAATGGTATCGGTAGTATTATGGATATATATCCAGACACTAACAGATATAGCCACATTGCTCCAAAACTGAGCGCAAACGATAGAATGCGTAAGGCATGGGAATACACTGATCAGCAGATCAAGAGCGCTGCAAAGCAATTCTCAGATGAGCAGAAACAAAAGTAATACACACTCCAAGTCAAAAAATCTAAAAATAATGTATCTCATCAGCATGAAGAGATAACACAAGTTCAGGCGCGGCAATATTCAGGGCCACTACCTCACCCAGAAATATTAAGAGGATTTGATCAAATAGTTCCCGGAGCTGCGGAACGAATACTTGCCATGGCGGAAGAAATGGAAAGCATCAAAGAGAGATAGAGAAGTTACACTTAACTTCGGCATATAACACAATCAGGAGGGGCCAGATATTTGGTTTACTCATTGGTATCCTCGCCTTCGCAACATGCATTATTGCCTTATATCTTGGTTCTGAAAGCACAGCTATGACTATTGGTGGATTTACTATAACAGGGCTTGTAACAGTATTTGTTACCAATAAATTTAGAAAAACAAATAACTCAAACAATTCTATTAATTGAAAAATTACTAAACATTTTTAGCTATGCGGTGCAATGCGCTACGCTTATTCCACCCTATTTGCTATCGTCGCGCGCTTTTCGTCTTCATTCATGGGTTTGCTGGTTCTCTGTAAGTTGATATGCTTGGGTAGATAGATGGTGCAGCAGCAAAAAACGTTTCTTGGCAGCATCTTGTGCTTGTATTTTGAATACGTGGTAGTGTTCTCTGATTGCTTAATAATTTATGTTGTCTCCTTTTCGATGATCCTATGGTCAGGGAAACCTATTTCCCTGACATATCGCCACTGTAGGGACGTATCTTGTATACGCCCCTAGGAGAATCACAAGGATTGCCCCTACATGGCTATTCCTGTGCAGTGATTTTCTTCTCACATACCAAGCTGACTGTCAGCGGATTAGGTTGTAAATCATAGACTGCGCCAGTGCCGTAATCAATCAATCCGCCTAGCATGACCCCTGCACCTGCCAAGGTAGGCATCATGGTTGCGGTCTGCTGGTGGCAGCCTTCCTTGCTGATGGTGATTTGCAGCGACTGATCGCGTTTGGTTTTGATCATGCAAGGAGATACGCAACTCTGCCCGTTACTAAATTGAATATCCGCCCCTGTAGGGTTCGTATTGACGGACACTTGCTGCTCAGTTCCTCTGATCATAGTGGCACATCCTGAAAGCATAACTGACGACATAATGGCTGCTGTTATTATTTTTCTTACTCCCTGCTTCATCTGTTACTCTCTCTTTGTTGTTAAAGGACGACAAGAATAACCGAAATAGGGGTACTTAAGGTACAGTTCTAGAATAAAGAATTTATACTTTAGTTTTCGCATTCATTTTTTCTTTATTCCCGACCCGGCCCGGATATGCGCAGGCATGAATACATCACTCCGCCAGAGGTGCAGAAGGAGAAAGGCGGGTAGTAATCCATGAAGGCAAGTTGATAGACAGCCAGCTTAACACTGAGAGGATGCGATAACATCACTGGTGATCACACTTTCGATATGAAAAATAAAAATATAGAGGTAAGGACAGAATGAATCAGCAAAACTCAGCAATCAACAAAAAAGTAGAAATAATGTCTGCAGAAAATATTTATAGAAAAGAGGAGGATGGAACCCTATTAGCCTTCTGCGTGGTTAATCAAGATATACGAGCCATAGTACATAATAAAGCTGGAAAAATTTTTAATTTAAGTCTGGATAGAGTGAGGATAGTTGAATATGAGAGCGAACAAGTGACGGGCTGGCAACCGATAGAAACGGCTCCAATGGATGGTACTGAGATTGATGTATGGGTTACAAATCTTCCTCCTGAAGCCATGAGAGTAACAAATGTCAAGTATGATAAAGAAAAATCTTATTTTGTATATTGGGACTACCGGTATGCAGAGTACAAGCAAGTAATTGGAGATATCACTCACTGGATGCCGATACCAAAGAGACCATTAAAATAATATCTCGACCTAATGCGTCAGGTAAGATTTTCTCTTTATATCCTTTTGTCGTCAATTTGCTAAAAACAAGTAATGGGTATTTCAGGTTAATATATTGTGATTATTTTCTTGAGCCAAGCTGGACTAGGTGCTTGTAGATATTTATGCTCACCTTCGATAAATATTGCTTGAACGTAGCTTCTTTACTATCTCCAAGTATAGCTACAACAAATAATTCATTGCACGGCAATTTTGCTGGATCTACGTAGATGAAATCAGATGAAACCGTAGGATGGGCTCTAACATTGCTGCACGTCAGTATCCTGAATATTGAGGCGCTGGCACGCACATGGAGATATTATCCGCTGTGTTGTATTACAAACTTTCCTTAGACCGTACAGCCACCACGTTAATTTTGAAGAGGTATCGATTATCCTCGATTAATCTTGCTGAGGTTGGCAAGTAAAATTTAATAGAGATGGCGATCAATGCATTTTACTGGCTACATGAAAGATGGCAGTAATGAGGCCGATCAGCCGTCTAGCGATGATCAGTTATTCAATCAGGTCTGGAGATTATCGCTACTGATAATATGCTGGCTGATGAGTTGCGCAATATGCTTGAAGATGGTGATCTTCTCGTGCGGGCTGGCTTAATTATTCCATTTCTAAATCAAAACCGTCGTTGTCGGCTTCGACTTGCTGTATTGTTTATACTGTCTGCGGTTCGCCTTCGCGTCATTCTTGATTTAGAAATGGAATTAGAAGAGCATTTTTATACATGTCCTCTGAAACTGATACTGCTCAGAAACCCGATGTAGAGTAAAGCCAATGTTAAATAGCTTGTGATTTACCATGCTTTACCCTCATAACACCATGCTAAGGGATAATCAACAGCAAAGGAGTGGTGTTATAAGGGCTTTTAATAGTATCTGCCTGTGCGGATAGTCATAGCAGCTCAAGATATTATGATTTTGCACCCTAACGCTTCGACAATCTTGGCGATAGTGTCAAATCGTGGATTGCCGTCATCCCCCAGCGATTTATACAAACTCGCTCGCGATACTCCAGCACGTGCTGCAATTTCGGTCATACCCTTGGCACGAACAGCAGTATTCAGTGCATAAATAAAATCGGATGTAACGCCGGAATTAGCAGTTAATCGCAAAAATTCGCGAATGTCTTCATCTGTTTCAAAATGCGCGGCAATGTCGAATTGTCTGGTTTTAGTCATTTTCTAATCTCCGAGAAGTTTAAGAATATTTTTGTTTTCTCAATGTCTCGCTCCTGGCCGGATTTATTACCGCACGTCAGCAGTTAAACGATACGCTGCTGATGGATCGTGTAATAATGCATACCAAATGTCGCTGCCAAAGAGCAACACAGCTTGAACAGTTCGGTTTTCGATAATTCTGTAATCACTGAAATTGCTATTTTCAACTTCTCGATTGAGGCAAAACAACAATTGATTGCAAATAGCCCAATCCAGTCTATCAAACCATTCATCAAGTATTTGTGTAGTAATCCATTTTATTTCCTCGGTTCGAGGTATTTCGCAAGAAATTATTTAATAATGACATTGATGCTCAATTTGCCCACACTTATCCTTTTGACCAGGTGTTAGGAACTTTTCACTTGAGCTAAAGGATTGAACCAAAAAGAGTATCGCGCTCGATAGACAAACGGCTTTTTTACCTCTCCAGACTTCCTATAGTCGAGTATGCGATGAATAGAAGACCCCGCAAGGAGAACAACTCCGCTTGAATTTACCAGCTTGAACCAAGTTATTAGGTTCTGTTGACATTTAGGCTTCCCTTATTTATTAATCTGGCATTCCTCTACACATCTTAGAGGCGAAGTTTTGATTGGCGAAACGAGAAACGCGGGACGATTAGTGTGATTAAATCAAGCACGGGGAGAGGAACACGGCACGAGCTACTGGCGGAACAGTTGGCACATGAAGCAACGTATACCAGCGTTATTGGGTGGATGGACATATGCGCGGCATAGCAAGGTAGATAAATGTGAGTAGCGTTGTGAATAGTTTTCCTGAGCCAAGGTTGTTTTATGGCTGGTATGGGCTGGGACAGAATCAATCCCGATAAACTTGTACTGATTCTATTGTAAGAGTATAAAATACTCTACCAGTAATTCATGAATCAGCTTCTTGGTTATTGGAATAGTTAAGATTCTTCATGCTGCTGATGTGTCCGCTTTTCTCCACATTGATAATGTATACCTTTCCAGCCCCTAACTGATGAGTATTGGCTACTGTCATGACAGTATTGAAAATGATGTCGACCAATTCATCAGGGGCAAAAATTTCAATACGCTTTTTCCGTATATACGGTATAAAATCTTGTATATGAGCGATTTTTTCTTGCCCGAATCCCTCGCAATCTGAAACGCTCATGCCGGGAAAATCGGGAATCTCCATTAAAGCCTGAGTCAGTTTGGCCAGCATGAATGGTTCAATATAAGCGCGAATTTCTTTCACGAGATGCCTCAATTTTGTATGGTTTATCAAAATAGCGGTAGAGGACAGGGAGCATAAATAACGTCAATAATGTTGCTGTGATCAACCCGCCAACAATGACGACAGCAAAAGGCTTAGCAGTTTCCGATCCTACGTCAGTAGAGAGCGCGGCAGGTAATAAGCCGAGCATTGCCATCAACGCAGTCATCACTACAGGGCGTAGTCGTGTAATGGAGCCTTGCAAGATGGCTTCATTGAGCGACATGCCTTCGAGTCTGAGCATGTTAATACGGGAGACCAGGATGATGCCGTTTTGCACGGCAATTCCAAATAATACGATAAATCCGACTGCCGCAGAAATACTCAAATGTATGCCAGTCAGCAATAAAGCCATTAACCCGCCGATCATGGCAAAAGGAATAATCGAGACGACCAGAAAGGCCTTTCTCAGCGAAAGGAAAGTCCAGAATAATAACAGGAGAATCAGGGTTAAACTGCCCGGTACGATAAAATAAAGCCGTTTCATGGCACGCTGCTGGTTTTCGAACTGGCCGCTCCAAATGATAGAGTAGCCTGGAGGAAGCGAAAGCTGTCTGGCGACCTTATTTTGTGCTTCCGCTACGAAGCTACCTTGGTCGCGTCCGATCAAGTTACATTTAATGGCAATACGGCGCATGGCACCTTCACGGGTAATGCGGGAGGCACCTTGATTGATTCTGATATCAGCCAATTCAGCCAATGGAATATGACGGCCATCCGAGGATAAAACCGTAATATTTTCTATCGCTCCTACCGAATCGCGCGCTGAACTAATTAAGCGAATGGTCACATCAAAAAAGCGCTCGCCTTCTACCATTTGTGTCGCTGCTTTTCCCCCGACTGCCATTGCAATGACATCTTCTACATCGGCAACATTGATTCCGTAGCGTGCAATGTTAGCCCGGTTTATGGAAATGACTATCTGAGCCAGTCCTGCCTGTTGCTCTGCAGCGACATCAGTCGCACCCTCGATAGAGCGCAATATCTCCGTGATTTGATCAGCTTTTTCCTGGAGAGTTTTTAGATTAGGGCCAAAAACCTTGACGGCAATCTCGCCTTTTACTCCTGAAATGGCTTCTTCTACATTATCCTGGATGACTTGGGAGAAATTAAATTGTAAGCCCGGAAATATAGCGAGACGATCTCTCATCGTTTTAATCAAATCATCTTTACTGGCAAAGCGCCAGGTATCCCTTGGTTTGAGATCAATAAGAACTTCCAGGTTATTGAAACCTTTAGGATCAGTGCCATCTTCTGGACGACCGAGTTGGGTCAGCACCGAATTTGCCTCAGGAAACGCTAGCAAGAGCATGCGCATATCTTCTTCCAGCTTTTTGGCTTTACTCAGCGAGATAGGTGTTGGCATGATAACTGTCAGCCATATATTACCTTCATCGAGCTTTGGCATAAATTCAGTGCCGATTCTTGGAATCGAAGCCAGGGATAAAGCCAGAGCGAGGCTTGCACTGATCAGTAGCTTGAAAGGGTGGCATAAGACACGTTCCAGTAGCTTTTGGTACCCTTGCTGTAATCGTGCAATCAATGGATTGTGCCGTTCCGTTAGTTTGGAGCCTATGAAATAACTTAATAATGCAGGCACTAACGTTAAGGAAATGATGAGTGCGCCGAGCAAGGCAAAGCTGATGGTGTACGCCATAGGAGAAAATATTTTCCCCTCAACCCGCTCAAAGGTAAAGATAGGAATCATTGCGAGAATGATGATAACTTTTGAAAACAGGATAGGTCTTGCCATTTCACCCGCTGTCATCAGCATCGATTGCCTCATATGTGTCAGACTTGACTGCTGGCGCATCTCTATTGTCATTTTAACCATGATGGCTTCAACCAGGACAACTGCACTATCCACGATAATGCCAAAGTCAATTGCTCCAAGAGAAATCAAATTGGCAGAGACATTGGCTATATCAACGAGAATAAAGGCAAATAGCAAGGATAACGGTATGACAATGATAATGACTAATGAAGCAACAATCCGGCGAAGAAAAATAAGCAAAATCACCAGGATCAGTGCAATGCCTTCAAACATGTTATGCTCAACTGTATGAATGGTTTTCTGCACCAGATCTGTGCGGTCATAAATCGGCACAATCCTGACACCCGAAGGCAACCCATGATGATTCAGGTAATCAATTTTCTCTTTTATCCCATTGATAACTTCGGTAATATTTTTACCCTTGATAAGCAGGACAATGCCCTGCACAACATCATCTTGTTTGTTATGACCCACAATACCATTGAGCACTTGCGGGCCAATAACCACCTCGGCGATATTTTTGACGAAAACAGGTGCGCTATTGCGGCTGGCAACCACGATTTCCTTGATTTCATCTATGGATTTCAGTAAGCCGATACCGCGAACAACCAGCGCCTCATCACCATACTCGATGAAGTTTCCACCGATATTGGCATTATTGTCCGCAACAGCCCGATATACTTCGGTGAGCGTGAGCTTGTAATTTCTCAGCTTGAGAGGGTCAATCTGGATCTGATATTGTTTAATGCCACCACCAAAACCGACTACATCAGCAACCCCGGGGACACTACGCAGCATAGGTTCAATCGTCCAATCCTGGAGCGCCCGTTGTTCTAATAATGACAATCTGGGCGCTTCGATGAGGTAGCGATAAATTTCACCTATACCAGTGGTCAATGGGCCTAGCAAGGGGGTAACATTGTTCGGAAGGTTAACCCCATGTAATCGCTCCAGTACCTGCTGCCGGGAAAAATAATCTTCTGCATCATCGTCGAAAGTCAGGGTAACAACGGACAAGCCAAAAATGGAGACTGAGCGCATATTGATCAGATGGGGCAGGCCATTCATCGCTCTTTCAATTGGCAAGCTAATCAGTTTCTCTACTTCTTCCGGTGCCTGGCCTGGATACTGGGTAACAACTTGTACAAAAACATTCTGAACATCAGGAAAAGCCTGAACTGGCAAGCGTTCAAATGACTGAATACCTAGCGCAATTAATAATATAAAGGCACCGATAACCGCTAACCGTTGTTGCAGACAGAATGTAATAATTTTACTGATCATGATTTATTTTTTTCGCCTGGTCGGCCAGTGTCATAGTTATCTTTTTTCGGAACCTAGCAACAGTGCGCCATCGACTACGAAACGCTCACCAGCTTTCAAACCTTCTACAATGACAGCTTCGTTTTTGAGACGTAGTCCAGTTTTAACAGGACGTTTCTGGTAGTGATAATTGCCGGTATTCACATATATCCAATCAGATTCACCTTCAGTAAACATCGCAGTTAGTGGAATAACAATGGCCAGATCATCTGGTTCACTCATTACTCTGACACTCGCAAACATAGCAGGTAGCAGACGACCATCCAAGTTAGGTAGCATACAACGCACCTTAACTGTACGCGTTGTTTCATCCACTATCCGACTGATATAACTGATGGTAGCTACAAAATTCTCGCTGGGATAAGCAGGAACATTCAAGATGACTTTCGCTCCGGTATGGATAAGCCCAATATCTTTTTCAAAGATATCGATATTTACCCATAAATGAGTTAAATCGGAAATCACAAACAAGGGTGCTGTGAGATCGGATTTGACTTCCATGCCTGGATTGATGTTGCGTTCAGTGATAGTCCCTGCCAGAGGGGTGCGTAGCACAAAGCGATTATCGGTATGAATTTGACGTACTCCGAGATTTGCAAGTCTAAGGCGGGCGCGCTCTGCTTCGCTGCGAGCACGAATCAGAGTATCTTCTGCCTGCTCCAGCTGCTTACGTGGCGCAATATCATTTTCAAACAGTATTTTTACGCGCTGGAAAGTACGCTTGGCCAACTCTAAATCGGCTAATGCACTTTCATAGGTTGCTTGTGCCTGCCCAAGCTCGGGGCTATCCAATATTGTTAAAGTGTCACCAACGCGGACTTGACTACCAATTTCTGCAATGGTACCAATCACTCTTCCCGCAATCGGTGAGAAGACACGAACAGTTCGAGTTTCATCGTAGACAATTTTGCCTGCTACCTGCTCCATTAGCGGGCGTTGAACCAATTTGGCAACAGCTTCATTTATATAGCTGAGCTTAGGTGATCCTGCTTTGAGCGATATTTCGTCGCTGGCGGACGGGGTAATTTTCTGGGGTGACTCTTCGGTTTGAGATTGACAAGAAAGTAGCGAGAAACATAATAACCCGGCAATTAGCTGCGTAAAATTGGGAAACTTTGTTCTCATAATTTTTTACCCCAAATTATCGTAATGCCTTACATATTCAGAGTTCATGAAACGTTAACTCGACCTTCTGGCATGATAGATTAGAAATCATAACGTATCGCTTTCTAAATTCAGCCTTCCAGAAAGGCACAATCTCAATCGATTACAGCGAAATTAACCTCATTAATATAATGTTAGCCCCATCCTGTTGTGTTTTAAGATAATGAACGTGAGTTTGACATAAAAAGCGCTCAATGGAACCTGAATTCTCTATGATGAAGCGATTGTCAAAAAAGTTTTCTCAGTAGAGGAGCCTGATTCCGATGGTCATTATATTGACTTCTGGTGTCATTGACGTCTTATCATGGCGATCGTAATGAGATTTTTATCTGACGGCTTACTGGTTTTTAAGTACTTATTTAGTCGAAGAAGGATTGTTTTAACAGTGGTGTAGTGTAATGTAATGTATTGATGATGCTAAGTAGATTATTATCTGTTTAACTTATTGATTAAACAATGATAATTGTTTTATATCACAGTGGAGAGGATTTTTATCCGACGAAATATCTTGATCAAGTTATAATCGCAATGCTTTAGGATTTCAGAATTTTTCTGATAAAAAGTTACAGTATTCTGCTGTCTTAGGATGCTTTTTTGGCCAGAACGCAGCTAAATGCCAACCGGTTTATAGAGATTTGCTTGAATATCACGCACCTGATAGGACTATGGAAGAGATCAGGATTGCAATCAATAAAGCATGGATGTTAAGTAATGAAAATTTCCAGCAACAGATTAAGGATTGATTACAAAAATTGGCTAAACCAAAGCCATATGGCGGTAGTAGGTAGTCTGAAAAAATCAAAAGTGCACAGACCAATCGAGCTTGTCGCCTTGGATTGCACGCTTTCAGTGTCGCGGTGTTATGGAATAGT
This sequence comes from Nitrosomonas sp. Nm34, assembly GCF_900113925.1. GTDB lineage: Bacteria > Pseudomonadota > Gammaproteobacteria > Burkholderiales > Nitrosomonadaceae > Nitrosomonas. The sequence continues at coordinate 9,975 of NZ_FORD01000067.1, forward strand.
ATGTTTGCTCGGTGTTATTCTCCTTTTAGGTGGCTGTCAGTCAATTTTAACTGGGCCAACGGCATTGCCCGTTCCTGCAGCCAAACCATTGCCAGTTCCAACCGCTAGTCATGAATTCAGCTTCGATCCAGAACGAGAGGATGTAGTCGGCACACTGCGAGTCGTAACCGCCAACAAAGGTGATACACTTTCCGATATTGCCCGTCGATTTAACCTGGGCTATGAAGAGATCGTGAGCGCCAATCCAGGGATCGATCCGTGGCTACCGAGAGCGGGAACCAAAATTGTGATTCCCACTCTGTTCATATTGCCGGACGCCCCACGCAATGGCATCGTGGTGAATCTCGCAGCCATGCGGCTGTTTTATTTTCCAAAGACCAAGTCTGGAAAAACGCAGAAAGTTATTACTCATCCGCTTGGCATCGGGCGAGTGGAATGGAAAACACCGGAAGGTTTGACTAAAATCACCTCCAAAGTAGAAAACCCTAGCTGGATACCGACACCTTCCATTCGTAAAGAACATGCGAAAAAAGGTGATTCGTTACCCGCCGTTGTGCCGCCAGGGCCCGATAACCCAATGGGCACTCATGTACTGAGGCTGGCGTGGCCGAAATTTGCCATCCATGGGACTGACAAGCCACCGAGCGTTGGTCTGCGCGGCAGCCACGGCTGTTTACGCATGTATCCCGAAGATATTCTGCGTATTTATAACAACGTACCAGTTGGTACACCGGTGCGTGTGGTAAATCAGCCCCGTCTGTTTGGCTGGCGTGGCCGTGAGCTATATATGCAGGCCTATCCTATCTTAGAAGACGACAAGCGCAATCACGATCAATCAATTAAAAAATTGTTGAGCGAGGTGCGCTCAACACCTAAAGCAAAACTCGATGCACGACCTAAAGCTAAGATCAACCAGGCCTTACTTAATGAAGTGATCCGTAAGCCGCGCGCCCTAGCCACACCGATTACACAGCCGAATATAACTCTAAGTACCTATCTCGCCCGCACTACCCATGTGCGAAACACACTACCGCTCAATGCCACCTGGGACGGCGACATGAGCAGGCAGTTGACGGCAGCAGAAGTATTGGAGATGGCAGAAAAAGAACCTTAGTATCTTGACCAAATCAATTATTGAATTGTTGTGATAGGGTTAATCCCAATTTTATGTTCCCCGGCGAGTGGGCTGTTTAGCGTGATTTCCTACTTGGTAATGTCAGCAGAGTTAATCCCGTAAAACCCTGCTAATATATTTTTGCAACGCATATCATCAGGGTCAGGGCGTGCCATATATGGGTATGTATACTTCTCGTGAATCAAAAATTGGTTTAAGTTAATGCGGCATAGTTGTGAATATATTAGAATTTTAATATGTCATCACATTACCTGCTCACTGCACAAGAAATTGCCAATTTAGAGGTGGCGCACCGTCAAACCAGAGACAAGCGTTATGCTGACCGGCTAAAAACGGTCTACCTGTTAGGTAAAGGCTGGTCGGTTACTCAAGTGGCT
>NZ_FORD01000088.1 GCF_900113925.1 Nitrosomonas sp. Nm34
CAAACGCAGCACGCGTTTGATCATCAGCAGACAGAATGACTTTTTGAATGTTCTCAGCCATAAGCTTATTTTCTGTTCAGGATAGGCAGCGCCGCGTCTTCCATGATCATGAGGCTTTCCAGTATTGCCTGGTGTTTTTTGCGTTTGATGCGCATCATGTTGAGTGTGCTCTCGATAGACGGACGATCTATTCCAAAGTAATGGCCGGTCATACCATCCACCCTCCAGCAACGGCGCAGTGAAATGAATATATGCACCGCTTGTTTATTCTCAGGCCATACGGCAAACAATCCGTCGTCATCGCCCCCTTCTTCTTCAAGCTGATCTTCCCACTCTGCGATTACTTTTTCCCATTCAGCAGGATCAGCCGCACGCTCATCTGGCTCAACGTTATGGCTGGCTGACCTTCCCTGAGCCGCCCAATGGCGGGCGGCATCGGCTAGTTTTTTCTGGCTGCAGCCTTGCCGTGACTGCATTCAACATATGCAGCCACCAGAGCAGAGCGCACATATGGAATGTTGATCAATTTGTCGCGTAAGTCGTCATTAAAATCAATCGGCTTACCTTCAGCGTCACATACGCCAGTACAGTTAAACAATACTTGGCGCAATAAATCCACATCCGTTCCGCCATCCTTATAGATAGCATCTAGTTCTTCCTGAGTAATCAATTCGAATTCAGCCGTAAAGGTATTTTTCTTGATCTTGCCGCCGTCTTGCGGAACGTTGACAGACACTGGCCATTCGACCAATTTTGGTTGGTCTTCGATTTTGAACATGGTTTTCTCCTGATTGATTTTTAAATTTGTGTTATTTGTTACGGGTAATCACAAGGATCACCCTTGCTGACTTATCGGGTTATTGCGTCTTAAACGTCCACTCGCTATTACCAGCGGAAGTCGGCTGCAGCACCAAGTCCATATTCAGCATGACGGTATTGCCGTTCTCACTTTTGGTTGGATTGGTTAACTGTACCTGCCCGGCATCAATCAGCACTTTATTTCCTGCAGTAGTGCCATGGACGAGCGCCAGTGCTCCGGTGGTTTCTGCCCTGCAGATGCTCTCAAAATCCTTGGCGGCTACGGTCGGCAGTTCGATCACAACTTTGCCGGTGCTTTTTCTATCGTTAAACTGCATGCGCTCTGAATTCGGGCGGTTGATGTAATCAATGGTATTACCCTGGGTGAGGGTGAGGGATTGGAATGCTGCTGCAAAGCCGTGCAAATTGAAGGTGGTGTTCTGTTTGTTCATTGCGAGCGGCTTCTGGAACGCGGTCAGCACGGGTGTACCGAATGCGACGGCAGTAATGCCGCCGTAAAGCCCTTCGAGTGTGATATGCGCGACCGGTACTTGCCCCTCGTTAAAGCGCAGTTCCATGGTGCCATATGCACCTAATATCTTGTGCAGCTGGCCATCCCAATTGAAGTAACTGGTCACGGACTCTTCACCTGTAGTGATGAGTGCATAAATGGTCGGGCCAGTGGTAGGCGTAAGTGTTTCAGACATGGCGCAACCCCGCATGATAGGGCTGTATCCTGGCTTGGTCGCTACAGCACCTGAGCCTGCCAGCTCGATATCGAACTCCAGTTTCATGGTATCACCGACTTTGATCTGTCCCTGGTGACCGAAAAATGGTAGTGCGTTGTTCCGTTCGACGTAACGGATATTGGATGAAATATTAAAATTCGACACCAGCATGTCGTCGGTACCGACTACCGGCACCGCATCCACGCCGTAGCTACTCTCGACCTTGACTTGAATGATCTTTCTTCTTGATCTGATTGGCATTACTTATCTCCTCGTTTATTTTTCTTACGTGCCGGCTGCGTTATCTGTTGCCCTGGTTTTTCGGGTTCTGGTTCTGGTTTTGTCTCTGCTGGTGGTCTGGCTGGCTTGATCAGTAAATGTTCACGCCCCGTGTGAGGTCTCAGCTTGCCGGTTTCAGGATCAATCATGTATGAGCCGCCCACGCCATGGCATTCGTCTGGTTGTTCTGGCTGCGGGTTAGGTTGCTCATTTTCCGAGGGATCAGCCAGTCGACGCTGGCCGGTCTCGGGATCGAGAATATACGAGCCGCCCATGCCGGAATATTTATCCATCGGCTTCTCCATTATTTCTGAGCAGCACGGATAAACAGTTCATCCAGCTGCTCATCACTGAGCCCAAGCGCCACAGCAACGGCAGCAATGTATGGGCTACTCCTTACCAGCTTGCCACCATACTCCCAGCGAATCTTGAGCTCAGCATCATTCGACTGGGCGATATAATCATTGACCATATCGAGCAGTCCTGCTTCAAGCAGAGCGATGCGTGCCTGGTGGGCATGGACTTCCTGCGGTACCGGATTGGGTTGGCTAGACATGTCCTCTTCAGTGAGTACGTAGATACCCGACTCATCTACGAGGATATCTTTTGGCTCCGGATACTCCAACGCTTGTTCATACGTTAAATCATCAATAATGGCCATGCTGAATCCTTATAGGTTATATACTTCGACCAGGTAACTTTCTATCGTCATCGGCTCGCATGAATACATGCCTAATGCCAAAGCAAAGTTGCGGTTAACAGAAAAATCGAATGCAGAGACAACAGGGTTGTTTATTGAGGGACCAAATCCCCCTACCATATTATCCGCCAGCCCGATTTGGGACTGATTGGTGCCGCGCATATGTATGCGCGCCTGGAATCGGTATGAACTCATATTGATCAAGTTATTCACTTCAGATATTTTCAATGCCAGCGTGCGGTAGGATAGTGATTTAGGATTCGCGCTATTTTTAAGCGATACCAAGGCATCGGCTTTTATGATGGAATTGGGCCCTAACGGTGCGATGGTCGCCAAAATGTAATTGATCACTATATTGCCCAGAGCCATAATCGGCGCTGCCTGCGAAGCAAATGCGAGATCGATCCCAATCTTATTGCCAGTCACATCAGCATCCAAACTGATAATTTTATGGATGGCTAATCCAATCCATCCCGCGCTGGCTGTCACAATAAAAATATTCGCACCGATCGCATCAGCAGCAGTCAATCCATGAGGGCCTGCGCCTGCTAGCAGCACCTTACCTGCGCCGTTATCGGATACCGTTATGCCAGTAAAGGTAGTCGCTGGGGTAATCAGTTTGACCGGCACGCCACTGTAAGCCTGCAGCGGAGCACCCGATGGGCCGGTGTCTCCTTTCGGCCCTTTTATGCCAACGTTAGTTATTTCAATAGCCATGTTTAAATCGCCTCCTGCACGATAATCTGGAACGTTTCCGTGCTCTCGACTGCCGACCCTGGGTCGGTGTAAGTCACGTCGCCAAACAACACACCGAGCGGCCAGGCAGAGGTATTGGCCACCGACATGGTGTACTCACCTGCTGCCGCACTGGTAACGGAAACCGATGGCGTGGCGATGACATTACCGGCGTTATCCTTGATCTTGGGTGTAATGGTGTAGCCGGTAAGATTGACAGGCGAACCGCTGCCATCTTTGGCAATGACTGCAACCGAGAAGGTATCGCCTTTCTTGATATTGATCTTCACTACATCTGCAGCGAGGCTATTGACATAGCCGTTAGGAGAGCGTGAGTCTGTGCCTGAGCTATAGGTATAGCTCCCGCCCACGCCCGCATAGATGTCGTTAACAATAACGTTCTCTACCGTCATTAAATTAGCTCCTTACTATAAAAGACTGGTTTCATCAGTCCTGAACTGGATAACAAATTCTTTGCTTACAATCGCAACAGGTTTTTCCAGCATGCCGCGGGTGCGCCTGGTTTCCCCCTCGGTCAGGTCGATGGCCATATTGTTAACGGTGCGATCAGACATGATCAGGTTATAGGCCTCGATCAGTGGCGCATCAGCAAGCGAATAAGGCGCACTACCCTTGATCAGGATCATGAGCCGGATGGTCAATTGGCGATTGGCGATGCCGAGCGCGGGTAGCTCTGGCGTTAGTTCATCCCCCTCCTCGATCACTACTGCCGGAAGCTCACCATTCAAGGCTGAATCCAGATCTCGGAAAACTGAACTGGAGGCAATCGTCGTCATCGCACCCGATGCTGCCAGTTTGGCGTAGAGATAACCCATCATCTGTTCAACGCGGCTGGCCATTACACCTCCTCGAGTTGCAACAGCGTCATACCCGCTCCGTCTGGCTGAGGTGCGCTTGCTACCTGGTAATGGGTGTTATTAATAGTCAGTGCCGTCCCTTTTATTACCGCTGAAACGTCAGCACTTCTGCACTGAAAAGTAGGATTGCTGCCACCGATCACATTGCTGAATTCAGCGTATTGATTGCGGAAAATACCGTCTACCGCCACGCCTTCGATAAAGGCAGTGGCGTTGGCCAGGTGGCGGATAACCGCATCATTGGCCCTTTTTTCCAGCGCTGCAAAGCGTGTTGTCATTACGCACCGACTGCGACATAGGAACCGAGCTTCATCAGCACGGTTGCGCTTGGATTAGCTGCAGCCACTACCGCAATGCCGACGCATTGTTGTGCTGAGGCGGTTTTGTTCACGACCTTGTTAGTCGCATCCCAGAACAGCCGGTCACCGACTGAAATAGCTAACGCGCTGGTTTTGGCAATCTCGACCACGCCTTCAGTGGCAAAGGAACCAGCGACGCCACTGGTCACGTTCTCTGTCGCCACACCAAACAGACCGGTACCGAACAGATATCCCACACCTGAGGCGACATCTGCACCGGGTGCGAGCGATAGAACATTGCCATCCTGAATATAATTGTTCATTCCTCAATTCCTCCGTATACGGGCGGATACAAGATTCGCCCTTCGTTAATCAGCCTGATCAGGCGCCGTTATTTTTGTAGAGACCGCGGTAATCGATTGCCTTGGCTGCGAAATCCAAGCGGGCTTTGATCTCCATGCCATCCACATCGAAACCTTGACGAGTTTCGATATAGACGCCGTTTTGCCCTTCGAGGTAGCAATACTCAATGGTATCGATCGAGGCGTTGTCCGCAGCGAGATACCAGGATTTGTCACTGGTGGCATCCAGCCGGGCTTCTGAAATCACTTCCAGTGCTCCGGCAAACGGATTGAAGTCGCTTGATTTGGCTGCAACGTATTGCTGACTGACGAATTGTGCCGCAATGGTTTCCAGTGCAGCAGGTACAATCAGGAAACGCGGGAGCAGATTCATTACTGCGCCTTTGGGCGTAGTTTGCTTGCGCATCATCTTGCGCCCAGTCCCTAGTGAATCGATACTGATTACAGTGCCGGTACCAGTCAAATTGGCGTGCGTGTTGTGGAACAGCGCAACACCATCCGATAGCGCAGCATTGGCTGTCAGAATGCCGTACACAATGTCACTTTCGTAATTGGCAGCGGCCATCGCAAACATGGCCGGAATGCGGGTAAAGGCGCTGAGGTCGTCATTGATGATTGCCTGGCGGGTGAGGCCAATGATTTTGCCCACGGTAGCGAGCTGATAAGTTTCCTTGCCGTCAGTAATCGCGCCCCGTTTGAACTCACCATTCTCGTTCACTGATTCCAAGGCAGGCGCATCGGAAAGGTTCACGCGGCTCATTGACTTGAAATCAGGAGCGGTTGACTGCCGAGCCCATGCCTGGAAAGTGCGCGGTGCAGCTTCATAGGCTTGACGCAATGTTTTATTGGCCACATTGGCCAGAATGTTCGGAAAATCGGAGGTGCCCTGGAATGCACGCGAGGCAATTTGCATGCGATCCAGGCCGCGTGTCTTTTCACCTTTTTGTTCCAGCGTATCCCGCACCAGTTCGATCAGGCTCAATCCTGCATATTGCCGTGCACCGTCTGAGAGTTTATTATTAGGACGGTAACGGTGCATAAGCGCTTCCGCTACCAGTTCACGCCGGGTATCAGTTTCGTCAGTGATAGTGTGAATGTCCGCCCGGCTGCTAACCGGTGTCTGCTCGGTGCGTTTGGCCAGCTGGTTCAATACCTCTTTGCGCGCATCATCCAATGACACACCGCGCTCGATGAGGTCATCGGCTACCGTATCATCCAGTTTTACCGACCGGACCATCTGCTTGATTTCTGCCATGCGCTTGCGTTCTGCAACCAGCACATCCTGCTTGAGTTTGTCTGCATCCACTTCTGCTGAGCGCTGCCCTTCAGGTGAGGGTGGTGGGTCAGCCTGGATTGTAGTGTTTTCGTTTGGCACTATTTTTTCCTCATTGTTAATTGATCGTCCGATACCTACGGTTGCGTCTGCTGGTATGTCACACAGCGTAACTTCCAGCGGCAACCAGCTGGTTACGCGGTATTCACTTGGCTGGTCTTTATTTTCTTTGATGAGCGTGCGCTCGATGATTCGATAGCCGACGCTGACGTTGGCAATGATGCCGTCCTCGATATCCTGCAATAGGGGCTTCATGTCATCACGGCGGGACATCTTCACCTCGACATAGCCGCGTCCATTCTCGATCCAGGCACGGGTTGTCCGGCCAACTGAGCGCAACGGGGCATTCTCTGTTTTACTCATGCCATGATTGAGCAACACAGGTGCACCGCCATTAAGTCTGGACAAATCGACCTCTTCCGATTTATGACCAAGCACCTCTATCCACGGCCCGTCAAACCAGCTGGAACGTAGATAGGGTTCTTCTGAAGAAAAAGGGAATTCGAGGATTAAATTCTGGCTCTGCTCAGAATCACCGGCAGCTCGCCTGGTGATGGCTAGATCAAAATTTCTGGTGACAAGATTCTGTGACATATACCCAAACCGTGAATGATTTGGGCATATTTAAAATGAATTGAATGGACAAAAATATAAAAAATGTCCTTATTTAATCTTTAGCCAAATTTAGAGTCGATTCAACCATTTTGGCTGTCGCTTCTTCGTTGGGAACGAATGGATATGGGATCCCAATCTTTTCAAACATCGCTATATCTTTTGCAATTTCTTCAGCCAGCTTTTCTGGCGTATACCCTCTCTCACGAGCCGCCTCCGAGAATGATTTGCGATAGGTATTCAGTTCCTCTGTTTCGCTCCTCACATCTTTTAATGGGTCAACCCAATCCCATCTTGGAGTGGTCCAATCGGTTTCGATATTGGATTTTATGCTCGATGAGATTGCGGCTGTATTCAGCCATATGGTCATTACCCTGCGGCAGAACATTGGAATAAAGGTCAGCCATTGAAACTGCTCCACTTCCCGGCGGAAATCAAGTGTTCCAGCACGCATAGATGAATAGTTCGCTTGCGACAGATCGCCTGTCATCTGCTGATACGTTATGCCTATGCCAGCTGCGATGGAATGTAGGCGAGCACTCACGTATTCAGCATACCCGGTCGAAGCAGGCGGATTATTGAACGTGATCTTTTCTCCGCTTGACAAATATTCAACCATTCCAGGGGAAAGCTCTTCCAGCTTTCTGGTTGAGTCGGATTCTGTTTTGACTTGGCCTAACGCGGTATTCTCATCATCGGTTTCTACCACGGCAGTAATGCACGCCTCCGCTGCTTTACGTACCAGCGTGGCTTCTTCATATTCATCCAGATCATTGGTGGTGATCATCGCGGGAGCAAATATGGGCACCCCTCTGGATTGGCCCGGTCTCAGCTTTTCGTAAATATGGATGATATCTTCTGCAGGCACGCGGTAAGATTGCAGTCCTCTGAATTTGGGCGAGCTTTCTCCGGGGTGTTCTTTGTATAACCAGTAAGCAACACGCCGACCGATAGCATCATATTCAATACCGTACTGAATATAGCCGCCGTTTTTCAGATCCTCGAATTTCGATGAATCCAGATAGTCTGGTTCCAGTACCTGAATTTGCAGCGGTACGTTTAACCCATCCTCAGGCCTTCGGTATCTGAAACGGACCAGGCACTCACCGGATTCAAAGATCGTTCTGGCAATGAGGCGCTGTAACCCATAGAAATCAAGTTGCCCATCAGCATCACTTTCATTGATCCAGTTGTCCCAAAGTTTTACCGCTGGCTTATTCTGAATGCTGGGAACGAC
>NZ_FORD01000144.1 GCF_900113925.1 Nitrosomonas sp. Nm34
CCCGATCCATCATGAGCGCTTCAGCCACTTGAGTAACCGACCAGCCTTTACCTAACAGGTAGACCGTTTTTAGCCGGTCAGCATAACGCTTGTCTTTGGTTTGACGGTGCGCCACCTCTAAATTGGCAATTTCTTGTGCAGTGAGCAGGTAATGTGATGACATATTAAAATTCTAATATATTCACAACTATGCCGCATTAACTTAAACCAATTTTTGATTCACGAGAAGTATAACAGGGAAAAGGATGATATTGAGCTAACGACAATTATCCGGGATGTTTTCAGGAACAGCCGTGCTACCTATGGCACCCGACGTATTCCGGAATCGCTAGTCAGGTGGGATCGAACCGTCAGCCGTCGACGAATAGGACGATTGATGCGAGAAGCCGATCTGGTGTGCAAAACGAAACAAAAATTTAAAACTACTGTAAATTCCAAACATGATTTGCCCATTTCGCCTAATCAACTGGATCGGCAATTTAACGTACACCAGCCCGACCAGGTGTATGTGGGGGACATCACTTACATTCATACTCAGGAAGGCTGGTTGTATTTAGCCGTGGTAATTGATCTGTATTCACGACAAGTAGTAGGTTGGTCAATGGCAGGCCCTATGCGAACAAAGCTGGTGAATGATGCGCTGCTGATGGCTATTTGGAAACGAAAACCTGCGAAGGGCTTGTTGTGGCATAGTGACCGCGGCAGTTAATACGCATCGGATAGCCACCGGGCGTTATTAAAACAGCATGGCATCCGACAAAGTATGAGTCGAAAAGGTAACTGCTGGGATAATCTGGCAATCATCACTCGTCGAGCCGGCAAGGAGTCGGTAGCGTTGCCGTTACTTTCCCGCTTGATGCCAGCTATAGCATGTCTCCTATAAATTGATTATAATTTACAGATGACCTATCCGATATCATTTCGCCGTAAAGTATTATCCGTTCGTGAGAAGGAGAACCTCTCAATCGTGCAAGTGGCCAAGCGTTTTGATGTAGGGGTCGCCAGCGTGATGCGTTGGATCAAAACTCCCGATCCCAAGACCAGCCGCAACAAACCTGCCTACCAGGATCAACATGGAAATGTTGGCGCAGGACATCAAGAATTATCCGGACGCGTATCAGTACGAGCGCGCCAAACG
>NZ_FORD01000059.1 GCF_900113925.1 Nitrosomonas sp. Nm34
ACCGCGCTGGCCGAAGCTAGCGAAACCTTCCCCAATCAATCAGGCCGCCCGATTGCCAACCCCACCGCACGTTGGGTCTTTCAGTATTTTATGGGTATACATATCCTAACCATTCACCAAACACAGACAGTGCTGCTTAATATGGATGAACCACATCACAAGTTACTGAAATTATTAGGGCGTTTCTATGTTAAATATTATTCCGATAGTGGCTGAATTGGCTGCGGAATGTAGGCTATAAGTTTTGAATTTATGAAAATGCTACAAAGCAGATATATGAGAAAATAATGAATTAGAAAATTTCAGCATTTCAGCAATTCGCATCCTATGTACCCCATAACCTCCCGCGAGCATGCTCTCTTCAAGCAATTGGTTAAGCTGGAAAAATCGTCACGGGCACGACGATTAAAAGGTTTGACATTGCTTGATGGGGTCCATCTCATCCAGGTTTCCCATGCGAGCAAACATATACCGCTAAAGTTGATCGTAAGTGAATCCGGGTGTGATCATACTGAAATCAAATATTTGATACGCGAATTCAGCAAACAATCTGGTATCGATACCATATTATTCAGTGATGCCTTGTTCAAGCAAGTCTCTCCTGTCAGAACACCATCCGGTATCCTGGCGCTGATCACTATTCCCTCATGTGAAGCGAATGCAATTGATGAAAGTCAGGTGTTTTGTACCTTACTAGAAGCCATACAGGATCCTGGCAATCTCGGCTCAATGCTGCGTTCGGCCGCCGCCGCTGGCGTAAGTGATGTTTATTTATCTAACGATTGTGCCGATGCCTGGTCACCAAAAACTCTGCGAGCAGCCATGGGAGCCCATTTCTCGCTAACTATACACGAGCAATCTAATTTGGTGCAGGTAGCTCAGCAATTCCATGGCAAAGTCATTGCTGCGACTTTACAGTCTACCCAGCACCTTTATCAGACTGATCTCAAAGGCCCGGTTGCCTTTGTATTTGGCAATGAAGGCGCAGGATTATCGCAAGAAATACTCAGAGCGGTCAGCGAGCAGGTTACCATTCCTATGACAGATAAGACGGAATCGCTCAATGTAGCTGCCGCAGCAGCCATCTGTCTTTTTGAGAAGATGAGGCAGCAATGCTATTGATATTCATGCCCAATCTAAACTTTAATTAAAGTGTCTTGTATCAGCTCACAGCAGGAGGAGAAAACAACAATTTTACACCTAGGCTATCACCCACCACTGGCTTGGAACGCCTTAGTCATTTTTCTTTGTAGTCGTGGCAGCCGCTATGTAGAGCAATTAATGGGTAATCGCTATCTGCGCACAATTAAACTCGGCAATGATGCTGGCTGGATTGCTGCTCAGCAGGATCCGATACGTAGCCGAATCGATGTGGAAATATCCCCGTCACTGTTACCTCATCTGGCTCAGCTACAGACTCGTTTACACATCTTATTTGATCTGGATGCGAATCCAGTCCTTATTGAAAATCATCTGAAGCACGACAAAACATTGAAGCCACTCATTATCCATACCCCTGGCTTACGCGTTCCGGGTACTCTGAATGCCTTTGAGTTGAGCTTACGTGCAATAGTAGGTCAACAAGTCTCTGTCAAGGCAGCCACTACCCTGTTCAATCGTTTCGTTACAGCTTTCGGTGAGCCGGTCGATACACCCTTTCCTGAACTCAATCGCACTGTACCCGTTGTGAGCGCGATCGCTGACGCAAAGCTACCAATCCTGATCAATCTGGGTGTAACGCAACGCCGTGCTTTAACCATTCAATTACTTGCCAGGCAAATAGCTGATGGAACATTGAAACTGGAAGAAGGCAATTCACCTCAGCTCATTGAACAATTGATGGCGCTGCCGGGAATTGGCCCCTGGACTGCTCAATATATTGCCATGCGCGCTCTGGGAGACTCTAATGCAATCCCGGCTTCAGACCTGGGACTCATGCACGCATTACAAGTAAAAAAGTCAGCAGGCGTTATAAGTCGTACAGAAAAATGGCAACCCTGGCGTGCTTACGGCGTAATCCATTTATGGCATTATTTAAGTACAGGAGGCTAAACAATGCATTACTACACAATTATGGAAAGCCCTATCGATCCACTTTTACTCACAAGCGATGGTGAACACCTTACGGGCTTATATATGGATGTACAAAATTATTTACCTCACATGAAAGAGAGTTGGCTATATGACCCATCGCTCTTTGAACAAGCCATCTCTCAATTAAAGGCTTATTTTGCAAAAGAATTATCTGACTTTGAACTCCCGCTTAAGGCAACTGGAACAGCTTTCCAGGAAAAGGTGTGGCAATCACTCACCACCATTCCTTATGGCGAAACGATCAGCTATAAAAATATTGCCGAACGTATTCAAACACCCAAAGCGGTACGGGCAGTGGGTTTGGCAAACGGTAAGAATCCTATCTCCATTATCATCCCTTGTCATCGCGTGATTGGTGCTAACGGTAAACTGGTGGGCTACGGCGGGGGCCTCCCCCGCAAGCAATGGTTACTGACACATGAAGCAAAACAGGGTGAGCTACTGGCAGGGTAAAGCTGCCCTGCCGATCTGATAAAATTAATCAGCCATCATTAAACTACCGGTCTGATAAACCCCAGATAGAGGCTGTGCCAACAAATTCACACGTTGACAATCAATAGCAGATCAAACCAGCTCACACTTCATAGGGCTCTGGATCTTCGGCTAAGGGTGATTCTGGTCCTGCGGAGGTCGTGGTCATAGCGCTACTGTTCACTGTTCCTGGAATTTTAGGCGTATTACATACCACATCAGCATTTTGTGCGCGATGACGCAAGGCATGATCCATAAGTACCAAGGCCAGCATAGCTTCAACAATAGGAGTAGCACGTATGCCAACACAAGGATCATGTCTGCCATGTGTTTCGACAATGACTGGCTTCCCTGCTTTATCAATAGAGCGTCGCCCGAGGCGTATGCTGGATGTGGGTTTAATTGCCACATTAACAGTAACCGGTTGACCAGTCGAAATACCGCCAAGTATACCGCCAGCGTTATTGCTCAGAAATCCTTCAGGCGTCATTTCGTCCGAATGCTCTGTTCCTTTCTGGCTGACACTCTCAAATCCCGCACCAATCTCTACTCCTTTGACGGCATTGATACTCATCATGGCGTAAGCAATTTCTGCATCAAGGCGATCATAGACAGGCTCCCCCCAGCCAACCGGCACGCCCTCAGCAATGACACTGATTTTTGCTCCCACCGAGTCACCAGATTTCCGCAGGCGATCCATAAAATCCTCGAGTTCCGGTACGATACGACTATCCGCCACAAAAAATGGGTTCTGATTCACATCCCCCCATTGTTTGAATGGGATGACGACAGGCCCCAACTGCGCCATATAACCGCGAATGGTTATACCATAAGTTTCATATAACCATTTCTTAGCGATGGCAGCTGCTGCAACCCGAACGGCAGTCTCGCGTGCAGAGGCGCGCCCGCCCCCGCGGTAATCACGAATGCCGTATTTCTGCCAATAGGTATAATCCGCATGGCCGGGACGAAACACTTCCGTGATTTTGCTGTAATCCCTGCTACGCTGATCCTCATTACGAATCAGCAAAGCAATCGGTGTGCCGGTGGTTTCACCTTCAAACACGCCCGAAAGGATTTCTACCCGATCAGCTTCGCGACGCTGGGTAACATGGCGCGAAGTGCCAGGTTTGCGTCGGTCCAATTCTTGTTGTATAAATTCTTGTGATAAAGCTAATCCTGGCGGGCATCCATCGACTACACAACCAATCGCCGGACCATGCGATTCACCAAACGACGTGACACAAAAAAGTTTTCCAAGCGTATTCCCAGACATTCTCTTTTACTCGTTAAATCGGTGAACCAAGTCTAACATATGCTGGTGTAGATTTTTACTGTTGCTCGCTGACGGATCATTTTATATCAATGCTTACGGCTGAATTTCTTTCCTAGTCGTGTCCCTCTAGGTAAAATGATGTTTGCAGATAAAGATTATTATCTAATTAATTGATGTTACTGAGCTAAAAGAGGAGCAATCATGAATACAGCGGAAGTCAAAGCGTTTCTCACTAATTTACAAAAAAGAATTGTTGCAGGATTAGAGCAACTAGATGGCAAGGCTTTCCTGCACGATGCCTGGGAACGTCCAGAGGGAGGCGGTGGACTAAGCTGCGTGATTGAAGAAGGTAATGTATTTGAGCGAGGAGGGGTTAATTTTTCTTATGTCCATGGCAGCGGTCTACCTGCGTCAGCTACGGCTGCACGGCCTGAATTAGCTGGCCGTTCATTTGAAGCGACCGGGGTGTCACTGGTTTTGCATCCACGCAATCCCTATGCTCCCACCATACACATGAATGTACGTTTCTTTGAAGCTAAAAAAGAAGGATCAGAATCCGTTTGGTGGTTTGGTGGCGGAATGGATTTAACACCGTATTATGGCTTTGAAGAAGATGCCATTCATTTTCACCAAACGTGTAAAAGCGCACTTCAGCCTTTTGGTGATGAATACTATCCTCGCTTCAAAAAATGGTGCGATGAGTATTTCTACTTAAAGCATCGCAAAGAACCGCGCGGTATCGGCGGTATTTTTTTCGATGATTTCAATCAACCTGATTTCACCACCTGCTTTAATCTAATGCAGAGCGTGGGAGATCATTTTTTATCCGCCTATGTTCCGATCCTGGAAAAACGCCTCAATACACCGTATAGTGAGCCTGAGCGTGATTTTCAGGCGTATCGTCGCGGACGCTATGTCGAATTCAATTTAGTTTGGGATCGAGGTACGCTATTTGGATTGCAAACAGGCGGGCGTACCGAATCGATCCTGATGTCTTTGCCCCCAATTGTCAAATGGCGCTATAACTGGACTCCTCCAGCAGGCAGTGCAGAAGCCGCACTTTATACTGATTTTCTGATTGGCAAAGATTGGGTGTAATTGTTAGAAAAATTCTGGTTGAACGCTTCTTTATTAGTATGGTACTCAGCTTTCCTGTTGCCGTCTAATATAAACGTATAGTTTTAGATGATAAATTAGCAAATGTTAAGGAACTTTAACCAGATAATTCACGATCCTTGCATATTGCACTATGGATAAATTCTCTGCCCGTAACCCGGAATCTAAGGCTAAAGCATCAAAATCTTCAGGCATGAGATAATCACGTAACGTATTGCGCAATGTTTTACGTCGTTGTGAGAAGGCAGATGATACAATTTTGCTAAATAACGAATCTTGCTCAGCAGGAATAATCGTTTGCGCCAATGGGCGCATGCGTACAATAGCTGATTGTACTTTTGGGACAGGACGAAACGATTCTGCCGGGACCATCAGGATCTGTTCCATTTCAAAATAATTCTGCAGCATGACAGATAAACGCCCATAATCCGACGTAGAGGGAAAAGCTACCATGCGCTCGACCACCTCCTTCTGCAACATAAAATGCATATCGGCGATATAGGAACAGAATCGACCGAGATGAAACAAAAGGGGAGTGGAAATGTTATAGGGTAAGTTACCGATGATGCGTAAGCGGTTACCCAATTGAGAAAAATCAAACTTCAGCGCATCTGCTGAATGAATGGTCAGTTTTTCTTCAGGAAATTCCAGCCTTAGGTGCTTAACAATATCCCGATCAATTTCTATGGCATGAAGATGATCGACAATTTGCAGTAATGGCCGCGTCAATGCGCCTAATCCAGGGCCAATCTCAATAAGCCGGTCGCCCGAGGATGGTCGGATAGCATGAATGATTTCAGCAATAATCTGTGGATCGATCAGAAAATTCTGACTAAAACGTTTGCGTGGAGTATGCTTCACAATCTATGATAATGAAATCTCAGGATGATTGCCGAGTACACTGCTTTTGGGCTAGCATGCTTGCCATTTCTATCGCTACTCGTAAACTACCTGGATCAGCTCGTCCCGTTCCAACCAAATCAAGGGCGGTGCCATGGTCCACCGATGTCCGAATAATGGGAAGTCCCAAAGTGATATTGACCCCCGTGCCGAAGCTTGCGTACTTAAGCACAGGCAATCCCTGGTCATGATACATGGCAAGAATGCAATCATAATCTTTTAACCGCACTGGATTGAACAAGGTATCGGCCGGCAAAGGCCCCAGCAAATTCATGCCTTCTGCACGAAGTTTGGCCAGCACTGGGATAATGGTGTCAATTTCTTCACGACCCATATGTCCTGACTCACCTGCATGAGGATTAAGCCCCGCAACGGCAATACGTGGATGATTGATAAAAAAACGATTAGCCAGATCATGATGGATAATACGTAATTTCTGCTCGAGCTTTTCAGGCGTAATCGTTGCAGCGACTTCTTTCAAGGGCAAGTGCGTAGTAGCAAGCGCTACCCGCATATTGCCTCCTACCAACATCATCACAACTTGACTGTGCGTCATCTCTGCTAGATATTCAGTATGGCCTGTAAAAGAGATGCCCGCTTCGCTGATGATTCCCTTATGAACCGGTGCTGTCACCAAAGCATCAAATATTCTATTTTGACAGCCCTGTATAGCATATTGCAGTGTTTCAATGACATAACTTGCATTCGCTGGCTCCAGTTTGCCAGGGGAGACAGGTGCGTTTACTGGTCTATGCACAAGTTGCAGGCTACCGGGTTTATGTTCACTAAAATGAGCAGAGGGTCTTTCGATTAATTCCAAGGGCAATTGTAATAATGCTGCCCGCTGTTGCAGCATGTCACGGTCTGCAATAACCACGAGTTGGCAAGATAAGGCTTCCTGGGCAATTTGTATGCACAAATCAGGGCCAATGCCAGCGGGTTCCCCTGCCGTCAAGGCAAGTATAGGTATGTTATTCATCGACTGGCTATACTGTTAAATATCTTCGGCTCGGTATTCAACATAAGCCTGATCGCGTAGCTGCTGTAACCACTCCTGCATCACCATTTCTGCCTTCCTTCCATGGATTGCCTTGCGTGCAACTTGGCGTTGCTGCTCATCACTGACATCTTGTGAGCGACGCTCGACCACTTGAATCAAATGCCAGCCAAATTGGGTTCTTATAGGAGAGCTGATTTGGCCAGGTAAAAGCGCATCCATAGCCTGTTCAAATTCAGGAACCGTATCACCAGGAGAAAGCCAGCCTAGATCTCCACCACTTGAGCCACTGGCATCTTCAGAATGAGCTTTCGCTGTTTCTGCAAAATTAGCCCCTTTATCAATGCGATCTTTAATTTGCATAATCATGCGATGCGCATCATCTTCTGATATTAACTCACTGATTTTGATCAGAATATGGCGGGCATTTGTTTGCTTGATGATGACAACCGGAGTTTCCTGCGGACGTCGACCCAATAATTTGAGAATATGAAAACCGACAGGACTTTGAATGATGGGTGTCACTTGACCGCGCTGCATTTTCACCAGTATTTCAGCAAAAGAGGGCCCCATCTGCATAATGGGTCGCCATCCAAGGTCTCCTCCCTGCATCGCATTGGGAGCATCAGAAAATTCCGCTGAGACTTGCGCAAATTCCACACCATCCTGTAATTTTCTCATAGCAGCTTCTGCGCGTTGGCGCTTCGCTTCAATCTGGGTTGCATCCATTTGTTCCAAGATCTGGATCAGAATATGAGCAACATGATATTCATCATTACCAATCGATGAGGTTTTCTGAGTCCGCAGAAAATTATCTATTTCCGCTTCTGTTACATTAATCCGGCTGTTTACCTCACGTTCTTTTAATCGGGCCATAAGAACTTCATTGCGTATCTCATCCCGGAATTGGCTCAAACCCATCCCATCCTGCTCGAGCACAGCATAGAATTCCCCCATCGATAACTTATTTTCCTTAGCGATATTGCGTATCGTTTTGTCAAGCTCAGTATCATTAACGGATATGCCCAGTTCTTTGGCACGCTGCAACTGGGCTCTCGTCAGGATGAGACGTTCTAGCAACTGTTTTCCCAACACCTCTAAAGGTGGCAGTTGTATTCCCTGTTTCTGCAATTGTCTGACGGTATTTTGAATCACATCATTGAGCTCAGTACGAGTAATCACTTCTTCATTAACGACAGCAACAATATGATCAACTGGTATGGCTTGGCTGAGGGCAACAGTTTGTTGTGCAACCGCTTTCCCGGTTATTGCCATAATGATTAGCATCAACATAATCTGACAAGCAAAACTTGCCTGGTTAATATGATGGTAAGCTATTCTGCGTATATTTTTCACCATTCCCATTTGTTCCGATTATGAGTAAGTATTTATCTTATTTAGAACTGTTGGCTTGTATGTGTATAGCCAGGAATACCCTGCCGCAATGTCCGTATCGGATTATTCCCTATTCGCATCAGGCCATTTAATTCGAGTTGGACAAAAAATGCCGTAGAAGTTCTTTCCGTTGAGGCAACAAACCGGTTTAGCACCATACGCAACGTCCAGCAACATGAATTGTATTCTAATCCTACCAGTCCAGCTAAAAGCTTATCATCCAGCAACGAGTAGTTGACACTTGCCATCCCTTGCCAGTTTTTCAGAAAGGGCCATTGCGTTGATGCATCGATCTGTTCCAGAGCTGCGCCTGGATTTGGAAATAGAAAACTAGTACTTTGCACCACTCCGGGCACTCCTCGAGAATAACGATAACCTAGATTGAACACTTTACCTGGCTCTGGATGATAACTTACGCCAGCGCGAATTTTTTCTGTACGAAATTGTTTTTCATCGAGTTGCACACTGGTGTCAGTGGTAATCGTCGGGGTAATTTTTCCTGAGATCGCCGCAATAAAATCGGTTTCGTTACTTGTGGTTTGTTGGCTAATCAGCTCCACTCTGCGGTCCGAAAAACGTACTTTCTGACCGACTGCAAGCCGCAGTCGCTCATTCCCTGTTGTTGCTTCAATGAGACGTGACGTCAATGCCAAAGTAATCTCATTGGCGTCATTGATCCGGTCATGGCCGCTGAACCGGTTTTCATTAAAAATCTGTGCGAAACTGAAATCCATCTCTGCTGATTCAAAATTAGGGAAAATACGATTATCCTGGTTGCGGAAGGGAACATAGAGGTAGAAAATGCGTGGCTCAAGCGTTTGCACAAAATTTTCATTTCTGAATTTGGTATCCCGCTCAAATACCACGCCAGAATCAAGGCTGAATATTGGTACAGTACGATTGATATTGGAATCCCCATTTTCACTTACAGGTTCATTTAAATTGTATCGAGTGTGATGCAAGCTTACCTTCGGTTTGATATAGCCAAATGCCGTTTGTAAAGGCATGCTAACACTGGGAAGAAGCACTAAGCGCAGCCCATCGGCCAGCTTTAATTGTTGCCCATCTGGCAAGCGTTGGGTTTCGAAAAAGAAATTCGTCCAGATACTTGTCAAATCAAAATCCAACCCATAAACATCACGCTGTGATGCTGCCAAGGTAAACTGAGGCAAACGTTTGTAAGGCGGAACAATGAGGTTTCTAGGATCTTGAAGCGTTTGAAAACTCTGGACGAGTGTGGTAAAACTTATCGCGCCCTTCTGGCCTAAGCTACTATTATAAGAAGTACTCGCCTGTTGTAAAAGGTTGGTTCTGGCAGTGAGGTTAACGTTAGTGCCGAGATCACGAAAAAAATCACGATCAGAAACGAGGTTATAGTCGACATTGCCTGACCAGCCTTTACCGAAATACTGGGCATGATTCAGGAAAACACCATAACGCGTATCATTAGTGATCAGATCATCAGGCAGTATATCGAGAATCGCTTGCCCACCCAATGTTTCGCCTATATAGCGGAACTCATTTTCGAACATGATGCCACGCTTACTCATAGCACGTGCCGTAATCGTTGCATCGTAATTAGGCGCAATATTCCAGTAAAAAGGCAGCGACAATTCAACACCGCTTCGCGCCGTATTGCCCATAATAGGCGCTAGAAAGCCTGTTTTCCGTTTGCCGCTATAGGAAAAATTTATCCACGGCAAATAAAGGAAGGGAACATCCTTGAAGGCTACCCTAACATGGCGTGCAGTACCCGTTTCTTTCTCTTCATCAATTTCCAAGTCTTCCGCTTGGATAAACCAATCATCGTTTCCGATTGGGCAAGTCGTATAATTCCCCTGTTTTAGCCGGTAATGGTCT
This sequence comes from Nitrosomonas sp. Nm34, assembly GCF_900113925.1. Classification (GTDB taxonomy): domain Bacteria; phylum Pseudomonadota; class Gammaproteobacteria; order Burkholderiales; family Nitrosomonadaceae; genus Nitrosomonas. The sequence goes on from NZ_FORD01000059.1 coordinate 10,110, forward strand.
TCTCCTTCAAACAAAAGTAAACTTCCATTGCCGCGCCCTCCTCCTTCTTTTAAATAATAATTCGGCTGGCCAAGCTCCCCTCTCAGCGTTTCGAGATTCAACCTGAGATGAGATCCTTCCAACACATCTTTCTCTCGTTCAAGATGGACTTTGCTATCAGTAATCGCATCTTTTGTGTCGGGAAGATATTTCATATAATCAGCTGATATCACTTGATCGCCGCGTTGCAATTTAGCCTTTCCTATCGCTTCCACTTCTTCGTGAGGATGACCTTTTATTTTCTCAGCCTCCATAAATACCGGTAATTTCTTTTTTGAATCATCCAACTGCTCAGCTGCAACCACAACGATAGATGAGCCGAGTAAAATAAAAAAAACGAGAATTTGAATATAATAATTGTTCATTACACGTATAAGTCATCCTGAAAATCTTTTTTCAGGAAAATACTTGTTATAGTCAGGTTGTCAGCCTATCCACATCATAGGAATAATATGAAATAGAGGTGGTACAAAAACGAGATAAAGATAATCATTTCGCATCAAACGCGCTAAATGAAAGCTCTTATTCCATTTCCAAATCAAACATGACGCGAAGGCGGGCCGCAGACCGTATCAATAATACGGCAAAGTGAAACCGGCAAAACCAGTTTTGATTGAAAAAATGGAATTAATAGGGCTTTATCACATAAAAGTAATCAACCCATTCATGATTATTCTCAGGAGTTGTTTTAAAACGTGCAGAATAGAATTTAGTTCATTTATCTTGTCCATTACCCATTCTAAATAAGAGTATCATTTTAGCTGACAAAATTTCTTCCATGTCCGATCTTGCTACTATTTTTTCTGAAAACGGTCTGCTAGCCCACACGATACCAGGGTATCGAGTTCGTACTCAGCAATCGCAAATGGCTCAAGTCATTGCTCATACCATTGAACATCATGGTGTATTAGTAGCAGAAGCTGGCACCGGAACCGGGAAAACATTTGCTTATCTGGTACCCACCTTATTGATGGGCGGCAAAGTAATTCTCTCTACCGGCACTAAAACATTGCAAGATCAACTGTTTAATCGGGATATTCCTACCATTCGTGCAGCACTTAAAATCCCGGTCACCGTGGCGCTGCTCAAAGGACGAGCTAATTATATCTGTCATTACCATCTGGAAAAAACATTACAATCTGATCACCTTAATTTCGCATCGCGTGAGGAAGTCAAATATCTTGGATTGATCGAACGTTATGCCAAGTCGAGTTACCATGGTGATAAAAGCGGGCTCAGCAAAGTTCCGGAAAATGCAGCGATATGGCAATATGTGACGTCCACTCGAGATAACTGCCTTGGTTCGGAATGCCCGAATTACAAGCAATGCTTTGTAATGGAAGCACGCAAACGTGCGCTCTCAGCCGATATGGTCGTAGTCAACCACCATTTGTTCTTTGCTGATGTGATGTTGCGCGATGAAGGGCTATCAGAGCTTCTACCTGCCTGCAATACGGTCATCTTTGATGAGGCCCATCAGTTGCCAGAAGTGGCCAGTCTGTTTTTTGGTGAATCAGTCAGCACCAGTCAGTTGTTGGAACTCGCGCGCGACACCGAAATGGAAGCCTTGCTCAATGCCAAAGACTTCACGTCACTTCCTGAAGCAGTGGCTGCTATGGAAAAGGCAACGCGTGACTTACGATTAACTATAGCGGGAGAAAACACGCGCTTGCCATCTGCTGCCGTGATGCAAAACCCTGACTTTAAAGATACGCTCGCGCTTCTCCAGGAAAAACTCATGCTACTGGTCAGCCTGCTTGAAAATCAAGCGGTACGCTCACAAGGGCTGGAAAACTGCTGGCGCCGTGCTACTGCCCTTCATGCCAGCATCAAACGCTGGTGTGAACAAATTGAAAACCAAGGTTATGTTCGCTGGGTGGAAACGTTCAATCATGCTTTACAGCTCAATGCCACACCCTTATCTATTGCTGAAATATTCAATAAACAATTAAACGCCTCGCCGCGTGCGTGGATATTTACTTCGGCCACTTTGGCAGTCAAAAATGATTTTTCTCATTATCAGCATGCGATGGGATTAGGAGAGTCTCAGTCAATCTGCTGGAGCAGTCCATTTGATTTTCCGAATCAAGCGCTACTTTATGTCCCAACTCACCTCCCTCATCCTAATAACCGCAGCTATTCCGAATACGTAGTCAAGGCTGCCCTGCCAGTATTGCGGGCAAGCCGTGGCCGCGCCTTTTTTTTATGCACCAGTTTGCGTGCGATGCAGCAAGTTTATGAGCTATTAAAAGCAACATTCGAACAGGAACAGCTTGATTATCCACTCTTGCTGCAAGGACAGGGATCGCGTTCCACAATGTTAGACCGCTTCCGTGAGTTAGGCAACGCCATTCTCATTGGTAGCCAATCCTTCTGGGAAGGGGTCGATGTACGGGGTGAAGCACTCTCATTAGTGATCATCGACAAGCTGCCGTTTGCCTCCCCAGACGATCCAGTCCTCTCGGCACGTATCGAAAAAATCAATAAAGAAGGTCATAATGCCTTCATGGAGTACCAACTGCCTCGCGCCATCATCAGTCTGAAACAAGGGGCCGGGCGCCTCATCCGGGATGAAAAGGATCGAGGAGTGCTGATGATCTGTGATCCCCGTCTGATTACTCAATCTTATAGCAAGCGTATCTGGCAAAGCCTGCCTCCGATGAAACGCACCCGGAATTTAGCTGACGTAGAAATTTTTTTTGCTGAAAAGAGTAATCAAAGCAGCCCGGAAGAAGCCACCGGACTAAATCAAGTAAAAGACAGTTAAACCTGCTAATTCCATTTCTAAATCAAAAATGACGCGAAGGCGAGCCGCAGACAGTATCAATCATACGACAAGGTGAAGCCGACAAAGTCAGTTTTGATTTAAAAATGGAACAGCTCGTGCGAACCAGCAACCCCTCATAGTAAGGGTATTGAGGTGTGAACGGACTCTAATCTACTATGCAACAAGTGGGCCAATCCTTTGGCTCCTTGTTGCATCACCTGGTGATGGTTCCATCTGAACAAAGGCAGCGCAAGTGGAGCAACGAGATTCATCCACAACCGATTAATGTGCACATCCCACTCATAGCGCACAACCGTCACACCATCCTCATGAAAAAAATTCCATCGCCCAGTTCCAATCACTTCACCGCTGGCCTGCCCTTCTATTAACTTCAAAGGAACGATTCGCGTCACACGTATATCGAAAACAAGCCGATAAGGAATCCGCCCTTTCCAAATAAAACGATGCACACACTCCACCCCATCCTTATCGCCCATAACAAGTTTTTCCACTTTCTCACTGCCCAGCCACCATTTTGGCCAATCAAGGCAATGAGTAATCGCCTCAAACACCTCGGCTAAAGAAGCACTGATGCGCCATTCAGTGACCAATTGGAATTTTGTCATGCTTACTTTATTAATCGAAGAAGAAGAAGAAGAAGAAGAAGAAGAAAAACTCTTAATCACCTCAATGGGCTTATTCCATTTCCAAATCAAACATAGCGCGCAGGCGAGCCGCAGACAGTATCAATAATACGGCACGGTAAAGCCGACAATGTGAGTTTTAATTTAGAAATGGAGTACTATCTTTTTCTACGCACCGCTTGCTAAGGAATGTCACGAATTGCTATCTGCTTCTCCTCGAATCTATTTCCTCTCTTCCCTTGATTATTGATGACGATAGAATCAGTCGACGCTGCTTCATTGGTACAGATCCGCAGCCGTTCCTCTGCACTTGCTTTAGCATCCCATGACACAGGTCGTATATACCTGCCTTGCCGCGCTATAGCAACCTGACCGCTTCTGGTCCATAGCCATGTTGAGAGCATGCGTCTTGCATCAGATCTCAGGTTGGATAGCTCCAGGAAAATACCACTTCTATTACCTATTGAAGCGACCTTAAGCATTTGCTTATCGTCTTTTGCAGAAACTTTTATCGGGTCGCATTTTGCGATATCGTTGCTGCCGCTTTTGTCAGCATGCATCTTCCAGCCGATCACTGGGAAAGCAGATAAAGGTTCACAGCTCCCTTTTCTTTTTTTACTCTCACAACTAGTTTGAGCGCTGGTGTTGCAGTTCTCAAAACCAGGGTCAACTGCGGAGTTTTGCCCAGAGTTCTGAGCGTTTACCGTTGAACATATTGCTATTGTTACACACGTTACAGACTCGGCGCTACTTGGCGCAGAAATAATAATTACAAGCACTCCCACACAAAAAGTAAGGACTAATCGCTGCATGATTAATCTCCTTCTGTCTATGCGCAGCGTCGATATCGATTTAAAACCGAGAGAGTGTCATAATTGAAGTAATCAGCTACTGCGTTACCTCGTCTTTTCCATCTCAGCCTGTAGCCTGAATACTTATTACCCAGGTCATTATCAGTAGTCGTAATGATCGACGCTCTAATATTTTAAAGTAGATAATTGATTCTTTTCAGAGCAATATCCATAAGTTTTTTTATAAGTTAACTCCAATTATGAAAGTAAGTAAATACGTATAAACACTTATGGATTATCTTGAGAGCGCCTCTAAAAATTCTGAGTTCTAAACAAGACAAGGCGAGAATAAAAAATGTTGACTCAGCCTGCCACTGATAGGTAAGTAAACATTTTTTGTGAACAACGAAGTATGGTGACAAGACGGGATAAGCAGGCAATCCGCGAAGTGGATGCTCGCAAAGATGACTTTATTTTATCCATGAGTGCCTGTCAGTGCTTGCCACTTGATTCTGGTATCAGAAAGAGAACCAGATTAAGCAAAAGATATTACGAGTTATCCTTCAGATTACAGCTTAGATGTCGCTATAAATCATGATGATTTGGAATATTTTATTAAAACGAAAAAAATAATGAATTTATTAGGGTCTGTTGACATTTCACATAGGTAGCCACAGATATCCACACGCTATGGCTACCATACTTTCATAATTTCGCTTCAGCTTGTCGTATCGTGTCGCTATTGCCCGG
>NZ_FORD01000096.1 GCF_900113925.1 Nitrosomonas sp. Nm34
CGCATAAAATAGCGATGGGGTGGATGGGCTATGCCTATTAACTGAAGAAATCCCCACTTTTTGCCATAACTCCACCAGAAAACACAAAAAAGCTTAATGCTTAACAACAAATTCTGACTACAAATACGATTCATCCAAATTAAAAATGAATTTCTGGCAAATTCGCTCTTAGTTTGGATGCTCGTGCAAATATTCGGGTAGCTTCCTATCGAGACAGCTCCAATGGATGGTACCGTAATAGATGTGTGGGTTTCAGATACTAATGCAGGGCCAATTAGAGTAATTGATGTTAAATATGACGCAGAGTAAGGGTACTTTATGCATTTCGAGAATTTGCCAGGAAAGTACAAAAAGGTTTATGGCAATGAAAGATACGTCGCTCTTCTTCGCTGGCTTTGGGGTGACGCAGGCTTTTTTTATAAGTCACGCCCAGACGCTTTAAAGCGTGATTAATGCCTTGCTTGCTGACTCCCAGCCGTTTGGCGCGCTCGTACTGATATGCGTCCGGATAATTCTTGACGTTCTGCGCCAATCTCTCCATGTTGATCTTGGTGGCAGGCTTGTTGCGGGTGGTCTTGGGATCGGGCGTCTTGATCCAGCGCATCACACTGACGACACCTACGCAAAAACGCTTGGCCACTTGTGCGATTGAGAGGTTCTCCTTCTTCCGAACGGATAATATTTTATGGCGAAATGATATCGGATAGGTCATCTGTAAATTATAATCAGTTATAGTGTACATGCTATATTTAGCATCTCCCGCATCAGTTCATTTTTAGTAACCATGCTGGCACGCTTGACTTGCCATGTCGTTACATCACAGAACTGGATCGGTTTGTGCATCACTCTAAAGGCGACCGGCACTGATACTTTGCCATTGTGATAAGGCATTGAGCTCGTTAATCCCTTTTACCGCCCGTCCTTTACCAGGAGCATAAAAGATCATAATGCCAGCGCATGAACTCGTTCTCATCCGTCCATTCTTTCTCTTGAATCGTGTCATCAAAAATCAGACAGCCCGCTTCGCATTCAACCTGTGGCACGGCCGATTTAACCAGCCGCCATAAATCTTTGGAGGTGTAATTCTTCCCCCGATAAAAAACGCGTCATTTGGTCATGACTGACTTCGCCATCCAGCATTGTCGATAACCCTGTTTAACCCTGTTGCTGTTGCATAACCATTATTGCTTATCAGATAATTAGAATATAGCTCAAGCTTTTCTTTTTTCATGACCTAAATGATAAGCCTTTTTCGGCGGCCTGCGTAACATCAGTAAATAATAGAAAATAGAAGTTTCTGTTTTATACAGGAAATAACAAAACATGATATATACTCCCAAATATTAAGTTTATCATTTGGTAAAATGAAAGTATGAAATAGAAAGCAAAGATAAAAACATTACCCATCGTAATTTAATATTATGATCAAACCAGTACGCATATCATTTATATAGAACGAGCCTAAATTATCCTTGGCAAAGTGATTTATCATCCAATTATTACATGAAATGGGATGGACTTTTATAATGCCCAGTGTCTATAACTCTATTGTTGTTAACGCACCCATTGAGGTGGTATGGAGGCGTATCTCAGATTTTCATGATTTCTCGTGGGCACCATCTATCATAAAGCAGTGCGAGAACGTGGGAGGCATGGAAGGAACATCTGTCGATGCAAAGCGGCTTTTGAACGGGAATTTCTTGGATACACTAATTGCTTATAGTTCATTAGATCATCGTATTACTTATTCCATTGATAATGCACCTCCTCCTATTTCTCCAGAGAACATTCGTAACTATGTAGGTGATCTGCATCTATTACCGATTACTTCAGAGGGGAAAACATTTGTGGAATGGAGCGGCAGATGGGAATCAAATGAAACAGAGGCTATAGAATTTATGAATGATATGTATATAAAATTGTTAGAAGATCTCGCTGCTCAATTCAATTCTATGTCTTCCTAAGTAAACATGTATTTGGCCGCAGCATAAACTTGGCAGCATTGTGAAATATTTTTCTACAGTAATCTCATAAGATTCTGGTAGTTATCGATAGTAATTCATCAATTGTGAGTAGTACCCTGCATTAACAACTTAAATTTGGGGTAACTACTCGCCCCCTAAAATATTTAAAAAGACTTGACGGGTTTTTTTAAGCGAGAAAGATTCAATTTTGTGCCGCATAGATAAATTCCCACGGTAATCACCTTAGAACCAGCGATAAGCCATTTTCAGTATGGTTTTGCTGTTTTTTCTGGGTAAGCCTATTTTATCCTTACTGATTGGCTTACCGAGCGCCGAAAAAAGCCGTGTTATGATGGAATTATCGATAATAACCCATAAATATCAACGTAGCGAGCCTGGCTAAAACTTCAGTTAGAGACAAAGTCAGCCGTTTAAAAGCAGACTTTGATCGTCTTGGCTCTGAAGGAAAACTCTCTTCTGAAAGTCAGGCAATCATGAATAGCCTATTTATGATTGTCGAACTGATCCTGGCTATCTTTCTTGAACGCAGCACTAAAAAAGACAGTAGTCATTCCAGCAAACCCTCTTCGCAAACGTCGAAAGATGAATCCGCGTCAGGTCATCCTGGAAGTAACGGCAAAGGCAACAGTGAGAACAAAAACCAGGCCAGCAATAGCCGCGTTAACGAAACCGTTACGATTTCTCCAGTCCTCACTTGCGAGGTGTGCGCCCAAGATCTGAGTGAGGTTCCCTGTAACGATCATGAAAGGCGAACTAAGATCGATATTATATTTGAGAAAGTCATTGATCATGTGGATGCTGAAATTAAACGCTGTCCGGCTTGTGGTACTACGGTGAAAGGCGTATTCCCGCCAGACATGCACGGCCCGTTACAGTATGGCGATGGTTTAAAGGCTTTTGTGATTAACTTGCTGATCGGCCAGATGGTTGCTCTGAACCGGGTACAGAAGTTGGTGAAATCAATGATAGGGGGCGTGATTGCAGAGGCCAGTTTACTCAAGTTTGTGCTTCGTCTTCATCAGGCACTGGCAAGCTGGGAGAGCAAGCTGTCGAGAAGATACTCAATTCACCGACGATCAACCTCGATGAAACCTCTTTCCGGGTTGACATGAAGAACGACTGGATTCATGTCTATTCCTCGAGTGACATCACTCTCAAGTTTTTGCACCGAAACCGGGGCAAAGCGGCTATCGAAGCAATTAACATCATTCCGCGCTATGGCGGTGCCATTATGCATGACTGCTGGTCATCCATTTATCGTACCTCCTTGCAGACAGGGACTGTGCGGTTCACATCTGTTGCGTGAATTGACTTTTATTGTTGATGCGCACGACTATACCTGGGCACGCAATATGAAACACCTGTTACGACCTGCAAAGAAGTCTCTAAAAGCACGGAAAAGCGTTTGAATGACAAAGCGCTCGCCAATCTGCAAAAACGTTACCGGAATATCTTAACGCGTGCTGAAAAAGAACTGCCGGTCAGCTTGCCTGAACCCAATGGTAAACGCGGCACGCTTGCCAAACCTATGCACACAATCTTTGGGAAAGATTGAAAATTCATGAGGCAGCGGTGCTGCTGTTTGCGAAAGACCCGTATGTATCGTTCACCAATAATAGAGCAGAGCGGGACTTGAGAATGTCAAAGAGCAAACAAAAGATCTCAGGCTGTTTCAGGGTCAGCGAATATGCACATGCCTATTGCCGAATTTCAAGTTACCTGCAATCCCATGGCCAACAAAGGGTACAACCCGCTTATCGCTATTCAAATAGCGTTGGCTGGTGAGACTCATAAAGTATGGGGTGAGTAGTTATATATAAAGAATAGTTTTTACTTAAGAATGTTGTAAAAATCACTTTTTAAGTGCAAGGTTTTTGAATAAATTATGCAGAAACCCTTGCACTTGATTTGAGCTCAAGCTTACCTGAGTTCGAGCAATTTTATTAAACTGCATACTGTTATAAATAATATTCCTTATAAAACAATATATTATGGATAATAAATTTTATACAAAATTACAAGAAGTACTTTTTGAGTAGACTCTATATAAATTATTTGTGAATAAAATGTGAACTTTTTGTGAAGTTTTTCTTCTAACTTATAAAGTTTTTGTTAAAATATTGGGAAACTTTTGTGAAGCTTATACTTTAATATTTTCGATAACATTTTTAAAATTAATTTATTAGGGACTTATAAATTAGAAGGAACCAAGTTAGCAGTAGCGCAGCAATAATTCTTGGCCTTGTTTTACTTGGTGCTCTAGCCTCAATGGATTTGTTTTTATGGGTAGATATGTCTACTAGCACATTATTCTTTATGAGATATTTGATAATTGCTACAGTTAGTAGCATTTTGAAAAATAAGGGATGCTCTTCTCCTAGAGCTGTAACCTAAGTTACCTTAGTTGTGTAGCCTAAGTTAACTTAAACTCTGACAAGACCAATATTAATTCTAGTATTGGTCTTTTTTTATATGGCCTAACCAGTTAATAATGATTCATAAGGTTTAGAATTTAAAGAATATATCGATGGTTTTTTTGTTTTGTTGTCTACACAGTGCTTTGGTCTGCTTCCATTTGTGTTCGGTAAGACAATGAGAATACTCTTTAAATCATTATTAACTGATTTTGCTATATATAGTATATCCCTATAAATTGATTATAATTTACGGATGACCTATCCGATATCATTTCGCCATAAAGTATTATCCGTTCGAGAGAAGGAGAACTTCTCAATCGCGCAAGTGGTTAAGCGTTTTTGCGTAGGTATCGCCAGTGTGACGTGCTGGCTCAAGACTCCCGATCCCAGGACAACCCGCAACAAGCCTGCCACCAGGATTGACATGGAGATTCTGGCGCACGACGTCAAGGATCATCCCCGTACGCGTATCATACGAGCACACCCATAGCGTAAAAGATTGGCATGCAAGAGGCCGAACCAATGGGATCGGCGCTCTGATCGGAAAGGCGCTGCTGACCGTAGGCCTGTTCATCGCCAATATCACCGCCGACATTTTCTATGCGTGAGTGACGCAGGACCTGTTGCCTAAACTTCTGCCTGCTTGCGTGATTGTCATGGACAACGCAACGTTTCATAAACAGCAGGATATCAAAACCGCCATTGCCAACGCCGGGTATACGCTTGAATACCTGCCATCTTATTCTCCGGACTTTAATCACATTGAGCCTAAATAGGCTCAGGCCAAAGTCATCAGAAGAAGGGAGGGTTGTTCTATCGATCGCCTCTTTGCCGCTTATGAAATTTGAACCATTTTTATGAGATAGGCTATACTTTACGGCGACTTGATATCGGATAGGTCCTCTATAAATTATAATCAATTTATAGAGGACATGCTATAACTAGAAAAAGCTGGATTTAAGTAGAAGGGATTTATGAAATACCCCATTGCTATCGAACCAAATAATGATGATAAACACGCTTTTAGCATGGTCGTGCCTGACCTTCCCGGATGTTTTTCAGCAGGTGATACTATTGATGAGGCGATTGTTAACGCCAAGGAAGCCATAGAGCTTTGGCTAGAAATCGTTATTGATGATGGTGTCATCATACCAGAGCCAAAAACGATTATTCAGGCCAATCTGGAATACATTGGATGGGCATGGGCGAACGTTACAATTAATCTGAGAAAATTATCTGATAAGGTGGGCTAGTTCAGAACTGATTGTACAGAGTAGGTGAACTAGAGAGTATTGCTAATGCTTCGCAGTATTGATGTATTAGCCTCCACAGAATTCCTAGGAAAACCCTGAGTAATCAATTTATAAATTATCTGCCTGATGTGGTTCCCTGTAACTGGACAACCTGAAAGAAAGTTAAGCTCTGACATGTATAGTTAATCGAGTTCAGGCAACCCGATCAATTCTTGGATCATTATAGTAGATTTCATGAGGAGTAAGACTGTCAAGGCTTTGATGAAATCGTTCTTGATGGTACCATTCAAACCATGTGGATAAATTCTGCTTTATCTCCTTCAGATTATTGAATTCTCGGGTATATAAAAGCTCATATTTAACTGTCCGCCAAAGCCGTTCAATAAAAATATTGTCATAGTAGCAACCCTTGCCATCCATGCTGATCTGAATATGATGATCTTTTAGCCTGAATATTGCACGAAGGGAGATGGCGATTCCATAATAATTCTTTATAATTCAGTCACCTATGCTGAATAAAGAAAAGGAATTGCCAGTGACAAAGTGTACCCGGGAATCATTCAAATTTCCAGATGTAAAGAAGCGTACTGTTGAAGTGA
>NZ_FORD01000072.1 GCF_900113925.1 Nitrosomonas sp. Nm34
GCACTACAGCCTGTGCTTGCTTTAATTCTTCTATTGTTCGGGCATTAACCAATAGTGTCTTTGCTTGTTCCAAAACTTCTTTACCACTTGCCACTTGTGCCATCACTATACTTCCTTTCATAAGTGGCTACTATTATTTCACTTATGAAGTAGAAATGGAATTAGATAGGAGCGAAAGTAATTTCACTCTGGTACGGCTGGCGTCAACAGTTAGCAATGCACCATCAGCCAATCAGTAAACGTTTACTGCAACGCAGCGATCATTTTTTACCTTACCTATAACGCTAGGGTTATACTATCCACACATCAAATTTTGGCACTCAAGCACGATGAATAATCTAAAAATTATTGGTCAACAAGGAGTTTAGCGCTTCCTTATAGCAGTTGGAAGCAGCAAAGAAATCATCGCAAGCTTGCTTGAACAAGGCAAAAATTTGATAGTGCTTGCCATACAGAATTTCTTTTTTGAAGAATTGCCAATAGCACTCAATCAGATTCAGATTGGGTGCATAAGGTGGTAGGAAGATCAATTCGATTTTTGAATCTATACTCATCGTACTTCAGAATTCGTTTTTTAATCAACAACAACCGTTCCCAGAATTTCTAAAAAACTCAGCCGGTCATCATCGTCTTCATTAATGTTTTCGCAGCGATCTCAATGCGATGTTACATGATAAAGTGTATTCGGAAATTCTAAACAAAGTGGTCTTGACATAGCCTGGCGTACATACCTACTTTTTTCTTGATTCACGACCCCAGGCCTGTTCATGATCAAACGCTCTGTCCCGTTGATAAAGAAAAATGTGCTTTTCCATAACAAATAAAGGAACCTTTTTGAAAAGAGTTCCTCAACAAAGAGAAATTTTAGCCCCTTTCCCCCCATTTAAAACAAATCGAACCCATCTAAAATATGCTTTTTTTCAGAAATGCTATTTCATAAGAAATAACCAACTCGAAAATATTCGATATGCGCAACCAAACGATGGCGGATGTGTCTTTTCGTGAAGTTGGCAGAATGAAATTGTTAACAATCATTTGATAAGGTTGTGTTTTGAATAAAACTGAAGATATTCTCCAGGCAGGCAGTAGTTCTAATCTAGTCGAATGTGGAGTTATCCCGCATCAGGTTCCTTTACGAGAACGGCCCATTCTCATGGTATTGGCCAGCGTGCATTTTATTCATATCATGGATTTCATGATGATGCTGCCATTGGGCCCGCAATTCATGAAGTTGTTTGATATTACCCCGCAGCAATTCGGGTTGCTCATTTCAGCCTATGCCTTCAGTGCGGGTGTGTGCAGCTTCTTGGCCTCATTTTTCATTGATCGGTTTGATCGTAAGCATGTATTGATTCTTCTTTGCACCGGCATGGGGATGGCTACACTGATCTGTGCATTGGCAACCGATTACGCTATGCTCCTGCTAGGACGTATGGTGACAGGCGGTTTTAGCGGGATGCTGAGTGCCATTATCTTTGCAATTGTGGCGGATATTATTCCAGAACATCGGCGGGGGGTGGCGACAGGCACTGTCATGTCTGCTTTCTCAATCGTGGCCGTGGTAGGCATGCCCATAGGAATGCTGCTTGTTAATCTAGTCGATTGGCGCGCACCGTTTTATCTCCTGAGCGCTGTGAGCAGTTTAATGATAATCATCTCGCTCCGTGTGCTTCCGTCATTACGTGATCATCTGATTCATCATCAGGAACGCCACCCTTTTCAGCAGTTACGCGCAATCTTTTGGGTGCGAAATCATCTTTATGCCTTTGCTTTAATTGCCATGTTGATGTTTGCCGGATTTTGTGTAAGCCCTTTTATCAGCACGTATATGGTGATCAATGTCGGAATGGCAGAAATTGATTTGCCTTATCTTTATTTTTTTGGTGGGCTGGCAACTTTTTTTGCTGCCCGCATTCTCGGGAGGCTTGCTGACCTTCACGGCATGAGAAAAACATTTGGTGTGACCGCCGCACTCTCTGTTTTTCCAATTCTGCTACTGACACATTTATCGACAGTGCCGACAGTCTTTGCTGTGGCAATTACCACCTTGTTCATGATGCTGGTTTCGGGCCGTTTTGTTCCCGCTATGGCGCTGGTGACCGCAAGCGTGATCCCTCGTTTGCGCGGTAGCTTTTTAAGTTTCAATATATCGGTACAACAGTTGTCAGCAGGTTTGGCTTCATTATTGACCGGTTCTATTATGGGCATTTCAGCAAATGGTGCGTTGACACATTATGATTCAGTAGGAATCATTGCATCCATTGCCACCATACTGAGTATTTTGCTGGCAGTTAAAGTGGATCGTTACCAGGAATGAAGACGCGTTCTGCTTCAGATGAGTGGAGCTCGGGTTTTTTGCAAATCTCACCGATGTTTGAGCCACTGCATGCAGCAGGAAAAGCGTTCGAGTACTTTAATCATTGGCCTGACATCGAAAACCTGAATCAATTGAATACTGATCAAGTGGGAAAAATAATTACAAAATCAGGTAAAAGCATCCATTTTGTTCCGCAAACAAAATCAACTCGTGCATTCGTGCAACAATATGAACCCAGGATCTATCTAACAGGAGAAATACAAACTCGTGCGCATAATTGGCATGATCTATTCAATGCGCTGGTTTGGGTAACTTATCCCTGTTCTAAAGCAGCCTTGAATCAGTTGCATTATCATGCCTTGTTAGAAGAAAGAGAGCATCATCAAGCAATGCGCAGTCCTTTGCGTGATGCTGCTACACTCATTGATGAATCCGGGGTAATCATCGTGAGTAGTAGCGATTATCTGATTGAACTTTTGAAAAATTTTGCTTGGAAAACGTTGTTCTGGCACCAGCGCGCAGCAGTGTTGGCGCAAATGAAATTTTTTCTGTTTGGTCATGGGTTGTATGAAAAAGCACTACACCCTTATCTGGGTATGACAGGAAAAGGTCTCCTCTTTCAGGTGAGTGAAGCTTTCTTTAATCAGCGTCTGATTGATCAGATTGCCATGATGGATAGTTGGCTGGAAGATTATTTGGCACGCGAGTGTTTGACATCGGCTGATTTAATGCCCGTACCTGTGTTAGGGTATCCAGGTTGGTCACCAGATAATAGCGATTCATCTTACTATGATAACCAGCGTTACTTTCGTCCACGAAAGATGAAAACCACATCATGATCGATCGGTTTTTCTTGAATATATCTTGTAATGGTTCTTCTTGTAATGATTCTTCTTGAGCACTTATAAGGGAGGTTGTAATGACAGATATTGCCGGATTTTTAGGAGAGGAAGCAGACAAACTTCTCAATCACGTATGTCAGGGTATTCCTAAGGCAGGATTACATGTTCCTGGGCCGGATTTTGTCGATCGAGTAGTGGCAGGAAGTGACCGCAAACCAGGTGTGTTACGGAATCTTCAGACTTTATTCAATCATGGTCGCCTGGCTGGGACAGGTTATTTATCTCTTTTACCAGTTGATCAGGGGGTGGAGCATTCAGCAGGCGCTTCATTTGCGCCCAATCTGATGTTCTTCGATCCGGAAAATATCGTCCGGCTGGCGATTGAAGGCGGTTGTAATGGCGTTGCTTCTACGCTGGGGGTATTGGGCATGGTGGCACGTCGTTATGCGCATAAAATTCCTTTTATTCTTAAAATCAATCACAACGAATTACTGACTTACCCGAATAAGTATGATCAAACTTTGTTTGCCAGTGTCGATCAGGCCTTTGACATGGGAGCCTGTGCGGTTGGGGCAACGGTATTTTTTGGCTCGGAGGAATCACGTCGCCAGATACAGGAAATTTCTGAAGCCTTTGCGCATGCGCATGATCTAGGAATGGTGACAGTCCTCTGGGCTTATACGCGCAATGCTGCTTTCAAGACGGCCGAAAAGGATTATCACGTTAGCGCTGACCTGACAGGACAAGCTAATTATCTTGGCGTAACGATTGAAGCTGATATTGTGAAACAGAAAATGGCAGAAAATAATGGTGGTTTCCAAGCGCTTAAGTTTGGTAAAACGGATGCTAAAGTGTATAGCGAGCTGACCACTGATCATCCGGTTGATCTCGTGCGCTATCAGGTAGCCAACTGCTATATGGGACGTGTCGGGATGATTAATTCAGGGGGCGCATCGGGTAAGGATGATTTACATCAGGCAGTACGAACGGCGGTAATTAATAAACGAGCGGGTGGGATGGGACTCATTTCCGGACGCAAGGCTTTCCAGAAGCCTTTTGAAGAGGGGGTCAAATTATTGAATGCCATCCAGGATGTGTATCTTTCTAAAGAAGTGACTGTTGCCTGAGAGATTGAGGAATAAGACATGTCTACTAACAACCATATTCAAGACCGGGCGGTGGGGGCCATTATGGGCGCATTCATTGGTGATGCACTAGGTGTGGGTCCTCATTGGTACTATAATCTCAATGAACTTCATCGCGATTATGGAGATTGGATTAGCGACTATACTGATCCCAAACCTGATCGCTATCATGCTGCATGCAAAGCCGGCCAGTTATCCCAGGCGGGATTTATTCTGACGCTTACCCTTCGTTCACTTGTTGAGTGTGGAGAATATAATCAGGATGACTTCTGCCGGCGGCTAGACGAAGAGCTTTTTCCGCTGCTCGATGGTACTCCTGTGAGCGGGCCTGGGGGTTACACCAGCCAGTCAATTCGTGAAGCATGGAGACGTCGCGTGCAGCAGCAGCTACCATGGGGCCAAACCGGTAGTCATGCCGATACGACCGAAGCAATTGAGCGTACCCTGGCGATAGCCGTGCGTTACGCATTCCAGCCAACTCAGCTTGCTGCCGCTATCACCAGCAACACCATGCTGACCCAGATTGACCATACGGTTGTTTCGATGACGGTCGCCTACGGTGCAGTGCTGGCGCTTCTAGTTCAAGGGCATCCTTTTGATATCGAATTGTCAGGAAAACTCATGGATTTAGTAAAAGATAATAAGTTACCTTTTCATGCGGTGACTTTGGATGATTTACAACCTCCGCGCCCTGGTGACCCTGATCCTCCTCGAGTTGGCCGTTTTGCTTCGCCTGATGCATTACTCACACCTTCTTATATGGCAGCCGCCGTAGCAGATCCGGCGATTCCGATAGAACCAGCCTGGAAAGTATCCATTGTCTATGGCATGCCATGCGCTATTTATCATCAGTTACCGGCTGCTTACTACTTGGCAGCCCGGTTTCACAATGATTTTGAATCAGCGGTGCTCCATGCGATTAATGGGGGTGGACAAAACCAAGCACGCGCGATTCTTACGGGCGCACTCACCGGTGCACAAACCGGTTTATCTGGCATTCCCCAGCGCTTTATCGATGGACTTGAAGGGGGTGCTGATCTTGTAAAGTTGGCTGGAGAACTGGCTTCAAAAGTAAAAGAGCTCTGAAATACGTGACGATAATGATGACTTGACCATTTGCTACAGGAACATGAGTTAATGAAATATTGCAGCTATGAACTCTCTGCAATATTTCTATGTGGTTTCGGTATAATATCGCTTTGCAAAGGATCGTTAACATGCGACTGATTCAGAAAGCTCTTACTTTTGATGATGTTTTACTCATCCCCGCTCATTCAGCAGTTCTACCCAGAAATGTAGATTTAACTACACGTCTCACCCGCAATATTACACTTAAGATCCCACTGGTAGCAGCAGCCATGGATACTGTTACTGAAGCAAGGTTAGCTATTGCCATTGCTCAGGAAGGAGGCATTGGCTTTATTCATAAGAATATGTCAATAAAAGCACAAGCCGCGCACGTTGCTAAAGTCAAGCGCTTTGAAAGTGGTGTGGTGACAGATCCTATCACCATCCCTCCGCATATGACCGTGCGAGGAGTGCTTGAGTTAATTCAACAACACAAGATATCTGGCTTACCTGTCGTTGAAGGTTCCAAAGTCGTGGGCATTGTGACTAACCGTGATCTCCGCTTTGAAACCAATCTGGATCAGCCGATCAAAAATATCATGACCCCTAAAAAACGATTAGTGACAGTAAAAGAAGGGGCCCCTCGTGAAGAAGTCCTGGCTTTACTACATAAGCATCGGCTGGAGAGAGTTTTGGTCATAAATGATGAATTTGAGTTACGTGGCCTGATTACTGCCAAAGATATGACTAAAACAACAGAACATCCTTATGCCACTACGGATGATCAGGAGAGATTGCGTGTCGGCGCAGCTATCGGAGTAGGGGAAGGGAGTTACGAACGGGCAGAGACACTTATTGAAGCTGGAGTAGATGTTTTAGTGGTTGATACCGCACATGGGCATTCGCAGAGTGTGCTCGATCAGGTACGGTGGGTTAAGGACCATTTTCCAGAAGTCCAGGTCGTTGGCGGTAATATTGCGACTGCGGCAGCAGCCAAAGCGCTGGTTGATAGCGGGGCAGATGCCGTGAAAATTGGCATTGGCCCTGGCTCCATCTGTACCACCAGAATTGTTGCGGGAGTGGGCGTGCCACAGATCACAGCCATTGAGAATGTCACCCGAGCATTGGAAGGAACAGGCGTGCCTGCCATAGCCGACGGTGGTATTCGTTATTCAGGTGATATTGCCAAAGCGATTGCAGCGGGAGCAAAGACTGTTATGTTAGGTGGATTGTTCGCTGGCACAGAAGAAGCACCTGGCGAAATAGAATTGTTTCAAGGAAGATCATATAAGAGCTACCGAGGGATGGGTTCGCTGTCTGCAATGCAGCAAGGATCAAGTGATCGTTATTTTCAGGATAGTAAGCTTCAAGATACCAATAAACTCGTCCCCGAAGGCGTGGAGGGGCGTGTGCCATACAAAGGATCAATCACCGCTGTCATTCACCAGTTAGTAGGAGGTGTACGCTCGAGTATGGGCTATCTGGGCTGTAGTAACATTGAAGAAATCCATGCTAAAGCTGAGTTTATTGAAATCACCTCTGCGGGCATACGTGAATCTCACGTTCATGATGTGCAGATTACCAAAGAAGCCCCTAATTACCAAGTCGAATAAAAGCAAATTTTCTTATGCATCAAAAAATCCTTATTCTGGATTTTGGCTCCCAATATACTCAGTTAATTGCTCGTCGTATTCGAGAAACAAATGTTTATTGTGAGCTACATCCCTATGATGTCACGCCGCAGTTTATTAAAGATTTTGCTCCGATAGGCATTATTCTGTCAGGTGGGCCTGCCTCAGCCTTTATTGAAGATACGCCGCGTGCGCCACAAATCGTTTTCGAGTTAGGTGTTCCTGTGTTAGGTATCTGCTATGGTATGCAGGTGATGGCTGCCCAATTGGGTGGAAAGGTAGAAAGCGCGAAAAAACGTGAGTTTGGTTATGCTGAATTATATCGGCAGGATTGCAAACTCTTTGGCGAAATGAGCGATCGTATAAATGTTGAAGGGCAAGCCGTTCTTGATGTATGGATGAGTCATGGTGATAGCGTGGTGGGACTGCCTGCTGGCTTTAAAGTCATTGCGAGTAATGCGGCAACGCCGATTGCGGCAATGGCCGATGAGGCGCGGCAATTTTACGGTCTACAATTCCATCCGGAAGTAACCCATACCTTGCAAGGGAAAGTGATTATTGAGCACTTCGTTCATGACATTTGCGCAGCTGGCTATGATTGGAATATGCCTGATTATGTTGAAGAATCCGTTAGCAGAATTCAAGCTAAAGTTGGCAAGAACAAAGTCATCCTGGGCTTATCAGGCGGAGTGGATTCTTCTGTTGCCGCTGTGCTGATCCATCGGGCAATTGGGGATCAACTTACCTGTGTATTTGTCGATAATGGCTTATTACGCCAGCAGGAAGCTGAACAGGTAATGGAAGTATTTGCCAATCATCTTCATGTAAGGGTCATTCACATTGATGCCAGCAAACAATTCCTGCAGCACTTGCAGGGTATTACTGATCCTGAGCAAAAACGTCGTATTATAGGCAGGGAATTTGTCGAGATTTTTCAGCAGGAATCAGCAAAGATTACCGATGCCAAATGGCTGGCACAAGGCACTATTTATCCGGATGTGATTGAATCTGCAAGCAGTAAAACCCAGAAAGCGCATACCATCAAATCCCATCACAATGTCGGCGGGCTCCCCGATACGTTGCATCTTGAATTACTTGAGCCACTGCGTGAGTTATTTAAGGATGAGGTGCGTGAACTAGGTTTGGTGCTGGGATTGCCCCATGATATGGTCTTTCGTCATCCCTTTCCTGGGCCTGGGCTGGGAGTCAGAATTTTAGGCGAAGTAAAACAGGAATATGCCGAGCTATTGCGCCAGGCAGATGCCATTTTTATAGAGGAGCTCAAAGCTTCTGGCTGGTATGAGCGAACCTCGCAGGCCTTTGCGGTATTCTTACCGATAAAATCAGTAGGCGTAATGGGTGATGGTCGAACCTATGAGTATGTTATCGCATTGCGTGCCATCCAAACTCAGGATTTCATGACTGCTCACTGGGCAGAATTGCCTTATACCTTGCTTGGCAAGGTTTCTAACCGAATTATCAATGAGGTGCGGGGCATTAACCGCGTGGTCTATGATATCTCGGGTAAGCCACCTGCGACGATTGAGTGGGAGTGATCCCATATCTTGCAGTGCCCGGCAGACTGTGGAATAAAGCCGCCAAGAATCCTGAGAAACCAGGGTTTTTTGCTTTTACGTCTGGCAACCCCAGGACAATTGGCTGCAGAGGTTGATGCTTCTGTCGTAAGTTCTGATGCTGATGGCAACAAACTAACAAGAATTGAATTGCTAAGCCTAAAAAGCGCAATCGAAGAAACTGCCAAAAGCTACGGAGGCTCGGTTGCGTGGATTGATGGTGCATCCCTTGATTTCGTTCATTGGGTAACAGCTAAAACAGGTGGTAATTTTATTATTGATGACGCTAAAAATAAACAGATTCCAGCAAGCATTACCAACATAAATCCTAGTTTTGCTGCTTTCGGCTGAATAGATGATCAATTAAAAACACTATTGCTCTGGTTGAGATTGATGTAAGTGGTGAGATGACTCTTACCTATGGTAACGTAGAGGAAAATGGAGTTGGTGCAGTAATTAATCCAAAGAGTGATATTGCTAAAATTCAATCAGGAATTGCTTATATTTTTAGTCAGAAAAATAAGCCAAATTCAGATAATGAAGAAAATAATATCTTATCAGTGGGCACTCCATAACTAAGCGTTGCCGTACCACAATCGGAAGTTACAAGCCAAGAGAAAAGCGCTGCTACATCAGAACCAGGAGCAAATCCTGAGCCAGAAATCAAACAGCAGGCAACCATCGAAGATGTAAACACAGTTATGCCACTACTTGAGCACTTTATTGGCAAATCACAACTATCGTTTATGATTGCCGGCATGCGTGGTGAAGAAGGCCAGTTCTTCATTGATAAATTTATGGAGGTTGCCAGCACTATCCAGACCATGCCAAAGACCAAAGAAACAGACGGGTAGGGCAGTAAAGCTATAGCCTATCTACACTACTTCAAAGGATCCGGTGATGGGTATAACTGAAAAGGACATGGAAGAAGAGCAAATACAGGCTTTTGGTCTAGCTAAGATTCAAGAGGAAGAGTTGCGTTATATCGATATTGAGACACTCATAATACATGGAGTGGAGCTTGATTTGCATTGGACGCCCAAGAGCCTTGATGCTATTCAAGGAAAAAAGATGAGCAGCAAAACGAAGATACCCAAAATTAGGACCAATTAACCCCTGTGCAATCCACAAAAAATAATGATATGCCAGATCCAATCAAATCTGCTTCCATTTCCGAACTAGAAGCATTGAAATCCGAAACCGATATCAATATCTTCAATGTAAAATTGGATGAGATTGCAGGCAGGATTGAGCAGGCTGGGATGTTGGAAGCTTTGGATAAAGAGCTTAACGATACCGCTGATGTGCTCACTCAATTGCTGGCCGAAGCTGAGAAAGCTAATTAGGAATCTCTCTTGGGAGAACGGTTTTAACGGAAAGACCGTCTTACAGTTAATTCAGTCTTTCCTAACTATAAATACCAGATGCTTATCCCTAGAGCTCTAGCCACATATCAACTTAGAGTATTAAAAATATATGCTGATGCCGGTTTTGATTTGTCATCAGCGCTTGATAGGTCAATAAAAATAATTGATGCTGCTATAGCTCTTCTTAATGAAGACGTTAATGCTGCTTTAGAACAAGCAGAAGAAATGGCAAGAAACGATGCCAAGAAAGATCCCCCTAGACAAATATTAATGTAATAGTTTAGATTTGTTCTAGGATATTCAAAAATAGAATGAAATAAGCGCTGACGGTTTAGAAATCAATTATTGAAGCTATGGCCTAACCAGTTAAGAATGATTCAGAATGTATAGGATTTGAAGAGCATCTCAACGGTCTGGTTTTGTTGTCTACGCAGTGCTTTGGCCTGTGCCCATTTATGTTCGATGGGGTTTAGATCAGGAGAATAAGCGGGCAAATATTCAAGGGTGTGCCCAGCGTTTTGTATGGCCTCTTGCGTATCCTGCCTCTTATGGAAAGTGGCATTATCCATCACAATGACGGCATGTGACGGCAATTTAGGCAACAGGTACTGCATCGCCCATTCGTGAAACACATCCGCATTGATATTGAGTGC
>NZ_FORD01000068.1 GCF_900113925.1 Nitrosomonas sp. Nm34
GTTGTAGTATCCATGGAAATCTGACTCCTCTCATGATGAAATTCTTTTGCAAAACCATTTCATCATAAGGAATTCAGGTTTCTTTTACAGCTTTTTTTATGTCGAACTCACGTTAAATAAGCGGGGCACAGATGAATCATCAGTTCGAATATGAAGGAAAAACTTTTGCGATTCGAGAAAAAATTTCCGAGGATCGCTATGCGGTTAGTGTTTTTTTGAATAACGAGCAAGTAAGTCCAGAGTACTCAGCTACTCTTGAAGTCGGCGGAGATTTCTTTTCTCAGCATCAACAACACATAATTGATCAGCTTGTAAGGATTGCAGAGGAAGACGTATGCAGTGGTATCTATTTTAGAGCCAAATAATTAGTGCTGCCTTAGGCAGCTATTGAGTCCAGACGCTATGCAACACAAAATTTATCCATTTTGGTGAGCTATAGAAAGGTTAACAAAGGCTAGTAAGCAAATAAGCCACACACTGATAGTGCATGGCTTACGGTTTTAATTAAATACCAACGAAATCCTCACCTACGATATCCATCACTTAGCCTCCATGCGGTAAGCGCTTTCAGCTTCCAATCGACGTCGCCAAGCTTTGTCGACATAATTGCAGCCTACTTCTTCAGCTTCGTTATTTATGGAGCATTCAAGCTCTTCAGCCTTTTCCCATATCGCTTGAAGAGCAGACAAGACGTTGTCGATATCTTTGCGGTTTTCTGGTATTTCTAGGTATGAGAATGCCAGCTTGGCAATGGATACAATTTGAGGGAGTACTGATTGTGATATGCAGTCTATTAATTGCACTGCGTCACGTAGATCCTGTGCTTCTGGAATGGGCGTGGGTACGGCTTGATTTTGTTTAGTCATGATGACTTCCTTTGAGATTGTTCAATTGATTGTTAAATTTCGCCTCCTGTTCAGAGAGGCAGCCGGGCGATTGAACACCGCTCAAAGACGGCCTGCAGGTTTCCCCTTGCGAGTATTGTATGGCTGCATGCCACCCGGCTATAAAACATCATTGCCCTTTACATTGGGGCAATATAAAAACTATGGACGTAAAAAAACCGCTTGTCTATCGGGTGCGGTATCCGCTTTGAGAAGGTGTGTTCAGCACCTGCCAAGAACTTTAACTTGAAGAAGGGAAGATGTAAACATTTTTTGATGTGATAAATAAGAAAACCCCCACCGGATAGCTTGGAGATCTAGTGAGGGTTTTGTTTCACATTCGAGAAGTTCATGACAAATGCTACATCATGAAATACTCTTAACGGCTTTTATTTTTGAAACTTTAAGAAAAAAAGGATAGGCTTCATCATCTGGCTCGTCCATTAAAATCTGCGGTAATAAATACTGATTTTCAGATTGAAGATAATCATCAATCTCACTTATAGGATGCACCTGATTGAGTCGCCCTATCAGCCAAAGTTTCCAATTGCGCAACGTTGCGTAATTGAGGATCGCCAACTTAAAAACGGTTCTTGCTGTATCTTGTGATCGATCACAAGAGATGATGGGTCGTTATTGCTATCTGGCGTTTCGCCAGATGCGCTATTTTCCCAACATTCCTTACACTATTGCTGGCACATACAAAAAACCATTCATGCCAGAAAATAAACGCTCTCACGCAATCCTAGCGCCTTTCTAGCCTCATCAATACTTTATATAGTCACGTCCTGTAATCGTTTGTTATGGCCATTCTTGCACGAATATGTAAATGTAAACCGCGTTTCTACCGGTCACGCAAATATGAAACTACGCGGGACGCTTCCCCCCGTAGTGGGTGCCCCGTCAGGAAGTACCTTAAATTATTTTACCTTGACTTTAAACGGACCACATCGCCTCAATGTGTTTTGCTCAGGCTTGTAACGTGGGGTTGCTGAGTTTTCTGTCGCCCTCAGCGTGGCGGCGCAGCCCGACAGCGGGAACACGCATCTGCGCCATGCCTCCTAGACTCTGCAAAGGGCTGGAGCTCCCTTCCTACGCTCGGGTGCAGTCCGCAAGGACGCCACGTAGACGGCTTTTGATCGTTAGCGATGCTCGGCAGTACGCTGAGCATCAAGTCCAGCTTGAATGAGCGATGATATTGCTGCGCTAGTAGAAATTCTGAGTCTTGTGCACTCCATAATCTCGTGACGGTGCTTCTCTACTCGCTCCATTAGCCGCTGTTCTGCGCAAAAAGTTACTCGCCGCAAATCTGATTTGTCATTGTTATTATTCATAATCACCACCCATGTAATTTGGAAATATTTCTGTGCCTCGTATCGGCCGCCAAGACGCCCAGGTGCTATGCCTTCTAGCTGGAGCTGCTTCCCTGCATCTGGCGCGTATCAGGCCATTTACAGCACGGCAGGCGCGTGTTAGCTGTGCATCCGTCAGGCCTGGCCAGGCCTTAGCGATACGATCTCTGGTAACCTCTGGTTCGTGATACCACGACGCCGTAAATTCACCCGCGAACGCCAACAAAACGCGCTCATCTTCTTCACTGGAGGTGCGATGAACCACACTCATTCCATCGATTGCAGCCTCCAGCGAGGCGGGTAGATCATCCGATGGATTGCCCTGTTTAAACTGTCGCTTTGCCATGTTAGGATACCGTCCAAAATGGTAACAATGAGTCGGTAACCGGTAGTAGTGCTTGACAGTTCGCGAAGCAAGTTACGGACATCGAGCCCTCGAAAGAATTTGCGCGCGTCGCGACCAGCGTTATATCTTCCATAAGTCCGACTGCAGCGCGGCTCCAATCGCCTACGACCGTTTGGGTTATGCAGTCAGTCAACTCTGCGGATATGCCTGCAGCAACCAGTTGACCGTCAGCACGAAATGAAGCTCCGCTTCCAGCTGTGCCGACCAAGGCTCGCAAGTCGTTGATACGCAGCCCACGGGCAGCAGCCGCACCGATTGAGAACGCTGCAGGTGTTTCGGCAATGATGGCATAGAGCAACATCTTGTCCGCAATTCGCCCCAGACCAGACATAATACTTAAAAGCAAGGCCTCCTCAAGCTCGCCGTTCATCCAGCGTTTTTGGGCTGAGCGTGTCAACGTAGTTCTGAACCCAAGGGCTGGCATGGTGTAGCGATCTGCTAATGCACGATACACAGGAACGTCTGAATTAGAAAGGTCGTCACCATCATCCACTAAAGAGAATCCTGCCGGCTCAGCTACGGCAAAACCTGCGGGTTGTGAGGTCATGATGATGACGCCATCTGGCTGCTGAATTGGTTGTTGCGGGTCTTTTATTAAGACTACGCTCGATCCAGCAGCTACGACTTTAGAACTCACGGCGACCGTTTCAGCAGCGATGTGGCTTATTACTCCAAGCTCACTTGGGCTTGGCAACACTACGTCATCGCTACTGTTCACACCTCAATTACTTTCAGGGCACGTAAGGAGATGTGACGCACGTCCTGCTGAGGACGCGACATGACGCGCCGGAGACGCTCTTCAACATCTACCACAGCGTCATAGGAAGGCGCGCTGTAGGCCTGGTCAAGCATTGTAGATATTATGTTCACAGTAAATTGCTTCGCAATAATTGTTAAGATTGTTTGTAAATTATTCCTAACTTTTAACAATAATTCCTCTTGTGGTTTTTCCGGACCGCGATGAATGATCCTTATCCATTACAGCGTAACCTGACTCAAACTCACCCCTTGCATGTCGCAAGAAATAAGCCAATGCCCGGGATCATTTCTACATTTATCAATCACCAGGTGATAATCTTCTTCTGGTTTGCCAATCCGATATAACCGGCCTTCAGTTATCACAATTATCCACCCAAGGTCGGAATACACGTTGACAATGTTCATTACATGTTCACAAATAAAAGAATAATATGATTGTTAATCAACAGCTTGACTTGATGTGTGAACGTTATGAACATCTTTTCTGGCCTGTGGGGTGCGCATCAGTTGTTTTAATCATCTTTTTCTACAAAAAATAAAGTTAGCGAAAAAAGCAGCACTTCTAGCACTTCTAGCACTGGCGCTGGTTTCCGGCCTGCTAATCCAGCACTAAACCAGCACCGCTCCCAAAATCCAGCACTAACTCCACGGCTGTTCATGATCAAATCTAATTCTCAATCCATTAATTCCAATACCAGCGCCGCGCCTTGACTCGTGAACACTGACATTTAAGGTTGCACAAGTTTGTAATAGCAATTCCCTGAACCTGCGAATTGCAAGACGTGTTTTATGAGCACGTAAACACCATTGAAGGAAATTTGCATAAAGCCATCTGTCGGCATTTTCGTATTCTGTTTCACGCCCTGGATCCCTGATTTCTCTTCTGTCTCCAATCTGCGTCCATGTATCAGGAGATGGCAAGCAACATTCAATTAACCAATCCGCTATTGGATTGCTGGCCGTCATGGCTTCTCTGGCAGCATCAAGTATTCGCTGTGGAGGATTGCGGATAATGTTTGAGATATCGTCTTGTGAAAGCTTGAGTAACCAATTGACCAAGCCAGGTAGTTCATAATGAAGCACTGCTTCTTCGCCGCCGCTCTTTGCCCCATGCCTGCTTTTCTTCATCGGTAGCTCTGCGATCAAAGATAACGGTAATACGTCGTCTATCTAATCCACTGGTATGGTCCGTGACTTGTAAAGATTCATTGCTTGCCATAATTACCAGGCTAGGGAAAATAAAGCTGCCTGACTGCTGCTGGTGCTTCCTTTCCAAGCGAATATGGTCTTGTCCAGTGATTGCCTTTAAAACGTTAATAGAACCACCGTATTTGTCTGACTCAGTAATGACGGCTAACCGTTTGTTATAAAGGAGTGCGGTTTCAAATCGGTTCTGCTCTAAGTGTTGCAGGCTTGTGCTTACAGCGTTATCCGTTCCGATCAATGCCGTCAATAAGCGCATGAATGTACCTTTACCAGTACCGCCGCTACCCTTGAGATGAAGAAATTTTTGAAGGTCGTTTCTACCATGTAGCACAGCCGCTATGAATGCCAGTAAAAATCTCACTGTCTCCTTGTCGCCGTCAACAGCTTGCAGTAACCAGGCTTTAATCCTCGGGCAATCAGTACCAGATTCATATTTGTACGGAAGACACCAAGTCATTGCATTACTTGGCGTTATCGGCTCCAGTGTTCGTGTTTCCAGATTCAGCAATCCGTTAACAAAAGGAAGTTTCCCGCTCCCAGTTTTCGGCAATGGCAACATATCACCATCAGCTAATAGCGATTTAATACCGTTCTTATAAGCTGGTTTAAATCCTAGATCACCAGCACCAACATACAATAGGTCAATCAATGCATTATCAAAAAACTGGTGAGCATCTAAAGGTAGCCAGTGAGTACCAACAAACTTATGCCAAGTTTGGGAATTGATGTCATGGGCAAAATAACCTGATAAGGCCTCTTTAACTATCAGTGCCGCCTTAGATTCAATAAGCAGGATCTTCTTTCCGCCGTCTTTTGTCTTTATTTCGTTAACTAAAAAGCCGGTGTCTATATCAGGTTTTAACGTTATTCCCAGTGATAGTGATGGGTTTTTGTCGTTATGAACCGGACAGCAAGCAATGTAACGACCTTCAGATATTCTTTTAAACTTGTTTAGCTTGGTGGATAGCTCTGACAGAACATCAGAACGTGTTGATGCTTTAGCGTCAATCAGCATGATTGACCTCCTTGTTTATATTTTGATTTAACACCACTACTTTTGAGATAGTGGTGGCCGAGGGCTCAAAACCGAAACAAGACGGCTGGCATATTCCCTGACGAATCAGGTCTTGTATTAGCCTAACACTCGGCCATAGGAAATCTTTGGGCGTAAAAAAAACCACAGCTGACGGGTGTGGGGCATTCTGCTTGTTTAAGTGTTTTGAGCACATGAACAAAATAATAATGTAGATATATTATCGCCGTCAACAACGCCATTTGTTGTAAAATATCTCTGCTGTGGTAAGCATTTTTAGATAAAGGAGCGTTCATGGTCGGCGCTCCTTTTTTAGTGGCACTCAATGCCTAAAACTCGCTTGATCTCCTTCAGCGGCCAAGCTAAACGGCCATTGACACGGATAGGGCGGATTAAGCCATTTTCGTTCATTGCCCACACGCGCATGGTCTGCGGTTTACGGTTGCAATAGAAAGCTGCCTCTTCTGTGGTTACAGTAGGGCGGGTAACTTCTTCGATAGGTGGGAATTTTTTTCGAGTGGTATAGAACTTTGTTTATTTGCTGCTGTTTGCATTTCGAACCATCTTTTTTTGTTGAAGATGGTTCATTATTTCAATGTCACTACTTTAATTCCTCTTGTGGATTTTCCAAACCGGATGGTTATTGAACATGCCTGCATTCTCTCGGTGTAACGTAAGCGGACCAGCGCTACCACCTATTATTGTTTCAGCCTATATGTAATTCTTTTGCTACTTGCGTTACCGTCATTTCTTTTAGTAACCATTCCCGTAATACTTAGCCTGGGTGAGCTGGATTGTGCATTCTGCTCATAGTTGGCTTCTTTACTGATGTATCGATAATTTAAGTTGGCTGTGCACTTCTGATGTCAACTCGCTTCACTTTTGGCAGGCCAGCTTTACGCGCATTCCATAAGTCATAAGCTGCTTGTTGTGCTATCCACAAATCAGCACTTCCGCCATTTTCTACCCCTAACCAACATTCCAGGCGCAAGGCCATTTCAGGAGAGATGGCAGCACGACCATTTAGCACACGCGATAAAGTAGCTCGACTCACGTTAAGTTGTTCAGCTGCTTCAGTTACAGATAACCCTAACGCGGGTAATACATCTTCTCGCAAGGTTTCACCTGGGTGTGGTGGATTATGTATTTTGCTCATGTCTAATTTTCCCTAATGGTAATCTTGATAATTGACCAGCACAGCATCTTCATTTTCAAAGGTAAAAGTGATTCGCCAATTGCCATTTACTGTTACCGAGTAATGACCAATGAGATCACCGCTTAAAGAATGTAGCCTCCAGCCAGGAATATTCATATCACTTGCATTTTTGGCAAGATCAAGCCTTATCAATTGCCGCCTTAACCGTGCTGCATGATGTGGTTGAATGCCGGACAGGTTGCCAGTAGTGAAGAAAGCTTCAAGCCCTTTATGGCGGAAAGTTTTTATCATGCCTAATTGTAAGCTGTAGCGTTACATGCTACAAACGTTATTTGATTGCTCGCAAACTTAGGTTAGCTTTGCTATCAAATTCAATTCCAGCCTCTTGCAATATCCATCCTTCAATTTTGATATGCCCTTTCCTTAATAAATCGAGTGGGCGTCTAACGTAGTGCCTTCCGCGTACATCTTGTGGTTTATGCCCTTGAATCTGGGCTGCGATGCCTGCGGGTGTCTCTACCCATTCAGACAGAGAAGCGAATGATCGCCGTAGACCATGAATAGACAAATCAACGTTAGCAATAGAGCAAACTTTGTTATGTTGCTTGGTTGGTTCGGTTAATTGTCCGCTGGCTGCGGTAGGGCTGCTAAATACCCATTGATTGCGACGCGGTAACTGACTTAATAAGTGTGTGTGATACGTAGGGTGTTAGTGGTATGACTTGGCTGCCCTCTACCTTGTCTTTTATGGTTAAGCTATTCCATTGGAAGTCGCAGTCTTCCCATTTCAGCATCATTACTTCTTCGCGCCTCCTTCCGGTTAAGAGAAGGGTTTGCAGGTAAGTGCTAATAACAGGATTTTGAATTTGCCTGACAGCTTGGAACCATGCAGGCAACTGCTCCTTCTGTAGCACATCGTTTTTAGCTTTTGCTTTGCCTAAGCTTTCTCTAGCTATTTTACTTTGCGCCGCATTGTCTATCACGATCTCCTTATAGATTGAATGCCTGCTACACCAGAAAAGGAATGCTTTCAGCAATCGCAATGCAAGCCGCGCTTGTGTGGGTCTTTTTGTTGCTTCGACTCTTGCCCATGATTCTATTTGCTCATTGGTCAAGTCAATTAAGCGGGTAGGGGATAATCATGCAAGTTCACCGGGTACCGTTAAGCCATTACCACGACGCAGCGCTTCACTACCTGAGTGCATGAGTGTTATATAATCTTTATAATGACGATCTGACCATAACAGTTTGCGTTCTTCAATATATTCAATCCACGCTGTACCCAACGTAATTGATTCACGCTTTTCCTTTAATTTCTGGGCAGCAAGCTCTGCTTCCCTGGTAGCTTCATTTTGCGCTTTTACTTCACGTGGGTCATATCCTTGGTCGATTAGAATTTGCAGACGTCGCGCTTCAGCTTGTGCCTCTGGGATACTCCACATGCTAACGTCCCCGATCGTGACGCGCATTGACTGGTTTTTAACCTTGGATTGAAAGATATACCGCTTGCGCTGTGAATTTGGAGTGGCCCGTACTCCTAATCCATGTACTTCATTGCACCAAAGGAAAGCTTGCGGTTTGCCTGAAGGGCATTGAAAGGATGAAATTCTTCCTGCTGTCAGTTTGATTTTGGACATAATTTTTTGGTCTAGCACCTAAAATTTGTAACCAGTTTGTAACCGAGTTTGGAATTTTGTAACCGTTTTGTAACTAATTTCTTAGAATATAGATAAATACGCTTCAACACAATTATAGCAATAAACTGTTGATTTATGTTGATATTAGAGGATTTATGAAATAGCAATCAACAGAAATAAATTGCTAGAAGTTCGGACTTTTAATCCGTTGGTCGCGAGTTCGAATCTCGCACGACTTACCAGATAAAACAAAGACTTAGGTGTTTCTACCTAAGTCTTTGTTATTTCAACATGATATAATACGTGCCGTTACCGTGCCGTTATTAGTCTGCCTAGGATGAAATTGTTCATTCTACAGTTAGCGCCAGTTTCACTGTTTTCATAAAACTAATAAAGTAAATATGCTGAAATATGTTTGTATTTCAAATTGATATAATACTTTGTTGAAATTTTATAACTTCTTACTGGGAGTAATTTTGTCTGCAAATTACTGTAACTTTTCTAGTAAGGAATTAGCAAACTAATGTGAATTTATTAACGCTCATTTGAGATATTGTAATAATTAAAGTAACCTATTTAATTATAAGTTGAATTAATTGCTCTCCTTGATTGCTTATTAGTTCCACGGCAGGCGATACTGCTCATGGCTGCATTTATTATGATAATGATAAAAAGTTTTTGAAGGGACAATAAGACTTCATTGGGTAATTGCGAAAGGATCAACCAGATATTTTTCATGCTTCAGATAGAAGAATTGCTAGCATGCGTTTCTGGCTCACGTATTACTTTAATAGGGATAAAACTTTTACATGGGTTGCAACTATGTAATGAATGGATTTGTAAAAATGATTACACATTACCCTTTTCCTGATGACGTACTAGAATTTCAAGAATTAATAGATTTATTGCCTATAGCTATTTTTATAAAAGATGCCGAGAGTAAAGTGTTGACAATGAACAAAGCTTGTGAATTGCAATGGGGTATAAATTTTAAAAATATACAAGGAACAGACGGCAGTCAATTCTTTCCATCAGAGCAAATGGAGCAATTTATCGAAAGAGATAAAGAAGTATTTAAGAGTTTTCATCAAATTGAGTTTGAAGGAATAATTTGTAATTATTCTCTTGGACAAAATCGCTTTGTTCGCACATCTAAGAAACCTTTGTATGACAAATGCGGGAAACCAGTCTGTTTGATTGGCATATCCATGGACATCACTGAACGCAAAAAGGCGGAGCAAAGTATAATGGAGATGGCAACCTTGGTTATGAAACTACAGCATACTATTATTGCATGACTGTGGTTGGAAGCTTGCTAAACTATTCAACTACAAGCATGTCTACCTGTCCTCAGCTTAATCGAATGTACTTCTATTAGTATTTTTAATTTTAGCCTATCTATATTCTATTGTTTCAATAAAGGAAGCAATTAATTTCTTGCTTTAATACTTATTTCTTGTGTTTTAATTGGATATTATACATCATAAGAACTTGATTTTATTTTTATAGGCTGGAAATGTATTAAAAACCATACTCTTATTATGAGTAAAGATCGAAACAGTAGATGCTGGGGATTAGGACAAAATATTTTTTGAATGATAGATTACATATAGGATGTTTCCTGTAAAGAACGTATTCTCAGCATGGTTATTTTCAAAGTAAAGGACGACCAAAGTTTTTAATATAAGGGAGTTAAGTAAGTTGTCTAGTAGAGGTGCTGTGATGAGAAAAAATATTTTTTGTGTGGCTGTATTAGCGATTGGTTTTTTATCAGGTTGCGCTCAAATGAGTCCCATAGCGAGTACTTTGAGTAATGATGAAATTGTTGCGAATCGACTTTTCATAGACCCTAATAATCATGATGCCATGGCTAAACATTACGAAGATGTGGCCAAAGAGATGAAAGCCAAGCTACAGGCAAAGAAAGAGCAACTTGAAGAATATGAAAGACACAACTACTACTATGGAAGAAAAGGGCAAAGCTTCCGGTCACATACTTGGGCTAATATGCGATATCTAGAGAAGTCTATTGAAGAGAATTTAAAAGAAGCTGCCATTCACCACAAAATAGCACAAGATCAACAAAAGCGAGATCTCAGTTTAAGAACTGAATAAATAGTAAGCTTTTAATTGAAGTGGTAATTAGTTAGAAGAAAAATATCTAAATTCCAGAAAATAAGGAATTCTTCAATAGCCGCGCTATCACTCGCAGATACGCGGCTTTTCTTTTTTTGTATCTGCTTTTATTTTATACGCTAGCACTATGCTTTATTTGTGCTGCATGCCTTTAACCTTATTGATGTAGTCAGTTAAGGTTGTAATTATTGTCCGGATCGAAGTGGCAAATTTGTTAATTTGGCTTTTTAAACTAGAGTTTAGAGTTTCACCCTTAAAGGAAAAAATTACCCAAAGATAAAAGAGTAACAAAAAACTTGACAAAGCAACGAAAAAATCGTTGCCGCCTTTCTAAATAGCTTTGTTTTTAAAAGCTATTTAGAAAGGCGGCCTCTAGAAAGAAATGTCATTTTACTTCTCGAGGCCGCGATAAACGCAAAAGGACAGGCTGGTATCCCTGGCGAACGGTGTAATTGGATAACATTTTTAACAAAAGCGCTACCCCTGCGATCAAC
>NZ_FORD01000014.1 GCF_900113925.1 Nitrosomonas sp. Nm34
ACCAGGCTACCTTGCAACAGCTCCACAAAGCGGTGGTAACTCACCAACCCTGGAAAATAATCGCGCTGATACCTCAACACGTCATTCAGGTAATAGTGTTTAAACGTCCGGTACCCGGATAGATGAAACCCCACCATGATGGTCATGATTTCGCTTAGACACAGCGCTCCTTGCCGCCGACGCCGTTTCAGCGATGACTCTAATAAGTGCTGCTCCCATCGCGGCTCAAACTCTTTACAAAATTCGTCACTCTCACAAAAAATCGTTGTAGTATCCATGGAAATCTGACTCCTCTCATGATGAAATTCTTTTGCAAAACCATTTCATCATAAGGAATTCAGGTTTCTTTTACAGCTTTTCTTATGTCGAACTCACGTTAAATAATTACTTGGTATGGAGCTGTAACCGCACAGTATCATCCTATTATGGATACATACAAACATTCTTATAAATTTTAAAAAAGCCGCAGAAAATAATACTAAATTCTTTTGTTAGGTATTAAGTATATATTTTTTATCATTATTGATTGGAAAGTACAAAATGAAAAGCATCACAGCCACACTTGCACACAAAACACTACCAGGAAGTAAATCATTCGCAGCTAAGGAAGGCGCCTCGATTCAGGGGTTTAATTCCATTTCTAAATCAAAAATGATTTTGTCGTCTTCACCTTGCCGTATTATTGATGCTATCTGCGGCTCGCCTTCGCGTCATTTTTGATTTAGAAATGGAATAATCTGTGCACGCAAGCGGGCAACGCTTTACTTCTCTATTTCTCACTTTTACATCATATTCTTTGACATTAATCAAGTAGCTATGATGCTACATGCTGTAGATTATCCTCTGGTGTAACTAAGAAGATATAAAAATGAGTATGGAAAATATTACGACAACAGAGCCGGTCAATATCTCGACCAAAGGTATAGCAAAGCAGCTTGAAACCGACATCGCCAAGCTAGAACGGTTCACTGCGATATTATCCGATCTAGTTCGGCTAACTAACGATGATGAGATAGGTGTGCTGACGGAGAATGGCAGAGACCTTTGCGATAAAATAAACTGCTCATTATCTCAATTATTACAAAAATTGGAGGAGCATAAAACCGAAGAAGTAAAAAAGCATTATGCAATTTTATCTTGTCCTGATCGCTCATTATGTGATGCGTCTCCCGAACATCAGGGGCATATTTATGAATTCGACACCAAAAAAGACCGGGATACTTTTTTATCAGTAATTATTAATCCGCTTTTTCAGAAACTGGTGGTGATAGTATAATTTAATAAAAATCCGCCAGATAATTTATGATCTGGCGGGCTCTGCTCAGCAATCATTCCATTTATCACAATTGTCTCAATCATCAACCCCAATAGGCTGTTTATATAAATGACAAACTTGTTAATGGACTCGATATGTTTGTTAATAAGGCTTTCATAAATCTGAACCCTTATTACCGCCTGATTAATAGCTATCACATATACATTATTTATGAGTGGTTTATGAACTAATTTTACTCGCTTGATATCCAGACAGACGCCAACTGTATTTTATAAAGCTTCACACTATAAAATAGAAACCAAAAATACCAGCCAGCGTTGCGTTTCAATCAAAACCTAAAAAATATTTGTAAAGACGCTCTCTATTCGTAATCTTGATTTAAATACCAGCCTAGAGAGATATCCAAGTTAATAGCCTGATAACACAAAACCGACATTGCCCGTATTAACGCCTAAAAAATACCTGCCCGCTGCTATGCCATATGCGGGCGCGGGCGGATAGGGTTGATTGTAATAAATATTCTGCGTGTTGTAATGATTATAGTGGGTATGACGGTGATGATGGCTCTGATGGCCATGATGGTGATGATGGGCATGATGGCGGTGATGATGATGACGATGGCCTTTTTTAGCCTCAGCTACCATGGGCGCTGCTAAAGCAACGCTTAATAACATAACAGATAAAAATTTTAATGCCATATTTATATTAGTTCTTGTTTTCATGTTGTACCTCTTTAATCGTTATTTATTAGAATGACTTCTATTGGTAATAACTTTACAGTGAATATCATGAATACAAGCTGAATAAACTGAAAAATAGAATTGCAAATGCTTATATCTTATTTGCATAAGTGTGAGAAAAGTTATAAGGCAGGATACTTCAATTAAGAACTAAAGAGAATAAGATCGCCCTTAAAATAATTTTTCTAAGTTAAATTTTGAGCCAGTCGGAAATAGACACACATGAGAAACGCCATTGACGCACGAAGTTATAGTGGCTGTTGACGGTCCATTGTCATTGAAATTAAAAGTTACTTTTAGCTGAATATCAGAAGAACTTACGCCGACAACATTTGTTAGAGAAGCGCTGTTACCTCTCCGGGTACCAACCATTGGCTCCCATGGGGTATTAGGCACGGGGTCAACTATAATCACAACCATTTTATTATCTACTTCATGTACTGTGGCATAGCCTGAAGTAAAGCCACTAACGACTACTGAGTAAATGCCATCATACGGTCCCGCGGCATATAGCGTGCCCGATAGAGAAAAAAGTAGAAATAACGCAATTATTTTTTTCATTCTAACAGTCAGTCCTGTCTAATTAGGACTTCCAATAACCAGAGAGATCATGAAAAATGCATAAAAATAAAGTATAACAGCCATCCTGTCTGGGAGCACAGCATTATTCAATAAGAAAATTATTGGAAATAATTGCAGGACTTCATAGTGGCTATTCCAGTATTTTTCTATGGTTTTTGCATTTCTACTTCTTATTTCTTCATGGCTGATATGCATGCCATGTTTTAGAGCATTCTGGCTCGTGAGGTATGCTGAGTTTTATGGAGTCCAAAGTTTCATAAAATATAGACATGAAATGGAGGATATAGATGGAACAATTACTCCGAACACGATATAGCCAGGAATTTCGCGAGCAATCGGTCAAGTTTTTTAAAGAAAGTGAATTGACGCTGGTTGAAGCAGCAAAACGATGATCTTTACCTAAAGGAGCGTTAAAGAACTGGGTTTATGCTGACCGGCAAGGCGAGCTCACAACTTTAGGTAAAAAGCAGAGCCCACTGGTTGAGCTTGAACTGGAGTTATCCAGGATCAAACGTGAGTTGGCAGAAGGTGAATTCCTATTATAAGTGCATAAGCCGTCTATCAAGCTGGGATCATTACTAACCGAAGCAGCCAAGAGCAAGGTATGGTAAAAGGTAGTCCGGCATACCGCTGACGGAAGACTTTATGGCTTATGCACAACTTACCCTTGCGGAAAGGAATTATATCGATATGCTTCTGTAATAGCATGATTCAATCTCTTCCAATATCAAGCGAGTCTGAAAGGGTTTGCGATTCGCTTGGTTATCAAATAATCTAGCTTGCCGCAACGGCATTCGCTTAAACATAGATTGAATAACGATGTATGGGTTGACCGGGACGAAAATCGGAAAGCAGACATCCCGTCTAATTCTATTTCCAAATCAGAAATGACACGAAGGCGAGCCGCAGACAGTATCAATAATACGGTAAGGTGAAGCCGACAAAGTCAGTTTAGATTTAGAAATGGAATTAGACACCAATGGGCATCAGTGAACAGATTTATTCCTATCCGTTTACCGTACAAGCATAACTTGTTTTAACTCAAAAGTTAGTACTGGCAGATCAGGGACTAATTGCAGCTGGGCAGCAAAGGTGGATATATCATTAGTGTCACGGATATTCACAAACGGAATGGATAGCTCACCAGTGGTTTGATTAAAGCTAGCGTTGTCTCCCCGAAAACGATCAGCCAGTTGTTCAGTTTGAGTTAGCTTGAAGCGTGGTGGTTGGGTATCCTGGATAAGCTGCAGACGAGCACGGAAAGTAGCGCTATGATTGTTATCAAAATTGACATCTACTGCAGGTATCTCAAGAACGGCAGAATCAAAACTGGCATTGGGCACCAGTTTATACACTGCACCCGTGGTTTCGAACGGAGTTCCGGTCATATTGCCGAGTACATAAAGCTCTTTATCGATATCCTGCCCGAAACCAAGCACCCAAAAGCCAGGTTGTGCATGCTCGGTCAGATCCATTTCCAGGATGCTACTGCCATCAGAATAAAATATCCTGCCATCGCCATTCCCAGTCTTGGCCACATCCCCAAACAGATATATACCTTCTAAAGCTGGGATGGCCTTACCCCGATAAATAAAACCACCAATGACAGCGGTACCTTCATTGTGATCATACTGAATGACAGGATCGATGAAATTGCCCGCAATCTCGGCATCGGTAACGAACCCTGGTTCATTACCGTTGGGCTCAAAACGGAAGCTTCCTTCTTTTAACCCCCAGCCATAATTCCCGCCAGCTTGAACCAGATTAATCTCTTCAATATCGTTTTGTCCTACATCGGCAAGCACGAGCAAGTTCGTTTCCGGATCAAATGAAAAGTGGAATGGATTACGAAAACCATAAGCATAAATCTCTTTAAGCGCAGTGTCTGAACCGACAAAAGGATTATCGTTTGGGATACCATATTGCCCATTATTCGAATTACTTCCAACTGGATCAACCCGCAGCAATTTACCAAGAGGATTGCCGGTATTCTGACCATTGCCATTGGGGCCATGCTCCATCATTTGACTGCCACCAAAATCCTGACCATCACGATCATCAGCGCCGCCACCATCCCCGAAAGCAATATATAACATGCCATCTGAACCAAAATTAAGTGCCCCTGCATTGTGATTGAATTGGGGTTGATCCACAGTCATCAATACTCGCATCTCTTTCACATTAGCCTGGGCCTGATTCAAATTGTTAGGATTTAGCCGCCATTCCCTGATTACTGAGCGGTGATTAGGGCTGGCGCCAGGAGGAAGTGTAGAAAAATCACTTTTTTCGCCTGCGGGCTCTGAAGTATAGGTGTACAGCAAACCATTTTCAGCGAACTGGGGATGAAAGGCAAAGCCGAGAAAGCCTCGCTCATCAAATGAATTGCTTCCAGACACCCCTAACGGTACTAACAGATCAGAAAAATCCAGGAAAATTTCTTTATTGTTGGTAGTAAGGTTGATGCGCCATAATTTCCCGTTCTGATCACTAACATATAAATGATCAGGATCATTTGGAGCAGGGGTTGCCCAGTTTGGCGCAGTTAAGCCGTTCGCTATCTGTTTCAATCTCAATCGGACTGATCCTCTTTGAATTGGCGCTAGAATTGGATCATCAAAGCGTTGTTCTGATGCTGAAGTCACAGGTTCACCCGATGTCGCTGGGTTAGCATTAATCTCTGACCATTTGGTAGAAATGAATATCAATAGCAGTAAAGACAGAATAGAATAATAAATTTTCATGTTGAACCTCCCTGTACCACAAATAAGTTTTTACAGATTCAATCCTCGCTTCTTGACGCATAAGGATGGTTGGAGACTTCAGATTATTAATCAGTTATGGGGTGGCGCTATTATTTTGGTCGAGCAGCGCTTGAACGAAAAAACATAGGTAATGGATCAAACCCATCCAAATTTTTGCTTAATGATGCTAAGGAATAACCAGTAGACAGACAATAATGCATCAGCATACAATTTTTCTTACTAATATTAGCGTGGATGATTGTTCGCGCGCCCAACATGCACAAATGGAGCTTGATCATGTCCAAACTGCCTAACGCTGATTTCCTTCACCGCCTGGCGGACATCGCCGACGCCGAGACGATGCCACGCTATCGGACCGAGCTTGCAGTCGACACCAAGTTCAACGAGGGTGACACCTTCGATCCTGTTACGGAGGCGGATCGAGAAGCTGAGATCTCGATTCGCGCCGCGATCGAAGCCGAATACCCTGATCACGCGATCCTGGGCGAGGAATTGGGTCAGACTGGTAACGGCTCTTTTCGCTGGGTGCTGGATCCGGTAGACGGAACCCGTCCCTTCATTTGCGGTCTTCCCGTATGGGGGACGCTGATCGGCCTTACCGTCGACGGCCGGGCCGAGATGGGGATGATGAGCCAGCCCTTTATCGGCGAACGCTTCTGGGCAGACGTTGAGGGTGCGTGGTACGAGCGCGCTGGCAAGCGCCAGCGTCTTTTCACCCGCAATGTCGGTGCGCTGTCGGAGGCGATCCTGCACACGACCTCGCCCGAGGATTATCACGGCGATTTAAAGCAAGGGTTCGACCGCCTCGCCGCGTCGGTGCGGATGACCCGCTATGGCGGCGAATGCTACGCACTTGCTATGCTGGCGGCGGGGCGCATTGACCTCGCCGTCGAACCCTCGCTTCAGCCCTACGACATCGTAGCGCTGATCCCCATTATCGAGAAAGCCGGCGGCGTCGTGACACGGCTGGATGGTAAACGGGCCGAGGAGGGTGGATCCGTCCTCGTTTCAGCAACGCCGACCCTGCATTTCGAGGCGCTGCGCCTGCTCAATGGCTGCGCTTGATCATTCAGCAAGTTTCCATGACCAACAAAACCCGCCAACTTGCTTTCGCCGACGACTTCATCCGCGCGGAATGTTAGAAGGAACTCACCTTTCCTTATGCCGAACTCACGTTAATAAAATTGAGGCGACTAGTTCTTCCGTATTTGTGGCTAGCTGGCGTTCTGCTTTGGGTTGGTGTTGCGTGTTTGGGTGCTTTTGGGCCTTCATTGGACAGCCCTTCATGCTTTGGATTGTGCAGGCTTTTGAGCTCCCATTTAAGACCCTGCCGAATATTCATACTGACTACTTACTAGAATTAGTATTGGCTATGCTAGGGTTTAGCGGGGTGAGGATGGTAGAGAAGATCAAGGGCGTTGCTAAGTAATTGACTGAAAGGTGTAGGTATAGGTTGAGGTGGTTAATAATAAATGATGCTTATTAGACTAGTGAAGTTTTTGCACTAGTCTAATTATTCTTTATTACCAAATTAATAACAGAACCATAATGACTGAATAAGGGATCTTATCTTGTGTCACTGTCTCATGATAATTAGATGAATATTATTCCTAAAAAATATTCTATTACTATTAAGTAGGCATTAACAAAAGATAATCTTGAGTAGGTTCCTCAATTATATTAGTCTCATAAATTCGCTTTGATACTTTTTTTTCATGTATTTCTAGCTGAGTATATCCTGATTTTGAAAAAGAAATCCTGCTTTTCGAAAAGGATTGGTTCTCAAATGCATTGACTAAATATAGCCAGTCAATATCAGATTTATTGTTTATCGGAGTTTGGTTTAGATTATTAATTATATTGTCAGCAAGAAATCCAATTTTTTTACATTCCGATTCAATATTCTGAAAATTCTTTTCTCTTTCTCTATGATCTTTAATAGTTTTGTAAATAGATAATGCCGCGGCCAAAGTTAATACTATAGTTAAATCAGTCATTGCTAGTTCTCCCCCTTTTTAGTTCACTCACATGGTTATCAAACGTAGCTAAAGCTGTAGAAATTTTCCCGAGTGCAAAATTATTATCTTTTATTAATTTACTTAACTTATTTTCATTAAATAGATTGGCAATCATTTTAATAAGATTAGAACATAGTATATAAAAAATAATACCGACAACAACATAAAATGCTAATTCGTTGTCTATTATAGTCTTTAATATTTTATAAATCGTTGCGAGAGCTATATTGAGTTGCTCTAAATCGACATCAGCGAATTTTTCTAAATTATTTGCCACTAAATTTTATCCGTAAAGTTTCAGCTTTACTTTTTGCGATTTTCAATTCTTCTATTAAATCATCAATAGTATCTTCGTAAAACTCGCATAAAAAAGATTGCTCGTCTACAGTGTTAATTTTTAGGATATAAGGGTATAAATTAGTTACTATTTCTTTTCTTCTAATATCAAAAATTGGACGAACATCAGTAGTGATTTGAAAATTTTCTATTCTGCTATATCTGTCTTTAATTTTTTCTATTTTTTGATCTAGAAAGTAGCTTTCAAGTTGAGAGATAGAATGATTTAGTTTTCGCCATCCATTTCTAGCTTCTGGACTGCTTTCAGATAGACGATCTATAGTATCGTTTAGATCTGAAATAGCATCTTCATAATTTCGTGCATCAGTCACGAAACTTATTAATCTCAATAGTGCCTTTATTTCTCCAGTTTCATCTTTAGTTATAAATCTCTTTAATTTTAATGTTCTATCTAATGCATTGTTGTTGCTCTCTGCATATATGGAAATTATATCGGTATAAGCAGAATCATCAATTAAGTGTATGAGTTCTAAATCAGATATTAAATCCATATATTTATAATGAGTTGCATTAGAGCCCACACAAAAAGGAGTTGTTAATAAGAAATTTCTTATCCTTAAAAGCGGCGTGAATTATATCAAACATTATCTAGATTGAATAATCGACTTAAAGAAGGGTAGAACGTTTGCACATTTCATCGTATTGTTATTCGTCGAATAGGTGCTTTATACTGCGCTATTCATCAAGCGCTTTAGAAATTGTTATGATAATTAATACTCCAGTTGAACCAAGTAGCGAATCGATCCTGCCTGTTCTGGAGCGAGCAAAGCTTAACCCTGTCACTTGTTATTGCTGTTTTGCAGTATCGAATTCCCGCTGGGTTTCCATCTCCTGCAGAGGGATATTCTGAGAAAGGGCTGGATATCAGTGATTATCTGGTACGCAATAAAGCCTCTACCTATCTCTTCCGAGTGATGGGCGATTCTATGATCGGTGCTCGCATTCATGATGGTGATATGCTGGTGGTTGATCGCTCAATCAAACCTAAACACGGGCATATCGTTCTGGCAGTAATTAACAATGAATATACTGTAAAGCGATTGTATTCCTGCAGTGGTGTGATTGAGCTTCATGCTGCTAATCCGACTTATCCTGCTATTCGATTCCGTAAAAATGATGAATTGCAAGTGTGGGGAGTTGTAGTTGGTGCAGTAGCACGCTTTATAGTGTAATTATGTCTGATATTTACTAGCTTCGCATTCGCAGCGGTTGGTAATAAATAATGCTTACTGAACTAGCACAATTTAGTGCTAGTTCACATAAAGAAATTACTCTGACAAATCCTCCAGGTAATTTTCTGCATCCTTTTTGGTTTTGAATATAAGAGGTGAATTACTGTTATTTTTAAAATTATTGACAGCACAATCAAAAAGCCACTCATAAGCCTTTTCCTTAGTGTCAAATACACTTATTTTGTCACAAAAATTTCCTTGATCCCTCCATTCACAACCCTCATACCGCAACACTTTTTCTAATTCAGGCTTTGAGCCCGTATGCTTAAAGATATTATCAGTAACAAGCTCAGCTTCTGATTTTTCTTCAAAGAGATCTCCGGAAACTCTAAACCAGATTGCTTCATCTACATAGTTTTTCCTTCGAACACCTGAAGGAGTTGTAATTTTTTCTGCAAAGGATTCAATCAAATCAATATAATCTTCTTCAATGATAAAGCCATCTTCTATAATGTACACCGGGTCCATTTTACTTCTCCCTTTAGTTACCTGATTCCGTCAGGCCGATCTGATCCATTTTTTATAAGATGATTATCTGGCAAGAGACACTTATACAGCTCTGCCGACATTAAGAGCTGCAGTATTCGGAACTTTGAAAATATATTTTACTTTACCAATCTTAATGGTTACTGAGCAATTTGCAAAAAATGCACATTGCTTATTGCACATTAAATCCTCTTGGCAATATCCTCAATACTTTCTCTGTAGTAAATTTGAAGCTGGTCTCATATCACGATGACCAGATATCCTCGCAAGCGTTAAAATATCCACCTTCTTGGCTAGTCTAGTGATAGCTTCTGCCCTGGTGTCATGAAAATGCAGGTCTTCAATCATTGCCCTGCCTTTAGCCTTCCTGAGCAACGCATCAATCTGGCTTGTACGCAGATTAAACACGGATTCCGCAGATTCATTCACGGATTTTAATTGCTCGATAATCCTGATCGCTTCACTAGACAATGGCACATTTCGAGCAAAACTATTCTTTGTCATTGGTAAGTGCGCGACTCTCTTTTCAATATCAACATAAGTCCAAGTAAGAGAAGCAATTTCACCTGTGCGCATGGCTGTCTCAATCGCAAATATTAAAGCCGCGCCAACTCTAGCTGATATAGTTTCTGGCTCCTCTGTATACTCATAACCAAGCGCAAACAGTAGACGGTCTATTTCGTCTTGCTCAATACGTCGCTCTCTGTGCGGCGGTTCTTTTGGCCGTTTAACTTCCTTGATAGGGTTTTCCAAAAGCCACTTCCATTCGTTCTTTGCTATATTTAAAGCATGCGTAATCAGGTTCCAATCACGGAGCACGGTACCAGCTTTCACGGATTGCAACCTTCTATCCCGCCATGCTGCAAAATGCGTCTAGTTTAGTTCGCTTAATTTAATCTTTGAGATTTCATCTTCAGACAGCTTGCTAAAACGCTTAAGCTCAAATGATCCACTGCGCTTAGTTGGTGATACTTGTTTGCCGTATCTATCCATGAGATCGCCAAACGTTTTATCAGGTATAGTATTAAACTTTCCAGATAAAATTTCTTTCTCTGTTTCAGCAATCCACATATTGGCTTCGGCTTTGGTGCGGAAGGTTCTGGACTTCCTGATACCCATCTTGAAGACCGCAGCTTCATAGCCGTTATTTTTCTTCCTGATAGTACCCATAGATTCATCCGTGAATTTAACCGTAATTTATCCGTGAATACTACCGGAAATTTGTTAAATCTTGTGAATCTTTGTTGAAACTAGAGAGAAGGAAAAACTATTAAGAGGCTCTTAAAACAATGCTTTTTGGGGATTTTTTGACTTTTGGTGATTGCTGTCAAAATAGTCGGTGGTGCCCGGAGCCGGAATCGAACCGGCATGGACGTATAAGGTCCGAGGGATTTTAAGTCCCTTGTGTCTACCAATTTCACCATCCGGGCAATCAAAATTAGAATATTATTTTTTCTTTACTATCAATAGATTGGTATTAAAGGTAATATTGCTAAGAATTTGTTATTATACTGCGAAATAACGTTCTAGAGAATCTATTATTGTGAACAGATTGTGTGAATCTAATTAAAATGAATCCGTTCAAATCAATTTTTATTTGATGGGGTGGTGGTGAGTCCTCGTCGCGAATTAAACCAAGATGCGTCCAGCATACCCTTACTTTACCTATTCTTTAATTGGCAAAAATTGCTGTCTAATAAAAACTGAAAGTTGGAGCTATTTCTGTGTCTATATGATTTAGTCTAAAAAATCTTCTTTGCTAATATAAAAATGGATCAGTCCAAATAAGCTAAAGCCAGCAGATCATTTTAGCTTCGTGGCAATAAAATTTACTGTTTTCAGATTTGCTTTATCTGTACATAGTCAATTTATATCGGCGATAAAGTTATTAACTTTAGAAGGTATTTGGCAGAAATTAAAATAGATCTTGCTTTTACTGAAGCTATATTTCACCTCATGGTGAATGAGGTGTTGGTAGCAAAGAATGGTAGAATCTCTAATTCAGGTAACTAATTGATAGTTAAGCCTGAGCGATTCGAGTGCAAGGATAGTATACGCGTGTTTGAAGTCCCGTGTGTCTACCAATTTTCCTATACAGCAATCGAAACAGGCTGAATTTTTGGAGGCGGGGGTCGGAATCGAACCGGCGT
The DNA here is from genome assembly GCF_900113925.1 of Nitrosomonas sp. Nm34. Taxonomy (GTDB): domain Bacteria; phylum Pseudomonadota; class Gammaproteobacteria; order Burkholderiales; family Nitrosomonadaceae; genus Nitrosomonas. The sequence continues at coordinate 11,604 of NZ_FORD01000014.1, forward strand.
AGACGGCTTTGCAGGCCGCTGCATAACCACTCTGCCACCCCGCCAATTATTTTTTTAAGATCAGAATGTGGTCTGTATCGTAACACCACGATGAATAATATGATATGGGTTTTTTATCTATTTGTTAAAAAATCCAATTTATCTCGATATTGGAGCGGGAAACGAGGCTCGAACTCGCGACCCCAACCTTGGCAAGGTTGTGCTCTACCACTGAGCTATTCCCGCAATTTTGAGTTTTACGTACTCAACAACACAATTCAGAAATAAAGAGAGGATTATAAAGATGCTGTTTATTTTGTCAAGAAACGCATGGATCCAGTCTTCCTTAAATTGTTATTTTTCGGTTTGATCTATCATCGCAACACTTGCTGTAACCATCTGCTTATATCAGCCAGCTCCTCAGAACAGACAGAATGCTCCATTGGATATTCATGCCACTCAACTTGATAACCGGCTTCTGCTAGCTGTTGCTGGGAAGTTTTCGCTAGGTGGATTGGTACAATCGGATCATGGCTGCCATGCGCCATAAAAATGGGGGTAGAGGTATTAGCATGATGTGTTTCCTTGGCAAGGGTATGCGCTAATGGTAGATAACTTGATAGTGCCATAATGCCTCCTAATTTGTCTGGATAGCGCAGGCCAACCTGTAAAGCCATGACGCCTCCTTGAGAAAACCCAGCTAATACAATATGGTTAGAAGAAATGCCACGTTGATTTTCTCGCTCAATCAGTGCTGTAATTGCATGTTGGGAGCGGCGAATACCTGCTTCATCTTCATAGTGAGTTAGATTCGTATACTTGATATCATACCAGGCACGCATAATAAAGCCTTGATTAATGCTGACCGGTTGTTTGGGTGCGTGAGGAAAAATAAAACGTATTGCGGTGTCAGGTGGTAGCTTGAGCTCATGTATAATAGGCACGAAATCATTACCGTCAGCGCCAAGCCCATGCATCCACAAAATTGAATGAGTTGGTTGTGCGCCTGTTTCTAGCTCAATTGCAGGAAGTTGCTGTGATAAAGGGGGGAGCATGATAGAGACTGATTGATTCGATTAATAATAAAATTTGTTTTTCAAAAGCTATACAGGTTACAGGAGATGTGCATGAAACGCAGGGATTTTATCAAATTGATCGGTGCAAGTATTACCTTGCTTCCTATCACTCCATCAACTTTTGCGCAAACCACGAGTTCTAGTAAATGGCGCAGTTATCGTTTGTCATATCAGGTAACGTTACCTCCAACGGGTAAGCATGCACGTCTTTGGTTACCACTGCCGGATACCAACGACACGCCTTATCAGTTTACTCAAGGGAGTGTTTGGAATGGTAACGCCAAATCAGCAAAGTTTTATACCCTTCCCCAAACGGATTTTCCTGCATTTTATGCTGAATGGAACGGGGATGGAGAGCGCCTTGTCACAGTGAGCAGCATCGTCAAGACTGCACAACGGCAAATTGATCTGCAACATTATAATGCACCAGCCAAAGCAATTATTCCTGACAATATCAAACATTTTCTGCAATCTACGCAACAAGTACCATTAGATGGGATTGTGCACCAAACCGCTTCTGCCATTACCAAAGAAAGTAAGAACAGTTCTCCTTTGCAGAAAGCCAGGCTTATTTACAATTGGGTAATTGACAATGCTACTCATGACCAGAGCGTGCGGGGTAGAGGCAAGGGCGATATTAAGCAAATGCTGGCAAATGGCAACCTGAAAGGAAAGTGTGCGGACATTAATGCCTTATTCGTTGGCTTGGCGCGCGCTTCAGGCATTCCTGCACGGCAGCAATTTGGTATCCGGATGGACGAATCAGCGTTGAACAAAAATTTAGGTAAGTTTGGCGATATCAGTACAGCGCAGCATTGCCGTGCGGAGTTTTACCTTGCCGGTCCTGGCTGGGTGCCCGTTGATCCGGCTGGTGTGTGTGAAGTCATCGCATTAGATAACTTGCCGCGCAATCATGAGCAAATTACCGCGTTGAGAGAGAAATTGTTCGGCACTTGGGAAATGAATTGGGTGGCTTTTAACCATGGAGAAAATATTACTTTGGGTCAGAATAGCAAAGCAGGAAAGGTACCCTTCTTCCTGTATCCACATGCTGAAATAGATGGAAAGCAATTGGATAGCCTTGATCCGCAGACATTTTCATATAAAATTGTGTCAGCAGCATTAATTGGTACAGGAGCAAAACTTTAAATAATCAGAAAAAATCTCGTGCACAGGATAATGAGGAAGTGGGTTTGTGTTAGATAAACTCATTGCCCTTATAAAGACTCATCAGGGCAATGAGTGTCAATCAGTGCTTATGATCTTGAATATTGGTTTCTGCTGATGCCGTTGAACAGATAATAATGAGTAAGGCGGCATGAGAGTATATTTAAATACGAGTTAGCGCTCTAGTTTATCCAATTTGTCCTTAACAGTGGCCCATTCATCAGCATCCTGCGGCGCATCTTTTTTCTCGATGATAGGTTTCCAGATTTTGGATAATTCCTCATTAAGGGCAATGAAGCCGCGTTGATTGTCAGGAACATCATCTTCAGCATAAATCGCTTCCACAGGGCACTCAGCTACACATAACGTGCAGTCAATACATTCATCAGGGTCAATTACTAGAAAATTGGGACCTTCGCGGAAGCAATCCACCGGGCATACATCGACACAATCAGTATATTTACATTTGATACAGCTTTCAGTTACTACATAAGTCATGATGGAATTCCTTGCGTGGTACTTATAAGATTCAGAATCCTGAATTTTATCAGAAATTGAGGGGGCTCTACTACTCTGTCGACGGGCTTCTCAAGGAGAGAGTCGGAATAATGCTGTAAAAATAGATTAATTTAATGTTTCAAAAGCAGAACACATGGTTATTTTGAATATAGAAGATTATTGCATTGACTCAAGCTTATTAAAACATATCCTGTGCTCATTTTAATAACTCACTGAATTAACGAATATTATGCTGGGCATTGCGACGGGTTGCATGCAGAGGATATCATGTGTTCTGCAGAAACAGATGAATAATAAAAATAAATACTGAATACTATGAAAATCGTTACCTGGAATGTTAATTCACTTAAAGTTCGTCTGCCGCAGGTCATTAACTGGTTAGTGGCTCATCAACCAGATATATTATGTTTACAGGAAACTAAACTGCAGGACGAGTTTTTTCCAGCCGCTGAGATTGCAGCGCTTGGCTATCAATCCGTTTATACCGGACAGAAAATGTTTAATGGCGTTGCGCTATTAAGTAAGCAAAATGGAGCTGATGTAGTTACGGCAATTCCCAATTTGGATGATAGCCAGAAGCGAATCATCGCGGCAACTTATGAAGATGTACGTGTCGTCTGTGTGTATGTGCCCAATGGGGAAAGTATTGAATCGGATAAGTATCAATATAAGTTAATGTGGCTAGACGCACTGAACCAATGGCTCAGTAAGGAGCTGGAGCAATATCCGCGCTTAGCTTTGCTCGGAGATTTTAATATTGCACCGGAAGATCGAGATGTGCATGATCCCGATTTGTGGAGAGGTCAGGTACTTTGCAGTGAGTCCGAAAGAAATGCCTTCCAGGAATTATTAAAGCTCGGTTTCGTTGACAGTTTTCGTTTATTTGATCAGCCAGATAAATCATACACGTGGTGGGATTACCGTATGCTTGCTTTCCGCCGCAACAGGGGATTGCGTATTGACCATATCATGCTCAGCAATGAGCTGGCCAGTATCTGTAAAAGCTGCATGATCGATAAGGAGCCCAGAAAATTGGAACGGCCTTCTGATCATACGCCCGTTATAGTTGAAATTGCCCAGGACTTGGAACAAGCTCGATCCTGTAACTAACCGGACAACTCGTTAACAGCTGGTCAGGTTCGGCGCGGGAGGATTTGGATCATCCCGATTGAGTGTTTTCACGCAAGCTGAATCAGAAATCAATAAGCCGATTACCCTCTGTTACGAGCCCAGTGATTTATTCAGAAACATTTCAATGCGTTTGCCGAACCTGAGATATTTCTGAGTTATCTCTCAAAGTAACGCTATTCCATCGAATGCAGACCAATCATGTTGCCTTCGGTATCCACCACCAAAGAAATAAAGCCGTATTGACCAATGGATTTCTTTTCTTGCACTATTTTTCCTCCAGAAGCGGCCGCACGAGCAGCCGCAAATGCGCAGTCAGTGCATATAAAGTAAACCAATACGCCGTTTCCACCGGATGAAACGCCTTCCTTCTTGACCAATGCGCCAGTTATTCCTCTTCCATCCTTTTCCATCGGAAAAGCCCATAGTTCTATTTTCATTTCCGGCGGAGAGTTAAGCTGTTCCAGCTTAACCTCAAAAACAGCTTCATAAAAACGCTTAGCTCGCTCGAGATCTTGCACGTAGACTTCAAACCATCCCACTGGATTATTGCTCACTTGAATATCTCCTAAAAATGCAAATCATGTGTTAACACAAGAATGAGTTCAGGATCTTTAACTTTTTATGAACTACTGATGCCGTCGGTTACCGAGTACCTTATTCCATTTTTAAATCAAAACGGATTTTTTCGGCTTCACCTTGCCGTATTATTGTATTGATACTGTCTATGCTCGTTTTCGCGTCATTTTTGATTTAGAAATGGAATTATCCAAATTACTTAAGGTAGTTAAGGATGGCAACAAAAAAATGAGAAACGGATATGCGCTGGATTTTTATACTCTTCATTAGAAGAGATATGATGAGGATCGGCATATATGGCTATCGTTAATCTTCTTTTTCTTGGTGTTTTAGATAAATTCTTGCTTTTGCACTGCATTAAATTTATTTTCGGTTTGCTGCCTGTCAACTTTCTGCGCGACGATTGCATAGCGTCCTTTATCTCGACCCTTGGTGGGAAAGTTCATGAATTCTCCTACTAATATTTGACAACCTAGACTACGAAGAATATGGTTAGTATCCTCTGGCGTATTCGAATCGTAAAAAAATTCTTGCCCAAACATGGTGTCAATAAATGCTGGGTGTGCAGAACCGCCGACTGTAAGCATGATCTTTCCCCCTCCTGGCAGTTTCTCGACAACGTTGCGCAAGATAATGGTGTGCCGCGAGCGATCAATATGAAATAGAGAATCCCAGATGATAGCAGCATGGAAATCGTTGTTGAAGTCATACTGTTCAATAGGGGACAGAATCCACTGCTCATCTGGAAAACGTTTCTTGGCAAGCTTGATTAATTCTTCGGCCTGTTCAATGCCAAGTATCTCATGGCCTTTGGAAATCACGTACTCTGCCATGGGACGACCGGTACCACAGCCAAGATCTAACACTAAAGCATGACCCGGTAAATCGGACAACAGTAAATCAAGATAATCTTGCTCGCGCCCGTAGAATTCTTTACGGGATTCATCCCATTGACTGGCAATCCTGTTGTATGAGTCGCGGTTCATAGAAAAGTTTAATGAGTGCTTCGATAAGTTAGAAGGCCGCATGTTATGGTCGAGGCTCAAATTTGTTGAGCTGCCTATTTTTGGCCTATGGCAGCTAACTAGTATCAACCTCAGAAGCCATATTGCTATTACGTAAAAATGGTATCGACTATCGTGATTCTCACCGTGCTGCTTTTGTTTCTTAACAGATGAATGAGTTAGCTTTCAAACTACATACTCACTTCTTCTCCATAGTCTTAATAAACGCGTTAGCTTCATTGATAGATTTTTCCATCGAACTAATGAGTGAGGATACATCAGACTGGAGTGTGCCGAGTTCTCCCTTCAATGAAGCGATTGCTTGTGCGTTCAGGTTATGTTTGAGGTACATGACTTGATCCTTGAATACCGTTAGCACCGGTTGAAGCTTGCTTTCGGCATTTTTCATGGTGGTGATCAATTGCTGGTAGTGCGCTTGGGTGGCTAATAGTTTCTGCTGGCTGCTGCGTTTAAGTGATGCGTTGGAATATTGGGTGATTTCTTGTTCCCATTCGTCAAACAATGCCTGGGAGACATCTTCGATAGCAGCAATGCGATCGCTGACTTCGTTTGCCTTAGCGACACTGGCTTCATATTCGCTGTTCAATTTCTTGTAGACTGCTTCCAGGTCACCACCTTTGAAGTTGGTCACGGCGGTGAACTGCTCCAGAGCTGATTTGAACTGCTCTTTGGTTTCTTCTTGGGTGTCACGCGCATTTTCCACTCGATGCACTAGCACATCGCGCTTGGGAATTCCGATTTTTTCCAGCCCACTGTAATAGAGGGTGGAGCAAGCAGATAAAGAAAATAATAGCAGGCAAGCGAAGAAGCGAGATAAGCTCATCATGATGTTTTCCTCAAAAGAATCAGTCAATGAAAAATTAACGGAGGATCCCTCGCCGCAGCATTAGCCACATGACCTTGAATCCCCACAGGATCGGGTAGCGTCGCAGCATGGGTGTAACTTCAACCCGGACACCGCTATGGCGTTCTATTTTCCACGCAGCATAGTTGAGGTAGTCATGAAATGTCAGTGTAGCTTTACTCAAGCGTAATATCGAGAGGATTCTTCCCTGCCAGCGCCTGAGACGCCAGCACAAGCGGGCTCGTCGGTTATCTGATGGCGTAGCCTGACAGTAGTAATAAGGCCCATCGGTTTGAACAGTCAGCAGGCCATTTAAAGCGGGCAGAGCGGCAGCCGTCAAACGTTCATAATGATTGAGACTAAGCTGAGCGAGGTGACGTGCTCGCGTGGCCCGTTCGGCGCGTAGTTCTGCGGCGTAAGTCAACATCAGGCCCTGAGTCCAGATTTCTTCAGTATTTAATGCGTGTGCTTCAAGTGCTAACAGACTCGATTTCAGGAATTTAACGACTGCTTGCGCCATAGCCACATCAACGCGTTGACGGATGAAATCATCACGCGCATAGAGTAATCGTGCTGGTTGAGCAAAGCGTGCCCAGAGATAGGGATGAAACCAGTAACGGTTGCCGTATTCGAAATCGGCGGTTGAGAAGACTGCATACTTGGCACGGAAGATTTTTTCCTGCTGGGTGACTTCCAAATAGAATACATTGGGAGGAAGCCAGGTATTCAGATAAGCGAGATAACGCTTAGCGTAGGCATTGCGGTAATCATTGACCAGTACGTGGAAATCGGCGATGCCTTCAGACAGATTGCTGGTGTGTAGACAGGATCCATATAGGATGATGGCATCCAGCGAGTCAGCAAAGCGCTGTTTGATTGCCTCAGTCAGATACTCGAAATCAGGGGAAACTGTTTGGGCATTCTGTGAAGCGATAATTTCTACCAATGGTGCGGGTGGTTGCTCAGTGTGGAGTGATTTGTTCTTTTTCATCGTTAACTCAAGTTACAGTACGAGGAAGGTAATGGGTCCGCTAGCCGAGATGCGTAGGGGTCCATGTTGGCGCGAGGCATGAAACAGCTCGCCATCTATGATGTATTCATCATCCAGCGGTAATTCCAGCACCTGGGTATTGTAACTGACATAGCCGTCTTCCTTCTTGAGGTTATGTCCACGACCTGTGATTAACGGCAAAATCGAGCACCAGAATTTTTTGCTATACTGTCGAACAAAAGTAACATGCAGAGGTGCTGATTCATTTCCCCAATAAGGGCGAATGCCCATCAATAGCTGTTCCAACGCACTGACCAGAACTAATAAATAGCGTTCCTCGCGTCTTGTTCCCGTTTCGTCTTCGATAGTGATTTGTACCGGTGCCCATTCGGGCTGCGGCCGCCCCAGAAAGGTGCCTAATAAAGAGCGTAATACGATGAGTGTGGTAAAAATATCCCCGGTAATGCCTATTTGTTTGATGGGACTGCGCGAGAATTTGACTCCGCGCGCAATCAGCCCCAGCCCCAAAAACATGCCATAGATTTTTTCCCGTCCTGTTTGTTCAATACACAATACCGGTCGTTCAACAAGTACGGGAGCTGGACGTGGAGCAGGTTGCTGCAGATAGTGTTTTAAGCGGCGCAGGATATGATCCGGTTTGCCGCGCATGCCCAGATCAAGTGCAGTCATATTGGTCGTTCCGCCAGGAATGATCGTCAGAACCGGCCATTGTTCAGACGGTAACCAGGCATAGAGGCGATTGAGTATCCCTTGAAAGGTACCATCCCCTCCAAGGATAATTAGCCAGTCAATCTTTGCCTGAATGAGTGCTTTTACTGAAGCATCGAAATCTGCGGCAGTAGTGACGATCCACTGGTGGATACCGGGTATCTCAGCCAGTAACTGCTTGATCAGGCTATAACGTTTCCGTGCCTTTCCGCCCAATGGATTGAGGATCAATCCGACACGGGCTGTTCCTGTTTCCAGACTATGAATGCGTAATGGCGCTACCATTTTTCTCAGCAAGGGGAACGCGGGTAAATACTTTGACCGCCAGTTGCTGTCTGTCTCGTATTGGGTCAATTGCTTCCATCCACGAGGTGAGTGGTCCCTCTAGGCGTCGGACTTGCCAGGCAACGAGCACTCGCCAGGCGAGAAAAAGTGTTGATAAGCCATGCCAGCCCACAACCATTAAGAATCCGATATCCGGTCGGTCAGCAAGCCAACTTGCTGTCATTAGAATCAGATTGGGATTACGCCGCGCAGTGATGAGGCGATTGAACGAATCAATGCGTTGCCACATAAACATGACAAAAGGCGCAAGCCAGAATTCGAATAACCCTTCACAGATACGTCCACCAATGTAACCGACAAATATCAGCCAGACCCATAATTCCAGATTCGCTAGCGGGAATGCAGTGGTCGTTAAACCGACACCCCAGGCAACGTACCATAACGGTGGATGAATAATATCCAGGCCATGATCCAGTACATCGCCCAGCCGGCTTGAACTAAGCGTGACGCGTGCCAGTTTACCATCCACCGTATCGAGGAAAGTCATTAACCATCCCATGACCAAGCCACTTGCGTAGTAACCGTACCAGAAGGCCACTCCTGCGAAAATTGCTAATAGCAGACTGAACAACGTCACCTGATTGGGCGTTATTTTCCAGCGCACACAGAGGTGAGTTGCCCAAAATGCAGGTATAGGCCATAGCCATTTGGTGACGAGGTCGGTTACGCCTTTATAAGAGCCTGCGAACAATTCCCATTCAAGTGCCTCCCGATTAGCTGCGCTGATCGGGAGGATATAGGGGGGGTCTTTTTTCTTCAGATTCTGCTGGATACCTAGCTGTAAATCTTTCAGAGCGTATTCCTTCATAAAGGAGAATGCTTGCATATTTGCACTGCTTAAGGCTCGAAGCAGGGTGGGTATATTTTTTCCGATAGTGCGTATGGCAACGGCCATGTCGCCTTGATATAGTACGATGTCTTCTTGCAAGTTAATCAAAGCAGTAATCACCCTGGCATCATACAGATGATCGGCGCGCAGCAGCAGCGCAGGCGCATCGCCCGGAATGTCTGCTGGGTTATCAATCAGATGGGTTTGTTTGAGAGATGCTACCGTACGTAGCAGCCGTTCGCGGCCACTCAATCCCCAGAGGCTGGCTTCGCTTTCACCGAGGATATAAATATAAGTTGTCGACATGAACTAAAATTGAAATGGGGTGAAAAATTAATAAATTCGCCGCAACCACAGAATGATCAAGGTAATAAGGATTAAACTGGGAAGAATGGATGTCAATACCAGATTCAATTGCAGCAACAAGCCCGCATTAGCAATGATCTGGTCGAGCAGATAAACCCCGACTCCGATGACGGTAGCCAGAGTCAGTTTACCTCCCAACCCCTCACGGACCGAACCGAAAATAAAGGGAATGCCCAGCAATATCATGGCGATGATCATGAGTGCGTTCCCTATCTTACGCCAGATAGCCATGAGATATGCATCGGCTTTCTGGCCAGTCTCTTGCAGAAATTCTGTATGTCGTATTAGCTCCACCGGGGAAAGGCTTTCGGGAGGCTTGGTCAATGTAGAAATATCTTCTGCTTTAAGAAAGGATTGCCATTCTACGGTGCTGGCAGTGGTTAGTGCGATGTTTTTCTCTGTGAATGTTCTGACAGTTACATTATTTAATCGCCATAATTCATTATTGAGGTTATCCGCAAACTTTGCATGTGTATGCGTAGCAAGCAAGTTCTGTTCATTAAAATGCATGATTTCAATATCAATTGCGATGTTTCCAGGCAGGATTTCACCGATACGTAGGATATTATGCTCATTGCGTGTCCAGATCCCAAGCCCCTTTCCTAGCTCAGCGGTTTTATCCATTGCAGTCGCCCGGAGTGCAACAGCGCTTTGCTGAAGCTGTGGAGCGATGAATTGTTCCATCACAGCGATGATCAGAATGAACGCCATCCCAATGCCAACAGGGACGATACTAAGCCGGGCGGGTGACAATCCGGCGACCCGTAGGGCCACTAATTCGAGATTAATGGCTAATTTGCCTAGCGCACCAACTGTGCCCAGCAGAGCGATAAAGGGCGCAATCTGAATAAACCGGCGTGGCATCAGCATGGCAACATACAGAAAGGCATCTCTCGTCTGATAAGTGCCTTTGCCAACATCATCGAGTTGCTCCAATAAATCGAAGAAACTGAATAACGGTAATAACACTAGCGTAGCGAGGGCCATAGCCATTACTATCTGTTTGGCAATATAACGGGAGGCAGTTTTCATTATCTTTTAAACAATTTTTGTCTTGAGCCAGGCAAAAGCAGTCCGGCGATAATAAAAAGTAGCAGATATAGCCACCATATACCCGGTATGGCGGCGACGATGCCTTGTTCTACCCATGTTTGAGCCAATCCGCTGAGATTATAGTAAATAGCAAACACGGTGGCGGCAATTAGAAAGGTTTTATCGCTTTTGTTTTGACGGGGAGAAACGCGCGTAAACGAGACAGCGATCAAAGCCAGCAGAATAGTTGCAACTGGACGGGAAAGCCGCCATTGAAGCTCTGCAATATCATGCGTTCTTTCGGATCCCCATAGCATACGTGTGGGTGCAGCTTTGCGACGATGCCACTTTGATTGCTCGCTTTCAGTAAAATAGGTCATTTTTTCATATTGAATCGCACTATCACTATCTTTTGGGTAGGCAATACGATAAATATAGCCGTCAAACAATTCGATATGCGGCCGTTGTTCCAGGGATATCTGTTGCCGCTGAATGGCTTCCTTTGCTATGACAATCTCACTGATACCCTCTTTCTTGATAAAGTGAAATACTTCTTCCAGACGCATGCCAGAATTATCCTTGGCTTGTACAAAAACCACGCGCCCGCTCTTTTCACTGCCGTAAAAACGTCCTGCCTGGAAACGATTGGCATTGAGTTCGGCTTCAGCTTGCGCGTTAAGAATATAGGTTTCAGCATAAGCCCAGGGACGTGCATAAAGTGAGAGCGCACCACTCATGATGCCTACAGGAGCCGCAACCAATAATACTGTATAGAGAACACGATAATCGCTGAATCCGACAGAACGCAGTATATTCATTTCTTGATCCCTGCTCATTCTACTTAATCCATAAATGACAGAAACATAGAATGAGATAGGGATCAACACTTCCAAAGCAATGATCGTTTTGAGCATCACTAGTTGAAGCATGGCGACCATGCCGAGTGTTTCAGTGACCGCGCCAGCCAATAATCGAGCAATACTAAAGCTAACGAAAAGTCCGACAAGAATGCTGAGTACAGTGAGAAAAGGGAAGAGCAGCTCTCGTGTGATGTATTTCTCGATGATTTTCATTAAATCGGATTATTTTTGTAAGTATTGATCTGGCTTGAATGGAGGGCCGCATTACCAAACATTTAACCAGGAAGTTATTTAACTATCTCTAAATAAGATTTTATCAACAACCAGTCATCAAGTTTATCAGCATCAATTCCTGCCCGAGTAAAGGGTAAAGAAATTGTTTCAACATAAAAAAGCCAATTCACTGAAACAATTTGCACTGTGTTAGTGTTAATAATAAAGCTAAAGCGGATAATTCTCAGTACTACCTATCAGCCAAAGATCTTGTAATTAAAGGCCAAGAATATTCGCGTTGATCAACTAGAGCGTTTTTTTATAAAGCCGGTATCGCTTATATTCTTGGCAGCCAATAGTTTCGAGTATACTGCGCATAGGCTTGTTATCTTCAAGGATCCAGGACAGTTCGACTTTTTTGATTCCTCTGACAAGCCCGATTTCTCTCGGCGCATCGATCACCATAAAAGCCAGTGCCATGCCAAGCGGCGTATTGTGGAATTGCTTGCGCACACCCATTAGCGGAATACGGGCAGTCTGAACCGTGTTGGATTTTAGCTGCTTAATTAAACGAAGCCAGCCTGTCGGAAACAAATTACCATTGAGTTGGGCAAAAATTTCATTAAAGTTGGGAAGGGCTGCCATAAATGCAACAGGGACTCCCTCTACTTCCGCAACCTGGATATATTCGCTTGGGACTAGCCAGCGCAGACTGTTGCCAAGCTCAGCAAATTCCGATTGGGTAAAGGGGACAAATCCCCAGTTTTCTGACCAGGCATCGTTGAAAATATCACGTAATATTTCCATTTCTTCACTGAATCTATCGCGGCGTAGCGTTCTCAGCTTAATTTGGTTTGAAAATTTCTGAATCACCGTACGCATGATTCTTGGTGGTTCAAAATCAACCGCAATCCAATAGGCCAGGAGATCTTTAGCAGGCTGGTAGCCGCATTGTTCCAGTAATGAACCATACCATTTAGGTGAATGCGGCATCATGACAACTGGTGGTGTTTCAAAGCCCTCTACTAAAATACCGCACTCCTGATTGATGGATAGATTAAAAGGTCCAGTTACCTGACGTGTGCCCCGTTCAGCAAGCCAAGTTTCGGCAGTATGCATGAGCTTGGCAAAGACCTCGCTATCGTTAATACATTCCAGTGAGCCAAAATGCCCCGTATCTGCACCATAACGTTGTCTGTGAAGAGTGTCCACTTGTGCACTAATTCTACCTACGGGTTGTTTGCCTTTATAAGCAATCCAGGCTTGCCATTCTGCATGCTCTAAAAAAGGGTTAAATCTGGAAAAATGCAAGCGTCGCTCCAAGCGAAGAGGAGGCACCCACATAGGATCATTTGCATAAATTTGCCAGGGAATGTCAATAAATGTACCCATCTCACGGTAAGAGGTGACAGGATGCACGTAAATAGGGTTATTTTTCTGCTGATCTATTTGTTCACTCATGATATAAAGCGGATCGGCAGGCTCATGTAATATTGCAGAAACCATGAGCACATCGGCAATTTCTCATCATGTCAGGTGAGGTTGAATGGAATAAGCAAAACCGGAGCAAAAATATCGGCAAGCTTGCCATTAAAGCTTGTTGGTGTTCAATGGCTTGCCTAATTCAAGTCAAGTTTATGGAAAACTTTTTTGTTTTTACCGTTTAAATTGATCAGTATAGGCCAACAGATCGGTTACAAGCTGATGAAAGGCTTGTTTTGCATCGTGCTCTGCTTCAGATGGTGTCGTTGTATCAGCTTGCTTTTCATCAATTGCACCATTCATGCGACAAAAATCATAAAATTTATTCCAAGCGAGGTTGTAATCACGCAGCTGTTTTTGGGGAATAAAAATTTTCAGAATTTCAAACGCTTCGCGCATGACGGGTAATCTTGTGCGTAAATGAGCCGAGAGATCTTCCGGCCAGTGCGTAGGAACTGGATATAAGCCAGCAAGTTCTGTTCTGAAAGTGGTGTCATAATACTCTACGGCATCTGCTCGTCGTCGACGATTAATAATTTCGACGAAAATGGCAATAGCGATGATGAAGCCAAGTAATGTAAATGGCCACAACGGGACCATAATGAAATAATTGGTAATTTGATCTAGGTATTTATCCAAAATTTCCTCGACTTTTAACGTATTGGTTAAATTAGAAAATATAAATACAAAATATTAAATTCTTTGAAAATTAAATGATTTGCTCAATCTTGTAGAAATTGTAATCGATATTGCCATAGGATAGCGCACGGATCAATATGACATACCTCGACAATTGCTGTTGGAATCAAGTTTACAAAGATATAGTATACAAAAAAGCTGGAGGGAATAAGTTTCCGAAAGATGAATAGGGTTTGATTAATCGGATATTTATTAAATCCTTATGATGAGAACGGCAGGAAAAGTTAAAATAGGATTGACCGAGTTATACTGATTGCGATATTTTGTCTGTGTTTAAGCAAAATAAACCGAACAAACTGTTTTCCTTCGCCCTCCTGAAAAAGTAAAAGAAGAAAGCATGAAAAATAAATCCAACGAAGCAGTTATGACAGCATCCCCACCACAGCCAGATAGTTTTGAAGCAGCATCAACCGAGCTAGAAGCCATTGTCGTCGCAATGGAAGCAGGGCAAATGACATTGGAGGCTTCGCTTTCAGCTTATAAGCGGGGAGTGGAGCTATTGCATTACTGTCAGACTACGTTGCAAAATGCGCAGCAACAAATACGTGTTCTTGAGGCAGACATGCTGAAAGATTTTTCTACATCAGGTATCGATGAACGCTGATTTCCAGGGCTGGGTTAAAAGCCATCAGTTACAAATAGAGTCTTACCTACAAAATCACCTTCCTGCGGAAAATCATGCGCCGAAGCGCTTGCACGAGGCGATGCGCTATGCGGTACTTGGTGGAGGGAAGAGAATTCGTCCATTGCTTTCTTTTGCCGCTGGAGAATTGAACGGAGCAGAGGAAGCGCGCGTCATCGTTGTAGCTGCAGCGGTAGAATTGATTCATGTCTACTCGCTAGTTCACGATGATCTGCCTTGTATGGATGATGATACGTTGCGGCGCGGTAAACCTACTTGCCATATAAAATATGACGAACCAACTGCATTATTAGTAGGGGATAGTCTGCAAAGTTTGGCCTTTCAGTTAATGGCTGAATTCAGTTTGGCAGATAACCCAAAAAAGCAGCTGGAAATGATCAAGCAACTTGCCCAAGCAGCTGGATCACGGGGAATGGCCGGTGGGCAGGCGATTGATCTTGAAAGTGTAGGCAAGATGCTGACTTTGCCAGAGCTTGAGTTTATGCATATCCATAAGACTGGGGCACTTATACGTGCAGCAGTCATGCTGGGAGCGTATTGTGGCGATAATTTAAGCGAAGAACAACTGGATCGTTTGGATCATTTCGCTAAATGTATCGGTCTTGCGTTTCAGGTAGTAGACGATGTGCTTGATGCCGAAGCAACGACTGCAGCATTGGGCAAAACTGCAGGTAAGGATGCAGAGCAAAACAAGCCAACCTATGTCAGTATTTTAGGAGTGAAGCAGGCTCGTGAACTGGCTAAAGCGCTGCAGCATGATGCCTATCAGGCAGTGGAACATCTGGGAGAATCTACTCATCGATTATTGCAGGTAACAGATTTCATTGTTCAGCGTGAGTTCTAATCCTGATTCTTTTCTTTTTACAATCAGCTAACATTTCTATTTAAGTTTGCATGTACCCATTACTTGACCGTGTTAACACTCCTACCGACTTAAGAAAGCTGGAGCGTAAACAACTATCACAATTTGCTGATGAGCTACGTCAGTTTCTGGTTGAATCCGTGGCAAAAACTGGCGGGCACTTGTCGTCGAATCTTGGTACTGTCGAATTAACCATTGCGCTGCACTATATCTTCAATACGCCCTGTGACCGACTGGTATGGGATGTAGGTCATCAAACCTATGCTCATAAGATATTAACTGGCCGGCGTGAAGGAATGGCTAAATTGCGCATGCACGGCGGCATTGCGGGATTTCCGCGGCGGGATGAGAGTGTATATGATGCCTTTGGTACAGCCCATTCGAGCACATCTATCAGTGCGGCTTTAGGGATGGCAGTGGCCGCACAACTAGGAGGTATCAAACGGCGCACGATTGCTGTGATTGGCGACGGGGCCATGAGTGCCGGTATGGCATTTGAAGCGTTGAATAATGCTGGCGTAATGGATGCTAATTTGCTGGTGATATTGAACGATAATGATATGTCCATTTCTCCTCCAGTCGGGGCGCTCAATAATTATTTAGCCAAGCTGATGTCTGGTAGATTTTATGCAACAGCTCGTCGTGCCGGTGAGAGGGTATTGGGCGTAGTGCCACCCGTTCTGGAGTTGGCGAGGCGTGCCGAAGAGCATGTAAAAGGAATGATGACGCCTGGTACATTGTTTGAAGAGTTTGGCTTCAACTATATCGGGCCAATTGATGGGCATGATCTGGATGTGCTGCTTACGACGCTGAACAATATCAAACATCTGGATGGGCCCCAGTTTCTGCATGTTGTGACGCGCAAAGGTGCTGGCTATCAGCCGGCTGAAGAGGATCCGATTTTGTATCATGGTGTGGGGAAATTTGATCCAGCCCGGGGCATTGTTTCCAAACCCGGTAGTAACCCGACTTATACACAAATCTTTGGCGATTGGTTGTGTGATATGGCAGCCATAGATCCACGCTTGATTGGTGTTACACCTGCGATGCGCGAAGGATCGGGTTTGGTCAGATTTTCCCGGGAATATCCGAATCGCTATTTCGATGTAGGAATTGCTGAGCAACATGCGGTGACTTTTGCTGCTGGTGCAGCATGTGATGGGTTGAAGCCGGTGGTGGCTATTTATTCAACTTTTTTACAACGCGCTTATGACCAGTTGATTCACGACGTGGCCATTCAAAATTTACCCGTGGTTTTTGCCATTGATCGCGCGGGATTAGTGGGAGCTGATGGGCCTACCCATGCAGGTAGCTTTGATCTAAGCTATTTGCGCTGCATTCCGAATATGACGGTGATGACGCCTGCCGATGAAAATGAATGCCGTCAAATGCTTTACACTGCTTACCAGATGAACACACCAACAGCGGTGCGTTATCCACGTGGGACAGGCGTTGGCGTAAAGATACAAAAAGAGATGCAAGTATTACCACTAGGTCGTGGAGAGATTCGCCGGAAAGGTAGCAAAATCGCTTTGCTTGCTTTTGGCAGCATGCTGGCCCCTTCTCTGGAGGCGGCGGAGGAATTGGATGCTACCGTTGCGAATATGCGGTTTGTCAAACCATTGGATGAAGATTTGGTGCTAGCGTTAGCGGCTACCCATGAATTGCTGGTCACGATTGAAGAAAATACCATTATGGGTGGAGCGGGTAGTGCTGTGATGGAATCACTGGCAAACAAAAGAATGGTCGTTAAGCTGCTTCAGTTAGGCTTGCCAGATCGTTTCCTTGATCAGGGAGATCCTGCACAAATGCTGGTTGATTGCGGCCTAGACAAAATGGGTGTCATTAGCTCCATCCGAGCTAGGCTATCCGAATAACTGGTAGAGTATCTGTAATGACTCCACCTGAGTGAACTGAAGATTTCTATTGATGTTTTTTAATGGGTTTAATGGGTTTCATGCTTAGAACCAACTTTGTAAAGGAAGGTCTGACCAAAAAGCGCCTACTCGGTCTTGGTTAGTTCTTTTAAACCTGACACATGTTGTTATTCTTAAAGGCTTTCAGTAGCGAAGCAGGCTGTCTCTATCTTTCCAGAAGGAATCACCATGAACAAACAAACTGATTTTTCGATTGCTGATGTACAAAGTTCGTTGGATACCCGGCGTATTGCAATCGACAGAGTGGGTATTAAAGCCATTCGTCATCCAGTCAAAGTAGCTGATAAAGATGGTGGAGTGCAGCATACCGTTGCAGTATTCAACATGTATGTCAATTTGCCGCATAATTTCAAGGGTACGCACATGTCTCGGTTTGTCGAGATACTGAATAGCCACGAACGCGAGATTTCCGTTGAGTCATTTGAGGGAATCTTGCGGGCGATGGTAACCAGGCTAGAATCTGATTCTGGACATATTGAAATGACCTTCCCTTACTTCGTTAACAAATCAGCTCCCATCTCTGGTGTGCAAAGTTTGTTGGATTATGAAGTAACCTTTATTGGTGAAATCAAACAGAATCACTATGCATTCACTATGAAAGTGATCGTTCCTGTGACTAGCCTTTGCCCCTGTTCCAAAAAAATTTCAGAGTATGGCGCACACAATCAACGCTCTCATGTAACCGTTTCAGTACGTACCAATAGTTTTGTCTGGATTGAGGATATGATCAAGGTAGCCGAAGAGAATGCTTCTTGTGAACTTTACGGTCTGCTCAAGCGTCCAGACGAAAAATATGTCACTGAAAGAGCCTATGACAATCCCAAATTTGTCGAAGACCTTGTACGTGATATAGCCGAAGTGCTGAACAGTGATGATCGTATTGATGCCTATGTGGTGGAATCAGAGAATTTCGAGTCCATTCATAATCATTCTGCTTATGCATTGATCGAACGGGATAAATGCAACGAGTTGCCCCATACTTAATTTTGCGCATCAACTAGCGATATTATTCTTCTCCTTGTCGAGCAAAATCACGCAGGCGGAAACCTAATAGCCATAAGGCAGCGAAATAGGCAACAGCGCCTAGGAAGACAACTTGGGCCAAGCGTAGTGCGCGCTCCATTGCGGGATTTTGTAACCAGGATAGATCGCTACCTGTCGCAAACCACAGAGTGCTGCCCATGACAACTAGCGCTGTTAAAATCTTCAGTAAGAATATTGCCCAACCGGGTTGCGGCTGATAAATGCCATGATGGCGTAGTTTATAGTAGAGTAATCCTGCATTAAGGCAAGCACCTAGGCCGATCGCCAACGCTAATCCAGCATGCTCCAATGGAAAGATAAAAGCAAGATTCATTAATTGAGTCGCAGCGAGTGTAATGACGGCAATTTTGACAGGCGTTTTAATATTCTGTCGGGCGTAAAAACCGGGAGCCAACACTTTTACCAGAATGAGTCCAAGTAAGCCGATGCTGTAGGCGATAAGTGCTTGACGGGTCATCCAGACATCTTCCGCTGTAAAAGCGCCATGATAAAAAAGCGTGGCAATAAGTGGCGTAGCAAGCAATGCCAATGCTACGGCTGCCGGTAATGTCAACAGAAAAGTCAATCGTAAACCCCAATCCAGCAGGTGAGAGTATCTCTCGTTATCATGGCTCGCGTAGTGGCGCGATAAGGATGGTAACAAGATGGTTCCCAGTGCGACACCGAGAAGGCCTGCCGGAAATTCCATTAACCGATCAGCATAGTAAAGCCAGGAAACGCTACCTGTCACTAGCAATGAAGCAAAAATGGTGTTGATCAGCATGCTGATCTGTCCGATAGATACCCCAAAAACCGCTGGCCCCATTAGTTTGAGCACGCGCCACGCGCCGGTATCCTTTGATTTCAGATGAAAACGGGGTATTCGTTTGAGGCGTATCAGGAATGGGATTTGAAATGCAAGCTGCAGTATGCCACCGAGGAATACTGCCCAAGCAAGGGCAAGGACGGGAGGATCAAGTAGAGGTGCAAGCCAAATTGCACAGCCGATGAACGATAAATTCAATAAAACCGGCGTAAATGCTGGCACTGAAAATTTACTATAGGTATTAAGGATCCCTCCTGCCAGCGCGACAAAAGAAATAAACAAAATATAAGGAAAAGTAATGCGCAGTAGTTCGATGGTTAACGCAAATTTTTCCTGATCGGCTGAAAATCCTGGGGCACTGACATAAATGATGAGTGGCGCAGCCAACACCCCGGCCAGCGTTACTATAAATAGTGCAATTCCCAATAATGTCGCCACATGATCGATCAGTTCGCGTGTTTCATTTTCCGTACGGCGGTTTTTGTATTCAGCAAGAATAGGAACAAATGCTTGTGAAAAGGCGCCTTCTGCAAATAGTCGACGTAACAGATTGGGAATACGAAATGCAACAAAGAAAGCGTCGCTTGCCATCCCAGCACCAAAGATTCTGGCGATGAGTACGTCACGCAAGAATCCTAGGATGCGTGAAATTAATGTCATGCTGCTGACTGCGGCAAGTGCTCTAAGTAGATTCAATTGAGTGGACGATATAAATAAATTGACCTTATTCCATTTCCAAATCAAACATGCTGCGAGGTCGAGCCACAGACAATATCAATCATACGACAAGGTAAGCGGACAAAGTTGTTTTTGATTTTAAAAATGGAATTAAATAAGAAGATCAGCTTTTTTGAATATAAATAATTCTCTGTCTGATTTAACCATTAGCTGCCCACAATAGCTAAAAGATAAAGCACGGTTGGTATTTATTGTTAAAATATTAAAAATTCTGTTAATAATTAACTAGAGAGGTGATAGAAGATGCTGAAAAAAATTGTCATCATTATTGCAGCTTTTTTTGTCATTGGTTATATCTATTTAATGGTTAAGTATTTTTAGTCTGATAAATGCTCTGGTTATGTCATGCAGCCAGTCTGTCAGTTTTGAGGCTGGTGTGACAATGGCATATCATTTTTACTTGCGTTCATTCTAGTTGGGAGTAAGTTTTAGAAATATCCAAAACTAATGAATCAATGTCCCAATAATATAAAACCCTGACACACCTCATTCCATTGCTAAATCAAAAATGGTTTTGTCGGCTTCACCTTGCCGTATGATGGATACTGTTTGCGGCTCGCCTTCGCGTCACGCTTGATTTAGAAATGGGATTAGATGAGCGATGCTGGACATAATTTAAACAGTGGCGTCCGTGGTATTTGCGATATCTAATGTCTATAGTAGCCGCTTCGCCCTTGTTAATTGGTAAGAGGTGGTGGCGAATCAGGGATTTGAACCCCGGACCAACGGATTATGATTCCGCTGCTCTAACCACTGAGCTAATTCGCCATATATCGCATAAAACGTGCATTTTGCCTTTGGAGTGGGAATGCTGTCAAGATTGACTTGATGTTTCTTTTATATATTTGCTGTATTCCCAGAGATAAAGCATCTGTATAATTCCATCATGAAATTCGATATTGTTGTGATCGGTGGTGGCCTGGTGGGTGCAAGCCTAGTCGTGGCACTTAAAGGAAGCGGCTTGAAAATAGCGCTGATTGAATCGCGCTTGCCTGCTCCATTGCCAAATGATACGAGCTGGGATAGCAGAGTTTATGCTATCAGCCCAGGTAGTACTGCTTTTCTGCAAACGCTAGGCTTATGGCAACAAGTAGAAGATTCACGCATTACACCGGTGTACGAGATGAAGGTGTTCGGCGATGACGGCGCAGCGAGGCTTGATTTTAGTGCTTATGCAAGTGGATTATCTGAGCTGGCGTTTATCGCTGAAAATCGGCAATTACAAACTGCTGTCTGGAAGGCACTTACCAGTATAGTTGATGAGAGTGTGACAGTTTTCTGCCCCGCCCAATGTATTTCGCTTGTATGGCATGAGTCCCGAGTTGATATACAGCTGGCAGACGGTCGCTTGCTACAAGCTGCTTT
Organism: Nitrosomonas sp. Nm34; assembly: GCF_900113925.1. Classification (GTDB taxonomy): domain Bacteria; phylum Pseudomonadota; class Gammaproteobacteria; order Burkholderiales; family Nitrosomonadaceae; genus Nitrosomonas. Next base: position 32,861 of record NZ_FORD01000014.1, read on the forward strand.
AGTCATAGGTGCAGATGGTGTTAATTCATGGGTAAGGAAGCAAGCAAAAATTGAGGTGGCACAGCATGCCTATCACCAAATAGGTATGGTAGCCAATTTTAGCACTGAAATTTCTCATTTTAACACGGCATATCAGTGGTTCCGGCGAGATGGTGTTTTAGCATTATTGCCATTGCCTGATAAACGGGTATCGATGGTGTGGTCAGCAAATGAATCTCAGGCTAGCAAGTTACGCGGCTTATCCGATGAAGCATTATGCTGCCAGGTAGCGGAAGCTGCCAACCATATACTTGGAAAATTCCAGTTGGTGACAGAGCCAGTAGGTTTTCCGCTAAATTTTGTACACGTCAAAACACTAGCAAAACCACGGCTAGTTTTAATTGGTGATGCTGCACATGGTATTCATCCGCTAGCAGGGCAAGGCGTCAATCTGGGCTTGCGTGATGCACGTGAATTAGCTGCCATTCTAATGAATCGAGGCTTGCAATCAGATTGTGGTGATTTTATGTTATTGCGCCGCTATGAGCGAGCACGTAAGGAAGATATTCTTGCGATGGAATTTGTAACCGATGGTCTACAAAAATTATTTAGCAGTCCAGACCCTATATTGATTCGTTTACGAAACTTGGGGTTTGAAATTACCAATCGTTTGCCCTTATTAAAAAACAGACTGATGCAGCATGCACTGAGTTAAACCTGGATTCATCAATTGAATGAAATGAAGTGCGCTATTTTATGGGGCAGGATGAGATGCCGCAAAGCGGAATAGTCGCTTTATTCAAGTAGTTATAACACAGCCATGTGCTCGTAAATTAGGTAATCTACCCGAAGCAATTGCATCCAACAGGGGGTGCGGAAATCTTTTTTTAAAGATAAGAATAATCATCATGTTAACACCTAACATCAGCGATGAGCTGAGGAGGCTAGGTCAAATGAGCATACCGAATCCTAATTTTTTAAACAGGAGCAAAATAATCATGCATTTACATCATTTTTGTATGTTTCTACTGTTAGGCTTTATTTTCAATTATGCCTTCGCTGATGAGGCACAGCTGAAAAACATGCTCCAAACACATTTCCCGGGTAGCGAGATCGAAAGTGTTCGTAAAACGCCTTATATGGGTTTATATGAGGTTGTGGTTGGTGGAGAAATCCTCTACACAGACGAGAAGGCAGCCTATTTTTTCGTCGGACATATCGTCGATACTAAAACGCGAGTAAGTTTGACCAGCGAACGCATGCAGGAGCTCAGAGATGCACGTCGGATAGCACTGGATACTTTACCATTGGATCTAGCGATCAAGGCGGTTAAGGGAAATGGAAAGCGCACGCTGATCGTTTATTCTGATCCACATTGCCCTTATTGCAAAAAATTGGAGGCAGAACTTGCCAAAGTAAACGATGTTACCATTTACACACTGCTTTATCCTATCTTAAAAAACTCAATGCAAACAGCAACAGCGATTTGGTGTTCAGTTGACCGGCTAAAGGCCTGGGATGATTTTATGCTGCGAGGGATTGCGCCCACAGGGAAAGACTGCGAAACGCCGTTGAATACACTGCTTCAATCAGGACAGAAAAATAAAGTAAACGGAACACCCACGCTTATCTTTGCTGATGGATCAGTTGTATCCGGGATGGTTCCAGCAGAAGAGATTGAGAAAAGACTCAATGACGCGGGAAAAAAATAGAGCGAATGAGCATGTATAGTTATATTTTTGTACAAGAAATAGTAACTACCCTATTCTTTTTTTATTTTTGAGCCTGAAGTTGTGAGGAATAGTTTTTGGGTAACAGTACCCACATTTTTCCTTTTTGCTTCATTTTTCCGGCCTGGCTTGCTGCTTCCGGGCCGAATCCCCAGAAGAAATCAGCACGTACTCCACCTTTTATCGCACTACCCGCATCCTGGGCTACCATCAACCGATTGAGCGGTTTGTTGCTGTTAGGCCACGTGGTGGAGAGAAAAACAGGAGCGCCTTGTGGTATAGCGCGGGGATCGACAGCCAAGCTTCTACCCGCAGTGAGTGGTATACCCAATGCACCAATTGGGCCGGATAAGTTATTTGGAAGCTCTCGAAAAAAGATATAGCGTGAATTTTGATGCAGTAATTGAGTGAGTTTATCAGGATTTTGCTGTCCCCATTGCTTGATTCCCTGCATGGAAGCATTTTCTAAGGGAAGTTCACCACGCTGAACCAGAAGTTTTCCGATTGATTGATAGGGATGGCCATTCTGATCGGCATAACCCACTCTGAGAATTTCTCCATTTTCGAGAATGATACGGCCTGAACCTTGAATCTGGAGAAAGAATAATTCAACTTGATCGTTGACCCATAAAAGCTCATGCCCTTTCAGTGATGCTGATTCATTCTCAATTTCTGCTCGAGTATAATACGGTACCACTTTGCGTCCTTCTAAACGGCCTCTCAATTGCAGATTCTTAAGTTCTGGATAAACATCAGCTAATTCGATAATAAGAAGTTCATCAGGTTGCGCATAAAGTGGGTAACGATACTGCTGCGATGGGGTGCGGCTGCCTTTAAGCAGTGGCTCATAGTAACCGGTAATTAATCCTTCAGCACTACCATCCAAATTCATTACTTGATGAGGGGTGAAATGGAGCTTAAAGAAATGTTTAATGGTGTTATCAGTGGATTGCTTGATCATGCTGGCTTTTTTGCAGGTTTCCCGCCACAATAGTTGCTTATTTAAAACATTGCAGCTTTGTAAAAAAGCAGTCCACGCTGGCAAAAACATGTCTTGCTCCCATTCTTTTAATTGAGACCAATCAGTGGCTTTTAGCTGACTGGTGCTAGGGGATATGGGGGATACTTGGGGTACAATGGGAGCAGACGGGGCTAATTTGCTAGTGCTTGAGGAAGTGGATGGTTTGGCAGGTATGTGTGCTGGCGGAATAGTCTCTGTTTTGCAGGCTACCAGCAGCAACAATAGCAATGCGAGAATAGATAAAGTTGATTGGCTTTGCATTTAATTTTAATTAAAGTTATATTTTTTGATAAATTCTGACTATACAACAAGCTGAGAGATATGTGGATATTAGCAGCAGAAGCAGCGCTGGCATTGGGATTGTTTATTTTTATCATCTGGTGGACTCTGCCTAAGAAAAAAGACAAGAGCAAGAAGAAAGATTGACTGGCCTTGGAAAATCATCACTCATGCTTTTAGCGTCTAAATTTTCTATAAACTGTAAATGCATCGATCATACCGGGTTATCTAGATCAATGAAGTGATGTTTGATGCCAAATTGACGGGCAATATGTTCTCCAAGTGCTTGCACACCGAAACGTTCAGTTGCGTGGTGTCCTGCAGAAATAAATGCGACTCCTGATTCTCGTGCAGTATGGACATTTTGCTCGGAAATTTCACCTGTAATGAATGCATCGATATCCAACTGGATAGCTTCTTCGAAATGGTTTTGCGCGGCACCGGTGCACCAGGCGATGCGGCGGATTTGTTTAGTTGGTTCGCCAATGATCAATGGTTGGCGTACCAATACCAATGATATTTTTTTACCTAGTTCATTGAGAGAAAGTGTGCGTATAACTTCGCCGTATGAAGCAATGTTTTGTTCTCCAAAGTGACCGATTGTCGCAAAATGGAGTTTTTGTCCCAATTGAGCGTTGTTACCTAATTCAGGATGAGCATCTAGGGGGAGATGATAGGCAAAAAGGCTGATTTCATGCTTCATCAATAAGGCTATGCGACGATGCCTTATGCTGCGCAGTGTTCTATCTTCGCCACGCCAAAAATAACCATGGTGCACGAGGACGGCGTCAGCGTGCATGGCTACAGCCGCTTGCAGAAAATCCATTGATGCTGTAACGCCACTTACTATAGTATGAATTTGATTGCGCCCTTCCACTTGCAGTCCATTTGGGCAATAATCTTGGAAACGCGAAATATCCAGTAATTGGTTCAGATAATTCTCAAGTTCATCCTGTTGCATTTTTTATTCCTGATCACTATATACCTATTGATATTGTAACTCCTGATTAATACGCTGATATGAATAAACTTTGGTTAATTTTTGCACAATCGGTCACGGTACTGCTGGCGATTTTTTTTGTCGTTTCCACGCTCCGGCCTGAGTTATTGCCCTGGACGCCACGTGGCAAGTTGGCGACGGTCAAAGAAGCTGTGTCCGTTGAAACGGCACCCCGGCCTGGTAGCTTTTATGCTGCCGCAGAAATTGCGATGCCGTCGGTTGTTAATATTTTTACGAGCAAGGAAGTCAGGGTGCCGTCACATCCGCTACTGGATGACCCGATGTTTCAGCGTTTTTTTGGCGAGCGTTTTGAGTCCAGACCGAGGCGCGCTTCCAGTCTTGGCTCAGGCGTGATTGTCAGTTCAGAAGGGTATATCCTGACAAATCATCATGTAGTGGAGGCAGCAAGTGAAATCCAGGTTGCCTTAGTGGATGGTAGAAATGCCAAGGCGCGCATCATTGGTTCTGATCGGGAAAGTGATTTGGCCGTACTAAAGATTGATCTGGATAATCTGCCCAGTATCACTTTTGGCCAATCCGAGCAAGCAAGAGTGGGTGACATTGTACTCGCTATCGGTAATCCTTTTGGCGTTGGTCAGACCGTTACCATGGGAATTATCGGTGCATTAGGGCGATCCCAAGTAGGCATTAATACTTTTGAGAATTTTATTCAAACTGATGCAGCTATTAACCCAGGTAATTCAGGCGGTGCACTGACTGATACGGCTGGTAATTTGATTGGAATTAATACGGCTATTTATTCTCGTACAGGTGGATCGCTCGGCATAGGCTTTGCTATTCCAGCAAATGCAGCTAAACAAATCATGGAGCAAATTATCGAAACCGGGAATGTGACACGTGGTTGGCTAGGTGTGAGTATGCAGGATATCACGCCTGAGCTGGCAGAGTCATTTAGGTTAAAAAAAGCTGGGGGCGCCCTCATTGCCGGTGTGCTGAAAAATGGTCCAGCTGATGAAGCCGGGATAAAACCAGGAGATATTCTGCTTGCTATGGATGGAAAAACAGTGGCAGATTCTTCCGAAATGCTCAACCTGGTTGCAGCTTTAACCCCGGGGAAAACAGTGACTTTAACGATATTACGTAATAGCTCGGAAAGGTCGGTTAAAGTTAAAGTGGGTAAGCGTCCTACTTAATGAGCGGGATAGTATGCTTGGATCAATAGCTTATACACGTTTTTTTGCGTGTGAATTTAAATGTTTGAAGCCATATTTCCGAAGAAATAGATCAAAAGAAACAGGATAACCTGAATGAAAGTGGTGCCACCAAATTCAAAAGCACTAGCTGCCTTATACCGTTGGTTCGATATCAATATATTTGCGCTCGGCCGTGAAATGCGGCTTTCGTATTTGCCTCCATTAATGGTTTATGTGGCTGCTGGTATTTCAAGCTTGACTGGAATTGTAGGCACATTTTACGTTAAAGAGCGGTTGGGGCTTTCTGCTGAGTTCCTGGCAGGACTGGCATTCTGGATGGCATTGCCATGGGCGCTCAAAATGCCGATTGGCCATCTCGTCGACTTGATATGGCGTTGGAAGAGCTTGCTCGTCTATCTGGGAGCAAGTTTGATTATGGTAAGCCTGCTCATCATGATCGGATTGCTTGGGTATACCGATACCATGAGAAGTGTTGCAGCACTAGAAAGCTGGTATGTAGCAGCCGCCTTACTTGCTCCGATTGGTTATGTTCTCCAAGATGTAGTGGCCGATGCAATGACAGTCGAAGCTGTTCCACGTGTAGATGCGAATGGGGAACCATTGCCTTTAGAAAAGCGCAAACAAATGCATGTCACAATGCAAACGCTTGGCCGAGTGGCTATCATTGGCGGCAGTGTACTTGTCTCTATTGCGAATGTTGTTTTGATGCGCGATGTGGGGGCCATGCCAGAAGAAGGTAGAACCGCTGCCTATTTGTTGGTTTATAAACTCGCCTTGGTGATTCCATTTATCTCGGTTTGCGGGGTATTTTTTGCGAGCTGGTTGCGGCGGCAAAATATGAGACGTTTTTTGTCACAGGGACTGAATCGTAAAGAGGCTGAGGCATTGTTGACTATCCATACCGAAGCACCGCCGGTTAATTGGTGGATATTGGGCGGCGGTGCAGCGTTTACGATTGTATCTTTAAGTATCGGACTTGGTGGGTTTGCTGCTGCCGAGGAAATTGTTTTTTGTTTATCAATTGTCATCATTCTTTTTCTGATCTGGCGTCTTTCGAGTGAGCTTGATGCAGAAGCACGCAATCAGTTGGTGGGTACAGCTATTCTGATATTTATATTCCGGGCACTCCCTAACCCAGGAGCAGGTATAACCTGGTGGATGATCGATCAACTAGGTTTCGATCAGCAATTTCTTGCCACCTTATCATTGATAGGTGCGGTCTTAACGTTGGTGGGAATGTTTATATTCCGCCGTTTTATGGCAGAACGCTCTATGGCTTATATTATAGGTGCACTCACCATCGCCGGTACTTTGTTGTCTTTCCCAATCATAGGTATGTACTTTGGTTTGCACGAATGGACAGCAGCACAAACAGGAGGAATAGTAGACGCACGTTTTATCGCTATAATAGATACGGCAATAGAATCACCACTGGGCCAAATTGCAATGATTCCTATGCTGGCATGGATCGCTAACTCAGCGCCAGATAAACTTAAAGCAACTTTCTTTGCTGTCATGGCATCGTTTACTAACCTTGCTTTATCAGCTTCTCAGTTGGGCAGCAAATATATCAACCAGATTTTTGTTGTTACACGCGAAGTGAGAGATCCTGTCACCAGCGAAATCTCTGTACCAGCTGACTATAGTGAGCTAGGTATGCTATTAATAACAGTCACTGTTATTGGCTTTATTCTACCTTTTCTGGCTATTATCCTGATTAAACAAACACGTTTCCGTAGCGCTTGAGAGCTGGCTTTACCTTGATCTATCTAAAATTTTCTCAATAAGATTGAGAAAACGCCGATATATGGATTGCTTTATAAGCAATAAAGGCTTGTCAAAAGCAAAACAACACTTTTTTATAATTTTAGGAGTGATTATGGTAAGGTTGAAACAACTGATAATTATCTTTTTTATATTGAGTAGTGATGTTTATGCAGCAGTCGATATTAATACTGCTTCACAAGCCGAGCTCGAAGCGCTGAAGGGAATTGGTCCAGCCAAGGCAAAAGCCATTGTTGAATATCGAAATGAGCATGGCCTGTTTAGTTCGATTGATGATTTGGAAAAAGTAAATGGTATTGGAGCAGGCACTCTTCAGCAAATACGCAGCGATTTGACAGTGGATAAGGGAGAAAAAATAGCAGTTGAACAGAAAGAAGAACCCAATCCATAAGTTAGCGGAGTGATGCTATACCCCCAGACATACATTTCAGTTTCTGGGGGTATTTTTTTTGCTTATTTCACTTCCAAATCAAAAATGATGCGAAGGCGAGCCGCAGGCAATATGAATATTACGGCAGGGTGAAGCCAACCAAGTCAGGTTTGATTTAGAAATGGAATTATTCTGATTCTTTGGACATTTATCTTTAATGACATATGCGATAATTAATCCTCTAGCAAAAATTGCATTGTCTATGTTCAAAACAATTGAAGATTTTGTTGGTAGTACCCCCTTAGTGGAGCTTAAACGGATCCCTGGGAAAACCAGTAATACTATTCTGGCTAAGCTTGAGGGAAATAACCCGGCTGGATCAGTGAAAGATCGGCCAGCGCTTTCTATGATTAAGCACGCGCAAAAACGAGGTGATATCCAGCCAGGTGATACTTTAATTGAAGCTACGAGTGGCAATACTGGTATTGCCTTGTCGATGGCGGCGGCCATGATGGGTTATCGGATGATTCTTGTTATGCCGGAAAATTTGAGTATAGAACGCCGGCAAGCAATGAGCGCGTTTGGCGCTGAAATTATATTAACCCCTAAGGAAGGAGGCATGGAAAATGCACGTGATATTGCTGAAAAAATGTGTGAAGAAGGTAGGGGGGTGATTCTTGATCAGTTTGCTAATCCCGATAATCCGTTAGCTCATTATGAGGGTACCGCTCCAGAAATCTGGCGTGATACGGATGGAAAAATAACTCATTTTGTAAGTAGCATGGGTACCACAGGTACAATCATGGGATGCGCTCGCTATTTTTCAGAAAAGAAATCATCTATTGAAATTATTGGAGTTCAACCGGAAGAAGGATCGCAGATTCCGGGGATTCGTAAGTGGCCAGAAAACTACTTGCCAAAAATATATGATCCTAAACGGGTGGGCCGCATCATACTGGTTTCTCAGTATGAAGCTGAGGCTATGACTCGGCGTTTGGCACGCGAAGAAGGTATCTTTGCGGGAATCTCGTCAGGTGGGGCACTAGCTGCAGCGCTTAAAGTTTCTGCAGAGCTAGATAATGCAGTGATTGTTTTTATTGTATGCGACCGCGGCGATCGCTATTTATCTACCAGCGTTTTCAATTAAAAAACCAGATTTGACCAATGTACTATTAAACAAGAAGAATGGCTATTTTGGCTATCCTTTTTAGTTTATGGAGATGCAGTAACTAATTCATCTCTTTTGCCTGGGGGAGCTAATAGCTACTGAAGCAAGCTGATAAACAATTTATAAATATTAATGGACACCTCTAAAAATTCAGAGTTTAAACAAAACGAAGCGAGAGCAACAAATATGGGCGCTGCATACGATTGATATGTAATCCCATTTCTATTTCATAATTGAATTTATAATCCAAGGCCATGCAACGATGGAATGGACACATTCACGATCTTTTTTCATGTCGCGCATTGCTGCTTCCTAGTGATTTTCAAGTGTATCAAAGCTATTGATACACGGTTATGGAATGATTTCTCCCGTAGCTCATCCCAATATTCTCTACAGGATTGAGCTCTGGTGAGTAAGGTGGCAGCCTCAAATAAGCGCAGATTGTGTGGAAGCTTAAGGGTGTAACTACGATGCCATCCTGCCCCATCGAGCGCCAGAACCATTCTGTCATTGGAATAGCGCGACGCTGCCTCATCCAGAAATAGCTGCCTGCAATCGCTATTAACCTGAGGCAGGATAAGCGTGTCCAAGTTCACCATACTCCTTTTCATAAGTCGCTTCTATTATTGCACCTATGAAATAGAAATGGAATAAGGAAACATTTTCTGCGAAAAACAATGTATTGTAAAGAAATAGAAATTTTTTAGAGGTCCCTTAATGTAAAAATACCCAGAGTTGTGATTACATAATTAGTCTCGTCATTATTTATGATACGGCTGACATCAAACAAGATAAATCCTAAGAAAAGCAATATTGTAGCGGCAGAGATTACAAGCGATACAGCGGATATCGCAAAGAATAAATGAGCCAGTGGAGCAAGAATCATCATGGAACTATGCAAAAAGCTATAGTCTCTACGAGTTACAGTAGAGATTCCTGCCCAAGTAAAAAAGATAATACCCACTCCGACTGTTGCTGTGCCAATCAATTGCATGCCATTGCTAAAATTTAATGCATATTAATTACTCGAAAAGATTGACAATGCCATCCAGTCCCACAAAATTAATGGAATAGGTTGCTTTCTCTTGTAAAACGGGTTTGGCGTGGTAAGCAATACCAATACCTGCAGATTCCAGCATTTTTATATCATTGGCGCCATCGCCCACCGCAATAACTTGTTCCTTGTTTAGACCTAGCTCATCTCGGATACGCTTTAACACTTCAGCTTTTCCCTCGGCGCCAATAATATTACCAAGCACTTGGCCAGTTAATTTTTTATCCTTGATTTCCAATGTATTTGCAAAGGCATAATCTAACCCAAGCTCTGTTTTGACTCTATCAGTGAAGAAGGTGAAACCACCTGAGATTACCATGGTCTTGATACCTACTGCTTGCATGCGCTGTAATAGTTTATTTGCGCCAGGGTTTGATTTAACTTTTTCATCATAAACTTTTTGCAGCGCTTCTTGCGGTAATCCTTCTAGAAGTGCTGTACGCCGAATCAGGCTTTCAGCGAAATCAATTTCGCCTCGCATGGTGCTCTGCGTAATTTCTGCAACTTGGGGCTTGACATTGTTCATACCAGCCATTTCGTCAATTGATTCAATGGCGATGAGGGTAGAGTCCATATCCATTGCAATTAGCCCAAAATTAGTTAACTTTGTTCCGCTCGGAACAAAAGCAAAATCGAGTTTTACTTCAGAGCAGTATTCAGGAATATCGGGATGAGGATTGGCATTGGCTAAGCGGAACGCTTGCCCGGTAATACGTTCAATATGGCTAGCTTGTGCGAGTTTTGCAACTGCTCGCAGGTCGCTGTTTTCAACTTCTAGTCCTTGAATGATGAGGTTCATGGTGTATCCGAATTATTATTAATTATTGATAGTGATGTTAATAAAGCAAGCGTAAAGCAGGGTACTCCAGATGGTGTAGTTCCATTTTAAATCAAAACTGACTTGGTCGGCTTTATTGGTCGGCTTTACTTTGCCGTGTGATTGATACCGCCTGCGGCTCGCCTTCGTGTCATTTTTGATTTAGAAATGAAAAAATGAAATACCTTGCTTTGCACTTGCTTTTTAATTAGGAATTAATTTTAAGGTGGAAAGTTTATCCCAGTTATACCCGGTTGCTTATTTTGACTTTATACATTAAGTACAGCGATAATCCATGCAAATTTATTTATGAAATTCTTCCATCTTAAAATAATTAACAAGGAGTAGAAAGTGGATTTTACAATCAAACTCTGCGCCCCAGAAAAACAGCGCGGGGCCTGTATCGTGGTGGGTGTATTTGAATCACGCAAATTGACCGAGCCTGCCAAAAGCTTGGATGATGCTTCTAAAGGCGTCATCAGCAACATTTTGCGCCAAGGTGATATGGAGGGTAAAGCTAATACAACTTTACTGTTACACAACGTTCCTGGCATTACAAGTAAGCGCGTGCTGTTGGTGGGATTAGGTAAAGAGAAAGAGTTCAATGATAAGGCGTATCAACAAGCAGTTTTAGCCACATTCAAAGCGTTATCTCAAACATCTGCTCCAGATGCTACCCTCTTCTTGTCGGATATTCCAATAAAAGAGCGGAATATTGCATGGAAAATTACTCAGACCGTGATTCTGGGGGCGGAAAGTACTTATCGTTTTGATCGCCTTAAAAGTAAACCAGAGAAAGAGCAGCCTGCTCTTGGTAAAATTACGATAAATGTGAATGATCAAGCATCGCTTCAAGCTGGAGAGAAAGCATTACAGCAGGGCCTTGCAATTGCGCGTGGTATAAAAGTAGCTAAGGATCTTGGCAATCTTGCGCCCAATATCTGTACTCCGACATATCTTGCTGAGCAAGCTATCGATATGGCTAAAGCCTATGATCTTAAGGTTTCTGTGCTAGGACAGAAAGAGATGGAAAAAGCGGGTATGGGTGCATTGCTTGCTGTTTCACGTGGAAGTCATCAGCCTGCCAAATTAATCGTGCTGGAGTACCGCGGCTTGGCAAAAATGGAAAAACCTATTGTGCTAGTCGGTAAAGGCGTCACTTTTGATACAGGGGGTATTTCATTAAAGCCTGCAGCTGAAATGGATGAGATGAAATTCGATATGAGTGGCGCAGGCAGTGTGTTGGGCACATTAACAGCGGTAGCAGAAATGAAGCTTCCTCTCAATATCGTCGGTATTATTCCAGCGACTGAGAATATGCCTGGTGGTAATGCGAGCAAACCAGGGGATGTGGTGACAAGCATGTCTGGCCAAACAATTGAAATTCTGAATACTGATGCTGAGGGGCGGCTGATTTTATGTGATGCGCTGACTTATGCTGAACGGTATAAACCTGATGCCGTAATAGATATCGCGACCCTGACTGGAGCTTGCGTCATTGCACTGGGACATATAGCATCTGGTTTAATGAGTAATAATGACCAATTGGCCCAGGAATTGTTACAGGCTTCCCAATTGGCGTTGGATCGTGCTTGGCAGTTGCCGCTGTGGGATGATTATCAGGAGCTGTTGAAAAGCAACTTTGCAGATATGGCAAATATTGGTGGACGCTCAGCAGGAACAATTTCGGCCGCCTGCTTTTTGTCACGCTTTACAGCAAAATATCCTTGGGCACATCTGGATATTGCCGGTACGGCCTGGAGAAGTGGGAAGGAAAAAGGGTCGACTGGTCGTCCGGTCCCGCTTTTAACACAATTTTTAATTTCGCGTGCGAATAGATAAAATAAGCATTTAAATAAACAATGCCACAAATTGATTTTTATTCGGGGGCATCCGATAAATTATTGGTTGCATGCAGGCTAAGTGAAAAAGTAATTCAACAGGCGGCTAAAATAATGGTTTATATCCCAGATTCGTCGCTTCTGAATCAACTCGATAAATTGCTCTGGACCTTCTCTCCCATCAGCTTTATTCCGCATTGTCACGGGGATGACAAAATAGCCAATGTGACACCGGTAATATTAATTAGTAATAGCGAAGAAATTCAGCAGATTGGGTCTTATGAGGTATTGCTTAACCTGCATGATGAAGTACCTCCAGTTTATGATCACTTTCAAAGAGTCATCGAAATCGTTGAAAATGTGCCCGAGGACAAGAAGGTTGCTCGCAAACGTTATCGTTTTTATCAGGAGCAGGGGCTCAGTGTACATCATTATAAACTTGATCAGAGTCAGCATTGATCGATACCAGAACGATGAAGTCAATCGGAAAAAAATGGCATGGAGAAACCAAGAGATTCTAAGGTTGATTGAAAAAAAGCTTGCTTGGCTCTCGAATGCGAATTAAGCGCTGAAATAGAAGCCAGTTCATCAATAACTTTAAACTATTGAGGAAGGTACCCGCCAACCTTAATAAATTATAATAACGGATGCACCGGCAAGACCGATTAATAACGATTTGTCTCTATGTTCACAAGCATTATCAGGGATATTCTTTGCTTTATAGCCAAAGAATGAGTAATTACGTGAATTGAAGTTTTAGCGATAAAGAAATCACTGCTCTCTACCTGTTCGGTGTGGTGGACAGGTAGAGAGCGATCAAGAGTATTTATGAGTATGCGGATCATCATTTACGCGCTTAGTCTGCACGACTTGCGAGTGATGTTGCTTGCTTATGTTCAGCGCTTTAATCGGTTAGCCGATGTATTTGATCAGATTCAACCACAATTGCACAGTAATAACTGTATGATGATAAAGCTTATCAGCGGCCTGAAGCTGAAGAGGCCAGACAAGCTTGGAATATGATCGTCTTGACATCGGTTAGAAACAAAAAAGAACCACCACACTATCCGGTATCACAGGATCAACGGTGCCTGCAGCGGTTCACTAGCAGGCTTTTGAGAAACTATCTGCATTGCCACTGCGATATTAAAAACAGGTTTAAAATGAAAAACAAATTCAAGATACTGATTTATCAGCTATAAACACCGTTTTTTGACTGTGTTTACTCATCATTATCATCGAGTACCTCTGCCTCCAGTACATTTTTCAACAACTTGCTACCACCCAATATAGTTTTTTTCTTATTCTATTTTAAATGAGAACTAATTTTGTCGGCCTTTGTCGGCTTCACCTTGCCGTATGATTGATGCTGTCTGCGGCTCGCCTGCGCGCCATTTTTGATTGAGAAATAGAATGACTAAAAGTGTTATACATTCACTGTAGGGACTGCTAAATGCTCAAATCAATTCTAGCTTCTTTTGATTAACTGACTCTGCCTCAGGCATGATCGTGGTGCTTTCTAAAAAACATTTAGATCAGCTAATAATTAATGACCTTGCTACCTGCGGGGTTACCTTCCGATATAATGGCAAATTTTCTGTTTTTGCTAATTTAATAATTTAATTTTCATGGAACTTGCAAAAAGTTTTGATCCGAAAGTCATAGAAGCTCATTGGTATTCTATATGGGAGTCATCAGGTTATTTCAAGCCATCAAATAAGGAGGAGGATGCTGCTTACTGCATCATGTTGCCACCTCCCAATGTAACGGGCACCCTGCATATGGGACACGCGTTTCAGCACACTCTGATGGATGCATTGATTCGATATCATCGTATGCTGGGTGATAACACGCTATGGCAGCCTGGAACAGATCATGCCGGCATTGCCACACAAATAGTCGTCGAGCGTCAATTAGACCAAGAAAATATTAATCGGCGAGAACTTGGACGTGAGGCGTTCCTCAAGCGTGTTTGGCAATGGAAAGAGGAATCAGGTTCAACTATTACGCGGCAGATGCGGCGGATGGGTACTTCTTGCGATTGGTCGCGGGAGCGTTTTACCATGGACGAGATGCTTTCCCAAGCAGTGACTGAGGTATTTGTACGGTTATATCGAGAAGGATTGATTTATCGTGGCAAGCGTCTGGTTAACTGGGATCCTGTGCTGCAAACAGCCGTGTCTGATTTGGAAGTCATTTCGACCGAAGAAATAGGTTCACTTTGGCATATTCTTTATCCATTCGAAGAGGATAGCAGTACTGGATTGCAGGGAAGTGGCTTAATTGTTGCGACCACACGGCCAGAAACGATGCTAGGAGACATGGCGGTGGCTGTTCATCCAGAGGATGAACGCTACCGTCATCTGGTTGGGCGGCATCTCCGATTACCTCTATCTGAGCGCACGATTCCTATTATTGCGGATGAATATGTCGATCCGACTTTTGGTACGGGTTGTGTGAAAATTACGCCCGCGCATGATTTTAATGATTATCAAGTCGGCTTACGTCATAAGCTGGTTCCACTTAATATTTTTACTTTCAACGGAAAAATCAATGATGTTGCGCCAGTCGAATATCAAGGGTTGGACCGTTTTGAGGCACGGAAAAAGATTATTAGCGATCTGGAAGCGCAGGAATTGTTGGTCGAAACGCGACCACACAAGCTGATGGTGCCACGAGGAGATCGTACGCAAACTATTATTGAGCCGATGTTAACTGATCAGTGGTATGTGGCGATGGAAGGGATGGCTAAACGTGGTTTGGAAGTAGTAGCCAATGGTGAGGTCAGATTTACACCGGAGAATTGGACGCATGTTTATAACCAATGGTTGGAAAATATACAGGATTGGTGTATTTCACGCCAATTGTGGTGGGGCCACCGGATTCCTGCCTGGTATGATGAGGATGGCAATGTAACGGTTGCGCATAATCTTGAGGAAGCGCAGCGGTTATCAGGTAAGGAAAATCTCAGGCAAGATGAAGATGTGCTTGATACCTGGTTTTCTTCCGCATTATGGCCATTTTCAACACTTGGGTGGCCACAGGACATAGCCGAGCTCAAGACCTTTTTACCCACCTCAGTGCTGGTAACTGGGTTTGACATTATTTTCTTCTGGGTTGCGCGCATGATCATGATGTCACTGCATTTCACTGGGAAGGTGCCATTTCGTGAGGTTTACGTGACTGGATTAATCCGCGATTCGGAAGGCCAGAAAATGAGTAAATCCAAGGGAAACGTATTGGATCCACTTGATCTGATCGATGGTATTTTACTGCCCGAGTTGATCAAAAAGCGCACTACAGGCTTAATGAATCCTAAACAGGCTGAATCAATCGAGAGAAATACATGTAAGCAATTCCCACAGGGAATAGCTGCATTTGGTGCTGATGCCCTGCGTTTTACTTTTGCCAGTTTGGCTTCACATGGACGAGATATTAAATTTGATCTGCAGCGATGCGAAGGCTATCGGAATTTTTGTAATAAACTATGGAATGCTACTCGCTTTGTCCTCATGAATTGTGAAGAGAAAGATGTCGGTTTGGATGAAACGCTGCCTTTGGCATTTTCTCACGCCGATAAATGGATTATTGGTCGATTGCAACTAGCCGAGCAGGGCGTGAGGCAAGGATTTAGTGATTATCGCTTTGATATTGCCGCGCGCGAGCTCTATGAGTTTATCTGGGATGAGTATTGCGACTGGTATGTAGAGCTTGCTAAGGTTCAGTTAAGCTCAGGGGAAGATATTGAACAGCGTACTACACGTCGTGTGCTGGTGCGCGTGCTTGAAGCTGCGCTCCGTCTGGCACATCCTGTGATTCCCTTTATTACGGAAGAATTGTGGCAAAAAATTGCACCTCTGGCTGGTAAGAAAGGTAAGAGCATCATGTGTCAATCTTATCCACTAGCCGACTTCACGCGTATTGACCAAGAAGCTGGTAGTCGCATTGCACTACTCAAAGAGATTGTAAATGCATGTCGAGCATTACGTGGAGAAATGAAATTATCACCAGCAGAGAGAATGCCCTTGCTAATTGAAGGTAGTCAATCCAGCTTGGCCGGGTTTTCTAATTATTTAGTAGCACTGGCTAAGTTATCTGATATGGAAATTATGCCAAGTGGTTTGCCTGATGCAAACGCGCCTGTTGCTGTTGTCGGTGAATTCCGATTGATGCTCAAAATTAAAATAGATGCATCAGCAGAGCGTGCGCGACTTCAAAAGGAAATTCTTCGTTTGGAAGGCGAGATCAATAAGGCAACAACAAAGCTGCATAATCCGGCTTTTGTGCAACGTGCACCAGAAAAAGTGGTTACACAGGAGAAAGAGCGTTTGGCAAGCTTTAAGGCAATGTTGACCAAATTGGCAGAGCAATTGCAAAAATTAAGTTAATTTTTAAGTATGTATTTTTTTAGAAAACATTGCCTGGTGTCTTGGTGTTATTGATAGTGATGCTATAGTAGGCCGAGGCAAACACTTCGTTGTTCGCTGATAGTCCTAATCTCAATATTTGCTTGCTGATACTTGAATTATTTTCGATATCGTAGGGATGATGTAATAGACCATAAGATATTTTTGCCGCCGGCGAAGTTTTTTATTGGTGCCAAACGAGGGAAAGGATAGATAGAAATGCAAAGACTGTGTGATCGACGTAAATAGGGATGTACCGGCGCTTGTAGTTCGATACATGGTTCAGTGTCTTTGGAAGGAACAAAATTCGCTGGGTACAGGAATATTGACAATAATTCATCTGGGTTTACAGAGGAAGTATTACAGCAGAAGGGAGATAGGTTCATTTTCTGTTTCAATAATCTGCTAGGGTGCTGACTGGTCTAATTAATATTAGTTTATCTCTCTTTGAGTAACCGACATTCCGCACCCTTTTCATAACTCACTGATAATTCTTCATTAATTTTTCCGAAAAAAATAGGTGCGAAAAAATATCTCAAGAAAATTCAGATAATTGCGAATGGGGGTGCGGAATGTCGGGAGTAACTAAATTGCATTGATATCGCTCTTTTAGTAAGAGTATTAGGGGTAGCTATAGAATTCCCAGTTCTTTGTATTTTTAACATAAGAGGAGCACTTGCTTATATCTAATTTTTCTTTATGATGATGTTAGATAAGGTTTGAAAAAGCTATTATGGCAACAGTTAAATAAGGTCTTTTTTTTTGGTAAAAAAATGCTATTTTTAAACTAAAAGAATAATAAATAAAAAAATCACCACATTCAAAGCAGGGGAATTTTTCTATAAAAATCATGATTTTCCCTTGTTAGCACAAATTTGACATGCTAGAATTCCAGCCAGCATTATTGGGTGATTTGGTAAGATTAAAAACTATCAGAGATCAATAAAAGTTTTAGCATGAAGTAATCTGGCAGTCAGGTAGTTTTGTGTAGCCATTTGAGTCAAATGGTCGTGTTTTTTTAATAAGTAAATTAGTCTTAAATTAGTAATTTATGTGGGGGGAATATATGAGCAGTAAATCAGTAATGGCCCTGCTGGGGTCTGCAACACTTGCTTTATACTCAAGTATGGCGTTTTCGCTAGATGAGACTAGTAAGTATTTTCATCCGCAGCCAAACTCTATAATTGCACAAGAAACCTATGATCAGCATATTTTTGCGCTATGGATTTGTTTGGCAATTTTTATTGTTGTTTTTGGTGTGATGTTTTACTCGATTCTGAAACACCGTAAATCAGTTGGATATAAGGCTGCCAATTTTCATCATAGTACTGTTGTAGAGATTATCTGGACGACTATTCCGCTTCTGATTCTTATTGGTATGGCATTTCCGGCCACTAAAACTGTCGTTGCCATGAAAGATACGTCCGAGCCTGATATCACTATTAAAGCCACAGGGTATCAGTGGATGTGGGGTTACGATTACCTTCAGGGAGAAGGTGAGGGCATCAGCTTCTTCAGTAAACTGTCCACGCCAACTGCTCAATTGGAAGGCAAAGAAGCCAAGGGGGAAAATTATTTGCTGGAGGTGGATAATAATCTGGTTGTGCCTGTAGGCAAGAAGATTCGGGTAATCACAACGGCTAATGATGTTCTTCACGCATGGTGGGTGCCTGCTTTCGGAGTCAAGCAAGATGCAATTCCAGGATTTATTCGTGATGTGTGGTTTACGGCAGATAGACCGGGTATTTACCGTGGCCAGTGTGCTGAGCTTTGTGGCAAAGATCATGGCTATATGCCGATCGTGGTTGAAGTGCTGGAGGCAGACAAGTACGCGCAATGGGCTGCGGATAAGAAAAAAGCATCGGCAGCAGTCGTTAACACGGCGGCAGTTGGGAATTAATATTTCAATCGCATGAGATGTAATTTCAGTAAATAAAGAAGTAAGTACTAAGGAGAATAATCATGGCAGTAGTTCAAGATGTTCATGGTCATCACGACCATCATCCCAGTGGCATAATGCGCTGGGTAATGACAACCAATCATAAAGACATTGGCACGCTGTATCTGTGGTTCAGTTTTGCTATGTTTTTGGTTGGCGGTTTCCTGGCAATGGGAATTCGTGCAGAATTGTTCATGCCGGGTATACAAATATTAGAGCCGGAACTTTTTAATTCGTTTACCACACTGCATGGTTTAATCATGGTGTTTGGGGCGATTATGCCCGCATTCGTGGGATTAGCTAACTGGCAAGTACCTATGATGATAGGTGCGCCTGATATGGCGTTTGCGCGGATGAATAACTGGAGCTTCTGGCTGTTGCCGGTAGCCGGTATGTTATTAATATCCTCGTTCTTTGTGCCCGGTGGTGCTGCTGCAGGGGGCTGGACATTCTACCCGCCGCTTTCTGCACAAGGTGGCTTAGGGGTCGATATGATGATTTTTGCTATTCATATTCTGGGGGCTTCCTCAATTATGGGCGCAATTAATATTATTACTACCATCCTAAACATGCGCGCACCCGGTATGACGTTAATGAAAATGCCGATGTTCGTGTGGACATGGTTGATTACTGCTTATCTGCTGGTGCTGGTAATGCCAGTTTTGGCCGGTACAGTAACCATGTTGCTGACAGACCGCCATTTTGGTACGTCATTCTTTAATGCGGCAGGTGGAGGTGATCCTGTTCTGTTCCAGCACATTTTCTGGTTCTTTGGACATCCTGAAGTTTATATCATGATTCTGCCCGCTTTCGGTATTGTGTCCGAAATCGTTCCAACATTTTCCCGTAAACCGTTATTTGGTTATGCATCAATGGTATATGCGACCGCATCAATTGCAATTTTATCTTGCATAGTATGGGCACATCATATGTTTACGGCTGGTATGCCAACGGTCGGTCAGTTGTTCTTCATGTATGCTACTATGCTGATTGCTGTACCTACCGGCGTGAAAGTCTTTAACTGGACTGCGACAATGTGGCGCGGGTCGTTGACTTTTGAAACACCAATGCTGTTTGCAATTGGGTTTATCTTCCTGTTTGTGATTGGTGGTTTCAGCGGCGTGATTTGTGCAATTGTGCCAATTGATATCCAAGTACAAGATACTTACTATGTCATTGCGCATTTCCACTATGTGCTAGTATCGGGCGCGCTGTTCGCTATATTCGGTGGAGTATATTACTGGTTGCCGAAGTGGTGCGGACGTATGTACGATGTTAAATTGGCTAACATGCATTTCTGGCTATCTATGATCTTCTTTAATGTGGCATTCTTCGTACAGCACTTCTTGGGATTGGCCGGTATGCCTCGCCGAATTCCAGACTACTCGCTACAGTTTGCTGATTTCAATATGATCTCCAGTATTGGTGCATTCGGATTTGGACTGTCGCAAATACTCTTCCTTTATATTGTGATCAAATGCATTCGTAGCGGTGAAAAAGCGGCTGATAAACCATGGGAAGGTGCAAATACATTGGAATGGACACTGCCTTCACCTGCACCATATCACAGCTTTGAAACCCCGCCAGTAATTAAATAAAGCGAAGCGTATATGTCGCAAGATGACGATAGAGATCTCAAGCGTAAAAAACTGAGGACTGCTTTTTTACTGCTTATCCTGATGGGTGTAATCTATTTTGTAACGGTGATGATAAAACAATGACACAGAGCGTAACTAACATCAATGTAACCATGTTGAAGAAACTGTTGATTTTTTCGGCGATCATGTTTGGTTTTGGTTATGCGCTTGTTCCGATGTATGAAAAATTTTGTGAAGTCACCGGAATAAATAATTTGTTACAACCGAATGCGGTGGATAAAAATATTAAAGTAGATATGTCGCGCACAATTGCAATAGAATTAGATGCAAACGTACGCGGCATGCCTTGGCAATTTAAACCGCTACAATCAAGCGTAAAAATACATCCTGGAGAATCAATAGAGGTGATGTATGAAATTAGAAATATGTCTGATCAAGAATTTACTGGTCAGGCAATACCCAGTTATAGCCCACGCTTCTTGGAGAAGTATCTTAAGAAATTTGAATGCTTTTGCTTTACTAAGCAGGTGCTTAAGCCGGGCGAGGTTAGGCAAATGCCAGTGAAGTTTGTCATTGATCCTGAAATACCTGTTGATGTCAATACAGTTACTATTTCCTATACTTTTTTTGCATTACAACCAGGTAAGTAGAAGATGTTTAGTAAACAACCTTGCAGGTTAACTAACAGTGAATTGCATGAATGAATAATACAGAACATCAAACTGGAAAAGCATCAACGCTACAAGTAGCAAAGGCTGTGTTTTGGTCATTTCTAGGTATACGTAAGAAAGATGATCTCGATCGGGATGCAAAAATGATAAAACCGCATCAGGTAGTAATTGGCGGGATTATTGGCGGAGTAATCTTTGTATTGAGTATATTGACGTTGGTCAAAGTAGTAACGAGTTAATTCATTAGAAAATAAATCAGGAGGGTTGGTAATGAGTCAAGGAACTGGACACTACTATGTGCCGGCACCATCTAAATGGCCAATTGTAGGATCATCTGCGCTGTTCTTTTTAGGGTTTGGTGCAGCAATGACAATGAATAAAATACCGGCAGGCTATTACATGCTGGGTATAGGTTTTGCTATTCTTATTTATATGCTGTTTGGCTGGTTTGGCGAGGTGGCGCGAGAAAGTGAAGCTGGCAAATATGGAAAAGTGGAAGATAAATCATTCCGCTGGGGAATGAGCTGGTTTATTTTCTCAGAGGTAATGTTCTTTTCAGCCTTTTTTGGTGCGCTCTATTATATGAGAGTACTTACCATTCCAGAATTAGCTGATGCAGAACATAATTTATTGTGGCCTAGTTTTACTGGGGGATGGCCAACTGCAGGACCTGGTATTACTGAGAAATTTACCCCTATGGGTGCTTGGGGTTTACCGGCCTTTAACACTTTTTTATTACTTTCTTCTGGTGTGACGGTGACACTTGCTCACTGGGCACTCAAGGAGAATCGACGTCCAGCGCTTAAAATGTGGCTACTTGCAACTGTTGCACTAGGCTTTACTTTCCTTGCTTGTCAGATTTATGAATATAGCCATGCATATTCCGATCTCAATCTTAAACTGACTAGCGGTGCGTATGGCTCAACATTCTATATGCTGACTGGTTTCCATGGTTTCCATGTGACCTTAGGCGCCATTATGCTGACTGTCATCTATTTTAGATGCGCTGCTGGACACTTTAAACCTGAACATCATTTTGGGTTTGAAGGTGTGGCTTGGTATTGGCACTTTGTTGATGTGGTCTGGCTTGGATTGTTCATATTTGTTTACTTGCTATAAGCAAAATTTGAGCCAGAGCTAGTTATATTCCAGACTCTTGCTTCCTTTAGTTAAGGATGTCAAGAGATCTGGGAACAAAGTTTATTCAGGTAGATTGAAATACAGGCAATTTGCATGCGGCCATTTGGGGTATGAGCGATAAATAAAAAATATGAATTATCAGTTCAAACCACGATGGTGGGTTGTTTTATTGACCGCAATTTTCATATTAATCTTTACGCGGCTGGGTTTTTGGCAGCTTTCGAGAGCAAATGAGAAAGAGTTACGGCACGAAAGGATTGAGCAATATACGCGGGAAGCGGTGGTAGCATTACCTTCAACACCGATTAAATTAGAAGATTTTCAATATCGACAAGTTGAAGTAAAGGGTAGGTTTATTGAGGATCATGCCATCTATCTCGACAATAAAATCTATCAGGGAGTAGCAGGTTACGAAATTCTTGCACCTCTTAAAATTGCGAATAGCTCTCTGCATGTGTTAGTCAATCGCGGCTGGATAGCCTCAAGCAACGATCGTACACAACTTCCTGTTATTTTTTATCCGCAGGAAGAAGTAAAAGTGACTGGTATAGTGACTTCGCCAACAATAAGAACGATGCAGCTCTCAGAAGAGAAAGCAGCGGGTAAGCTTTGGATAAATTTAGATTTTGATCTTTATCAAAAGACAACAGGGCTTGCACTACAACCCATTTTATTGTTGCAGCAGGATAATCAAATTGATGATGGATTGATACGCCAGTGGATACGGCCTGATTCAGGTGCCTCAAAGAATATCGGATACGCAGTTCAATGGTTTCTGTTAGCTGTGACAACATGCATTATATTTTTAGTATTAAATGTCAAACGAAATAGCTCGAAAAAATAGAATTAAATTCCTTCTGTTGATGTTAGCGATGCTGTCTCCGGTCATTGCATCGTATTTCTTTCACGTACTAGAAATACGTCCAGAAGGTACGGTCAATTACGGTGAATTGCTGGAAATAAAACCACTAAAAGGTCAGGCACTTAATATCGAGAATAACACTATTTTTCGTCCACGAAATATGCACGGAAAATGGTCATTGGTTACTATCGATTCTGGACAATGTAGTGAGTATTGTCAAAAAAAGCTTTATCAAATGAGGCAAGTTCGTCTCGTTCAGAATACAGAAAAAGATCGGGTGGAAAGAATCTGGTTAATTGATGATCATAATGTCCCTGATCAAGATATTAAGAATGAATACGAGGGTACGGTACTTCTAAGTGCAAAAGATAGTGATTTGTTGAATGAATTTCCTGCTGTACTGTCGCAGCACGACCATATTTATGTGGTGGATCCAATGGGAAATTTAATGATGAGATTTCCAAAGGATGCTGATCCTACGAAAATTTCGAAAGATATAAAACATCTATTGAAGCTTTCTCATCTCGAACATTGAGTTGTTATCCATGTGTTTTAGTGTGTGGCAATGCCATAAGTGTATGTAATAAGTAAATTAAAGAATAGACAAATATGATATTGTTTAGGAGGTGTATGTAATGAGTGCTAGTTTAGTGTGGCGACAAACAACATCAAGAATAAATCAATTTTACCGGCTTACAAAACCTCGGGTAGTCTCATTAATAGTTTTTACTGCAGTAATAGGTATGTTTTTAGCTGTTCCTGGCGCGGTACCAATCGATATTCTATTTTTTGGTACGCTCGGTATAGCTTTAGTCGCTGGGGCTGCTGCTGCATTAAATTGCCTGGTAGAACAAAAATTTGATGCTGTGATGGCGCGGACTCGTGGACGTCCTCTTCCACAGGGCAAAGTCAGTGTTCCAGAAACATTATTTTTCTTGGGATTGATAGGTGGTTCAGGATTATTCATACTTCATCAATGGGTAAATCCTTTAACTATGTGGCTTACTCTAGGAACATTTGTCGGCTACGCAATTATTTACACCGTAATACTTAAACCACTCACTCCTCAAAATATTGTGATAGGTGGAGCATCTGGCGCAATGCCACCTGTCCTGGGTTGGGCCGCGGTAACTGGTCAAATTTCTCCTGATGCGCTATTGTTGTTTTTAATCATTTTTGCTTGGACACCGCCCCATTTTTGGGCGTTAGCGTTATACAGAAAGCATGAATATGCTCAGATCGGCATGCCTATGCTTCCTGTGACGCATGGTGATAACTTTACTCGCCTCCATGTTTTGCTATATACGCTCATACTTTGTGTGGTCACGATACTTCCCTATATTTCTCAAATGAGCGGGTTGATTTATTTGGTAGGGGCATTAGTATTGGATGCAATTTTTCTGTACTACGCCATCCAGATTTATCGCAGATATAGTGATCAGCTTGCACGTACTACATTCAAATATTCGATTATTTATCTAGCTCTGTTATTTGTCGTTTTACTTGTGGATCATTATTATCATTTCTAAATTAGAATTGATATATCGTTTTTAACGAAAAGTAAAACCCCTGTTCTCAGGACGGGGGTTTTTTGTTTTTATTATATTCAAGGAAATAATTTACCAGGATTAAGAATATCGTTGGGATCAAATAGCTGTTTGATCCTTTTCATTAAAGTCAAGGTTGTAGGATCAATTTCCTTGTGGACATAAGCACGTTTCTCTCTGCCAATACCATGTTCACCAGACAGTGTTCCATTCAGACTGATGACTAAATCAAAAATTTCATTCAAACATTTTTCGGCTCGGTGGTTTTCTTCTGTATCGTCAGGATTAATGAGTAAGTTAACGTGAATATTGCCATTACCAGCGTGACCAAAATTTACATTAGCAATGCGATACTGGGTCGCAAGTTGGGTTAATTCATCTAAAAACTGAGGTAGTGTATTAACAGGTACAACTACATCTTCATTAATTTTCTTTGGTGCAATATCACGCAATAGGGGTGATAAAGCTTTTCTAGCTTTCCACAAATTTTCAGAATTAATAACTTGTTCAGCTTGCAACAGGCCAGAATTGTGGCAAGCATATAAGATGTTGTGAATGGTTTCAGAAATTTCAGTTTGCGATCCATCGACTTCGATCATGAGCATTGCTTGGCAATTGGATGGCAGTAAATCAGGAAAACGTGCCCGGATAAGGTTTAACGAGCCTGCATCCAGAAATTCAAGCGCACTGGGCCCTCTGGGTATCCCCATAATCGCCACTATGGCAGCTGCACAACTGATAGCATCACAATAATAGGCAACCAGACCTCCTTGTTTCTCGGGTAAAGGAGTGAGCTTAAGAGTCGCTTCTGTAATAACAGCTAAGGTTCCTTCAGAGCCGATGAGTAGTCTCGTTAGATCATACCCAACGACTCCCTTGGTTGTATAACAGCCTGTCTTAATCACTTCACCGGCACCTGTTACTCCTTTTAGTCCCAAAACGTGATCACGAGTTGTACCATATTTCACAGCATGAGGGCCACCCGCACTAGTCGCAAGGTTTCCACCGATGGTTGAAAAAGCTGCACTAGAAGGATCAGGAGGCCAGAAAAAACCATATGGTTTAACTGCAGTTTGTATTTCTTGATTCAATACGCCAGGTTCTGCGACAACAACTCGATTTGCTGGATCAACATGGATAATTCGTACCATTCGTTCTAAGGATAGCGCAATCCCACCTTTCTCTGGGAGGCTACCTCCTGCTGTGCCTGTCCCTCGCCCACGAGGTGTCAGAGGAATTTTATTTGCATTACAAAGCAATACGATAGCCACTACCTCTTCAGTGGTAAGCGGAAAAACCACGGCTTCTGGTGGGAAAATTTTTCTACTATTATCGTAGGCGTATGTATAACATTCTACGGGATCGGTATAAATTCGATCGGCAGGAAGTAGCTCAGACAGCTGATTGATAAATTCTAATGGCAACATCTACATCAATAGTTGATGATTAGCAGTTTTAATTTAAATATTCGAATACCTTAACGACCTTCCTTGCCCCTGCAGTAGTACTGGCAATTTGTGCGGCATTTTCTGCTTCTTCGCGCGTAACAAGCCCAAGCAAATAAACAACGCTATTTTCAGTGACTACTTTCACGTAATTAATTCGAAATTTTCTTTCATTTAGAAAACGTCCGATAACCTTAGAGGTGATCAAAGTATCGTTAGTGCGCGCAGATAAGGCACTTTTTTCGGCTATGGAAATTTCATTATAAACGTTCCGAACATTATCCACTCCCTTAGCGATTTTTTCTGCTTCACTTTTTATGGATTCATTGGGTGCTTCTCCGGTCAAGAGTACATTGCGATTAAAGCTGGTGACATTAATACGAACATCGTAACCGAGCTGCTCAACGATTCTTCTGTTCGTTTTAAGCTCGATTGTTTGATCATCTATAAATGTACCACTACTTCTACGGTCTTCACTCATAAGAGCGCCTGTTCCTGCGCCTGCACCCACGCCAGTAACGACAAGGGGTACACAGCCGTTCAAGATCGATAAGAGTAACATCAGTAGGAAAGGATAATATTTTATATTATTCATTAGCTTCGCTTTAAGTATGAGTAAAATTATGCCTGGTATTGCAGTAAAATAACATTCAATCAGAAATTTTACTGACCCATAAAATAACATAAATCTAAACCCGATAATTGATTACTACCTACCAACAATACGCTTCCTTAAATATGCTTCCTTATTTTATATAAAGCATACTCATAAAAAATAGATTTGACGCTAAAAGTGGTTAAATATCTATAAACAATTTATAAAGCAGCACTACAGTTCTCGATAAAAGCTTAAATATGATCCGGTTTGAATTGATGTAATTAATACTGATTGATATCTTCTCTCTACTAAAAGCATCTTACTAAAAATATTTATAGGAATATGAAATGACGTTATCTTCATCTACTGCAAAAGAGAAAGCTAAAATTCTTGCAGAAGCACTTCCTTATATACAACGGTTCCATAATAAAACCATCGTTATTAAATACGGTGGTAATGCAATGGTTGAAGAGGATCTCAAGCAAGGCTTTGCACGTGATGTGGTATTACTAAAACTAGTTGGAATGAATCCCGTTATTGTTCACGGTGGCGGGCCTCAGATCGACCAGATGCTAAAGCGTGTTGGAAAAGAAGGTGTTTTTATTCAAGGAATGAGGGTAACCGATGCAGAAACCATGGATGTCGTCGAAATGGTACTAGGTGGATTGGTCAATAAAGAAATTGTCAATCTTATTAACCGCCATGGTGGCCGTGCAGTAGGTTTGACTGGTAAGGATGGTGCTTTTATCCGAGCAAAAAAAATGCTGATTCAAGACAAAGAGAAAGTAGGAGAATGGATCAATATCGGCCAAGTAGGTGAAATTGAACGAATCGATCCTTCTCTCATCGCATTACTTGATACACGTGATTTTATTCCTGTGATAGCCCCGATTGGTGTCGGTGAGGATGGTCAATCCTACAACATCAATGCAGATTTAGTGGCAGGCAAGCTTGCTGAAATTCTGAAGGCTGAAAAACTGATACTCCTCACTAACACATCCGGTGTGCTGGATAAAAATGGCAATCTACTTACTGGGCTGACTGCTAACAAGGTCGATGAGTTATTTGCAGATGGGACCATTTCAGGGGGAATGTTGCCCAAAATCGGTTCGGCACTTGATGCAGTAAAAAACGGTGTTAAATCCTGCCATATTATTGATGGGCGCGTAGTGCATGCTCTCTTGCTGGAAATATTAACCGATGAAGGAGTCGGTACACTAATCATGGAAAATTAAATTACCTTAATCTCTTCGGGCACAATTCCCCGCTTCCGTGAGAGCATTATTTCATTTCTAAATCAAATCTGGCCTTGTCGGCTTCACCTTGCCGTATTATTGATATTATCTGCGGCTCGCCTTCGCGTCATTTTTGATGTGGGAAAGGAATTAGAAATAGCCCAGTAGGTGTCCTGTAGGAAAAAATGACGTAATATTCTTTTACTTGCAGCGGAGGTAGCCGTTTTTAGTTTGTCACAATTTTATTTGTGGTGACTCCGCTGATAACGACCAATCAATTCTGTCTGCACAATAATATGACCGTGCATGGCTTTTTCCAGCTCCGATTTAGTAGGATGCTTCAAATCAGGCAGCACAGTATCGAGGGCATAAAGTTTATGAAAATAGCGATGAATACCTATGGGCGGACAGGGCCCGCCATAACCTGTACGTTTCCAATCGTTAATTCCCTGTAAGGTTCCTGCTGGCAGTTCATTCACCGCGACATTTTCGGGTAAACCGTTAGCCTGCGGAGGAATGTTGTAAAGCACCCAATGCACCCAAGTCATTTTAGGCGCAGCAGGATCAGGCGCATCTGGATCATCAACGATCAGCACGAGACTTTTGGTGTGATCAGGTACGCCTGACCATGAAAGGGCAGCAGAAATATCTTGACCATCACAGGTGTATTTGCTCGGAATCATGTCATTAGGCAAAAAGGAAGGAGATATCAGTGAGAGTGTCATAATATTTTCATTGTTAATTTGAGACGTGCTCGTTCCTGCACGACTAGTTTGAAAAAGGATGAAAAAAAGCATGATTGTGAAGAAAGTTATTACTACCAGACGGAAAAAATAAATACAACCGATGCTTGCTGGATTATTTTCACGAAAATATTTCATGTTCTTGCCTCCTTCTGCAAATTATCAATTAACGACTATCAATAACTGGCTCAATGAGAAAACTGACATCGTACTTTTATAACGCATATATGAGTAAAGAAAAAGAGTTTGTTGATTTAAAGGAGTCACATTCAAATGCTGATCGGGTACCGGGTGTTAATAATTTTTTCAGTCTGCGTCTGCCTGATTGAGTGCAAAAACAAGTAAAAGTTATGCGATAAAGCTAGAAATAAAACTCGATGACTTGGACCCTAATGAAATCTACAAATAATTTATTGCTGCTGTTTTTTATGATATTCCTATTCTAGGATACGCTATGATCAAACTGAACAGCTCCAGAATAGAATGGAATAGTGAATCTGGCTATTTTTATTTGTGATGGCTGACGATCAGTGCGGCAATCTCTATACCCAAACCAAGGCTCAGAAGGATCACTCCAACCCATGCATTTTCCGGTGCCAAGAAAATCAGTACACCCCCTAAAATAAATAGCGAAATTGATAAAATGCGTTTGGTACGAGGGATTCTGATCATATTAATTCTCCTCATCAGGCTGAAAGATTTTGACTATGTTTATAGCTTATTCGAGTGCTTGAAAAAAGCTCTATCTAGATCAATATAGAGTCGATTCTATACTAATTAGTGCCCGCGCCGCTCGCGGCGGGGCGGGAAATGAGATTTGGTATTCATCGAAATATTTCTTTTTATCTGGGTTGAAAATATAGTGACTATTCTTATATTAGGATCAGTACACATTATTTCCTTAAGTGATAATTAGTGAGCATATCAAGGCATTTTCTGGAATTTGTAGACATGAGCAAAAAATTGTGTAAATGGAAAATATCAGAGTGCAACTAAAAATTTTTCGCAAGAGGAGATAGGTAGGTACGCTACATGAAGATACTTTGTAGCAACCCGATTTAAGTGACTTTTTGTGATATGGAGATTATCAAATGGCTATTATGCGTTATGAACCGTGGGGGTTATTGACTCAACTTCAGAAAGAACTGGAGCAGATGCGAGGTGATGTATCAAGAGAAAGTTCCTCTGCTACGGCGGAGTGGGTTCCCTCAGTGGATATCAAGGAAGAAACTGATAAGTTTGTGCTGCTCGCTGATCTGCCCGGGGTTAAGCCCGAAGAGATAGATGTCAGTATGGAGAATGGAGTATTGACGATTAAAGGTGAGAAAAGAACCGAAGCCAAGACTGAAAAAGAAGGTTACAAGCGTGTTGAGAGAACGTATGGCTCTTTTTATCGACGCTTTAGTCTGCCAGATACAGCAAACTCGGATGCTATTTCTGCTGTTTCTAAACATGGTGTGCTGGAGATTGTTATTCCCAAACGGGAATCAGTGCAACCCAAGAAAATTAATGTAGCATCAAATGAGTAATAGGATGGAGCCTTCGGGCTCCATTCTTTTTAGAATATTTTGAATAAAAGTCCCTCTATATAAAAAATTATTTTGCTGTGTCCTGTAATTCATGAAAGAATTACAGGTTTGCTAATTTTCTAGTTTTTCTCATGCCTCTCGTAATACTTGAGAATGCCAGTCTGGCATTCGGTCACCATGCATTATTGAATCATGTTAATTTGCAACTTGATTCAGGGGAGCGTATCGGTTTAATTGGCCGTAATGGTAGTGGTAAATCAAGTCTCCTGCGTATAATAGCAGGTGAGATTAAGTTGGATGATGGCAAGCTCTGGTATGCACCAGAATTGAAATTGGTCTATGTGCCACAGGAGCCGCAATTTGAAGGTGGCAGTACCGTATTTCAGGAAGTCTCTAAAGGGCTTGGAAATCTAAGCCAAGTATTGCTCGAATATCATGAGATTTCTCATACTTTGAGTGAAAACGGAAAAAATACCCAAGCATTGCTCGAGCGCTTGCAGGATTTACAAAGCATACTCGAGGTGCAGGATGGTTGGCGTATTCAAACGAGAATAGATACTGTGATTAGTCAGCTCGGGTTGCTGCCAGATGCACAGATAGAAAATCTTTCAGGTGGTGTAAGAAAACGAGTGGCGCTTGCACGTGCCTTGGTAGTTATGCCAGAGGTACTATTGTTAGATGAACCGACCAATCACCTTGATTTTTCATCTATTGAATGGCTAGAAGGTTTACTCAAGGATTTTCCCGGTAGTGTCATTTTCATCACACATGATCGACGTTTTCTAGATAATATTGCTACACGGATTATTGAGCTTGATCGCGGGCATCTGGAGAATTTTCCTGGAAGTTTTGCGGTTTACCAACAGAAGAAAGCTGAGCTTCTTCAAGTCGAAGCAGTGCATCATCAGAAATTTGATAAAGTGCTGGCACAAGAAGAAATCTGGATACGCAAAGGAGTTCAGGCGAGATGTACACGCAATGAAGGTAGGGTAAGGCGATTGGAAGCATTACGACTGGAACGTGCAGCCCGACGTGATCGTGTCGGATCGGTTAATTTTAATATCGAGCTAGGGGAGCGTTCTGGGCAGCTGGTCGCAGAGCTGGAGCATGTCTCCAAAAGCTACGGTGATAAAATTATTATTAAAGATTTCTCCTGTCGGATCATGCGGGGTGATAGGGTGGGATTGTTGGGGCCGAATGGCGCCGGAAAATCAACTTTATTGAAGCTTATATTGGGTGAGCTGAAACCCGATTCGGGAAGCATACGTACAGGAACAAAGCTGACGGCGGCCTATTTCGACCAAATGCGTGAGCAGTTAAATGCGGATTTAACGTTAGTAGAATCCATCAACCAAGGATCTGATTTCATAGAGATTAATGGTGAGCGTAAGCATGTTATTAGTTATCTGGAAGATTTTTTATTTGCCCCGCAGCGTGCTCGCTCAAAAGTTAAATCATTGTCAGGTGGTGAGCGTAATCGGCTACTGCTGGCCCGTTTATTTACGAGGCCAGCCAATGTGTTAGTATTGGACGAACCAACCAATGATCTCGATATCGAAACGCTTGAGTTACTGGAAACGCTGCTACAAAGTTATGCCGGTACACTGTTTCTGGTCAGTCATGATCGCGCATTTCTCGACAATGTAGTGACCCAGGTAATTGCCTTTGAAGGAAATGGTATCTTGAGGGAATACGTGGGAGGCTACGAAGAATGGGTTCAGAGTAAGCATTCTGTGGAGGTGGCACTTCAGCAAAGAATGGCTACCCCTAAATCTTCTCCTGCTTTCCAAGACAAAAAAGCTAAATCTACATCTGCTTCACGTATTAAATTGAGCTATCAAGAGGCGCGTGAGCTGGTAGCTTTGCCTGAAAAAATTGATTTACTGGAAAAGGAGCAATCCTCTATTACGACACGATTGAGTGATTCTGCAATTTATCGAAATTCCCCTGAAGATGCCAAGGCTTTGCAAATACGATTTTCTGCAATAGAGCAAGAGCTGACTAAGTGCTTTGCACGCTGGGAAGAATTGGAATCCAAGCAATCAACAGCATGAAATTGGAGGAGGTTATTTGGAAAAAAAACATACATAATTTCCCTATCCACAACAGGGAGATCACTATTATATTCATTGACTTAACATGACTCATCGTTTAAAGTCTACATTTTTGAGAGGAGAACACGCAAAGTGAAAAAGTCAGCAGCTGTTAAATTATTACTTGCTACTGGCATGTCTCTGGCATTTTCTGGTGTAGTACAGGCAACCGGTAATGCTGAAGCAGCCAAAGCCAAAATTTCCATGTGTATAGGTTGCCATGGAATAGAGGGTTATCGCACATCTTATCCTGTTGTTTATCATGTTCCAAAGTTGGGTGGACAACATGAGGCCTACTTAGCTAAAGTACTTAAGGAGTATAAATCAGGAGAACGTAAGCATCCTCAGATGAGTGGAATTGCAGCTACCCTTTCCGATCAAGATATTGAAGATTTGGCTGCGTATTATGCGAGTAAATAATTTTTCCCTTTAAGCAAGGATCAGAACATGAATAATTTTGTTGTAGCCGCAGTGAGCGGTGTGGTATTACTCTTTTCCGGGTACGGTATTGCCGCTGATATCGAAGCTGGCAAGAAAAAAGCTGCAGAGGTATGTGCGTCCTGTCATGGAGCCGATGGCAACAGTCCTGCTCCAAATTTCCCTAAAATTGGTGGTCAACCCAGAACTTATCTTGCGAAAGCCTTAAAAGACTATAAAACTGGTGAGCGTAAAGATCCTATCATGGCTGGAATGGCTGCGCCGTTGAGTGAAGAAGATATTGAAAATCTGGCTTTTTATTATTCCAGTCAATCTGGCTTGTATGTGAAGAAATAATTTGTTCTGTGGGTAGGCAGGTAAGTCATAGCTTCTGCTTATTCAGCAAGAAATATAATAAAAAAACGGAGTGTATGATTTTATACATTCCGTTTTTTATTGATCTCTTTCATTTCTAAATCAAAACTGACTTGGTCAGTTTTACTCTGCCGTATTATTGATACTGCCTGTGGCTCGCCTTAGCGCCATTTTTCATTCAGAAATGGAGTTACTTAGCCTATCCATTTATCCAGACAATCGAAGTAAATCTGAGCATCTGGTGGCGTTTGATCGCGCTGCGCCTGCCAAAGCATTTCAGCAAGACATTCAATGATCAGATGAGTTGCATCGTGCTCATTCCCGGTTTTCTTTAGCAAAAGTTCAAATTTCTTGCGAATCCCAATGGGTTGATCAATAGAAAGCTGCTCTTTAATAGCAACATGCATACTCATATGAAGAAAAGGATTGGTTTCCCCCATCTCTGGAAAATAGTTTTTATCGCGATAACGCTCGCTATCATCAAGCATATCGTGATATTCAGGATGCAACAAGATGACTTCTAGTGCAATCGTTTCTATACCAGATAAGACTTCTTTCTGGCGAAATTTACGCCATGTTTCAAAGAATAGCTGACGGACTTGTTCTCTCGTGGGATTAAACATCTAGGAATTCATTGCAACAACAGGGTTATTGTCTAGGTTTTTATGTTCGTACTCACACAAATCATTGATAAGGCAGCAGCTACATGCGGGTTTTCTTGCCATGCACACATACCGACCATGGAGAATCAGCCAGTGATGTGCATCATGGCGAAATTCAATGGGTACGCGTTTCATGAGTTTATCCTCAACCACACGCACATTCTTGCCAGGAGCAATTCCCGTTCGATTGGCAACACGGAAAATATGGGTGTCAACTGCAATGGTGGGTTCTCCAAAAGCAGTATTTAAAATAACATTGGCAGTCTTGCGTCCCACGCCCGGTAGCTTCTCAAGCTCAACTCGCGTTCTCGGTACTTGACTATGATGATGTTGGATGAGTAATTGACACGTTGCGAGGATATTTTTTGCTTTTGTTCTATATAAGCCAATGCTTTTAATCAAACTGATTAATCTAGCTTCACTCAGTGCTATCATTTTCTCGGGAGTGTTAGCCAATGAAAAAAGTTTTCTTGTTGCCAGATTGACGCTCTTATCCGTGGCCTGTGCCGACAGGATGACCGCGATAAGTAGCTCGAATGGTGTAGTGTATTCAAGCTCGGTAGTAGGGTGAGGATTGGCCGCTTTAAAGCGCGTGAAAATTTCGTGGCGTTTGGCGGCATTCATGGTTTGGGATGGTTATTTTTGATCAATTGTCTCTGCCCGATGTGCAAGTGCGCGTGCTAATGCGGCTTGAATGGCAGCCTTTTTCAGAGTGGCATTTTCTGGTGAGGATTGAGATTCTTTTGCTGCCAATGATTTTTGTGCAAATTTCTCAGTTTGTATTTGTTTGTCACGTTTAAGTCTTTGTAATCTAAATTGATGGCGTTGCCGTGCCCGATCAGCAGCTTGCTGCTTCATTTCCTGAGCCTGGTTTTCAGGATAGGGGATAATGGGAATCATACTAATACAATCTACCGGGCAAGGAGCCACGCACCGCTCACAGCCGGTACATTCTTCTGTGATCACCGTATGGACCTGTTTGGCGGCACCTACAATCGCATCGACAGGACAAGCTTGTATACAGAATGTGCAGCCAATACATTGTTCTTCGTTGATAAAAGCTGCCGATTTAGGTTTGGGTACACCGTGTGCTGTATTGAGAGGTTTGAAAGCTACACCCATTAAGGCAGCAAGCTTTCGGATACCTTCTACCTCTCCAGGTGGGCATTGATTGATATCAGCATGGCCTTCTGCAATAGCCGTAGCATAAGGTAGACAACCTGAAAAGCCGCATTGACCACATTGTGTTTGTGGCAGAACGGCATCGATTTGTTCTATTAATTTGCGTTTATCAGTCATCATGGCAGGAGGTGCAAATGGCTTCAACAGATTGTCGTATCAAATCAGGACCATGATAAATCAAACCGGTATAAATTTGGATCAGATTCGCTCCTGCTTCTATTTTTTCTTTTGCATCTTCAGCAGATAGGATGCCGCCGACACCAATAATGGGTAGGGTTCCTTGTAGCAAGGCAGATAACTTTCTGATCACTTGGGTGCTGAGTGATTTGAGGGGGGCGCCGCTTAAACCACCTGTTTCATTGGAAAACGGTAAATGTGCTAGATTCTGACGTGAAATTGTGGTGTTAGTAGCAATCACGCCATCAATTTGGTATTTTATCAATAGCTGAGCAATCGACTCCAGCTGTGATGATTCCAGATCGGGCGCGATCTTGATGACTAACGGAGTATATTTTCCCTGTTGATCGCTAAGTTTTGTTTGCTCTCTTTTCAAGAGATGTAATAAGCGCTCAAGCTCGGCAGAATTTTGTAATTGTCTCAAATTGCGGGTATTGGGTGAAGAAATATTGATAGTTACATAGCTGGCATAACGATAAACTTTTTGTAAACAAATCAAATAATCTTCTACTGCCTTATCTACAGGTGTATCAAAATTCTTGCCAATATTTACGCCCAGTATGCCCTGGAAATTGGAACATTTGATATTCTCGATCAAGCGATCAATACCGTCGTTATTAAAACCCATGCGATTGATAATGGCCTGTGCTTGAGGGAGGCGGAACAAGCGCGGCCGTGGATTGCCCGGCTGAGGACGAGGCGTGACCGTGCCTACTTCGATAGAGCCAAATCCCTGCTTTGCAAGCGCATCAATGTAAGCGCCATTTTTGTCTAACCCGGCTGCAAGGCCGACAGGATTGGGAAAATCTAAACCCATTATCCTGCGTGGCTTACAGGCAAATGAGTGAGCTCGCAGCAATCCCAGGTTTTGCGCGCACTGTAATGCGGTGAGAGAAACGGTGTGCGCTGTTTCGGGATCAAGCGTAAATAGCAGTGGGCGAAAAAAGTGATAGCGCATTGAAACTTATTTTACCCTTTAAATGGATTGGATTAAACAGAACAATTTAAACGAATTTTTGGGGAGAATTGCTGAAGGCTTGCCATTGTCCGTCGAATAATCTTTGTAAAGGCTGGAAATTAGTTTTATAACTCATTTTTCGGGTTTCACCAATCCAATAACCCAGATAAAGAAATGGCAGATTCTTTATGCGGCATTGTGCTATCTGCCACAAAATATTAAAAGTACCAAAACTTGCATTGAGAATATCGGGATCGAAAAAAGTATACACTGAAGATAAGCCATCTGGTAATTGATCAATGATGCTGATCATGCGTAATTGATTATTTTCATGGAAAGTAACCAGCTTGGAATCGACGTTGCTTTGCAGCAGAAAATTGCAATATTGATCACGGCTATCATAATCCATGCCACCGGAAGTATGACGTTTGACTTGATAGCGGCGATAGAGACGGTAATGATCAGGATGGTAATGCAATTTATGTTGGGTGGCGATCAAATGCTGATGTCGCTTCCAAGCTCTGCGTTGCGCCCGGTTAGATGAAAACTGATCAACAATGATACGTACCGGAACGCAAGCCTCACACTGCTCACAACTTGGGCGGTAAACAAAATTACCACTGCGGCGGAAACCAATTTTGATCAGTTGCGCATAGGCTGCTGTATCGATCAAGTCATCGGATAGCGCAATTTGTGAACGGGCAAGCTTGCCAGGCAAATAGCTACATGGATAAAGCTCAGTGGTGTGAAATTTCATAACTGGCAAGATCGTATCATTCTGGATAGGCATAATCAAAGTGCCATTTCCCAATTCTTTCTGGAGTGGTGAGTAGATTATTTAATATTTGAACAAATTTAATGCGAGGAATTTCTCGGGCGCCTAATGAAGCAAGGTGTCTCGTTTTCATCTGACAGTCAATCATGCCAAAGTTCCAATGTTCCAGCTGTTTTACCAAGTATACAAAGGCAATTTTGGAAGCGTCAGTCACATAGGAGAACATCGATTCACCAAAGAATATTTTTCCTAGAGCAATCCCATACAACCCTCCTGCCAACTTCCCTTCGATCCAGGTTTCCACTGAGTGCGCCACACCCATTTGATGCAGCTCAGTATAAGCTGAGATCATTTCCGGGTGTATCCATGTTCCTTCATTTTCCATGCGTGGAGCTGCACAGGCTTGCATCACCTGGGTAAACGCGCTATCGCATCGAATTTCGTAATGATGCTTCTTCATGGTTTTATGAAGTGAACGGGAAATTTTAAGCTCATCGGGAAATAATACCATGCGCGGATTTGGGCTCCACCACAGAACGGGCTCTCCTTGATTGAACCATGGGAAGATGCCGCAACGATAGGCGGTCAGCAGGCGCTGCGGTGATAAGTCGCCGCCAGCGGCAAGCAAACCATTGGGGTCATCAAGCGCCATTTCTAGCGGTGGAAAATATGCTGGATTAGGAGTTAGCCAATGGATCATAAGTCTATTCTGTGATGAAATATAGATACCTTGATTTAAATCAAGGCATATAACGTAATTTTTTCTTATTATAAATTTATCGATCCATAGATTGAATAAATAACAAATAACAATAATGGAAAGGAGAACGAATGAAGCAATTCCGTCACAAAGCTAGAGTCGTTAGTATAGCTGTTAGTTCATTCATTATGGCGCTAGCAACGGGCTCCCCCCAGGTGTTCGCTCACGGTGGCACATCAACTGAAGCCATGGAGCAGCAGATCAAGATATTGGAAAATCAGTTAAAGGCGATCCGGGATGAGCTCAATCAAGTGAAAAGCAAAGCAGCACAAGATGAACAGGAGATTAGGAGAGTAAAAGAAGAGGTTGTCCAGCAAGATCGGGAGATCAAGAAAGTCACAGGGTATGAAAGCAAACACTCTCATATGCTCTTTTTCCGTGGCGGCTTCGCGCATAACTTACAGAATCGTAATGGCGTAACCCTGCAGAGCAATGTTGCACCAGTCGGCGCACAGGATGCAGGAGGTAATGATGGCTGGTATGTCGGAGCAGGTTTTGATTTCAATTTAACAAAAGATGTATGGGGGTTCATGCCCAAGACAGACGTCTTTGCTGAATTGATGTTTGAATACAAGCGATTCGGCAATTCACAAGGTAATGCGCTGGCTAATATTCCTACTCAATTGGCCGGCGGAACATTGAATCCACGGGATGTAACAGTATCTCAATTTACCTTATCAGCTGCACCAAAAATTAAATTCTTGGAGGGGTATAGATTCAGGCCCTGGATTATCCCAGTCGGCTTCTCTCTTCATGTTATCAGCCCCCCATCTGAATCCATTACGGTTTTGGCGCCGGGCATGACATTTGGTGCGGGTTTTGATTACCGAATTTGGAAGGATTTCTTTATCGGGGCAGATGCACGTTATCATGAGACATTTGGCAAGACTGATGGCGTTAACGTCAGTGGCATGACTGCCGGGGGTTACCTTGGAATCGGTTTTTAACGATATGACAAGGGAGATAGGTAAGGGGAGATGGACGATTTTTTAGCTGTAGAGAATGATAATCTCCTAAGTAGTACTAGTCGTTCGTAGTTATGTTTAAACAAAATAGATATGATTTCTCTTCTTGTTTCTAACAAGATCAGTGTAATAAGTAGATGATTTTGTGACGAAGCCTTTACACCCCGCTACTAGCTGGTGGGGTGTCTTTTTTTATATTCTAGTTTCTTGGAAAAACCCATATAAAAGCCTAAACACAGTGATGTGAAGTTCGTTTTTATTTCTTCTACATCATCGGCATATTCAGCGGTAAAAACCGGGAGTTTAAGCTTCTGTTCGGAATGGTTTTTTGCGTAGCCAATGCCGAAAGTAAAAATATTCGCAAAATCATTTCCACTGATATCGATTCGGTACCATAAAAAAGATCCTTGCAGTTTCTAAAGCAAGCTGGCAGCAAAGACAGTTTTACCAAAGCCAGGTACTTCATTACCCATATTATCTTATTTCATTTCTCAATCAAAAATGACGCGAAGGCGAGCCGCAGACAGCATCAATATAGCATAACCAGATAATTTTGATTATAATGTAAAGATGGCCTATTCATTAGATTTCCGCCGTAAAGTCCTGTCTGTCCGAAAGAAAGAAGGACTTACGATAGCCGAGGTGGCGGCCCGGTTTGATATTGGCGTGGCCAGCGTAACACGCTGGGTTAAGAACATCCATCGTAAACCTCAAGGGTTTCGCCAACGCAAGATTGATCTTGAGGTATTGCGCTAGGATGTTCGCGATTATCCTGATGCTTATCAGTACG
>NZ_FORD01000069.1 GCF_900113925.1 Nitrosomonas sp. Nm34
TTTCTTGAAAATATGAGGATCATCTTTGATGACTATCTTCCTCGCTGGAACTACCGGGCAGTCCCACAAACAATCTGATTTCGGGAAGTTATTTTTAGCTAAATCCTAAGATACTTTGCAGAAATGGCTATTGCACTTCCAAGGAATGCTCCAACGCATGCGTTTGCCAGCTGACCGTCACCTGGGGTAAATGTATGGTGTCAGTGATGGCAGCTGTATCAATCATCATTTGACCTATTGGTGAGGTAAAAGCATTAACATCCGGCAACGCTAGACCACGTAATGCCGCACGGTGCGCCGGACCTAGCAAGATAACACGCCGAATACGCTCAGCAAAGGAACAAAGCGTGATGTACACCGACGCTGCAATCGCACCCAAATAGATATAACCAGCATGCGGCACAATCAATGCTTTAGGTATTGATTTATGTGGCTGGGCCGCGCTCAATAATTGCTCGATATGCTCAGCTAATTGTTGCGAATCGGCTGGATAAAATAGCCCTGCTACAGCAGGGGAACGGACGGTAACCATGAAAAATTTCCCTCAGTCAGATGACCGCTAATATAAGGGCAATCTCTGGCAAATCAAGCAAATATCAATTGGAATTAAACCATTGCAAGATTAAAAAAAAACAATAAATCAATCAAGAACGCACCGTATCCAGATATTGCTTATGCAAATTGATCACGCTGCTCCACCCCTGAAACTGCATCAGTGCGGCAAATATCGCAAGTAGCAAATCTACGATTGCACCCAGATAAGATACAAATACAAAATCCCCGCCAAGAGTCAATTAATACAGCAAATTCTAGCCCAATCACCCATAAACCCATCACTTAGACACCACTCGCTCATAAGGATAATGACTGCAATAGACCCCGTCAGAGCTCTGCCAGCACACGATCGTTTCATACATAAGGATACAGCTGCTTTCGCCAAATTGGCGGTATCCACTCATTGAGTTAGGCAATCAAGAAATTTCTATCACGGAGCAGATAAAGGAACACAATGAGTGCAAGCAATAAATTCATTAAAAAATCTAATATCGCCAGCCGATACTGATATAAGCAATCACCCGGCTAAGATAAAACGCGCTAGTATTGGCTCAGGAGATAAATCAGTGTTCCAAGCACGCCGATAAAAATGATCTACCAAAGAGAATGTTGATCTTCAGAGTCTTTAGTGTTCATTTGCGGTAAAATTACATTTTACTAAAATGTGCCACTCTATCCGTAACCAAGTGAGAATTCAACTTGACTTCATCTAATCCCCAACATCCTAAATCAGATCAGCTATCCTATCGCGACGCCGGCGTAAACATTGATGCAGGCAATCTTCTGGTTGAGAAGATCAAGCCTTTTGCTCAACGCACATGGCGTCCGGAAATACTCGCCGGCATCGGAGGTTTCGGTGCACTCTTTGAAGTCCCGCAGAAATACCGTCATCCTGTATTAGTAACGGGAACTGATGGGGTAGGCACTAAATTGAAACTTGCCTTTCAATTTAACCAGCACGACAGCATTGGAATCGATTTGGTTGCCATGAGCGTCAATGATATTCTCGTGCAAGGTGCAGAACCCTTGTTCTTTTTGGACTATTTTGCTTGTGGCAGACTAG
This sequence comes from Nitrosomonas sp. Nm34, assembly GCF_900113925.1. Lineage (GTDB taxonomy): Bacteria > Pseudomonadota > Gammaproteobacteria > Burkholderiales > Nitrosomonadaceae > Nitrosomonas. The sequence continues at coordinate 1,619 of NZ_FORD01000069.1, forward strand.
AAGTCGATACTGCTGCTCGGGTTGTTCAAAGTATTGCAGCAGGTTGCATGCAAGCTGGATGCGCCTTAATTGGGGGTGAGACAGCTGAAATGCCCGGCATGTACCCAGAAGGTGAATACGATGTGGCCGGTTTTGCGGTAGGCGTCGTAGAGAAAGATAGCATTATTAATGGCTCTTCCATTACGGAAAACGATGTCGTTCTCGGAATTACTTCCAATGGCGTGCACTCGAATGGCTTTTCATTAATCCGAAAAATTATTGAAAAACATGCTATTGATTTGAACAACAAGTTTGAAAATGGCACGCTGATAGAAGCTATTATGGCACCAACCCGTATCTACGTAAAACCTGTACTAGAGCTATTCAGACGATTGCCGGTAAAAGGTATAGCTCATATCACCGGGGGAGGATTACTAGAAAATATTCCACGCATTCTGCCTATGGGAACAATGGCTTATGTTAACAAAGAATCTTGGGAAATTCCTCCTTTATTTCATTGGCTCCAACAGCAAGGCAACGTTACTGATGAAGAAATGTTCCGGGTTTTCAATTGCGGTATAGGAATGGTTTTGGTGGTTGCGCCAGAGTATGCAAAAGAAGCTATAGCTGTCTTACATAATAATGGAGAAACAGTCTGGCAAATCGGTCACATCAAGCAACGTGATGCTAATGAACCAGCTATTCTGATTGTTTGATCAGCCACATACCTCATGAAATCCTTGGTTATTCTTATTTCTGGTAGAGGTAGCAACATGCAGAGGTTGCTCGATGCCAAACTCCCGGCAAAGGCCATCACTGTGATCAGCAATAATGCGGCTGCAACAGGATTAGAAATTGCGAGATCGCGTCATATCGAAACACATGTGTTAGATCATCGCGCTTATCCCAGCCGCGAATTGTTCGATGCTGCGCTCGCAGAAAAAATTGATGCCTGCCAACCTGACTTAATAGCACTTGCTGGTTTCATGCGCATTCTTGGTAATAGTTTTGTTAGCCGTTATCAGAATCGATTAATCAATATTCACCCCTCCTTATTACCCGCATTCTCCGGTTTGAATACGCACGCACGCGCAATCAATGAAGGTGTAAAAATACATGGATGTACAGTACATTTTGTTACCCCACAGCTTGATCATGGTCCCATTATTGTTCAGGCTGCGGTACCTGTCCTGCCAGAAGATACCACTGAAACCCTGGCTGCACGGGTTCTCCAACAGGAACATTTGATTTACCCGCAAGCTGTACGCTGGTTTCTGGAAGATCGGCTTATGCTTACCAGTAATAGTATAAAAATTCGAGAAGCGACTACAGACCAACATGTTTTATATTCGCCTCGGTTAGATCAATAAACATTTGCTTCAGACCCATTGATCATTCCAAAATTAATTTTTGCTGTGTCTTTAATTAATGTGGTAGCGCCCGTCGTCAAAAACAAACCATTCTCATAGGCCAATCTGAAGCGCTGACAAAATATTCTCTTTATTATCATTTACCATGCGCCTAACATTTACTCAACTGGATATGGCCATAGCAGCCATACGTACGATATTACCGCTGGAATCTCCCGCCGATATCCTGCTACGCTTGTTTTTCCGTAATCATCCAATGGCAGGCCAAAATGATCGAGCTGCAGTTGCAGAGATTGTATACGGTATTTTACGTCACAGGTTTTTTCTAGAACACCTGGTAGAAAAAGCAACCCCCCGCGCCCTGCTTCTCGCCTACCTCGTCAAATTTGAAGGCTTGAATTTGCGCGAACTAACCACCTTCATCAGTGAATCTGAAGCTAAATGGCTCGCTCACATTAAAGCAATCAATTTAGGCTCGCAGCCTCTTGCTATTCAAGCAGAATTTCCTGACTGGTTAATGGAAAAGTTACAAAAATGTTTATCTGATACCGAGATTCTTAGATTGGGCCAGGCGCTCCAGCAACCCGCTCCTTTAGATTTACGCGTTAATACATTGCTTGCAAAACGTCATGAGGTACTCACCCTATTAAATCAGAAAGGTATCAAGGCACATGCTACACCCTACTCACCTATCGGGATTCGTCTATCCGGGAAACCCGCTATTAATCAAGATCCGCTGTTTCTTTCTGGCAAAATAGAAGTACAGGATGAAAGCAGTCAGATTCTAGGCTATCTGCTGGCACCTCGACGTGGCGAAATGGTAGTTGATTTTTGTGCAGGCGCTGGTGGCAAAGCACTGATGCTGGGAGCGCTCATGCATTCCCAAGGCCGTATTTATGCTTTCGATATTTCTGAGAAGCGGCTCAATAATCTAAAGCCACGGCTTAAGCGCTCTGGTTTGTCCAATCTGCATCCTCAACGCATCAACAATGAAAGTGACATCAGGCTAAAACGTCTGTACGGAAAAATAGATCGGGTACTCGTTGACGTACCTTGCAGTGGATTAGGAACTTTACGCCGCAACCCGGATCTGAAATGGCGGCAAACACCGCAGAGTATTGGAGAATTAAAACGCAAACAGGCCGCCATTCTTTCTTCTGCTGCCAATCTACTTAAACCGGGCGGCAGGCTGGTTTACGCTACCTGCAGCCTTCTACCGGAAGAGAATCAAGACATTGTAAAACACTTTCTTTCTGACAATCCTCATTTCGTTCAATTAAATTGTGCGAGTCTACTGGCACAACAAAAGATACCGCTTGATACAGGGGAATATTTGCAACTATCACCTGTACTTCACCAAACTGATGGCTTCTTTGCTGCGGCTTTGGAGAGAGAAAATTAATCTGATCCACTTATTCCATTTCAACAGTCATTGTCAGTTTGCTGCCCACCCCATATAATGAAACGCATTTAGAAATGCTTGCTCGTTATCCGATACTAGAGGCGCCAGGGGTGGCGCTTGGAAGAAGTAACTGAATAAGCATTAATTGACCCAATATGCCGTATTGCAGGATTTAATTGCGATACTACTTTGCGCTTAAATTACGTAGTGTTTCACGCCAAATTAAACTGATTTTGTCGGATTTACCTTGCCGTATCATTGATACTATCTACGGCTCGCCTTTGCGTCATTTTTGATTTCGAAACGGAATTACTTTTTTGCCAGAATAGGAATACTCTAATTTATTGACAGCACCATCAAACTTCAGGTGATGGAAGATCTCATTCCCTGCACATGGCTTACCAATATAATAGCCTTGCGCAAAATCAACTCCCATTTTTTCCAGCAAGATAAGCACTTCCTCATTCTCAACAAATTCAGCTGTAATTTTCTTACCAAACTCCCTTGCCACGCTACATAAGGCTTTAACCAGTACTTGATCAGCAGAGCTATTTGCGAGATCTTTAACAAATGAACCATCTATCTTTACGGCATCGACCGGCAACTCTCTCAAATAGCGAAAAGATGAAAAACCAACACCAAAATCATCCAGCACAAAGCCGCAGCCAAGTTTTTTAATTTCTTCAAGTAATTGTTTAGTTCCAAAGAAATTCTCGAGAGCTGCAGTCTCTGTTATTTCAAACATTAAAAGAGTGGGATCGACGCCATGAAATATCAGTTCATTTCTAATCAGGGGGAGTAATTCCGGATCTTTGAAAGCATGTGCAGACAAATTGATTGACAAGCGAATTCGATTACCCGGTTTATTGATTATGGCTGTTTGGGCAATAGCCTTGCGCAACACCATATGATCGATCTCGTGGATAAGACCAATATGTTCTGCAGCAGCAATAAAAGCCCCAGGCGTATAAATGGTACCATCTTTATCGCGCATACGTAACAACACTTCATAATGGGTAATTGTTCTATCACGTAGCGACATAATCGGTTGAAAATAGAGCAAATACTCATCATATAGATTGGCATACTCGATCTTTTCTTTCCAATAGACCAGAGTGTGCATTCGTTCTCTTATTTCATCGTCATTGGAAAATAAATGCCAAGTTCCCCGTCCTTTATCCTTGGCCTGATACATAGCAAGGTCAGCCGCAGCCAATAAATCATGCATCGTATTACCATGTTCCGGAAAAAGAGCTATCCCAATACTTGCCGCAATTTTGTGTGTCCTATTATTTACGATTAACTGGGTTTCATTTAAGTGAAATAAAATTTTCTTAGCAACCTCAATAGCCCCGCTTGCCGTAACTTCTGGCAGGATAACTGCAAATTCGTCTCCTCCCAAACGCGCCATTATATCTGTTGCACGAATGGTATGAGACAGCATATCGGCAACTTTTTTGAGTAAAGAATCACCTGCCTGGTGCCCGCTGGTATCATTAATGTACTTAAATCGATCGAGATCGAAAAATAACAATGCACCCGGTTGTTGGTTTTGCTGCGACCAAACGACCATCTTCTCGAGCTCTTCACTAAAACGGCGTCGATTATATAAATTGGTCAATGGATCATGATTAGCCAGCCATATCAAATTACTTTCAACACGCTTGTATTCTGTAATATCCAGGCCAACGGAGAGTACTGATGAATCTTCTTCAGATTGCCACGACAACCGGGAATGCAACCAAACAATATGTTTTTTTGAACCATCATTGCATAAAGTAATCGTCTCATGCCTTAATTGTTCACGTTGACCGTAACATACCTGTTTTAATTCATCGCCAAGATGATATTGCGCCCCATCCAGCAACAGCAACTCAAAAAAAGTTTTACTTTGAATCTCTTCTTCAGTATAACGCATCAGCATTTCGCCATATGCATTCAACATCATTATCTTGCCTTTAACATCTTGAGTCAGCACGACGACTTGCGCTGTATTCAGCAAATGCGCAATAAAATCTTTCTCTTTACTTAATTCATCCCGTTGCTTTACAAGCTGCTTGGTACGATAAATGACTTTATCCTCCAGCTTCTCAAGCTTATGAGATAGGGTTATTGCTGCTTCATAAAGAAGATCGATCTCATCCTTTAGCCAATGCTTCCTACCCATTGAGGAAAGCGTCGCTCGGAAAATTCCAAAGCTTCCTCCCGCTAAGAGTGGCAAGGTAAATACGATATGCTTAAGCTGTGAAAGTGGCTTGGAAAGAATGGCAAATAATAATATTCCTGAAAATATTAAACCAATTAAACCAATGCTGACGATACGCCAAATAGCATCACGAATTGCTTCAATGGTCTCTGTAATATCAGTAATGATAACCAAATGCGCCTGATCCGTCACACCTATCCCTTGTAACGGCAAAAGTTTTATCCGCTGATGGCGCTTATTCCATTGAGTTTGAATTCCTTGCTTGAGGCTCACAAGATCTGGATATTCTTTTAACGTTTGATTAAGGATATCAATGTTTTTATCTCTATTGGTCAATGCTGCCAAGCGTATATCCCACTCAGGAAACCATACATCATTATGGGTGATCTTGTATTTTTTTTCTTTTAGAAACAAACCAATATCCGAACCAAATGTTCGCTTAAAACCCAAGAAAACATCAGCTAGTGAGGCGCCAATAACAATCGTTCCTGCACGGACACCTTCTATCAGAAGTGGCTCGATCGTATACTGAATACAACTTTCCAGGCAGATCAATGGGTTAGCTGGATGTTCATGAAAATTGACTTTACTCACATGCTCCTTGATAAGCTTGTCACGATAGATGTCTGGCTCGAAACTATCCCAACCTACTAGGAGTTGATCAAATTGATCATAAAATCTTACCGCTTCAATTCCATTCTGGAGCTGCAATAATGGCCAGTGATGGTCAAATGCCTCTTCAATTTGCTTAGTATTTTGTGTCGATAAGGCTACATCCATCCCCTTCAGAAAAGGGAGCATCCTGATGAGTAAATGAGAATTATGTGAAATTTGCTCAATTAGCTTTTCGACTTCGCGGACATGACGCTGATATTGCTGCTCGCTTTGTTGATCAATATTATTGATGAGTCTCTTATAGCTAATGATGCTGAATATCGTAACTACTATCAGCAATATCATGCTGGTAAGTAGCGTAATTTTCCATTTCAAACTGACAAATTTGGATGATGCCTGATCAGCAAATCTGGCAAAATGAGTTGCTTTTCCCTGGACACTTTGTTTCATGCAGATTTCTGCTTAAAAGCGGTAAGAAGCCTGGGCTGCAAAAAGATTCCAATGTTGATCTGTGAAAGTAGAATTTGGATTATCCAATGTAGATAACCAGCCTGTGCCATTTACCCGATGATACTCAGCACGTAACATAATCGAGGGGGTAATGTTCCAGCGCAGACCCAAAGTCAAATCCTTGGCAAAACGGCTATGTGCAGGTCGCCCGCCTTTAAAATTGTTAAGCTCGTTTGTAAAAGCGTTCCACTCATCGCCATCACGATCTTTTCTATCAGCATAATAGGCATCATACCGCACTACGGCTTCCCATTGTGGATTAAACCGGTAAATACCTTGAAAATAGTAGCTTTCTCCGGTAAAACTCCGATCAAGGACAGGATTATGGAAATTTTTCATATCGATATGCCGTAATGCATATTCCGAGGTAAAACTCCAGCGCTCAGCATTGTACTGCAAAGAAAAAATTAGGGGAATAAATTCAAGTGAGCCTGCACTCAATTTATCACCTTTCTCTGCCGGATCATAGCCCGCGTTGACCTGTGCGCCACTTATCCCGAAGCGAAAGCGCCCGCCATCTCGCTCATAAATTATACGTCCTATATAAGATAATCTCGGTGTGAGTTCTCCTGGCTGTGATTTTTGAAAAATAGCCGCTTCAGTATTTTTATTGTCGACCTGTGGAAAAACCACACCGAACTGAGCAGTGATATCTCCCCAGTCATTACGTGATTCGCCATAGATTTGTACGCCGTCCGAAGCCATCCCTAAATTTCGCGTACGGTCAAAATAGATCGATTGAGGCAACAAAATACTTGGCCGAGTAAAAGGCACATCACGCGTATCATTATAAAAACCAAGCGGATTCTTGGTTCGTCCTAAACGTACCCCAAGCTCCTTAGTCTCACTCGTTATTGCAGTATAATCTAGAAAGCCATAATCAATACGAATCCCCCCCTTACTACTTTCACCTGCCTGACGTGATAATAATTGCATTGAGAATTGGAGATTGGTTATTGGTCGATGCGATGCATTTACCCCAATCTCTCTAAAATCGAAGCTACCTTTACCACTGCTACTATCTCCAAATACATCATTTTTTGTATCTGTAGTCTTAATGTAACCTTGGCTTAGAAAGCCGTGGACCTGCAGACCATTCAAAACTTTTTTCTCTTCCGCATTAATCCAGGATGGATATAGAATAACTAATAGTACTCCAATTCGTACCATGTACCTTTTCAAAATACTTAGTCTATTCAATATGAAGAATTTGGATAGTGTCATCTATATTCACTCTCTTCAGATAACCGATAGCGCCGGGTGTACTAGCAACCCGCGTACGTATTTCTTCTTCAGAATTTACTAGAAAGGGTGCCTGACCTGTCCCTGAAAAGATAAGCCGATCCCAAGCTGAACGTAATTGGTATGGAAAGATATTGAGTTTTTCTTTGGCAAAAAGATTATGCAAAGGTGCTTCGTCGGGTAATACGAATACCCTAATAGGGGAACCATCTTGCCATGCTCTAAGACGCATACCAAAAATAGCACGTAACGAGTTTCTGGAAAGATTCCGTACAGGTACGCTGGGATGAACGACCACTTCAACAGAATCACTGTCTAGTGTACCGCTTGTGGCGGGTGTTACACCGATTAACAAAAGCAGCAAAAAAAGACAGCACAAATAATCAGTGAAACGTACCGCCATGCAAAAAATGTTCTAGCAGGTCATTATACTTATATCAGTATTTGGCTTATCCTGCCGAGGTGCAGATATTATCTTTAAATGCTCAAGCTTCGCTGGCCAGATTCTACCATTATCAGTCACTAGCTCCCATATTTCCCGATGATTGGTATACATCCTTTCCAATACATCAAGCAAACAAACATAATAAGGTCGACGCAAACCATGGTGGTTCACTAGTGGTCCGATAGGATCAAACTGCATACCATAAAAATTCAATAGCCTATTTAGAGCAGGATTCATTGATGATAGCCAGTAATAGATATCATTTTTAGCACACAGCTGAATAACGCCAACAGCCAACGCGAGCATCGGATGGGGAAACCGCCTGCGCCCTTTCGCATAATCTCCCATTAAATTATTGTCATCCAAAAAACGAGAATCTTCTTTCCGCTTGAAGAAATCACTACGAATAATGAATCTAGAAATTTCGGTTGTATGTTTACGCAATATTTGTATATTTACATATTCTTTGTAAAATTGACTATACAACTCCATTGGGAATTTTTGACTAATATTCAAGTCATTAGCCATTATCAAACGCGTAGTGCCTATAAAAGAATTGGATGATCGGTGGCGCAAAAGAAGATGTATCGAGTAATCGTCATATTCATCTTTTTCTTGTCCATCAGGATAATTATCTGCTTGAAACCCTGGAATACCTTCATGAATGCATAGAACTTGATATCTCAAACTAAACACTTCGTTCTTCAATGCTTGAGTGTTGGCAATCACGATTTCGAAGTATTCATGAAATGCTGAAGTAATATCATTCATGACAACTCTTAGAAAATAAAGTAAAATTTTTAAAAAATAATTATTAAATTAATTTTATTGGTCAGCTAATTAGCATTAAATTCAAGCTCATGAAGTGACTCAAGCTGCACTTTTTCAACATAAGAAATATCCATTAAAAATACAAATATTATTCTATAACAGCCTTTAATCTAATAACATTTTTAAAACTGAGAAAATTGGAAGCATATATTTGTTGACAAAATTTTATAGTTTAATATTCCATGCTACAGAATCTGTGTCGCCAAAAAATGACGAATTATTATAGTTGGTCAAAATATCATGGAATAATAAAAAAATATACATAAAGTGATAATAATTGATTAACTCAAAATAGATTGGGAAATAAGCATATGTTTTCTAAATGTTTATTTAATATTACAATATCATATATAATTTTAGTATACATAATGGCACCACGATATCCCATATATTCATACTACTACTGTTCAAGCAAATTGCTAAGTGATGGGAGTTACCTCACAAATATAAACAATTTTGCATGATTCCAAATCATTTAAATGCGAATTAAGAGCTGAAATAGAAGCCAGTTCATCGATAACGTTAAACTATTGAGGAAGATATCACCCAACCTCAATAAATCAAGATAACGAATGAACTGGCAAGACCGATTAATAGCGATTTATCGCTATGTTTGCAAGCATTATCAGCAAAACCTTTGGATTTATAGTCAAAGAATGAGCAACCACGCGGATTTAAGCTTTAGCGACGAAGAAGTGATTACCCTCTTCCTGTTCGGTGTAATGGACAAGCATAGAGAGATCAAAGGTATTTATGAGTATGCGGATCGCCACTTACGCGATTGGTTTGCACGACTTC
>NZ_FORD01000095.1 GCF_900113925.1 Nitrosomonas sp. Nm34
TCCTTATTTGGAAAGCTCTTTGGTGACCGGGGTTATCTCTCGCGGTCACTCTTTGAGCAACTCTGGGAGCAAGGCGTGCAGCTCATCACCAAGGTGCGCAAGAATATGAAAAACAAGTTGTTGCCACTTTTTGACAAGCTGCTGTTACGTAAACGCTCGATCATTGAGGCCGTCAATGACCCATTGAAAAATATCTCGCAAATCGAGCATTCCCGCCATCGCAGCCCAGTTAACTTTTTTGTTAATCTGATAGCCGGGCTGGTGGCTTACACCTTTCGCGAGAAGAAACCCTCCCTTAATATCAGACTTCCTCAAGCTCTTCCAATCGTGATGTGATGATTCTTATGTCGAACTCACGTTATATAGCAAAACCAGCTAGAAATGATTCACGGAGTATGCTCATTATTTCATCTGAGCATAAATGGGCATACGCCAAAGTACTGCGTGAACAATACAGCCAAACCGTTGATATGCTCTTCAAATTTTATATATTCTGAATTATTCTTAACTGGTTACGCTATATCTTTAAGCATCATGCTCCTATCTTTTTATTGTTGTTATCTATTCTTGTATCCCTGATGCCCTCAAGCACCAGGGCTTCCCTTCGGTAGTGGCACATTCAAGCCTGCCGTGGGTCAGGCTCCTGATATACCGCGACGGCAAATTACGCACCGTTGCCCCCATGTGCCATGGGTGATCATAAAATAATGTTGTCAAATAGCTTGTTGATTATCTGGTCACTTATCTCTCTGTTGTTTTGGCTATCATCCGTGGTGCCAATTACTACGTCTTCAGTGATGACTGGACCAGCAGCTGGATGACCGCCGATAATGGCCGCCATAGCTCGCTCAGGGAATTTGATGGTTCGATTGTAGATTCGCATTTAATTTATCTTTTTGGTGTTTGTTCATTAACTTTTCATAACCCACAATAATATGGTGGTATTATGTAAATTCACTTCACAATGTTGCCGAGGAACGACAATGAGTAATCCGGCTGTAGGATGGGCTGTGTATCCATGGGATGTAGGCAAGGTCTCATATAATGAAAATCTATGTGATTCATCTTGCGATACACTGCCGAATAAGGGTGATTTAATCATTAGACCTTGCCTTGTTCATCCTGAGACATATGAGCCAATTTCTGTACGTGTTGATGACATCTTGGATCCAAATGAAGCAGAACCTCATACTCTCGTTTTTCTGGTGGTCCCGGTAAATTCGCCAAATTAAATCCGCTGCTTTCCACCGCCAGTGAGATGCACATAGCTGGTTAATTTGGGCTCTGTGCGGTTAACGTCTGCCAGCTCGCGTCGATCATCCGTATCATCATCAATGTCATTAGGTTCATCTAATGAGGCATCTATGATCTTGTCGTGCATAAATGATGTGGTTTTCTTTTTATAATGTTTGGCGTAGTCTGCTTCCACTTTGGCTGAGTTGATTATGACTTGAGCCGTGTCAGAGATCCCTTTGGCGTGCTCGATGTCGATTGTTTTATCTTTCAGCCCGCGCAGCGTATCGAATAGGATGGCGCGCAGTTCGGTGATATTGTTTTGATTATTATTCATGGATGATCCTGTTGATTGCTTTGTTCATCAGGTGAACTTCCCTGATTTCTTTCGGATAATTGCTGAATGAGTGTTCGCGTATGATCTCAGTTCTGCTGGTTAGTATCAGATTGTTGATGTCTACGTTGTCCTTGTTGCCATCGGCATAGCGCAAGGTCATGCCGGTGGTACCGGTTTGCCATGGTGTTCTAACTCAAGGAGTTGCTATGAATTTATTTAAGAGGTAGTGGGGCGGGCGTTTGGTCAGAAAGATCGAAGATTAATTGTGAAGATTTTGTGAATATTTTGTGAAGATAGCGTATACTGATTATGTATTAATGTTGTTGCGTTAAATACTTTCCATAAGCTGTTGTAGCACGGTGAGTTTTTCTGCGATTTCTCGCCGGGCTATTTTTTGCTAATTACACTCCTTTCATATGGGAGTGTTCCATACATACCCGCTGGCTCTCTTCCCGCTAAGCCATCGGCTATGTATATTTTCCATTCCCTCGCGGCGCATAGTTAGTGTTTTTTACCTCCTTTCTATAGCTATGTGCCGCACTTGGCTTTTGTAATATAAATAGTTCTCGCCAGTAAAAAGCCCGCACTGGGCGGGCTTGAGATTTATATAGATTAAGAAATCATATTAGTGAATCGTGGAAACAGCTTCCTGAAAAATTAATTGGCGTAGCGCTTCCTGGCTAAATATAACTGTTTTATTTGTAAAATACGCAGCTCGCTCATACTGTTTTTTTCCAACCACCTCTTGGTCTTCGGCAAGTGCCAATATATATCCCTTCTTTTGCTGCGCCTGATATTGTAGAAAAATAACTTCTGCTTCAAGCAATCTAGCAGCAGATGTTGCTGTGATAATAATTAACGGATAATCTTCTCCAAGCATATGATCAGCTTTTAAACCACCAGATATAGGTAATTCAATATCTGTATGCCAGGGCATATTTTTACTTGCAGCTATTTCTTCTATGACTTGTCGCACTCGCTCTTTGAAATCATTTATTTGCCTAGTAGTCCGAGAGGTGGCTATAGCAAACAACTGCTGTGCGGCCTCCGCCACCCGAAAAATATATGGAGCAATCAGCTCTTCTTTATTTGCAAATACGACTAGCTTCTCCTCAGCAGTAAATTGAACTGGAGAATACAAGGATATCTCGTCTGCCCATCGAACTACTGATTCCGACTCTATATCACCGCCACTCATAGATGCATACAATGATGCATCACTGTTTTCATCAATAAAAAAACCATCTCCATTTTTAGACGGACGTACTCGAATAACTATCTGATCCTTGCTTCCAGGATACTCTAATGGCGTGACAATGCGTTGCACGCCACTCTCGCCGGCATGCACTTCAAAGAGCGAGCAGATTGCTCGATTAAGATTAATATCTGTCACTTTAGAATAAAGATTTTGACGTTGGGTCATTGTCTGGCGGGGAGATTCCGCATAATTCGCAAAATATAAGAATTAGCTGAAGTCTATCTTCATAAACTAACTCTTGGGTCAAGATTTTTAGTTTTAAGATTCATTTCAGGAGCTTCAGCGAGAAATCTATTTGCATAATTATAGCGTAACCAGTTAAGAATGATTCAGAATGTATAAAATTTGAAGAGCATATCAACGGTTTGGCGGTATTGTTTACGCAGCACTCTGGCGTATGCCCATTTATGCTCAGGTGAAATAGTGAGCATACTCCTTAGATCATTTCTAGCTGGTTTTGCTATATTATCAGTCATGCACGGTATTTTACAATGAAAACTTGTGGCTTGGGTGCCAATGAAACTCAAGCAGTGGGCTTAATTCGCCATTTATTAAACGATAATATAAATAACCGAAGAAAGCACTATCCGTGAATATTTCTCTATCCCTCCAGCACATCAAAACACATGCCTGTTGGATACATCCATTATTCCAGTTGTATGTATTCTTTGACCACCAAGCTTATTAAAAGGTTTTGGCAGCTTGTTTCTCTTTTGTGGCCTAAATTCAGGAGCACGCTTTAACTTTTTGGGAAATAATTTATGATTTTGCAATTCTCTCGGTGTCATTGGATGGTGCTTCTTCGCCGCAGTTAATTTATTTGCCTTCTTTCTGCGCCGTTGTATTTGGAGATGGTGTGCTTGGTGTTGTGGCAACAGGTGTGCTGCATTGCGGATCAATGATATAACTTGTTTGGTCAAACTTGCGCCATGCGCCTGTCCCGGCGCCATCAATTGCTAGGATTGAGATAATCCCAAAATCAATAAATACACCAAGTAAAGTGGTTGCATCGAAGGATTTTGATGCAGGAATGGAAACAGGCATGCATCCTTCTTTACGAGCGGTAATGACGTATTCTTCTTTTTTCTTGAAAGCAGTGATCCCGTTTCCTCTACCTATAAATGCCTCATTTACATACAAATCTACGTCAGGCTGATTGCTGCGGATTGATACTTGCTGCGATGCTCCATTGAACATGGTCGCACATCCTGATAGAAACGTGACCGCGGCTAACAGCACTACTGATTTTTTCATTCTCTCCCCTTTGAGTGGTTAATTTAAAAGGAGGAGATTTTCTTACTATATGACGCTGTCGTCAAATGGAGACTGACGAGATGATGGGCGATAAACCCATGATAGAATTAATGTTTTTGAAATTGATCCGGTGTCAGCCCTGCAAACAGCCGTGCTTGGTAGTTTTGCAGAAAAGATATCTCCAGCTAAACATCTCGCCCCACATAAATAACGACCCCACAAATTGTTGCATTGCTATTTATTTGGATTATCTTGTTTGGCCAATCTGGGTTTATTGCTCGCAAATATTTGTGATCACCTTCAATTATGAGCTGTTTGAATGTCACCTCATTACTATCATCGAGCCTTGCAACAACGAACGACCCATTGCATGGATGTCTTGCTGGATCAACATAAATAATATCTCCATCTCTGAATGATTTTTCCCCTGATGGATTAAACATTGATATCCCGCTAACACGTAGAGCAAATGTTCTTTCGCTGTGTTGAGCTGGACATGGAACCCATCTTTTTGCATCACCTGGAGCAAAATTATTTATTGCTTCAGACCAATTTCCAGCTTGTACCCACGAAATTAAGGGCACACCTTTTGTATTAGCCTCTATTATCTCTACTCCAATAAACTCTGGATGGAGACTATCCTTCTTGCGTTTTGGCCTCCGGCCTTCTGCGAGCCACTCGGGGTTTACTTTTAAAACCCTGGCTAATGCTGTAACAGCGCCTGATCCACTGTTTCTTCCGCGTTCTATATCGGAAATGGTTGTTTGAGACAGGCCTGCCAACTTGGCGAGCTGTGGCTGTGTCAGCCCCATTTCCTTCCGCGCTTCCTGAATTCTCTTTCCAAAAGTTTCCATATCGCAATTGTGATACAAAATCATACCGCTTTGGCTATTTGCTTTATACCGCAATGGCGATATTATATTCATATGAACTGGGCAAAATTAATTCAAAACCTGATCGATCAAGGATTGACTCAGGTGCAAATAGCTAAAAAGTGTGGGACGGGGCAAAGCTATATCTCCGGGCTGTTAAAAGGTGATCGTAAGAGTCCAAACTGGGCTCTGGGAGAAACACTGCGTCGCTTGCACAGCGAAGTATGTTGCTGTGAACACGAAGCAGCTCCTATTGAAAGACGACGCTGTGATCGCCGTAGAGAAAGCGATCGCCGTCAAAGCTGACATGACTTTCATTTATCCACATCAGATCGTTCAGTTGGAGCTATGGAATCGCTAATGCAAGACGCATCCACCCCATCCTTACCCGTCCTGATCCGTTCAGCCTAGATGACAGCCTCAATGATGGCAGCCAAAGCTGAAGCCGATTGCATATCTAGCGGTTCTGGCGGTGGAGTCTTAACTGGTGGCAAAAATTTCATGATGGCTCCTGATTAAATGATGTGTGCATTACCAGGAAATTAACGGCAGCTAAATAGATTAGAAAAAAAGTTAACTAGTCGCCCCTGAAAAAAGCAATTTTTAGGACATCAATTTTAATTTCCTGGCACGAAGCCTGCACTTTCTGAGCGAGGATACCAGGCTTACAGCTCTATTAACGGCTGATAAGTTGGTTGTTTCGTTCCAGTAACGATGGAAAAAGCAGCCAAAAAATGGCCAATAGCCATTGATTCAGATTCCAGGCGCAAGCTGCCATCAGTAGATTAATATGATCACCCACTACGCCCTTGAGATAATTGCGGACCATCTGAAATCTGATTTCAAATGCCCGATAACAGGTTCAATAGCCGCACGCCTTTTGCATGGTTTGTGCTTCTTGTCTTTCTGGCTTCGGCTATCCTTCTTTAGTGACTTTCCAGGTAAGATGATTCGAGTTGCACTGACTTCACTTCTGCCACGGTAGCCTCGGTCACATACCGCTTGTTTGACTGCTTTGCCACGCGATATTTCAACATGTTTCAGTCTTTCTGGTAAGGTATGATTATCATGCAGATTGCGCTCATGACTGATCACCCCCACAATCAGGTTGCTTTGTGCAGTCGAAGCAATTGACGCCTTTGCGCCATATTCGTAAGGTTTGTGCTCCTTACCTTTAGCTATGCAGTACACTTGCGGCTCGTGCAAGGAGTAGATGTTATTCTTGTCTTTGGGTTGCTGTTGCAATATCTGTTCATACCACAGGAAATCTGCTTGATAGCGTTCAAACAGACCATGCTGGGGTAATTTTCTGCGAAGCTCCCGGATCAATTTGTGAGCG
>NZ_FORD01000074.1 GCF_900113925.1 Nitrosomonas sp. Nm34
GACTGCATTCAGCCAATGGATATTTATCGCCGCTAGACTACGAATTGCAGCACAAAGCTGCTTAACATTGTGTCCAGAAAAATGTTGACACATCAGCATTGACTTTTCGATGATTCGAATATTGAAAGGATCATCAGAAGACGTCAAACCTGATGGCATTTTGGCGCAAGTCGGGCCGGTTCGGTTTTTTAGTGTGGATGGCGGGCACTGGAAGTCAATCGTGCAGAACGATCTTATACTGGCAGAGAAGACTTTAAGCGCAGAAGGGGTAATAGCACTGGATGACTATTGTCGAGCAGAGTGGCCAGATGTGACTTACGCATATTCGTTATGGCAGAACGATACCAAGTCTGACATTATTCCTTTTGCTGCTGGTTCAAACAAACTATATCTATGCCGAAAAGAGTATGTACAAAAGTATCGCGCTGCCTTAAAAGGACCATTTCTGCGTCAGTACTTTACGAAAAGCTACCACACCGACGGTGCTGTAATAGATTGTTATCGACTGGAACCATATAACCAAGATGAAGAGAGCACAACCAAAGCCATACTGCTTTCATTCGGCATATTCCGTCCAGATATGTTTATCACCTTAAAAAATTGGTTCCGAAAAATTCGGAAATGAATGCGTCTAGTTCTTGCCTTCAGTCTAACAAGTCGCTGCACTGGACAGCAATTCTGCTGTACTTCATTGATGCCGGAGAGCTTGATCGTTAGGCGCACACCACGCACGCGAGTATTGTGAACGGAATTATCACGAAGAAGGAGCAGCGATGGAATCCAAAGAACTCACCGGCAGCCAGAAAGCACAAAAAATGGGGCCAAGTACAGCAACCCACCAATTTAACCTTCCTTCAACACGCTGCAATAGCCCTCTAAAAGAGCTTGCGTCTGCTTCAATATTAAAGCTGATAACTCAAAGACTGTGTAGCAACAGGCACTTCGGGTAAGAAAATCCACTAAAAGTAGATGGGTTAGCGCAGCTTGGGTGCAGACGACTAAAGCCGTCTATACGCACCAAGCGAAACGCGCATAAGCCAACATATTTAAAATCAAAGTCACCATCTAAAGCCGGGGATTTTTACCAGAGTTATGGAAATAAATCCATTTTTGTTCTGCAAGTCCGTATAATACAAAGCCCCTGCATCTAACCAATCACTGCAGCGGTCTTTCTTCTCATCTAATGATCAGTCCGATATTTTTTGATGTCGATTATTACTGATTCTTTATTCGTCTGCCTCGATTGGTGCTACTTATGAGTAACAGGCCGTCGCAGGAGTATTACCTTGTCTGTTCAATCAAAAACTCTAGAAAAAACTCTTATCACCTCTCCTTTCAACGAGCTGGGATTAAGTAAGCCCATCTTGCGCGCGATTGCCGACGCTGGCTATATCACGCCCACACCTATCCAGCTCAAAGCTATTCCGCAAATATTGTGCGGTAGCGATCTGCTTGCTGGCGCGCAAACCGGTACCGGGAAAACTGCCGGTTTCACATTACCCATCTTGCAATTGCTGAGTCAGAAAAAAGCTACCAGTTTAGGAAAAAACCGTCCACGCTGTTTAATCTTGACACCCACGCGTGAACTAGCCGCACAAGTAGAAGAATCGGTCAAAACTTATGGCAAATATCTGCCGCTTACTTCCAGCGTTATATTTGGCGGAGTAAGCATCAACCCGCAGATTACGCGCTTGCGCAAGCCACTGGATATCCTGGTCGCCACCCCTGGTCGTCTGCTCGATCACGTTAGCCAGAGAACGCTGGATTTATCCGGGATTGAGATCCTCGTGCTGGATGAAGCCGATCGCATGCTGGATATGGGTTTCATCCACGATATTAAAAAAATTCTTGCATTGCTGCCTAAACAAAGGCAGAGCCTACTGTTCTCTGCCACCTTCTCAGACGAAATCAGGGCACTGGCTGCTACTCTGCTAAGGAACCCAGCTTTTGTTGAAGTGGCACATCGCAACACTACCTCAGAGCTGGTCGAGCAATCGGTGCATTTAGTGGATCAAAGCCATAAGCGTGATCTGATGAGTTATCTGATCAAATATCATAATTGGCAGCAAGTGCTGGTTTTTACCCGAACCAAACATGGTGCCAATCGCTTGGCAGAAAAGCTGATCAAAGATGGGATCGAAGCTGCCGCGATTCATGGCAACAAAAGCCAAGGCGCTCGCACCAAAGCATTATCCCAATTCAAGCAGGGAACCGTACAGGTGCTGGTTGCCACCGATATCGCCGCACGCGGGCTGGATATCGACCAACTGCCGCAAGTGGTAAATTTTGAGCTGCCGAATGTACCTCAAGATTATGTGCACCGCATTGGTCGCACTGGCCGTGCAGGTAGCCCTGGCGCTGCGATATCGCTGGTAGACCGTGAAGAAATGAAGCACCTCCGCGACATAGAGCGGTTGATAAAACGTGAGCTTCCCAAAACAACTGCCCCAGGCTTTGTCGCACCTACCAAAATTGAACCTGAAGCACCCAGGCCATCGAATCAACCACGACGCGCCATCAACCAAGGTAACACGCCAAATCAGACCACCCGCAAAGCAGGAGAGCGCGCTAAGCAAGTAGTCAATAGTCGCGCGAAAAATGGACGCTTGGAACAATCCAAACAACCCAAACAACACAGCCTAAACCATACTTCTCGCTCAAAACCAGCCGGCACTCAGCAGCACTCAAATAATGCGCAAAACTCAGCGAAGAAACAACCTGCTCATAAAATGTCTGAAGCCGCACGCCATCAAGCCATGCCCCAGACCACCTGGTTTTCGCCAAAATCAAGCCCCCATTCAAGCAAGCGTGGGCATTAATCATGAGAATTTGGGTAGATGCTGATGCTTGCCCTGTCGTCATTAAGGAAATTTTGTTTCGTGCAGCAGAACGCACCCAAATTGTGACCACACTGATTGCCAACAAACCGTTGCGTGTTCCACCCTCACCTTATATCAAGACGCAACAGGTACCAGGCGGCTTTGATGTGGCGGATAACAAGATCATATTGGTACTGCAACCAGGTGATCTGGTCATCACTGCTGACATCCCGCTTGCGGCACAGGTAATTGCAGCAGGTGGTCATGCCCTCAACCCGCGCGGCGAGCTCTACACCACCGATAACATCAAGGAATGCCTTGCCATGCGCAATTTTATGGAAGAATTACGCAACAGCGGAGTAAATATTGGAGGAGCCTCTCCCTTTAGCCAGGCTGATCGTCAAGTATTTGCCTCGAAGCTCGATTGGCTGTTAGCACGCTATTTCAGATCCCCTACTCCATGAATTGAAATGCAATTGACTATATACAAAATGTTCTGCACGGATCAGGTTATCTGTTTGAGCTAATCAGCTGATTGACAGCAATTTTTAATTGCGCTGCCACAGCATCAATGGTGATCATCTCAAAAACCCAAGGTATTTCAACAGCTATCAGCGGATCCTATCCTTTATCCCCCTCCCTCTTCATTCCTTAAGCGTCCTAAGGGAGGAGAACGCAACAATTTAACCACAATCTTTTCCAACCCTCGAATAAAATTTTCCTCCCCACACGGCAAAACTCTTCTACTATTTACCGCAAGATTTTCATGCATTTCATGGGATCAAATCTTGCGTTGCAACAAATACAAATACCAGGTATCAGTCATCACACAGTGTGACAAACCTATTGAGGCAATAATGCTTTTATTGGTGAAGTACAAAATATATTCGTTTGAAGCAAAGCGGTAATATTCATATGAACGAAATTGTTGCCGATATTACGGATAGAGGAAAGATAATGAATGTGATATACCAACGGGACATTACCCACTATTTGAAACCGCAGCGTATTCTAATGTTGATTATAGGGCTGTTAGTCGGTTAGTTTATTCATTTTGCAAGCTATTATGACTGATACCTTTTCTACTGTATCATTGCGAAGATTTAATTCCAGTTAGCTACCCAAGTGATATTAACGAATCAATGGAAAGCGTCTTGGGAAGGGCTGGGCATCTCAATCACTCCTATGCTGGATCAGGAGTTTAAAGAACTCATCGCCCGGTACTCCGAGCCCCACCGGAGGTACCATACTGTGCGCCATATTGAAGAGTGTTTTGCGAGGCTCACCGAAATCCGCAATTTCGCAGAGCATGCCGCCGAAGTAGAGCTAGCGCTTTGGTTTCACGATGCGATTTATGAGGAGTACTCCAGCCAGAACGAAATTAAGAGTGCAGAGCTAGCAGTAAAGAAGGTACTGGCCGCCGGTGGGACCAAAGATGCCGCTACCCGTATCTCAAACTTGATCATGGCAACCCGGCACGCCGTACTGCCACACAACAAGGACGAGCAAATCTTGATCGACGTAGACCTATCCATCCTCGGTGCAGAACCTGAAAGGTTTAAGGAATACGAGCGGCAGATAAGGGAAGAGTATTCTTGGGTTCCGTATTTCTTGTTCAGAAAGAGGCGGAGGAAGATTCTGAAGGATTTTCTCGCGCGGCCAACGATATTTAATACACCTGTGTTTATACAACGTTATGAAAAACAGGCTCGACAGAATATTGAACGTTCGATGACACGATTAGATAGCTAACCAGGCAATCAACCGAACCCGTTACAAACATGAGACCAGGTCTTGCTTTTTGTAGCATTAGTAAATACTGACAGTTAAAAAAATAAAACTGCCTCCTCCCGTTTTTCGGTGCAATGACGAGTGCGGCTTACGCAAGCTAGCCCATTTATCATTGCAGGGGCAGTGCTAGAGCATTGTCTGTATCGAACCTGAACGCACCAGCTTCCCGTTTAACCTTCCAGGTAAAGAACTCAAGGCAGCACCTGAAGCAAGTGGCGCGCAGAAGACAGAATTAGCAAATAGGTGTCAAGTTTTATGGGATGATAACAGCCATTGAACTTGCCCGTCGAGTTTGATCTTTTTTGCCAGGTAGACAAAGTCATGTTGCACTAACAGTAAAATAGCAACCATATCTCTGATTTTCCTGATGATGAGTTGCAATTAAGTCATTTTTTGTTCGGCCAGCAATGTGTTTGACAGTCAGTTTGATTTCCAGTACATTCATTTTTTAGTGAAAAAAAGCGTTTTATTTTTTTCTGCGTTACCAGGGGTTTGATATGTATTAGCGAACAACAAGAACCTCGAGTATTGATGTTTTTTCTTGTCGCGTCTCGCTGTCAAATACCCCTGAAAGCCAAAATCCATTTGGAGGTCAGCGATGATGAATAAGATTGCGCTACTGAAAAAAGCACTACCAGTTACGTTGTCAATGATCGGCAGTGTTATCCTACTAGCTGCTTGTGCTAGTCCAACGCCGGCACAACTTGCCATTTCGTCAGCAGATGAAGCTTATGATCGGGCGATCAGCGCTGATTCTGCAAAATATGCGCCACTGCCAACCCACTTAGCCAAAGATAAACTAGATCAGGCGAAATCCTCCTTCAGCAAGAAGGACTATGAGATCGCACGGCGGTTAGCCGAAGAAGCCCAGGTCGACGCCCGACTGGCCGAAAGTACCGCTCAGTCCGAGCGGGCACAATCGCAAGCTCAAGAAGTTCAAAAAGCGATAGAAGATCTTCGGCGGGAAAGCAAGGTACGCTAGCTCTGTACTCCAAGCCGACACGTAACCTCAGTCTATTACGCTCGACGGTTTATAAGATAGTGTTTTCAGCCGCCGATCAATAAAAAAAGGAGACGACGATGACTACTCAAAGCAATCGTTTTTCTTGGTGGAACAATCGTGCATTTACTGCATTTACTATTTGCCTCGCAGCTACATTGAGTGCTTGTGCCACTCCCAACGGGGCGCTGCAACAAGCACGGTTAGCTTACGATCAAACTCGACAAGATCCAAAAGTTGTCAACATGGCACCTGTAGAACTCCAAAAGGCTAGCGAGACTATAGCGCGGGCCGAGCAGGCTGGAGACCGTAAAGAAACTGCTCATCTTGCCGGCATCGCCCAAAGACAGTTAGAGATTGCGCGCGTTGAGGCTCAACGGAAGGAAGCCGAAACAGCAGTAGAGCAATTGATTAAAGAGCGTGATCACATTCTATTAGAAGCGCGAACTAACGAAGCTCGCGCGCTAGCGAATGAATTGGCTGAGTTGAAGGCCGAGCAGACGGAACGTGGTTATGTGATGACGCTGGGCGACGTGCTGTTCGAGTACAACCGTGCAGCTCTAAAGCGTGGTGCGCAGCTGAATCTTTCTCGTCTCGTTTCATTCTTACAATCCCATCCCGAGCAAAATATCCTCATCGAGGGGCACACGGACAGTACCGGATCAGAATCTTATAACCAGAAATTATCTGAGCAGCGAGCCCAATCGGTGCAGAATTTTTTAATAAGCAGCGGCATTAACCCCCAGCGCATCACGGCTCAAGGTTTTGGGGAAAGTTATCCGGTGGCTTCGAATAGCAACGCAGCTGGCCGCCAACAGAATAGGCGGGTAGAAATTATATTCCCTAAAGCTGAACAAGCCGGTGCTACGGGCAGATAAGAAGATTTATTTTTTGTAACGAGAGCTTACTCTGAAATTCATCAATTTTTTTGCATTGCCAGGCAAGCTTCGAATTTGAGATGAATTGAGAGAACAAACAAAGAAAGGGTGAATGAGGTGCAGAATCAAGCATTCTTATTCTTGCGAACAATAGTCTCCATCGTTCCAAGAATAAGTTCGTTGGGTGCGTGAGTGAGGTAGCATATACTACGCTGGCTGACGCCCCTCTTTTGACAAATTGTCATCAAGGGGTTCAATGAGGAGATGATAATGGTTACCCATCAGATAAGTAGCCATGCCACAACCAGTTGTAATCCGTAACAACTGCTCTAAGGATTTCTAAAAACCTTCATCGGTCATCATCATCTCTTCATAAATATTTTCGTTGCGATCTGCACGTGATGTGACGTGATAAAGCATGTTCGGCAATCCTAAACGGAATAGCCCTTGACATAATCTGTAGTATATCCCCTTATTTTTCTTGATTCACGACCTGGCCTTATTTTTGATGCTTATTTTCCGTTTTTTGCTGGACACAAACTAAACAACAAACCAAGAAAATGCCTGGGGTCTAGGACCTTACGAGAGGTTACGAAAATCACAAGGTACAGGTGCTGAGAGATTGATGGGTTACACACTTATTACGTGAATTCAAGTTTTGGTATTTAGGTTGAAGCCTTCTTTTCCGCTTCATGACTGATGTTGCGTGCTGCCATAGCCATAGCAATTAACAGCCAGCCATTGATCAGCATCTCAATAGCCACAAATAAACCAATTACCCAAAACGCAGTTTCTGGCCACCCATAAACAATCATACCGGCTAACAATAAATCAATCAAACCACCTACCAGCGTTAATTGCCATTTCCATCCACGTTTTCGGCAGTTCCATGCATAACTAATACGTGACAAACCGATAGCGATCAAAAAGCCCGCTAACACAAGGGTAAGGCTGAGTGTACCGCTCACTGGATCCCACACTAACAATCCACCAAATACGATATAAATTAGCGCGATAAGCAGATGCAAAGCACGACCTGACCATTTAACTTCTTTTGTAGCCAAGCCATGCCAGAGCTGAAAACAGCCGGACACCAGAGTTAAGGCACCAAACAAAATTACGCTGGCCAAGGTCAGGTAGAATTGCATAGCTATACCAAGTATTCCAAAGATGATCAGAGTTATGCCAAGTGCCAACAGCCAACCCCAGCTAACTGGCAATTCTAATTTTTCTTGATCTATCATCCTATTTTCTCCTATTAAGAAAAATTTTTGAATATCAGCTTGTCACAGCAACTCTAAACCCGCAATTTTTTACCCTATCCCCATTTTAAAAATGCCAAACATGGATTAATTCACAACTATTTTGCATCCAAGCTCCGGAAAGATAGTTCATATTTGTGTTCGCTCTTATCGGAGTCAAATTTTTCATCGAGGTTTCTTGCTATCTTTTGTTCAATCTGATCAATATGCACGCGGCAAATTTACTTGGAATTTAATTATCTAAGTCAGATTCTCAGAGAGCTGTAAATATTAGAACAAGGAATAAGCTTAATACAGGCAGATGTGAAGAAATAAATATATGATTTTTTGACATGCTGCTTTTTCTCTATTGACTAGAATAATGTAAATGTCTTATAAAATTTTATTTCATTACATCCTTTTAAAATTTGGAAATTCAATCTGAATCAAAGTTCATTATTTTTAAGGCCCAATTAAAAAGAGCGTGAATCGCGACCTGCCCCCATTTTCGTTATTCATTGAGCCAGTGAAAGGGTGCCATCAATAGGTAATCTATCCCTCATGTTGACCATTTCTTTCATTGCTTCAAAAAAATGCAATAAAACCCGTCTATATACGGTAGAGGACAAGCAAACGAGCTAGCAAAAACCAAAAGAGGACAGCTCTTGAAAACATAAAACCTGCTTACTATTAGCCTTACCAATATACATACTGTGCTTCTGACCTTTATCAGCTTTTCCCTCGGCCGAACACGCGCGCTGGTAGACCTTGCTTCTATAATTGTTACGCCTGCCCGCTTATCGACGCTCGTAGAGGCGATGTTCCACAAACTCACTCACGATAGGTTGGCGAACAAACAAATCAGGCCTCAGTTCTTCGAGTGGAATTCTAGCCATTTTTTCCATCTCTAATATTCTGTTGTAGGATATTTCTTTTCACTGAGACACGCAGCAGCTTTCCTTAAATTCAGGAGCTTAGAAAGTTTGGCAGCGCCGCCCACACTTTCTGTAATTTATTGATATGGTCTTTACTCGTGAGTCAGCAAAGAGTGGGCGAGGAGAACTTGAAAGGCATCGCTAGCATCGGAAATTATGCAGCTATGGTCGATAAGGACAACTCGATGTCACCTACCTACCAGGAGAGCGATATCTTGGTTGTTGATACTAGGGTGAATACAGTTGATGTAGACGGCATTTGCGTCTAAGTACAAACAATGATTTGCTTGTTAAGAGAATAAGAAGAAAACTTGACGGCAAGCTGGGATATCAAACGATCACCTTATCATGAAGCTTTATGATATCTGTAATGGAAAAGAACAACCGAGTATATATGAGCTAGTAAGGTTGGTGTGCAATTGCAATAAGGTTTGATGGATTACTCAAATATAATATATTCATATTTGGCAGGAGACCCAGATGAACATTAAGATTCTCACACTCACTTCACTGATAACACTGCTTTTTGTAACACCGGCGTTGACAAAAGTGCTCGATGACAATGTTCCATTATCCAAAATCCCAGAAAGAGTTCAGCACACCATCAAGGAATATACGCAGGGTGGAATGATAGAAAATGTTGAAAAGCGGACGATGA
This sequence comes from Nitrosomonas sp. Nm34, assembly GCF_900113925.1. Classification (GTDB taxonomy): domain Bacteria; phylum Pseudomonadota; class Gammaproteobacteria; order Burkholderiales; family Nitrosomonadaceae; genus Nitrosomonas. The sequence goes on from NZ_FORD01000074.1 coordinate 9,323, forward strand.
AAAAGAAAATCACCGTTTACGAAGCAGAAGTCATCAAGCCCAATGGTGAATCCATCAATATTATCATCGAAGAAGACGGCACTTTCATCGAAATGCGGCAGCCTCATAAAATTAAACCTCATTGACGGATCCAATGGCGCGGTTTGTAGAGCTGATACCTGATCAATTGGAAAAACATTAATTCCTATGGGGGCCTAGTGGCTCTCATCTTACAAGCCTCCATTTGACGACATTGTCATATAATAAGAAAATCTCACCTTTGTGGCTCATTGCCATTCATTTTCAAAAAAATGAAAAATATAGAATTAATTATGGGGATAATTTCTGCCATAAGTGCTTGGGGAGTGCTTTCATTCCTGCGGACAGGTATGAAAAAGCAGCGGACAAACAATACAATCACCAAAACAGAAATTTCAAAATCCATAATTGAAACATATCCTTTTACTCAGATAGATAAAAATCACAAGGAAAATGGAATAGATGAAAAGGATAATTGGAAACAATTTGATTTCTACAGAGCAATCGTACGCAAAGCCAAAGGAAATTATCTTATTACCTATACAGATCAATGTGGGTTAACCACAGAGAGAAATATTAGTATTAAACGTATATACGATAAAGATAGTAAGTTTGCTTTAGATGTCCACTGTCATTTACACAATGTATACCCATCGCACATGAAATTTCTGCACTCAGGTGCTACCAATGATTTGGAAATTATCAGTTAATAATGTGCGTAATTCTGCTTCGTAATGATCGGTTGCTGTAAAAAAAGCTTGGCAAGCACTTTTGAAAAGTGAAAAAGTTTCATAGTAGCGCCCATACAGGATTTTCTTCTTGAAAAATTTCCAATA
>NZ_FORD01000058.1 GCF_900113925.1 Nitrosomonas sp. Nm34
AAAGCAATTGGGGAATGGCGGTGATTTCATTTGATTGGCCACCGACTTTAACCTGGCCTAACACCAGATTGTTGTGCTGAGCCAAGCGCTGACCGTGTGGATGGCGGCTTTTTTTGAGGCCTGGTCAATGCTACGTCTTAAACACTTGCCATCTATTGCAATCACTTCACCTTCGGTGAGGGTGGCCAGGTCAGGAACCCAGCGGGAAAAACCAACGCTGAACCGCCCGGTATCAATGGCGGCGTAAACTTCCCCGAAGGTATCGTGCGAAGGGATGCCATGTTCCAAGCCCGGCAATTCGGTGAACCACGCCTCTTCTGCCAAGCCAAATTGTTAAATGGCAACCCACATCTGCACCACAAATCGTAGCGCAGATACTGATAAAGAAAATATCTTGTAGCTGATGTTTCTTTTGTCTGTTTACCCGGGATCATGAATGCTCGAAAAGTGATGGATAATGGAAGGTGTTGGCTTTGCTATCATTTGAAATCAATATAATAGCGTTATTACCTTATCTAAATTCTATTTTCAAGCACTTTTAAGTGCGATCGCCCTGTAATGGAAGAGGCTGGAAATTGACAATTCCGTATGAGTAGCATAATATTTCTGATTAATTTGTGTTTAAAAAGAAAACACTCCATATAAAAAGCGAGACAAGTCCAGTGAAAACCTTTTCAGCTAAACCACATGAAGTCCAACATGATTGGTTTGTTATAGATGCGACCGATAAAGTTTTGGGAAGATTAGCCACAGCAATAGCACATCGTTTGCGAGGCAAACATAAAGCTATTTATACTCCTCATATTGATACAGGAGATTATATCGTTGTTGTTAATGTTGATAAGATCCGTGTAACGGGTAATAAGGCAGAAGATAAGAAATATTATCGTCATAGTGGCTATCCTGGAGGAATATACGAAACTAATTTCAAGAAGATGCATGCACGTTTTCCTGGAAGACCTTTAGAAAAAGCAGTAAAAGGCATGTTACCCAAGGGGCCTTTAGGTTACGCCATGTTCAAAAAACTCAAAGTATATGCAGGAGATACTCATCCTCATACCGCACAGCAACCAAAGCTATTGGAAATCAGGGCTTAATTTATGGCAATTAATTATAATTACGGGACTGGCCGCAGAAAAAGCGCTGTAGCTAGAGTCTTTATTAAACCAGGAAGTGGCTTATTTACCATCAATAATAAACCAGTTGATGAATATTTTTCACGTGAAACCGGACGCATGATTGTTCGTCAGCCGCTTGAGTTAACTGGCAACATGACGAATCTGGATATAATGGTTAATCTCTGCGGTGGTGGGGAATCCGGGCAAGCAGGTGCAGTGCGTCACGGAATAACCAGAGCTCTAATTGATTATGATGCTTCTCTTAAACCGGTTTTAAGCAAGGCAGGCTTTGTGACACGTGATGCACGTGAGGTTGAACGGAAGAAAGTTGGCTTACGTAAGGCGCGTCGACGCAAACAATTCTCTAAACGTTGATTTATTAAATTTTCCAAAAAAGCCGCCCTATATTGGCGGCTTTTTTTGTTTTACTGGAATTAAAATATATTAAAATATACGTTCTAGTACACAGGAACTCTATGATAAAAGTCGGTATAGTAGGTGGAACAGGCTACACAGGAGTGGAGTTGTTACGCATTCTTGCACAACATCCGGAAGTTCAACTAAAAGTAATCACTTCACGGCAGGAAGCTGGCATGTCTGTGGATGAATTATTTCCCAGTTTACGCAAGCAAGTAACTCTTAAGTTTACTGATCCCGGCAAAGCGGAGCTGAATAAATGTGATATCGTTTTTTTTGCAACGCCCAATGGAGTTGCTATGCAACAGGCAAAAACCTTGTACGATGCCGGCATTCTCGTAGTTGATTTATCTGCAGATTTTCGTATCAAAGATGTGGCAGAATGGGAAAAGTGGTATGGAATGTCTCATGCTTGCCCTGAATTAGTTGCAGAAGCAGTGTATGGTTTGCCTGAAATAAATCGTGAGCAAATAAAAAATGCGCGACTAATCGCTAATCCTGGTTGTTATCCTACCGCTGTGCAATTAGGTTTCTTGCCTTTAATTGAAGCTGGAGTAGTAGATATGAATCATCTGATTGCTGATACTAAATCAGGTGTATCCGGTGCAGGACGTAAAGCAGAAGTCCATACCTTATTTTCAGAAGCGGCTGATAATTTCAAGTCTTATGCAGTACCAGGGCATCGTCACCTACCTGAAATAAAGCAGGGTTTATCCAATATAGCTAAAAAACAGGTTGATCTTACCTTTGTGCCTCATCTTACACCCATGATTCGTGGCATTCATGCAACACTCTATGCAAGACTGACCAAAAAGGTTGATTTGCAGACTTTATATATGGATCGTTACGCTAACGAACCATTTGTTGATATATTACCAGCAGGCAATCATCCAGAAACACGTTCCGTCCGAGGATCTAATTATTGCCGAATTGCAGTACACCGCCCCCAGGATGGCGACATTGCGGTAATACTTTCGGTAACAGATAATCTCGTGAAAGGTGCAGCAGGGCAAGCAGTACAAAATATGAATATCATATTTGGATTCTCAGAAACATTAGGAATTGAGCACGTACCCTTATTGCCTTAACCCTATTTTGAGCTTAACTTATCTATAAAATAAGAAACTGTTCCAAAAGAAATACTTCTAAATCAAGTAAACCTCACTCATAAGTTAATTTTCTACATACCAAATAACAATACGCCTTATTCAAGATTTTTATTTAATCATAGATAAAATAGGTAGAATGATATGAGCACAATAAACACCCATGTAAATACTGAAAAGCAGTTACCTTTAATGTTTACTGCGAATGCAGCAGACAAAGTTAAGCATCTCATAGAAGAAGAAGGAAACCATAATTTAAAACTCAGGGTTTTTATAAGCGGAGGGGGATGCTCAGGCTTTCAATATGGCTTTACTTTCGATGAAACCATCAATGAAGACGATTTTGTCATGGAAAAAGAAGGGGTAAAACTCTTAGTGGATTCAATGAGCTTTCAATATTTAATTGGTGCCGAAATTGATTACCAGGAAAATCCTCAGGGCGCACAGTTCATTATTAGAAATCCCTCTGCAGCAAGCACATGTGGTTGTGGCTCTTCTTTCTCTGTTTAATTGTTTAGCTATCGAAGCTTAGGCAGTATAAATTGTCCCGAGAATTCGATAGCCCTGTGCACCGGTAACAGCGGGAAGATTACCGGGTAATTTATTTATCGTTTGTTTGGCTAACCAGGCAAACGCGAACGCCTCCATCCAATCTGCATCGACCCCTAATACATCGGTCAGATTAACTTCTTTCCCCGATAAAGCTGTCTTTAGCTCATCTACCAGCTTGCCATTGCGGGCTCCTCCCCCACATACATAAATTTCTTCAGCCTCCGGGAAATGAAGCCATATAGATTGAGCAATGGCTTCAACAGAAAGCTTCAGCAAGGTTGCCTGCACATCTTGGGGCGACTCTTTCCCATGCAAATAGTTTTTCAACCAATCACTATTAAATAGTTCTCTACCCGTACTTTTCGGGGGTGGTAGAGAGAAAAAAGAAAATGCCAGCAATGCTTCCAGTAATTCTGGAATAATACATCCTGTTTCGGCCCAGGATCCATTGTGATCATACAGGCTTCCTGTATGCTGTAAACACCAGGCATCCAACAGGATATTCCCTGGACCGCAATCAAAACCAATAACTTCCCTCTTAGGTGAAAGACTGGTAATGTTTGCAATACCACCAATATTAACTATGATACGATGTTTTTCTGTATGGCCAAATATGACTTGATGAAAAGCCGGCACTAAGGGAGCACCTTGACCCCCTGCTGCGATATCACGACTTCTGAAATCTGCAACTACCGTAATGCCAGTCAACTCAGCCAGGAGTGCAGCATTACCTAATTGGATACTATAAGCTCTTTCCGATTGAGGACAATGTCTCACAGTCTGACCATGACAGCCAATAGCTGTAATACTTTGCGAACTAACCCCACTTTTGCTTAGAAGCCCTTCTACTGCGTCAGCATATAATTTAGATAGTGTATTACTCAGTAATGCAGCACGATGTAGCTCATCATAGCCAGCTTGATTTAACGCCAACAGTTGTTCCCGTAAATATTGATCGTATACCAAGAAATAAGTCTCGATCAAAGAAGGAGTCGAAGAATTAAAGTCGACTAATGCCGCATCTACTCCATCGAGGCTTGTACCAGACATTATCCCGATATAAAGAGATTCTCTCAAAAGATCCACCTACTAGACTGTAGAAAATTCGTAAAACTCAAGGATCAATTGGCGGAAGCGAGATTGGCATTACGAAGCAAATCTAAGCGAGCAACCAGCTCTTTGGTATCTCGATGAAACGCAGCTTTATTTCTTTTGCTGATAGGGTACGCAGCAGGCATTACCACCTTTGATGGATCGCGCTGAACTCCATTGATACGGAGCTCATAATGTAGATGGGGTCCTGTTGCCATTCCAGTTGAACCAACATATCCAATCACTTCACCTTGCTTAACATATTTTATTTTTTGTATCCCTTTTTTGAAAGCGGATAAATGTCCATAAGCAGTGCTGTATTCTCCCCGATGCTTCAATACAATCAGGTTACCATATCCATTCTTCCGCCCAGTGTATTCTATTGTTCCATCTGCTGTCGCCATCACAGGAGTCCCTGTTGGCGCAGCATAGTCGATGCCCTTATGAGCTCGCCATTGCTTCAATATCGGATGGAAACGCGCATTTGTAAATCCTGAACTGATCCGAGAAAACTCTAATGGCGCTCGCAAAAACGGTTTGCGTAAACTCTCGCCGGAAGGGGTATAGTAATCACCTTCATCATCAGAAGCCTGGAAATAGACGGCCCGGTAAGACTTACCCTTGTTGATAAACTCAACCGCTAAAACACGTCCATATTGAGTATTCTCGCCATTATCATGGGAAGTCTCATAAACGACCGTGAAACGATCACCTTTTTGCAAGTCACGATAAAAATCAATATCTGATGCAAAAATATTAGCAATCTGAATGGCGATACTTGTCGGCAATCCAGCAGCATCCGTAGCTGCAAACAAAGAACTTTCTATTACGCCGGACCCAACACTGACACGTGTGTTTACTCCAGCAGACTGCTCGCTCAATTCATAAGTGTCATCAACCTTCTCGATCAGGAATTGCTCACCATTGCCGTAAAAATATCGTAGCGCTAACAATTCCCCATCTGCTGTAGTTTCAGCATGAATAACTTCTCCAGGCTTGAGTTGCCGCATCGCTTTACTGCCTTTGGCAACACGTAAGAAATTAGCTTTATCCTGTTGGTTAATTTCCAAGCGCGCAAGAATCGCAGCCATCGTATCCCCACGACGAATGTTCTCCTGACGCCAAAATGCACTATTCGCATCATCAGAAATGGCCATTTCAGGAAGCGGAAGAGTACGAACAATTTTACGTTCTGGAATATCTTGTAAAGAAGTATTGGGTGCGATGCCAAATGCAGTGACTATGCCAAATAGGGGCAGACTGGATAAGATTGTTAGCCAACGTAATCTTTTATGTATAAATACCGATGGCTTTTGCGCTAAAATCCTTATTTTATCGCGTGGTGACGTATATAGCATCTTATGTTACATCTCCTATTTGTTGTGAGCCGGCCGGTTAGTCTAGCACAAAAATGTGCCATCCCTAGCCTGGCATTCCATAGTAAACAAACTTAAAATAAGCAGATTTTTAAAACTCTAAAATAACCCATTGTATTTATTGTGTTTAACTCAATCTCCGAACAACTAAAAATAATCAAACGCGGATGTCATGAGCTGCTGATAGAAGAAGAATTAATTCAGAAACTCAAAGCAGGCGCACCTTTGAGAATTAAAGCTGGATTTGATCCTACTGCACCTGATTTGCACTTGGGCCATACAGTATTACTGAATAAGTTACGCCAATTACAGGATATGGGTCATCATATTTTGTTTTTAATTGGTGATTTTACAGGAATGATCGGTGACCCTACCGGCAAAAATTCAACACGCCCTCCGTTAACACGCGAAGAAGTCGCGCAGAACGCCAAATCCTATACCACTCAGGTATTTAAAATCCTTAGATCCGATCAAACCGAAGTGGTGTTTAACTCTACCTGGATGGATAAACTTAACGCCGTCGATCTCATTAAACTTTCTGCAACTTACACGGTTGCCCGAATGTTGGAAAGAGATGACTTCAGCAAACGCTATCGTACTAATCAACCTATCGCTCTCCACGAGTTTCTCTACCCGCTTATTCAAGGCTATGACTCAGTTGCCCTCAAAGCCGATATCGAATTAGGCGGAACTGACCAAAAATTCAATTTATTGATGGGACGTGAATTACAGAAACATTTTGGACAGCCACCCCAATGCATTCTCACTATGCCATTATTAGAAGGGTTGGATGGCATCAATAAAATGTCCAAATCCTTGAACAACTATGTTGGCATCACGGAAAGCGCTAATGATATCTTCGGAAAGCTCATGTCAGTTTCCGATAATTTAATGTGGCGCTATATTGAGTTATTGTCATTTGAATCATTAGATACTATCCATCATTGGAAGCAAGAGGTAAAACAAGGTCGAAATCCACGAGAAATTAAAGTTCTGCTTGCTCAGGAGATCGTAGCCCGCTTTTATAGCAAGACGGATGCTGAGAAAGCGCTGATCGATTTCGAAACTCGCTTCAAGAAAGGGGCGATACCCGATGATATTCCTGAAAAATTACTTCAGATTAATGAAGCAAATATTCCTATTGCCCAGTTATTAAAGCAATCGGGGTTGACGTCGAGTAGCAGCGAAGCATTACGCATGATTGAGCAAGGAGGAGTAAAGCTGAACGGAAATAAAATTATTGATAAGTCAATCCATCTAGCAGTGGGCGAAACAGTCGTGGTCCAAGTAGGCAAGCGTAAATTCGCTAAAGTCACCATCGTTCCAACTAAATACTAGCATTTGTTATGCCTAAAACCAATCTTCTCCTCAACACTGGAAGGAAACAGAACTCTATTTTTTCGTGATAACGGGTAACCATTTTTTTCGCATCGCTAATGAAAAGACTCGACATATTTGATAATTCATGTATACTCCTTTGGCTGCAAAATTAGTAGCCATCTTTTTAGATTCCATCGTTTCTGACCTTCTTCCGATTTTCCCACTACATAGTCTGGAAATTGCGTAATACCACTGGTTAGCTGCGATGTTTTATATCTGCGCCAGCGGTATTTGTTGCCTACGAGTTTCTGGTCTCAATCCCTGCTCGCGTATTTTTTATTTATACACATCAGGAAAAAAACGTGTCCTTTGAAGATTTGAATTTACATCCCTCTATTATTAAAGCGATTAATGAGTTAGGTTACACCTCTCCTACACCTATCCAACAACAAGCTATTCCAGAATTAATTCAAGGTCATGATGTCATGGCATCGGCTCAAACAGGCACTGGCAAAACAGCTGCATTCATGTTACCTGCACTGCATCGCCTGGCTACCCCTACAAAAGCACAAGGTCGTGGGCCGCGCATCCTCGTATTGACGCCCACTCGTGAGTTAGCGTTGCAAGTTTCTGATGCAGCAAGCAAGTATGGCAAATATCTGTCTCGCATCAAAGTCGTTAGTATTTTGGGTGGCATGTCCTATTTTTTACAAAATAAATTATTATCTCAAACGGTAGATATTTTGGTCGCAACACCCGGTCGCCTAATCGATCATATTCAACGAGGACGTATTGATTTCTCACGGCTGGAAATGCTGGTATTAGACGAAGCGGATCGTATGCTTGACATGGGATTCGTTCATGATGTTGAAAGTATTGCTTCCACAACACCAGCAAGTCGCCAAACTTTATTATTCTCCGCTACACTAGACTCAACGATAGACAAAATTGCAGCACGATTGCTGAAATCCCCTAAACGCATACAAGTTGCCTCACAACGCGCAAAACTTGAAAATATCGAGCAACGCCTTCATTATGTGGATGATCTCTTGCACAAAAATAAACTGCTCGATCATTTATTGCGTGATCAATCGCTCAAGCAAGCTATCGTTTTTACCGCAACCAAGCGGGATGCAGACGATTTAGCTGACGATCTTGCAGCACAAGGGCATGAGGTTGGGGCACTTCATGGTGATATGAGTCAGCGTGAGCGTACACGTACGTTGACTAAATTGCGTAACGGAAGACTTCGTATATTGGTGGCAACGGACGTAGCGGCAAGAGGAATTGATATCGCCGATATTACTCACGTTATCAACTTTGATTTGCCGAAATTTGCTGAAGACTATGTACATCGTATTGGGCGAACAGGCCGCGCTGGTGCTTCAGGCATTGCTGTTTCCTTTGCTTCCGGAAAAGATAGCATCAGCCTGAAAAGAATTGAACGCTTCACGGGTCAGCGCATTACCCCTTCTGTCATTCCAGGTATGGAACCAAAATTCAAACCACGAATTCGGCAAAATGAAGGGAAAACCCAGAAAGTTCCTCATGTTGTTCATAAGCGTAATCGTTCTTGGGCATCCAATGAAAGAAATTCTTTTAACCACGCCGATTCAAATAAGAGCCATTCTCATAGATTCGAGCGGACCCCTAGTAACGATAGCAAGAAGCGCTCCTTTAGACGCCCAAATCAATTCAACTCGGGCATTTATGCTGAATCAAGCAATTAATTCAACCTGTAAGAATAATTCTAAAAAATTACTTTTAGGATAATCTGTAAAAAGAGAAGGCGAATAAATAACTACGGCAGACCACTGCCGTAGTATACCCCTTATTCACTACGACCCATCTTATGAGAGTGGGATATTTTTTATTTCTAATTGTATTTCCTTATTTGATCTCCTTGATTAAATCTTTCTAATAATCTACGCTTTTTTAGCATACGCAGCATCCAGTAAGCGGCAAAGCCTGCCAGAAGATGTTTAAGCGTATGGCCACTAATCATCTGACCGAAATGATAGATCTCCTCATCCAGTATTTCAGCCAGCTTAGCCAGACCGTAAAGAAAAATAATCACGTAAATATCTCGTCCTCGTGTATAGCAGGATGGAAACCAAATTGCCAATAAAATAATCGATAGTATCGAGCAAATCTGCACGACAATATAAAAATTCAGATTCCCGGCGCCCTGCAGCTCACTCCAGTACCAGTAAGTCGCACTAGCTACCCCCATTATCAGCAATACCGGCAACCAGCGCAAACCTTGTTTGACGCCTATCCGCTCCGTCATGGTTGCAGCTAATAAACCCATGATGGCAATGGTTATAGGGAATCTATCCCAAAATAAAGTATGATTATCTGGTTGCCAATGATAATAAGCTGATCCCATACTCACTAAGATGATACTTAAAAATATGGTCACGTATGGCCAGCATTCTGAAAAGGCAGAAAACGTTTTTTGTACGAGCAACACCTGCATACGTCTCAGAAAGACTACGCCAGCGACCCCAACAAACAAAAAAGCCAGATTTGAAACAACGTTGAGAAAATTAGGAATACCCAGAAATGAGCGTTGGTCAATAAACTCATGATAGGAAAGAGGCTGAGGAATGGGTGGCAATATGGCAGCAACGAGTAATCCCATGATGAAAAGTAGTATCAGAATATAAAATCTGGTTTTCATGATCTTCAATTTTGATTGCAAGAGTCATCTTATTCCATTTTCAAATCAAACATAACGCGAAGGCGAGCCGCAGACAGTATCAATCATACGGCCAGGCAAAACCGGCAAAGTCAGTTTTGATTGATAAATGGAAGAAATACTTCCTTAACGCAATTGAATCACTGCTTCTTCAATCCGCTGCACCGCGATGATCTCAAGGCCAGGAATAGATTGTTTGGGCTGATTAGCTTTGGGAATAATTGCTTTAACAAAGCCCAATTTGGCTGCCTCTTTTAATCGCTCCTGACCACGCTGAACAGGACGCACTTCTCCTGCCAAGCCAATTTCACCAAATACGACTATTTTTTCCGGCAATGGTTTGTTTTTCAGAGAAGAAACTATCGCAAGGACAACCGCCAAATCTGCACCAGGCTCTGTGATTTTGGCTCCGCCCACCGCATTGATAAAAACATCCTGATCAAAGCAAGGGATACCTGCATGTCGATGCAATACAGCCAATAACATCGCCAGCCGATTTTGTTCTAATCCCACACTTAATCGCCTGGGGTTAGGCGCATGCGCAGCATCAACCAGCGCTTGGATCTCTACCAATAATGGACGCGACCCTTCTTGGGTTACCATCACACAGCTGCCGGACACTCGGCTATCATGATGGGAGAGAAATAAGGCTGAAGGGTTGCTCACTTCACGCAGACCCTTCTCGGTCATCGCAAAAACGCCTAATTCGTTGACGGCACCAAAGCGGTTTTTGAATGCCCGAATCAAACGAAAACTGGAATGGGTATCACCTTCAAAGTACAGTACGGTATCCACCATATGTTCAAGCACACGCGGTCCAGCAAGGGCACCTTCCTTGGTAACATGGCCAATTAAAAATATACAGACTCCTTGAGTCTTGGCTAACCGCGTCAACTGAGCAGCACATTCGCGCACCTGAGCAACTGACCCTGGCGCCGATTGTAGTGTATCCGAATAGATGGTCTGAATCGAATCAATTACAGCCACTTTGGGTTGATATTCCGCGAGGACTGCTTGAATGTTTTCCAATCGAATTTCGGTTAATAGTTTGACTGCTGACACCTCAAGCGTTAAACGTTTGGCACGTAGCGCCACTTGTTGTGCTGACTCCTCCCCACTGACATACAATACCTCGTGCCGGGCCGACATGGCTGAGAGCGCCTGCAATAACAGCGTGGATTTACCAATACCGGGATCGCCACCCAGCAGGATGACCCCGCCTCGCACCAAGCCTCCTCCCAATACCCGATCAAATTCGGTCATCTCTGTCGAGTAACGCGGAGATTCTTCTGTTACAACCTCATTTAAATTGCATACTTGGCTGACCTCAGTTGCAGCAATCAAGCGAAAGCTATTTTTATCGAAACTCGTCAATCTCGTTTTATCAGCAACGGCTTCTACTAGCGTGTTCCATTCTCGGCAATGCGGACACTGTCCCTGCCATTTCAAAGTTTGGCCACCACAGGCATTACAGAAATAGAGCGATTTAGATTTGGCCATCATTTACAGCCATTGCGTTATCATCCCGATCAAAAGGGTAAACGTGATCGATTACTCGTAAACTTCTGCTTCGTAAAAAGGTTTTCCTTGCGCATCTTTGGTTGATAACATAGGCTCGTTCTCAATAGGCCAATGGATATTTAATACCGGATCGTCCCATAAAATACAACGCTCATATTCAGGTGCCCAGTAATCAGTTGTTTGATAAAGAAATTCTGCAAATGCTGAAAGTACGATAAAACCATGAGCAAAACCTTCAGGGATCCAAAGCTGTTTCTTATTTTCCGCACTAAGAATTTCTCCCACCCACTGCCCAAATGTAGGAGAAGTTTTACGAAGATCCACTGCCACATCAAATACTTCACCCGCAATTACACGTACCAGCTTACCTTGAGGCTGCTTGATCTGATAATGTAAACCACGCAAAACATGTTTCATAGAACGGGAATGATTACTTTGGACAAATGTCACATTTCTACCGATCAAAGCGTGGAATTGGCGCTGATTATAACTTTCAAAGAAGAAACCACGTTCATCACCGAATACGCGTGGTTCAATGAGGTATAACTCAGGTATCACTAACTGCGTCGCTTTCATATTTAACCAAGCTTTTCTTCATTATTCATACCGTCAATATAGCCATGCTTGAGAATCTGCATCAAATATAGACCATAACCGTTTTTGCTCAATGGATGAGCCAGCTTTTCCAACTGGGCAGCATTAATCCACCCTTTTCGATAAGCAATTTCTTCTGGACAAGCTATTTTAAGTCCTTGCCTGTGCTCGATCGTAGCTACAAATTGGCTGGCATCCAGCAAAGAATCATAGGTACCTGTATCAAGCCAGGCATAGCCACGCCCCATAATTTCCACATTCAGCCTATTTTGAGCTAAATAAATCCGATTGAGATCAGTGATTTCCAGTTCATTACGTGCTGAAGGCTTAAGACTTTTGGAAAAATCAACGACTTGCTGATCATAAAAATACAAACCAGTTACAGCATAATTTGATTTTGGTTGCCTGGGTTTTTCTTCCAAATCGACTGCCAGCCCTTTTTGATCAAACTCAACCACACCATAACGTTCAGGATCATTGACATGATAGGCAAAAACACTCGCGCCTTCTTGACGCATCATGGCGTTCTCGAGCAGATAATGGAAATCATGCCCATAGAAAATATTGTCCCCCAGAATAAGTGCAGAATGATCATTACTGAGAAAGGATTCGCCAATGATAAAAGCCTGAGCCAATCCATCTGGTGAGGACTGAATAGCATAAGATAAATTCAGCCCCCAGTGTTCACCACTTCCCAGCAAATGTCTAAAAAGCGGCGTATCCTGTGGCGTAGAAATAATGAGAATATCTCGAATCCCCGCCAGCATCAGGGTACTTAAGGGATAATAGATCATTGGTTTATCAAAAACCGGCAATAGCTGTTTGGAAACAACCTGAGTAACGGGATATAGTCTTGTACCAGAACCACCCGCTAAAATAATACCTTTTCTTCGGCAAGCAACCGTTTGTGTCAGATTAATAGGATGCACTGGAATCATTTTTGTTATTTTATTGCATTAAATTTAATTGTTTCTAACAATTATTTGAACAAAAGCCTGATTAAAATAGATTGTATAAATTTGGCCATAACATTTCTTACACTTAATGACATGTCTAATTTTTTTATATTCCCCGCTATAACATGCATCCATTGTATCTTGATATTCAGATAAGCTGACTATGATCGAAATACAAATCCTCCGCCGCCTGATGATATGGGTTGTGCCCTACTGGACAATGCTCGCATTCGCTATCATCAGCCTGATTACCATTGCAGTCACTACCTCCCTATTACCTTTATTCATAAAACCGTTACTGGATAACATTCTGACCAGTCAGCACGGATTAGAAGAGTTTCAGTTTGCTCTTCTGGCGATACTAGGTTTATTAATTACGCGTAGTCTCGCAAGCTTCTCTTGTAGCTATGCAACTAGTTGGGTAAGTGGAAAAGTCGGAATAGATCTGCGAAGAACCTTGTTTGAGAAACTCCTAGCGCTACCCTTATCCTGCCCGAAGGAAACGAATTCAGACAAACTCAATATCAATCTCTTCTCAGAAATCGAGCATGCTACCGATAGTATCGCTCAGATCCTCATCATTTTCGTCAAAGAAATATTAACGATAACTGGCTTGCTGATAGTGATGATACTCTTAAACTGGGAATTCTCATTCATGGGATTTTTACTCGCAGTGGTGATTGGCTTAATCATGCAATTTGTCTCTCAAGCGAGCAACTCACAACAAAAAGCACCCCCCTTATTAATAACCTCTACTTTTTTAACATCGTGCAAGCATATCAAATCAATCAAGCTTGATGGTAGCCAGTCACAAGAAAGTCAACATTTTTGCAACTCCATTAATCATCAGCGCAACCTTGCCCTAAAACAAGTCGTCGCCAAAACATTAAGCAAAACCATTGCATTCATTATGATTTCTACCATATTGACAGTATTTTTTCTCCTGTTTAAACAACAGATCTCTCTGGGCATGATGACGGTCGGAGACGCAAGTGCTTTAATCACAGCAGTACTGATGCTCGTTCTTCCTGTAAGACGCGTACTGAATATACAGACATCGCCGCAAAATAAATTTCAAGTCATCCACAATGTCGATTCACTGCTTGCACAACACAATGAAACTGATTCAGGCAAAGTTGAGATAGCCAACGCGCGCGGTCAAATACGGTTTGAAGAAGTCAATGCTGGTAATTACTCACCAACATGCTCTCCTCTCTTCAACCTCACCTTGACGATACAGCCGGGTGAAATCATTGCGCTACCAGGCTCCAGCCAAGGCCAGGAAAGAACATTGATCGATCTCATTGCACGATTCATTCACCCAGTAAGTGGAAGAATATTGCTAGATGACGTCGATATTGCCACGATCAAGTTAACTGACTTGCGTGCAAAGATCGCCTGGATAACACCCGACACCAGGCTTCTAAACGATACCATCGCAGCCAATATCGCCTATGGTACAACACGCTGTGCGACAGAAGCGAGCATTATGAACGTTGCGCGCACTTGCCATGTAACAACATTTGCACGCGAAATGCCGCATGGCCTTCAAACCAGAATTGACAATCAAGATATTAAGTTCACGGAGAATCAGCACCAACGCATCTTGACTGCCCGGGCATTACTTAAAAACCCGGCAATTGTCATCATTGACGAGACGACCTCCGTTTTTGATACCGATTGCCGATTAGTAAACAATGCGCTTGATGCTTTAATCCAGAATCGCACTACCTTGATCGCCTCATCCCAGCCAAACATGCTTGGAAAAGCGCATCGGATTATCAAATTAACATAGCTAGTATATCGTTTCACAAAAATAGATACATTATGCGGCAAAATCGAAGTTGCGCCACCGATAGATGACTGGTGCAGCATTCATCTCTGCAATGCCTTTCATGATTCTGTCCTTTAGCTCATCCTTTGAAGCGACTCGGATAGGACGCAAAAAGGTTCTTGCCATTTTCGGGCATACCGACTCAATCAGATTTAGCCACGAGCCATGCTTAGGTGTGTGAACGTAACTGAAACGCCCTGGATGCTCAGCCAGGTAAGCCATGGTTTCTTTCGAGATGTGGGCAGAATGATGGTCGAGAATCAACCGAATGACCGATCCCTGGGGATAGTACGCATCCAGCTCTTTCAAGAAGCCAATGAATTCCCGACTGCGGTGACGATCGTGCACCTGCGCGATGATGTGCCCATTGTGCAAATCGATTCCGGCAATGATCGAGACCGTACCCTTTCGAACGTACTCATGGTCGCGAGCCACACATGATTGCTCGCCAGCAATGGGAGGCAAGTCCCGTGCAGTATTGGTCAGTGCTTGAACACCTGGTTTTTCATCTACGCTAACCGTGTATATCGGCCGTTGATCTGGCATCCCATTTTCAGCATCCTGCGCCATGGCAATTTCTCGATAGACCACCCATACCTCATGCATCTTCTGCTCAAATTCAGCATCGCGTTTTTCCAGATAATAGCGAATACGATGCGGCTTGATATCGTGAGCATTGAGGATACGCCATACCGTCGCCTTTGCAGCTCCTGCAGGCACGAGTGCCCAGCTGCTACAGCACCTGACCGCACAAACTGCGCCAAAGCAGAAAGTGTCCACAACTCTGCAGCCAATGCGTGATCTTTTGGTTTAGTACAGACCAAATTCACTACCCAGCCAGCCGCCTCCGGTGTAATATAGCCTAACCAGTTAAGAATGATTCAGAATGTATAGGATTTGAAGAGCATCTCAACGGTCTGGTTTTGTTGTCTACGCAGTGCTTTGGCCTGTGCCCATTTATGTTCGATGAGGTTTAGATCAGGAGAATAAGCGGGCAAATATTCAAGGGTGTGCCCAGCGTTTTGTATGGCCTCTTGCGTATCCTGCCTCTTATGGAAAGTAGCATTGTCCATCACAACGACGGCATGTGACGGCAATTCAGGCAACAGGTCCTGCATCGCCCATTCGTGAAACACATCCGCATTGATATTGAGTGC
>NZ_FORD01000075.1 GCF_900113925.1 Nitrosomonas sp. Nm34
GGCACACACTGATCCTGGTCGAATCAATGAAGCTCTGATGCCACTGCAGCGTCCAAAACGGCTGGCCAGAAAACCACATAAGGGAATCAAGCTATCTTGCAACAATTCCACCAAGCGGTAGTAGCTCAACAACCCTGGAAAATAACCCCGCTGATACCTCAACACGTCATTCAAGTAATAGTGCTTAAACGTCCGGTAGCCGGATAGATGAAACTCCACCATGATGGTCATGACTTCGCTTAGACACAGCTCTCCTCGTCGATAACGCCGTTTTAGCGATGACTCCGACAAGCACTGCTCTCACTGTGGCTCAAACCCTTTCCAAAAATCGTCAATTGCACAAAAAGTCACTTCTATAGTATCCATCGCAATCTGATCCCTCTAATGATGAAATTCTTTTTGAAGATCCTTTCATCATAAGGAATTCAGATTCCCTTTACTGCTTTTCTTATCCCGAACTCACGTTAACATAGACTATTACTATTCTACTCCTCATGAATGAAAATTTGGTTTAAGTTAGTGCGCCAATGTCATGAATAGAATAGAATTATTGTATGTCTTCACGCTACCAGCTAACCGATCAAGAACTCTCTGAGTTAGAGTTTGAACATCGTCATACTACCGATAAGCGTTATGCTGATCGAGTTAAAGCTGTTTATCTGTTAGGTAAAGGGTGGTCGGTCACCAAGATTGCACAAGCCCTGTTAATTTACCGTGAAACGGTACGCAATCACTTCCAGCGATAGGGAGGTTGGCTACCTTGCAAAGAAATGACGCTGGTGGCAGTGATGCTGCGCTTACAGAGGAACAGCAGCGGTTGCTGGATCAGCATCTGCGTGAGAATCTCTATCTCACCGCTAAAGAAATCGCGCATTACGTGGAGCAGACGTGGCAGGTTGCTTACGGCGAAAGTGGCATGACACAGTTATTACATCGATTGGGCCATGTTTACAAAAAAACCAGGCTGATTCCAGGCAAAGCCAATGCTGAGCAGCAAAGAGAGTTTGTTGAATACTATCAAACCTTGAAAGCAAAAAAGGCACCGGATGATCCGATTTATTTCATGGATGCCACGCATCCACAGCACAACCCAATCGCTGGATATGGATGGATCAAGCGTGGTCAGGATCATGAAATTCCCAGCAACACAGGTCGACAACGCATCAACATCAATGGCGCTATCGGTTGCGCTGGACTATGCCCCATCATTCGCTATGATGACACGATCAATGCACAATCCACGGTAGCATTATTGCAACAAATCGAGCAACAACATCCCGTTGCTGCCCATATTTACATCATCTGCGATAATGCCCGCTATTATCGCTCTCAGCTCGTTACTGAATACTTGTCAGATTCAAAAATCGAATTGATCTTCCTGCCACCTTATGTACCCGATCTGAATCTGATTGAGCACTATTGGCGATTCTTCAAAAAAGAAATTCTGTATGGCAAGTACTATCAAACTTTTGCCTTGTTCAAACAAGCTTGTGATGATTTTTTTGCTGCTTCCAACTCCTTGCTTCCAACTCCTATAAGGAAGCGCTACGCTCCTTGTTGACTGATAATTTTCAGATTATCGATTGCGCTTGAGTGCCGAAATTTGAAGTGCGGCTAGTATAGTCTGAACGAAATAACCTATTTTTAATTTTATTGCAGCTAAAACCCTAGTACAATCAGAATAGATGAAACACTATTGCTACGTAGTCGATTATAACGTTACATGGTTATTTTATCTCATTAATAAAATTAATAATTATCCACAATTTTTGTGGATAAATCTGTGGCTAATTTGCAAATTCTAAAGCTAAGGCAGTTATTTGCAATATCTTTTTTGGTTTGATTAAATTTTAAACACATAATAATATTTAGTATGATTAAAAGGTTACTATTATGAGTTAATTAATCAAACGGTTTTCATTGATGCCTGATTTTCTTAAACGGCAATGTGGATTATTTTGTAAAGTCAAGAAAATTTTTAATTTAATTGCATTATTTCCTGTTTAAAATATTGAAAATATTTATATTTTAAGTTAGTTCCCTTGTTTAAATCTTGGTTTAAGACAAGGTCGAGAAGCTATTCATGCATAATTAATCATTATTCTATAGCTCTATTATCGAACACACTGATGCGTACGCTGAGTTGACTGCCAAGCTTATGCTCTTTTTTCACTTGACGTTTAATTAGCAAGTATCAAGTATTCCTCAGTTTATTTTACTTTATCGGTAAGTGACAAACATTGCAATCGCTTTTGATTCTGAAATATCAATCTCGATCAAATCGATTCATACCACACTTGTAGATTATGAGAATGCTACGATAATGCATTAACTAATCAGGTCGGGGTAACGGATTATATCCGTTACCCCTCCCACACCACCGGACGTGCAGTTTTAGCTTCGCTGATACTTCGTATTCCGCATCCGGCGGTTGAACCTAGTGACTTAGCTGTCACAAAATCCGATGGAACTGCTTTCCATCAAATTTTCATTCAGCACCTTCTATTTCTCCTTCGCCTGTGTTTCAGCTTGCATCCCACGGTCACGCTTCTGATTGGAATCCACCAACCTCACGTAGCCGTTGGGCGAGTGGTTGCCGCAGTTGCAACGCTCACCCACGCCAGAATACTCCGCGCCAATCCACAGAGATGTTTAAAATGGCCTGTCTCTTGGTTCTTCAGCCCTTCCGCTTCACCTTGTTTCCAAGGCTTCTTCGCTAATACGGCTCCTGCTGACTTCTCCCTGAACCTCGTTAGAGAGATCTCCCTGGGTAAGGTGCTAAAACTTTCAGCCCGTGCCTTCAAGCTCTACCTCATACGTCTTTCGGTAACGGTTGGATTTCGTGTTCCCTGGCACACTCATCGCCCGCACTCGTCCTCCCTGCTTGTTCGTGTTTCTACGGTCGTGCTTTTGCTACGCGCTTCTTTCAGGTTAACCTCGCGGTTTCCCCCTTGCGTTTCACTACGGTTGTCGTTACTACTTCCGGTTATCTCCTCTCAGATAACAAGTTTTAACCCATGCCGGGCACACTAGGAAAAATCTGTTTTCAGATTTTTATATACCTCTTCAAGATTTATTATTAGCCTCTCCTGTAACAACTTCGTTTGTCTCGGCTGTTAATCCCTCTGGCTTCAAATAAAAATCGGTTTGATCATTTAATGCAAATGCAGACTGTTTATTTATTTTTTTCAAACCTAAAATTATTCTTCAAAACAGTATCTGAAGCATACAAACGCGACTAGAAGATACCCAAATTTTAACCAGCTTAGACCAGAGATAGTACAAGTAAGTATTTATTTTTTCTAAAATGGGTTTTCGTTCACAAATTTTGGTTACATCCTTAGCGGCGGTATGTATTCTGAATCGTACTGCATCAGCGCTTGAGGTAAAGGCACCCCGGCAAAGCGCCGTGCTTGACTGCAACGTGGCGCGTCAGGACGAAACGGTTTGCTTGGCCTGCAATATTTACTTCGAGGCACGTAGCGAGTCATTAAGGGCACAGATCAAGGTTGCGAGAGTAGCGCTGGAACGGCTTGATAGTCCAGCCTACCCAAGGACCCTGTGCGGCGTAGTCTGGCAACCACACCAGTTTTCATGGACTCGCGATGGTAAAACCGATAAGGTATACGACGGTGATGCTTGGGCTCGGGCATTATTCCTGGCCGGGACAATGGTTTCTGATTATCGGTTTGGGAATAAATACACCGATAGTGGTAAGACAATGAATGGAGTGCTGTGGTATCACAGCAAAAAAGTGAAACCGAAGTGGTCACGTAAAATGCGCCATCACATCACTGATGGTGAACATATTTTCTACCGTAAGCGCTAAGGAGGATACAGGGGCGGAGATTAAGAAGGCCCTGTTGTATTATTGAACCGCCTTCGAATTATCGGAGGTTTCATTTCTTGAGAATGAAGCTACGAATAAATCGATAATAAACTTACCCAAATTTAGCAAAGTGGCTCTTAGCATGATGTTGGATTACGAAGCCGATTAGATTATCAACCTAGGAAAGGCGGTTGGACAGAATAAAGGTATGGATACCCAGTTGTGAGGTAAGGTGTGATGAGGCCTCAGTGATTTTTTTTGCAACAAAAATCAATGCCGCGTCCATTTATGTGCTATCAAATAAGGTCATGAAATTCACTATATTTCAGACATGTATCATATCCCATCAGCTATCGGCAATTGGAGGAAATGAAGCAAGAGCGCAGCGTTATGGTTGATCATTCTAGCTTGAGTCGCAGGGTCGCAAGTACACGCAGCAAATACTTAATCAGTGCGAGTCAATTCGAATCGTATTCAGCATTAAATCTAGGTTTTGCACTAGGAAGATTTCCTAGTGAAGACCATTAGAATAAGTTATAAAAAATATGGATAATAAGTTAGGTTAAGATAATTTGACTCATGCGTGTTTTTTCTTTCAGAAAATCTTTATGGGTTTTGAGCTTCGCTTTACCAATAAAGAGATAGCGGCTTGGGGTGGTATGGGGCTGATGAAGCGGATGCTGGGCCGAATTGGGAAGTGGCCCGAGGCATGATGTTGTGCTGAAGAAGTTGTTTGGTTTTAAACGAATAGCCAATTGGTTTTTATCGCAGTGTGATTCACATGGTAAGTAGCCAAATTATGGCTAAGGCCGGGCAACAGCCATGCTATCAATAATGCATTTACCTTTTTGACGACAGTTTGGATAAGTCGTTTGGTAAACAGGTCTTGTTGCTTCACGGGCAGATAGTAATTTCAGTAATAGTGCGTTTCTGGATGACTTATTCCATCTCCAAAATAAAACTGACGCGAAGTTGAGCTGCCGACAGTATCAATAATACGGCAAGGTGAAGCCGACAAGAAATCTGAATTCTACCAAACCGGACAATAGTGATCTTCCCTTTATGGGCTACCAAATGTTCGCACAAAATCAGCAATGAGATCCCCTACCATTACTTCTGGGTGTCGATTGATTCCAGCTGCTGCTTCACGTCCACCTCCTTCTGGGTAGTGGCGGCAGAATGCCGATGCGCCATATGGGTGCGTTTTTGCGGCACGCACACTAACGGATAACGAACCTTGCCCATCAGAACAAAGAATCAAATGAGCACGCTCGGGATATGTTTGCGATAAATTGTTTGCCAAAGTACCGACTGTACGGCGTGCCCAGGCTTCATCCGGAAGCTGATAAACCGCGGCTGTATTGGTCACAACTAAAGGTGTCAATGCTGAGATGTGATGCATGTCTGCAGCATAACCTCTCGCTAGAATAGCTACTTCAGGTGAACTGCCATAAGCTTCACGTGGATCGTCAAAGTGCTGTAGCGCGCGAAAAAGCGATGCTGGGTGAAAATGAAGATCCTCGATATAAGAACCATAACCATTGTAGTTGAGTAATTCACCCAGTTGACGTAATAATTGAATGTCGACTGCATTTAGACCGAGTTCGGAGCAGTATTTTTGTGCTATAGAAACCAAGTTATCGCCGAAAGCGGCGACAATAGCCCAAAGGGAATAACGTTCATTTAGAAAACGATCAACCAACAGACTGGTACAGGTATCAGGGGATTCGTCGATCATAGCCTGTAGGTTGCTGTGTACCGGAATTTCACCGGCATAATGGTGATCCAAATAATGAACATTTGCCCCCGTTGCAAGCAATCGTTGAAGATCTGTACGGTTACGATCGAGCGAAATATCCAAAACGGTGATACGGTCTCCCGCTATAGCATTCACTTGTTGCAGTAGTGTAATGTTGCGCTTAACGCCAGTAATTAATTCCGCATCGAGTGGCTCGACTAGGCGAAGTTGAATTAGCGCGCAGATACCATCCGCGTCGCCGTTAAAAACATCGAAATATTTAGTCAAATCAATTGTTCCTTATATTTATCAAATATTATTTGCTATGGAGTAATGGATATCTGCTGCCATGAACTGGAGTGAAGTGCTATATCGATATTAACGGCTTTATTGCCGAACAGTGTAGTACCCCTTAATTCACTTTATGTGCAAAACCAAATAAGTATTGATTATTCTAGCTTGATTTAATACTTTAAAGACTTCCCTTTTTATGTATGTGCTAAATAATCTATCTCAGATGGCGAGATTATAAATCCGGTTCTTCCGGAAATTGCGTAGATAGGCTCAGTGACAGATTAAAGAGATGATGGAAAAGTAGAGCAAGATAGATTGAAATAACCACTCATTTTTAATGATGGGGTTATTTTAAAATGTCGACGAGCTTGCTTTACCACGCTTTTGGCATAATAGGTTATTTTTATCAAAATACTCGTTATATTGCCAACGCCATAGTGGTTGCGATAAGAGAGGATCAGTGGCGTCTAAGATGCCCCATTTGCCGAAGTCGCAAGGTATTGTGCCGAGGAAAAGTGATTCGTCGCTTTCGAACAATACCGATAGGTCAAAAGGCTGTGTATATTGATCTTCCAGTCCAGCGGGTAGAATGTTGCAAGTGCCAGGCAGTACGCCAGGTAAAGGTACGGTTTGCCGATGAACGTAAAGGTTATACTCGTGCGTTTGAAAGATTGGTATTGGAACTCTCCCGACATATGACCATCCGGGCAGTAGCCCGTTACCTTGGAGTGAGTTGGGATCTGGTTAAGGAAATCCAAAAGCGTAGTCTGCAAAAGCGTTATCGATTGCCGAAATTAGCAAAAGTTAAACGTATTGCAATTGATGAAATCTATCAAGGCAAGAAACTGGGCTATTTAACCATTGTTCTGGACCTTCAACGTGGTGCCGTGTTTTTGTGGGCAATGGGAAAGGCGCGGATGCGTTGATTCCATTCTGGAAGCGCTTAAAACGATCGGGTGCAAGCATTGAAGCAGTTGCAACCGATATGAGCCCAGCTTACATCAGTGCGGTACAGCGCCATATTCCAGAGGCCACGCTGGTATTGGATCACTTTCATATCATCAAGCTGTTTAATGAAAAACTGACCAAGCTGCGCCGCGATTTGCAGCGAGAAGCAGAGAATGGGCTGGGTAAGCCCATTTTAAAAGGTATTCGTTGGCTGCTGCTCAAGAATCCTGACAATCTGGATGACACACGCAATGAGCGCCAACGTCTGGAGCAAGCACTTAAGCTCAATCAACCCCTGGCCACGGCTTATTATATGAAAGAAGAATGACGCAATATTTGGCATCAACCAGATAAAACTGCAGCGCAAAATGCGCTTGATGAGTGGGTAAAAAAGACAGCTGCTTCTGATATCAACATGCTTCACATTTAAAATGAAATATTTATAAGAATCGCCTCGAGTTTTCCAAAGACTCTTTAATTTCAATTAAATTGCAATGTACGGCTCTCTCTACAGCTCGCTCATGGACCATAACACGCTCTTTCCAACTCTGACATCAATAACGGTTTATTGCCAAGGACCATGTTATCTGATCACTTCTGGTTATACAGGCCGATAAGGGTCCTCTGCCAAGAAATTATCGCAAGAATCTCCTTTTACCCACAGTAACTCTAGCCACCAGCAATCGTCTTGCGCTAGCATTAGCTTTCTATCTATAGTTTTTTAGTTTTGAATGTATCACAATCACTAATTTTTCCCGATTCCAACCCCTTTTTAAACCAGCGAACTCGCTGTTCTGAAGTTCCATGGGTAAAAGACTCAGGAATAATATAACCCTGTGATTGCTTCTGTAAACGATCATCGCCAATAGCTGTGGCAGCATTTAAGCCTTCTTCAACATCACCACTTTCCAGAATATTACGCGCACGTTGTGCATTATTTGCCCATACACCAGCAAAACAATCTGCCTGCAATTCCAGTCGAACAGATAGTGCGTTTCTTTGGGTTTCATTCATACTCCTCCTCAAGGTCATAACATGATTAGAGATGCCTAACAAGGTTTGGATATGATGACCAATTTCATGAGCGATAACATATGCTCGTGCAAAATCCCCAGAAGCACCTAGCTTTTTTAAATCATCAAAAAAGTCAAGATCTATATAAACTTTCTGGTCAGCGGGACAGTAAAATGGACCCATTGCGGCTTGTGCAAAACCACATGCGGATTGTACAACCCCACTGAATAAAACAAGCGTAGGTTCTTTGTAACTTTTATTTAGCTGCTCAGGAAATAATACTTTCCAAGTATCCTCTGTATCTGCAAGAATCACGGATGTAAATTCCCTTGCCTCCTCCTGACCAGCAATAACAGGTTGAGTTTCTGTTTGAGATGATTGAAAGCCGCCCTCTAAAATTTCTGCTCCTTGCATAATGATACGTGGATCGATATCCAGAAACATCGCTAGAAGGACTAAAATGACGATTCCTATACTTCCGCCCCCAAGTCCAGCTCGAGAGATACGTAATCCACGCCTGTCTTCAATATTCTGACTACGACGTCCAGTTTTCCAGCGCATAAATTCCTCCAATAAGTATTGAACTTAATGCAAGTTTTAAATGTACATCTTATCCCATTTCTAAATCAAACCTGATTTTGTTGGGTTTTTTTGTCGTACTATTTATACAATATCTACAGTTCGTCTTCGTGTTATTTCTGATTGGGAAATGGAATTATCGGGTCCAGGTGCTATCAATAAAGCAAAGACGCGGCCCACACATATATATCTGACACATCAGTTAAGTAGCTTTTCTCATTAACGCTATCTTTCATCAATTGCTCAAGCACATTCACTGTTATCACCGTAATCGGGTAGGTAGATAAGCGTTATAAGAGTAATAGCCAAGTATGCACACTTAATTGTTTGATCCTATTTATAGCACTGATTTATGCGAAATTAGCGCAAAGACTTTTTACTTCATGATCTACGAATGAATTTAAGCAGTCTGGTCTCTTGCTATTTTTCTACCTCGGAACAACACTGATCCAACATTCAACGCTTGCAAATGCTTATTCACAGCGCTTCTTGAGGTATGCTGAGTTTTATGGAGTCCAAAATTTCATAAAATATAGACATGAAATGGAGGATATAGATGGAACAATTACCCCGAACACGATATAGCCCGGAATTTCGCGAGCAATTAGTCAGGTTTTTTAAAGAAGTGGATTAACTCTGGTTGAAGCAGCGAAACGACTCACTTTACCTAAGGGAACGTTAAAGAACTGGGTTTATGCTGACCGGCAAGGCAAACTCACAACTGTAGGTAAAAAGCAGAACTCACTGATTGAGCTTGAGCTAGCGTTATCCAGGATCCAACGTGAGCTGGCAGAAGTGAAGATGGAGCGAGATTTCATAAGAAAAGTGTACGGCCTATTTCGCGAAGGAGTCGCGGTGAGATACGGCATGATTGATACGCTGCGACAGCAATATCCGGTTGCACTTAGGTGCCGTGTACTCGATGTTTCAGAGAGTGGTTTTCATGCCTGGAATACTCGCCCACCTTGTGAGCGTGAACAAAAAAATGCACGGCTAGTAATAGAAATACTGGTAGCACACCAACGCACCCGAGAGACCTGCAGCGTGAAACGCTTGCATAGTGAGCTGGTAAATCAGGGTGTGCAGATTACAGCATACCGTGTTCGAGCGCTTCGCAAGAAGCTGAATTTGCGTTGTAAGCAAAAGTGTAAATTCAAGGTAACGACCGATTCTACACATCATTTACCGTTCGCTCCTAATATTTTGAAACGGGAGTTTGCTGTTAGCGCACCTGGCAAAGCGTGGGTCAGCGATACACCTATCGTGCGCCCATCCTTCTAAGGCGTCACTGATGACGTTGACGAAGCTTGAGCATGTCTGGAATGCATTCTAATCATACTGTAATGAATGGAATGCCCGTCTTCTGCCATGAGAAGGCGCGAGCCGAAGCGGCGGTAACCTGCTGTACATTGGCAGGGTGACGGAGCCCGTGGTAAACGGGACGTGAGGCGAAGTCGTTAAGCCAGGATGTGTCTCCAGGCTGAGTATTGGAAGGTTGAGGAACACGAACCGATTAAACCGCGTCTGTGGATTGAAATGTCACCACCACCTACACGGCTTAGCAGGTGGTATACAAATTGGAACGAACCATATGTAGGGCTCGTTCCCAAATGCAGACTGCACACA
>NZ_FORD01000089.1 GCF_900113925.1 Nitrosomonas sp. Nm34
CGTACTGATAAGCATCAGGATAATCGCGAACATCCTAGCGCAATACCTCAAGATCAATCTTGCGTTGGCGAAACCCTTGAGGTTTACGATGGATGTTCTTAACCCAGCGTGTTACGCTGGCCACGCCAATATCAAACCGGGCCGCCACCTCGGCTATCGTAAGTCCTTCTTTCTTTCGGACAGACAGGACTTTACGGCGGAAATCTAATGAATAGGCCATCTTTACATTATAATCAAAATTATCTGGTTATGCTATATTATGACACACCACGCAATTGGCTCCCTTACCGTTGGGGGCGGGGCCGCTAATTATGTTGCCGCCAATCTTCACCGTATAAAACAGGTCATGACCCAGATTTTCCTGCTCAGTTAAACCGTCTAACGGAAACTTTTTGTCAGGATCTTCTGCGAGCGCCTGGTCACGCCTGGAGCTAAATGAATGGACTTTGCCGGAGTCTTGAAAGGCTGCCATTGCCACCGCGATACGCTTGTAATTCACATCGACATGAGCATCATCGCAAGTGATCGGAATGGTCCAGGCCTGCTCGAAAAGGGGAGCATACTGAGCCTTTTGAACATGTCGACAAACACCGGCTCTATCTGCCTTATTCTGCTCGACAGGATTGACGAAAGGGCCTAGCGCTTGCACGGCGGTTGGCCCGCGATATTGGCCGTAAGCAGTTTTTAGCCCAGCAGGATCGGCTGTTTCCGCAAAAACCTCATCGCCAATTTTGTTCGGGTCAGTAGTGCTTCCGGCGGGAATATTGCCTTTTGCACGGCCGTCCCAGAAAGCACCCCCCAGTACTCCGGACGGTAGGCCAACCACACCTTCCTGAAATGGCGGGATGAAACTTGAGTAGGCACTGGTGGGTGGCTTACGGTTTCCGATCGTATGTGGATTGGCACCGGTTATCGCCACTTGAGTAAGGTTGGTTTGGGAATGCGGTCCCGTCCAGCCAGCCCTCGGGTCATGGCAGGTAACGCATGCCATGCGCGGTGGATTGGAAATTTTGTCCCAGAAGATTTGCTCACCCAACTGCTGTAGCGCGCCAAGATTAGCTGCATTCGCGCTGAGAGAGGAAAAGAATAACGGAAACGCCGCGGCTGATGCAACGATTAAAGACTTTTGGACTTCCTTAAGAATCATAATGCCCATCTCCAATAAGAGTAACAAACGTATAGAAATTCATTTCTTTTCATTTGAAGCAAAGGAAATGCATAGAATGAAACTGGTAGATCTTGTTACTTGTTACTTGTTACGTGGGCATGCTAGCGGAATAGCGGTATGGCATACAATAATGCATTTGCATACATTTTTATGCGAAAGGTGATATTGGGTATGTTTATCAGGGGTGTTATAAAGCGATTCTATTGGAAAAAGTAATCTATCTCCTTGAACTTTTACGTTATGCGGTATTGAATCCTGTACGGGCAGGGATAGCATTTAGAATAAAGGGGTCAAGTCTTGTATTGATACAAATATTGAGCTATTCTTCGATTCGTTGAAATTGAGGAGCCTGCTATGGCAAGACCGCTAAGAATCGAAGCGCCCGGTGGCTTATATCATGTGACATCTCGAGGAGATCGTCGGGAAGAGATTTATCTGGATGATTCTGATCGTGCTTACTGGTTAGTGTTATTTGGCCAAGTTTGTAAACGATTTAATTGGATATGTTATGCGTATTGTCTGATGGATAATCACTATCATATCGTTGTGCAAACGGTTGAGCCGAATTTATCCAAGGGGATGCGACAGCTCAATGGCGTCTATACTCAATTTTTTAATCGGACACACAATCGCATTGGGCATGTTTATCAGGGGCGTTATAAAGCGATTCTAGTGGAAAAGGAGAGTTATCTTCTTGAACTTGCACGTTATGTAGTACTAAACCCTGTGCGAGCAGGAATGGTAAAAAAATTGAACATTGGCTCTGGAGTAGCTATCCAGCGATGATTGGGAAAAGCAGCTGCCCAGAATGGCTGCAAATGGACTGGGTTCTGGGACAATTCGGTACCCAGCGGAAGCTAGCTATGGCTGGTTATGTCGAATTTGTTCGAGCGGGCTTAGTATTGCCGAGTATCTGGGATAATTTACATGGGCAGATCTATTTAGGTAGCGATGCATTTGTCAAAAAAATGCAGCAACATGTGTCATCGGATAAAAATCTCAGTGAAGTCCCCCGTGCTCAGAGAAGAGCGAAGGCTAAGCCACTCTCTCATTACTCATCTTTTAGCGGCAGAAATGAAGGGATTGTGGCTGCATACCAAACGGGTGCTTACACAATGAAACAGATCGCGGATGAATTTGGATTGCATTACGCTACTGTCAGTCGGGTTGTTAAAAAAGCAGAAGAAAATTAGATATTGGAGATTGTGTTGCAAGACTTGACCCCGCTGTGTATGCTCAAAGAAGTTAAGATGCTGCCATGTCCGCTCTACTGTGTCATAAACACAGCAAAGATTTCCTGCCTCATCTGCAAATCATGCCCCTACTGCAAAACCAATCTGTAGGTGTCATTCTTTTCGCTTTGATTCAGCATGAACAAACTTTGTTTCTTTAACTTCCCAAGGAGACTGAATGCCTAAAGCCAGACTAAACAAGGTTTCACTATTCATTATTCAATAATGCCATACCCACTAAAATTCATATAGAGCCTTAAATATTTTTTTAAGTTTTCCAAAAGGGAAAATTGTAATACAGGTGGGGCAAGCTCCAGATGAATCAATAGTTGCTTCAGTGTCTGAATGAAAAACAATACTTATTGGAATTTCAGGAAAACTAATTGGATTTACTATTATTTTTTCTGTCGAGATATCTTTTATTGACCCAACATAAGTAGCTTTAAATACGTCCCCAGTAAATCCTAGTAAAGGTAAGTCAATAATAACTAATGTATTACCATCCTGATGAATAGAATAATAAAGCTTCTCCCTTGATTCATTTTGCCAAATACCGTCAACCAGTTGTAAATCAACTGCGATTGAACTTATGGGGAATATTGCAAAGAATAAAATTATTAATTGCTTTATATACTTAAACACAATATAACTCCTATTCTATTTTATAAATAGAAGGAATAAAGGGGTCATTTGGTCCCTGCTGTGCAGCATTAGGTATCTTCGCTTATAAGAGTCAAAGCACTCAAGATTCCTGAGATTTACTGTTGCTATGACTTGTCACTGCCCGGTTTCGCCTTACTGTTGATCAACAGATTGGGTGGCGGGCCAATAGGTTCGAAGTTCTTTAGTAAGGGAACATCGTCCTTGTAGACCCACCGGATATCCATATCATAAGTCCCGTGTGGTCCCCAACTACCCGTAAATTTCTTGCCATCCGGAGTAAACGTCCAGCACATATCCTCCCCTGCTGTATTGATGGTATCGCCAAGATTCAATGGCTCTTGCCATTCACCATCCGCATTTTGATATGAAATCCACTCATCATGTCCGCCTCTCGAGCTTAAGTCAGATCGCATGCTGGTAATGATTAAGCTCTTGCCGTCCTTTGACAGCCCGGTCCAGTGCATATGGTCACGGTAAGGAGAATTAATTTTCGTTCCTAAGCTTTCCGGCTGCTGCCATACGCCATCCTTCTTTTCAACTTTCCAGATATCGCTATCTTGTGTCACGCCTGGCTGATGGTAGCTAAAGTAGATTAGACTATCAGAAGCAATGATCGGACAATGTTCTTCGCCAGTGATTGTATTGATATTCGGCAGTTCTGGCACATCGTTCCAGTTTCTGGCTGATTGCCAGACACCATTAATTTTCTGAACGACGTAGAGATCACCTGACAATAAATTACCGGGCTCGTATCTTGTGAAATAGATCACATTTCCATCATCGGAAAAACTTGGCTCCAGCTCCCAGGAAGACGTGTTAATGCTGGGCCCTATAATAGAGTCAATGTCAGGTCCTAAATGGATGGGTGATTGCCAGGCACCATCTACATAGTGAGACATCCAGATATCGAAGTCGTAAGGGGTACCCGGCGATTGGATGCTACCTTCACGGGTTGAAACAAAAGTGGCAGTTTTGCCATCTGCACTGTAGGTTATCTCGAGTTCTGCGCCGAGTGAGTTGATGGGTTCGCTCATGCTCTTTGATACCCGTGGAGCATCTGTAGTACCTCCATTACCAGACCCGTGCATACCTGGCATTGCATAAGAAACATCATACGCTAATATAAACACGAGCGACACAAAGCAATGTTTTGAAATAAGAAGGTTATCTTTCATGCATTAATTTTTCTCTAAAGATAAATTCACCTTGATATATAAGAGTGCAAGTACTTATTTTTTATAGTGTTTTGCTTAATGGTATTCACAATAACTACACAAATCAAGAGGATTAAAGGAATATATTTGTAGAGACATTTGCAACAATAAAGCATTTTTATATTGGTTGAATTCAAGACTTATCAAAGTAGTGATGAAACAAAAAAAACGAATGATAGTTGATTCGATAGCGCTAGCGGTAAGCCTCACTTAGCACAGCTGCCGTCAAGGTCAGCTTCATCGTCATCTGGAGCCAGAAGCTGGCTGATGCAAAAGTCGCTGCGGAAATAGTGGGGAGTATGACCTACCGCTGGCTCAAGGAACCCTCTAGCGATATCGAAATCATAAAGCTATAGACTTTGTAGTATGTGTGGCAAAAGTGTTGCAATTAGTCTGGAAACACTGCATTAAGATGCTGTATTTAATACGTTATGCTCAAAGATTGGGGCAGTACCATATAACATAGTATGCACAAGGATGTGTAATGAGTTTAGCCTTCTCTACCGTAACAGCCGACCAAGCTGCAGCCTTGCCCCAGGAATTCACCCAGGTGAGGAAAGATTCTGAAGCGTTGTGTGCGCCTCTGGAAATCGAAGACTACGGCATACAGACCATGCCGGATGTGAGCCCGCCTAAATGGCATCTGGCACATACTAGCTGGTTCTTTGAGACTTTCCTGCTCAAACCATTCCTCAAGCATTACCAGGAATTTGATAAACATTATGCACGCTTGTTCAATTCCTACTATGAACAGATCGGAACGTATCATCCACGTCCGGAACGAGGCCTGCTTTCCCGTCCGACGGTAAAGCAGATATACGCATACCGTCAGCATGTGAATGCTGCTATGTTGGTGCTATTAGCACAGGAAACGCTGCCAGATTATCCTGAAATCATCCGGCGCTGCATCATCGGCCTACATCATGAGCAGCAGCACCAGGAATTATTGCTGACCGATATCAAGCATATTTTTTCGTATAATCCGCTGCGCCCGGTGTACCGGGAGCTGCCAATCAGTAATAGAAATCATACCGCTGAGTTATTCTGGCATGAACAACCTGGTGGCGTGTATGAGATCGGTGCTGACGCTGCTGGGCATTTCGCATACGATAACGAAACTCCCCGACATAAGATTTATCTCAACTCGTTTCGCATCGCTTCGCGTCTGGTCACCAATGAGGAATACCTGGAATTCATGCATGCAGGCGGTTATCACCATCCGGCTTACTGGCTGTCTGATGGTTGGAAGATTGTGCAAACTCAACACTGGCAAGCACCGTTGTATTGGGTAAAGCAGGATATGCACTGGTATGAAATGACGCTTGGGGGATTGCGCAAGCTCGATGCTTATGCACCGGTATCGCACGTCAGTCTGTATGAGGCGCATGCCTATGCCAATTGGTGCAATAAACGTCTGCCAACAGAGGCCGAGTGGGAAGTCGTAGCGCGCCAACAACTTATTAGCGGTAACCTGCGCGATGCTGGCTACCTGCAGCCAATGTCGGCCAGCTTACAAGGGCTGACCCAATTTTATGGTGATGTCTGGGAATGGACCCAGTCAAGCTATTCATCCTATCCCGGTTACCGGGCAGATTCAGGCGCGCTGGGGGAATACAATGGCAAGTTTATGAGCAGCCAGATGGTATTACGCGGTGGCTCATGCGTAACGCCGCGAAATCATATACGCGCTACTTACCGAAACTTTTTTTATCCTGGGGACCGCTGGCAATTCAGCGGGATCCGCCTGACGGAGGACATCACATCATGAATACCAGCAATGCCTCATCCATCGCGTTTCATGATTATCAACCCAAGCGAGCTGATTTTTTTGTTGAGGTGATTGATGGCCTGTTACACCGCCCCAGGTCGATTCCGCCGAAATTTTTTTATGACGAGCGCGGCTCACAGCTCTTTGAGCAGATCACCGGATTGTCCGAGTATTATCTGACGCGCACTGAGCAGGGTATCCTGGAGAAAAATGCCGAGGAGATTGCTCGCATTGTCGGACGCAATTGCTTGCTGATAGAACCAGGCAGTGGCAACTGCGAAAAAGTGCGTCTATTGCTCGATGCCTTGCAACCACAAACTTATGTGCCTATGGATATTTCCGGGGATCACCTGCGCAAAGCAGCGGTTAACCTGTCAACCGATTACCCTTGGCTGGACGTGCATGCAACCTGTATCGATTTTACCCAACCACTGGACTTGTCGTTTTGTCCTTCCGATTCACAGCGCGTGGCATTTTTTCCGGGTTCAAGCATAGGTAATTTTGAACCAGATAATGCGGCCAAGTTTTTGGCACAGGTCGCCGACGTCGTGGGGCCGAGCGGAGGCATGCTGATTGGCGTAGATTTAAAAAAGGGCCAGTGCATTCTCGATGCCGCTTACAATGACGCGACAGGCATTACTGCACAATTCAACCTCAATCTCTTACAACGTATTAATAGCGAACTCAACGCCGATTTCGATCTGAACCGCTTTACCCATCATGCTTTTTACAACGAGCCCAAGGGTCGTATTGAAATGCATCTGATCAGCCAGTTACGGCAAGCTGTGCACATCGGGCAACATACCATTGAATTCGCCAAAGGCGAAAGCATTCATACCGAGAACTCTTATAAATACACTATCGAGGAATTCCAGGCGCTCGCTATTCGGGCGGGTTTTATACCTGTCTACTTATGGACTGATGCCGATGCACTATTCAGTGTACAGTATTTTGAAATCCCCGCATGTTAATCTCATTGCATGGGATCCCTCGCCAATCTTCGAAGTGGGGATAATTTTATCTTCCGGAAAATAAGGTCAGAGAAGAATTTCATGCAATTGTAAAAGGGAAGAAATGATTGGAGGTATTATTTTAGCCAGTATAGCAGATCTCATATAAAATGATTTAAATTTCATAAGCGGCAAAGAGCTGCTCGATGGAACACCCTTCCCTTTTTCTGATGGCTTTGGCCTGAGCCCATTTGGGTTCAATGTCATTTAAGTCCGGGGAATAAGGCGGCAGGTATTCAAGTGTATGCCCGGCATTGGCAATGGCGGTTTGGATATCCTGCCGTTTATGGAACGTTGCGTTGTCCATGACAATCACGCAAGCGGGCAGAAGTTTAGGCAACAGGTCCTGCGTTATCCACGCATAGAAAATGTCAGCGGTGATATTGGCGATGAACAGACTTATGGTCAGCAGCGTCTTTCCGATCAGAGCGCCAATCACATTGGTTCGACCTCGTGCATGCCAGTCTTTTACGCCATGGA
>NZ_FORD01000076.1 GCF_900113925.1 Nitrosomonas sp. Nm34
ATATTAACGGTATCGAATCTTTCTGGAGTTTCGCAAAAAGACGTTTGGCAAATTCAATGGCGTGCCTGAGCATACTTTTTATCTTCACTTGAAAAAAACCGAATTTCGTTTTAATCATCGACATGATAATCTCTATCTTCAAATTCTTAAATTATTACGTCTAAACCCGCTTTAACTTCCTAAGACCATTTATTTATTACTAAAAACCTTACTATGCTTATAAAATAACAGGTCTATCTGGAAGTGCATTTTTTCCTCCTTTTGATGCTACGGGAAAATATTTTCTCAATTGATTATCAATTGTACTAATGGCAGCCAATATCCCTTCTTCAAATTGTCCTTTTTGGAAAGCTGCTTCCATTTCATGACAGATGTTTTCCCACTCTTTATGATCCACTTTAGCCTCTATTCCGCGATCGGCTACAATCTCCACGTCATGATCAGCAAGCAACAAATAAATTAACACACCATTGTTATGCGGCGTATCCCATACCCGTAACAATGAAAAAATATCAATTGCTCTTTCTCGTGCAGATTGTTTTTTCAGTAGAGAGATTAGATTTAGTGAAATTTCTACTGCAAACAATATTTCACCCTCATGATTTATCTCTGACTGTTTGATAGCCTGTTCAATTCTTGCTAAGGAAGCAGAAGGAAGCATGCGCTTTATCGCGATATGACCTAGAAGAAGATGTCTGATTATCCGCAGGAAATTCATTTACCATCTCCCCGAAGCACCGCCACCACCAAAACTACCCCCTCCTCCTCGAAATCCGCCCCCTCCAAAACCGCCCCCTCCTCGAAATCCGCCACCTCCAAAACTGCCCCCGCCGGGCCAGCTATTACGTCCGCCTCGATAAATTCCCTGATGGGTGTTTTCAAATAAACTGAGAATAAAAATGACTGTTGCAACAAAAATAGCGATTGCCAAGGAGGAGAAAATAAACCATACGATTGAACCAGCAATAGTGCCTGTAACGGAAGCCCCAATCAGGCGTCCAAACATAGCCTGCAGCATTCTGCCAAGCACGAGAGATAGCAGTAAAATGGGAAGAATGTTGTTCAGAATAATACTTGGTTCATCTGATATGTCTGTGCCACGCTTGATAGAAGGTGGTGGCAGCGGTTCACCTTCGATAGTTTTTAAAATATGATCAATACCTGCCTGAATCCCAGCTGCAAAATCTCCTTTCCTGAACTCCGGTACGATAAACTCATCGATAATTCGCTTGGCTACCGCATCTGGAAGCACACCTTCGAGTCCATAGCCTACTTCGATGCGTAGCGTCCTATCATTTTTGGCAACGAGAAGAAGCACAGCATCATCTACTCCTTTACGCCCAAGCTTCCAGACTTCAGCTACCCGCATCGAGTACTGTTCGATAGTTTCGGGTTGTGTCGTTGACACGAGCAAAATAGCTACTTGAGCTCCTTTTTTAATTTCATACTCTGCTAGCTGTTGCTCCAGTTGAGTGATTTGACTCTTTGTTAGCGTATGGGTTAAATCAGTTACGTGAGTTTTAAGCGGAGGAATTGCGACTTCAATTTCAGCCCAAGAAAGCGTGGCAAAAATATACAATAGGAACACCATCAATGATTTGGCATTGACTCCGATCATTCTTGGAAAAATCATGTTATTATGCGGCAATTTAAAAAAGCTAATAATACTCATATTACTTGGCTCATATTACTTGGCTTGCACTGGCACATTAAAATCAACCTTTGGTGCAACGGAGATTTCTTTTTCATTTTCAACCGTAAAATTAGGTTTGACCTGGAAGCTAAATAGCATTGCTGTAAGATTGCTCGGAAATGAACGCACGGTCACATTATATTCCTGAACCGCCTTAATATAGCGGTTACGAGCCACAGTTATACGATTCTCTGTACCTTCCAATTGTGCCTGCAAATCACGGAAATTAGCATCAGATTTGAGTTGTGGATAGTTCTCCACTACAACCATTAAACGTGCAAGTGTACTTGATAATTCTGCTTGAGCACTCTGAAATCTGGAAAAGGCTTCCGGATCCTCGATCAATTCCGGTGTGGCTTGGATACTACTTACTTTCGCGCGAGCGTTAGTCACCTCCAGCAACACCTCTTTTTCCTGGGCAGCAAATCCTTTTACTGCATTAACCAAATTGGGGATCAGATCCGCTCGGCGTTGATATTGATTAATGACTTCAGACCAACTTGCTTTAACCTGTTCATCCGTAGATTGCAATGTATTATATCCACAGCCACTTAGAACCAGCACATAGAGCATTATTATGTAAAACAATAGTTGTTGCATAATCATCTCCTAGAAAAAAGGATATAAAAATGAATAGTTTAAAAATTATACTAACCCGAGATATAACTTAATAAAAAATACTCTTGGAATAAGGTCCTTTTTCTCAATCTAGCCGATAAATTTTCTTAATCTCTAATGATACAATGCTATTCATATCGATAATATTGATCTGATAATGCCTTTTGTTAACAAATAAATAATGTTTAATACTTATCCATTTAAATAAAAATTCAATTCACCGGAAACATTATGTATAAAATAAAATTAAGATTTTTATTTATATGGCTACTCAGCGGATTTTCTATTGCTGCTTATGCCATCCAAGAACAAAAACCTTTCTTGTCCCTATCATTGGCTAATAGGATAGTAACAGCAGCGATGCAACAATGTGAGCGAGATGGTTTTCAAGTCTCCGTAGCCGTTGTCGATAAAAGTGGTGTAATACGAGCACAAGTAAGAATGGATAATGCCGGTGCGCATACTATCGAAAGCAGTTTTCGCAAGGCTTACACCTCTGCTAGTTTGAAATTACCCACATCAAAATTGGCACAGATTGCTGCAAAAGATTCTGAATTACAAGGTTTGCATCATATGGCCAACAATATTCTTCTCTTGGGAGGTGGTTTACCTATCAAAATCAATAGTGAAGTGGTGGGAGGAATTGGGGTAGGCGGTGCGCCAGGCACATCTTTTGACGAAATTTGTGCAGAAGCAGGTCTAAAAAGTATGCAAGAAAGTAAATAAGCTTATAATGCCAGGCTAATTATTTTTAATTAGCTACCAGAATTGGTGACAAGTAATTCCATTTCCAAATCAAAAATAACGCGAAGGCGAGCAGCAGACAGTATCAATAATACGGCAAGGTGAAGCCGGCAAAGTCAGTTTTGATTTGGAAATGGAATAATATAGAAAATTACAACGACCCATTGGTATATTTCAATCACTCAACACATGCTATTTCTCTCTATTTATTACCTGTGCTATCCTCGCTAACGTAAAACTAAATTATAAATACAGCATTACATTGTGTTACAAGCGCTATTTCCTAGTACGTTATTTATGAACGCTCTCCTCATTGGCTATATCCATGGTTGTTGACCACTTTGACGTTATCATCGTGGGCGGTGGACCGGTTGGCATGTCGCTAGCCATTAGCTTGCATGAAAGAGGAATACCAAGTTTGCTCCTGGAAGCTCAGGGAATACACGAGCAAGTTAAGGATCCTCGTCCATTAGCGCTTTCCTTTGGAAGTCATCTGATTTTGCAAAAATTAGGTGTCTGGTCAGCATTACCACAAATAACCCCCATTACGACTATTCATATTTCCAATCGAAGCCACTTTGGTCGTACCGTATTAACTTCAAAAGATGCGGGCGTACCGACTTTAGGGTATGTGGTGAATTACCATGATTTGTATCGAGCTATGCACCAACAGCTACACATTCATAGTGTTAATTATCGGGATGGTGCAACGGTAACCACCATGAAAATAGATCCTAAGCAAGCGCAGATTGAATATCAACAAGCTGGAGTAAATAAGCAAGCCATTACAAGACTACTTGTTTTGGCCGATGGGGGGCGTCTAGCGACCCAAATTGAAGGGATAAATTACCACACACATACCTATCACCAGTGGGCGATCGTGGCTAATATCAAAACATCTGCTAATCAGAATGGAGTAGCGTATGAGCGCTTCACCTCTGAAGGACCCATAGCGTTACTTCCATCGGGAGACGGTTTTGCACTGGTATGGACTGTTCCATTTTCCTCAGCTGAGGCGATATTAGGCTTAGATGACAGCACTTTCCTTACTCAGCTTCAACATCATTTTGGTGATCGATTAGGAAAATTTATGAGTACTGGGAAGCGTTCAGGCTTTCCTCTCGTGCTCAAGTATGCCTCCCCTACCATAGCTTGTAGAACAGCCCTTGTGGGCAATGCTGCTCAAACTCTGCACCCGGTTGCTGGGCAAGGCTTTAATCTGGGGTTGCGTGATGCCTGGGAACTGGCACATGAAACCATTCAGTCTTCAGCTTTAACTTCTGAAATAGGACTAACTCGAATGCTGAAAGCGTATGCCAATAAACGACAGATCGATAGAGATGCGGGAAAATTATTTACCCATTCTCTAGCAAGAATATTTATAAGCGATCTCCCTCTCCTGCAGACTTTCTGCGGTATGGGGTTGAGTGTATTGGATTCTTTACCGCCAATTAAACGTTTTGTCGCACGACGCATGATATTTGGCGCAAGAGGTTAATTTATCGCATAATACTACGACCTGTTGCTTTTCAATCTTTTGCTTTTTAAAAAGCTGGCAAAATTAATATTATTTTCTCATCATTCCTGTATCGAATTTGAGTCACACCATGCAGATTGGTCCTTATGCTCTCAAGAACAAGCTGATCGTTGCCCCAATGGCTGGCGTGACGGATCGTCCGTTTCGCCAACTTTGTAAGCACATGGGTGCTGGCATGGCGGTTTCAGAAATGGTATCCAGCAATTCTCTATTATGGGGATCAGAAAAAACCCGCCGGCGTGCGAGTCATGAGGGAGAGGTTGCGCCTGTTTCCGTACAGATTGCTGGAGCCGATCCCAAAATGATGGCTGAGGCAGCGCGTTACAACGTTGACCAGGGGGCGCAGATCATCGATATTAACATGGGTTGCCCTGCCAAGAAGATCTGTAATGTGATGGCAGGCTCTGCGTTGTTGCAGAATGAATCGTTGATAGGAAAAATTCTTGATGCCATTACTCATGCTGTTGATATTCCAGTAACCTTAAAAATACGTACGGGTTGGGACACTCAGCATAAAAACGCTGTAACAGTAGCACGCATTGCCGAAAACGCTGGAATACAAGCATTAGCTATCCATGGCCGTACACGGGCTTGTGCTTATCGTGGCGAAGCTGAATATGACACCATAGCCGCAGTAAAAGCTTCTACTAAGACAATACCGATTATTGCCAATGGTGACATTACAACGCCAGAGAAAGCTAAACAGGTGATGGAATATACCGGTGCGGACGCTGTTATGATCGGTCGTGCTGCGCAGGGAAGGCCATGGATTTTTCGAGAAATCGATTATTATTTTAAAACGGGCAATTATCTGCCAACACCAGAAGTTGCCGAAATACATCAGGTACTGATTAGTCATTTACATGACCTTTATAAGTTTTATGGGGAATATTCGGGTGTACGCATCGCACGTAAGCATATTTCCTGGTATACCAAAGGACTTATCGGTTCGGCTGCCTTTCGTCACACTATGAACCAGCTACAAACAATAGATGAACAATTAGCAGCAACTAACACTTTTTTCTATCAACTTGCTAATTATGGACAAAGACTCACTTATATCGAAGATGAGGTAATAACGGGTGTATGAATACCTTTAATGAAAATGAAATTGCCTGCTATATACGTAAATCCATTGAAACTTATCTCAAAGATTTGGATGGGGAGAGACCTTGTTCAATCTATGAAATGGTCATCCAGAGCGTGGAGAAGCCATTATTTGAACTCGCTATGGATTATGCTGAAGGAAATCAAACCAAGGCAGCGGAACTGCTTGGTATTAATCGAAATACACTGCGTAATAAATTAGCTAAACACCGGATCAAATAAATTTTGTGAAATGACAATAAAACAAGCATTAATCAGCGTTTCAGATAAAACAGGTATTGTTGAGCTGGCCACAAAACTACATCAGTTTGGAATCCATATCATTTCTTCTGGTGGTACTGCCAAGTTATTACAAGAAGCAGGAATAGATGTGACAGAAGTCAGTGAGTACACTAATTTTCCTGAAATGCTCGATGGGCGAGTAAAAACGCTTCATCCCAAAATTCACGCTGGAATCTTAGCTAGAATGGATCTACCTGAGCATAATCAAGCCATGCAAAATGCCGGGATATCACCTATTGAATTAGTTATTGTCAATTTATATCCATTTGTTGAGACGATCGCACAGGCTGACTGTACGCTTGAGAATGCGATTGAAAATATTGATATCGGCGGACCTACTTTAATTCGGGCAGCGGCAAAAAATTATCAGCATGTTACAGTGATTGTTGATCCGGAGGATTACTCAATTTTGTTAAGTGAGATGGAATCCGGCAATGGCACAGTAGCATTAACACGTCGCTTTCAGTTTGCACAAAAGGCCTTTTCACATACCGCTCGTTATGATAGCGCTATCAGTCATTATTTAACAGCCATTGATGCAAACCAACAACAGCAATTATTTCCAGACCATCTCAATCTCAATTTCAATATCATTCAATCGTTGCGCTATGGTGAAAACCCGCACCAGCAAGCTGCTTTTTATCGTGATGCAATAAATCTACCTGGAAGCCTGGCAAACTATACACAGTTACAAGGCAAGGAATTATCTTATAACAACATTGCGGATACAGATGCAGCCTGGGAATGTATAAAAACCTTTAATCACCCTGCTTGTGTCATTATCAAACATGCCAATCCATGTGGCGTGGCGATAGCTGATACCCCTCTCGCCGCTTATAAGCTAGCCTTTGCAACTGATCCAACTTCTGCATTTGGAGGTATTATTGCTTTTAACCGCTCGGTCGATGCCGAATTAGCCGAGGCCATTTCGAAGCAGTTTGTTGAAGTTATTATCGCACCTGAAATTTCTCTGGAAGCCAGCAGTATTTTAAGTCAGAAGCCTAATATTCGTGTACTGACGGTACCATTACAGATGCAGCCTAACCGCTATGAATTAAAACGAGTAGGCGGTGGAGTATTGGTGCAGACACCGGACAGTCTTAATATCACAGAAAATCAGTTAAAAGTAGTCTCCAAAGCTCAACCGACACGACAACAAATTGAAGATTGCTTATTTGCCTGGCGTGTCGCGAAATTTGTCAAATCCAACGCCATCGTATTTTGTGCTCAAGGGCAAACACTGGGGATTGGCGCAGGTCAAATGAGTCGCATCGATAGCGCCCGTATCGCTTCAATTAAAGCTAGTCAAGCAGGATTAAGTTTAATGGACTCTGCCGTTGCCTCAGATGCCTTTTTTCCATTCCGAGATGGGCTAGATGTCATTGTTCAAGCAGGTGCTAGAGTCGTTATTCAGCCAGGAGGCAGTATTCGAGACGAAGAAGTTATTAAAGCAGCCGATGAACACGGTATTGTGATGATGTTTACTGGAGTGCGACATTTTAGGCACTAGAATGAGCTTATCCATCATCAGATTACACCTGTACCTCTTTTGCCTTGTGCAATTTTTTAATATTCATTCATTTTTATTTCTTGGCATATGAAATTACTCGTGATCGGAAGTGGCGGTAGAGAGCATGCATTAGCCTGGAAATTGAGCCAATCTCCACGTGCCAGCAAAGTTTATGTTGCACCAGGCAATGCAGGTACGGCACTCGAACCGGGATTAGAGAATATCCCTTTCACTGCAATATCCGATCTAGTGGTATTTGCTCAGAAAGAAAAAATTGCATTAACTGTCGTTGGTCCAGAATCCCCTTTAGCGAATGGTATTGTCGATGATTTCACCGCTGCAGGTCTGAAGATCTTTGGGCCAAACAAAAAGGCTGCACAACTAGAATCATCCAAGACTTTTGCCAAAGCGTTTATGCAGCGCCATAGTATTCCAACCGCTGCATTTGCAAGTTTTGATAACCCATCTGAAGCTCATCATTATATTGATCAGAAAGAAGCTCCGATTGTTATTAAAGCAGATGGCCTGGCAGCAGGAAAAGGAGTGATTATTGCCATGACGCTTACAGAAGCCCATGAAGCAGTTGATACGATACTGACAGAACACCGATTGGGTGAAGCAGGCGCTCGAATTCTAATTGAAGATTATCTCGAAGGAGAAGAAGCCAGCTTCATTGTGATGTCTGATGGTCGAAATGGCTTACCTCTTGCGACTAGTCAGGATCATAAACGTTTGTTAGATAACAATAGAGGACCGAATACAGGGGGCATGGGCGCTTATTCACCGGCTCAAATAATATCTCCTACGCTACATGCCAAGATTATGCGTGAAGTTATCACCCCAACCATACAAAGTATGGCACGTGATGGCGAGATCTACACCGGATTTCTTTATGCGGGATTAATGATTACTCCCAGGGGAGAAGTTAAGGTATTGGAATTTAACTGCCGTTTAGGTGATCCAGAAACGCAACCTATTATGCTGCGATTGAAAAGTGATCTGACCATCTTACTGGAGCACGCAATGAATGGAACCTTAGATAAGGTTGAAATTGAATGGGATCGACGGGCTGCATTGGGTGTGGTGATGGCTGCCGAAGGGTATCCAGATGCACCGCAAAAAAATGATGTGATCACTGGTTTAACTGAAATAATGACTAATCAAATGTCTACGGATGAATTTCATATATTTCATTCAGGTACTACGTTTGGTAATCGAGATAAGAATGAAATCTTAACAGCTGGAGGACGTGTATTATGCGTCACTGCACTAGGTGAAAATATTAAGCTGGCTCATAACCGTGCTTACGACATCGCAAACAAAATCCATTTTAAAGGATGCCAGATGAGACATGATATCGGCTGTAAAGGAATAGAAAATTACAGTAAGTAAAAGAATCTAATTCTATTTCTAAATCAAAACGAACTTTGCTGGCTTCACCTTGCCGTATTATCTATCCTTGTCTGCAGCTCGCTTTCGCGTTATGTTTGATTAGAAATCGAATAACTATAGTTCAGCATTGAGAAATGTTACGCAAGCAATTCAGTTTGCAGATTGCAATTAACCCATTAATTTTTGATACTCTCTGGAATTCTGGTTTTATCCCAAATTTTCTTTTCTTAATATAAGCTTTTAATTAATCAATAAACTACCCCCTATCTCTTTTTGAGTATATACCTGGGAATCAAATCATCGTCAAAAATGGATGAGCTACTGATAGCTCTCAAATCAAATCGTCAAATTGATTCTGAACCCATTTTTTTACAAAATAAAGAAAATTAATCTTACATTCTGCAGTCTGCTCGGCATAAAGCTACAAATTTAATTTAATATATAAGCCAGAAATTGCGACAGTTGAAATGAATGCATTTTTATAAGCAAGGATTGAAGATTGTGATAGCTAAATGGATAATCTTGATTATTATTGTATTTTTAATTTATTGGAGCCTTAGAAA
The DNA here is from genome assembly GCF_900113925.1 of Nitrosomonas sp. Nm34. Lineage (GTDB taxonomy): Bacteria > Pseudomonadota > Gammaproteobacteria > Burkholderiales > Nitrosomonadaceae > Nitrosomonas. Next base: position 9,447 of record NZ_FORD01000076.1, read on the forward strand.
CCTTCAACAAGCCAAAAAACAATCTGCGGCATCAAAAAAGGAAATCGAAGATATGGTTTGTTGTGCACATTGCGGCTTACATATTCCAAGAAGTGAAAGTATTACTGCAGATAAAAAACATTTCTGCAGCCTCGACCACCAGCAATTATATTTGAAATCATCACAATAGTTTCTTTGTTCTCCTTGGACGTATTTTTTATTCTTTGTTATACCGAAATAAAATTACTATACCCATCGCACATGAAATTTCAGCACTCAGGTGCTGCCAATGGTTTGGAAATTATCAGTTAATAATGTGCGTAATTCTGCTTCGTAATGATCGGTTGCTGTAAAAAAAGCTTGGCAAGCACTTTTGAAAAGTGAAAAAGTTTCATAGTAGCGACCATACAGGATTTTCTTCTTGAAAAATTTCCAATA
>NZ_FORD01000082.1 GCF_900113925.1 Nitrosomonas sp. Nm34
CTTACACCTTTCGCGAGAAGAAACCCTCACTTAATATCAGGCTCCCTCAAGCTCTTCCAGTCGTGATTTGATGATTCTTATGTCGAACTCACGTTGCTTAAGAAAGTCTGATTCAGCAAACGTGATATTAAGCTACATTACAATTTATTGTCAGCACCTCGTTATAGCTACACTTTTCTTTATGGTATACAGATGATGAATTAATCATCATTCCAATTTTATTACTACTTCAAGCAGAAGCGTATAACCTTTTGACCATTCAGCACCGTGTTTGATAAAAATATTTGATTAAGTATAATTAAGTTTAACAAAGAGTGTTTATTCTCTTATGCTTTAGGTAAAAAACGAGATAAATACTACTTGTGCGGACAATGCAATAAATTGCAGTACTATTGTATTTTGAGACTGCCTAACTCGACGGATGTATTCAAGTAGCTGTATATGAGTCAAGAACGGCCAGAACAGTTAAATTTGATACGCACTTCTGTCTCTTCTGTCTATAAGCGGTTTGTTCTCATTCTGCTCCATTTCGGATTGCCAGAAGCCTGGCTGAAAACAGTCAGCCAAACCTTGGGAGAGTACTATGAATAGTTGCTCTAAGTTAACCGAAATATCGAATAAGGAAGGGTTTGACCTCTCCAACCACTCAGCCGAAAGGGTGCATCTTGGGGCATGGGTTAGTCAGGAGGGGGTATGGTTTCGTTGCTGGGCACCCAAGCCGGCTAAGGTTGAGGTAATTCTCGAAGAGGACGAGCAAGGATATCCTCTTACCAGAGATTCTAACGGCTATTGGTCGGGGTTGGTTCCAAATGCTTCGGCGGGCATGACATATCGCTATCGATTGGATGGAGAGCGATATCATCCAGATCCCTGTTCACGATTTCAACCACAGGGTCCTCACGGGCCTTCATTAATCGTAGATCCTGGTGCCTATGCATGGAGAGACCAAGGTTGGCCAGGAGTCGGGATGAGAGGGCAAGTTATCTACGAAATGCATGTAGGAACCTTCACCCCAGGCGGCACATTCGACTCTGCCATTACTCAATTGGATGCGTTGAAAGATCTTGGGATCACGGTCATTGAAGTAATGCCGGTGGCGGAGTTTCCAGGACGATGGAATTGGGGTTATGACGGAGTCGGGCTTTACGCACCTTCCCATGTCTACGGTGATCCCGAAGCGTTGAAGCGTTTTGTGGACGAGGCCCACCAACGGGGGCTTGGTGTCATTCTCGACGTTGTATACAACCATCTAGGACCCGATGGGAATTACCTACCGGAGTTCAGCGATGAGTATTTCACCGACCGCTATAGCAATGAATGGGGCCGGGCGATCAACTTTGATGGGCCCGGATCGCGGGAGGTGCGGGAATTCTTCGTTAATAACGCTTGTTATTGGATCGAGGAATATCACCTGGATGGGTTACGCTTGGATGCGGTCCATGCCTTTCAGGATGCCAGTCCCATACATATCATTGCTGAGCTATCTCAGGCAGCCAGAAAGGCAGCAGGCGCACGCTCGATCATTCTGGTGGCTGAATGCGAAGCTCAGTGGGTGTGGACCATTCAACCGATCGCACAGGGCGGGTGGGGGCTCGATGCCGTGTGGAGTGAGGATTTCCATCACACCACTCGCGTGGCTGCTACTGGTCGCAGCGAAGGCTATTTCACTGACTACCGCGGCTCACCACAGGAATTGGTCTCCTGTGTGAAGCGCGGGTTTCTCTACCAGGGCCAGCGGTACCAGTGGCAAAAAAAACCAAGAGGCACTATGGTGTCGCATGAACCAGCCGAAGCATTCGTATTTTTTCTGCAAAACCATGATCAGGTTGCCAATCAGTTGCGGGCGGATCGGCTGCATACCAAGACTAGTCCGGGTGTTTGTCGTGCCTTGACTACGCTGCTGCTACTTGCTCCGCAAACCCCCATGCTCTTCATGGGGCAAGAGTTCGGAGCGTCCACTCCCTTCCACTACTTTGTCGATTTTCCTCCCGGCAAATTGGCCGAGGATATCTATCGGGGCCGCAAAGAATTTCTCGCACAATTTCCCAGTTATGGGTCACCGGCTGCACAAGCAGCGATCGTCGACCCCTCCGATCCCTCAGTCTATGATCGTTCGCGCCTGAATCTGTCCGAGCGAGAGCACCATGCCGAGTGGTACGCCTTGCATCGGGATCTCCTTCGCCTCCGACGCGAGGATTCGGTGATTGCGCAACAAGCGCGAGAGGCAATCGATGGAGCTGTATTGAGCTCTTGGGCATTTCTTTTGCGGTATTTAGGGCACGATGGGAACGATCGCCTGCTGCTCATCAATCTGGGGGCCGATCTGCTTTATCAACCTGCTCCGGAGCCCTTGCTGGCTCCACCGGTCGGGCGTTCCTGGTCGTTCATCTGGTCGAGTGACGCCCCTTGCTACGGAGGCCCGGGTGTCATTGAGCCCTTGACTGAGCAGGGCTGGAGATTACCTGGAGAGTCTGCGGTACTGTATACCGCCGTACCAGGTTAAGCCAAAACCGATTAATGCAGCATTAAGAAGAGGAGTTAAATAACGTGGTGATGAATACGACAATGCGTAGCGATGCCATTATATTAACTATTCCACGTGATCAGCTACCCAACATCAATACCTTTCTCACCAAGGAATGGCTGGTAACAAACGGGCTCGGCGGCTATGCCTCCTCGACATTGCTGGGGGCTCCAACACGACGGTATCATGGATTGTTCATACCGGATCTGCCGGCACCTTGGGGACGGACGGTTCTGATGCCCCGACTTGATGAAGAAATCATTACCGACGGAGAGTCTCTGCTCATCAGCGGGATAGAATACGAAGATGGACGGTTGGTGAGTGACCTTCCGCGACTGCTCACAGAATTCTGCCGCGAATGGCAGACGCCGGTCTGGCGCATAGCAGTCAAGGGACGGCGCTTGGAGAAGCGCATCATCATGCCCCACGGTGACAACTCGGTATATATAGAGTATCGTTTGCTCGAGGGTGAACCGCTGCAACTCCGGCTCCGGCCATTCCTGACTTTCCGTGCACTCAGCGCACAGATCAGTGAAGGCGGGCAGCCGACCTTTCCGCCGACTATCATTGATGGGCGTTTTGAGCTCTGGCTTTGCGAAGATGTTCCGCCATTACGCATGTGCGTCAGATCGCCAAAGCAGCAATTTAATTTTATGGTGGAGACAGTCACCAGTCGCGGCATCTGCTACCGCGTCGATCGGGATCGGGGATCTGAATACGTCGAAGATTTGTCAAGCCCTGGCTATTTCACCGTCGAGCTGACACAGGGCCAGCCCGTGTCCTTCGTGGCCAGTACCGAATCCTGGGAGCGGCTCGAATATGAAGCACAGGCCATCATTGACGCAGAAGCTCAGCGGCTGGGCGCCTTGCTGGCGCACATCGATGAATCAGAAAAGGACAATATGGAACGTTGGCTGACGTTGGCAGCTGACCAATTCATCGTTATTCCCGCATCTCGCGTTGACGTGCACGCGCCCCACGCATCCTCTGACGAACCCTGCACAATCATCGCCGGTTACCACTGGTTTACTGATTGGGGGCGCGATACCATGATCAGTCTCGAGGGATTAACTCTCTGTACCGAACGTTACCAGGAAGCTCGATCTATTCTGCGGACTTTTGGACAGTATGTACGAGATGGCCTGCTGCCGAATCTCTTTCCGGAAGGAAAACGTCAAGCTCTCTATCATACAGTGGACGCTACATTATGGTATTTCCATGCTCTGGACCGCTATTACCGGATAACCGGTGACCGCGAAACGCTGCTGACACTGTATCCCGTGTTGATCTCTATAATCGACCACCATGTGATGGGCACACACTTTGGCATCAAGGTCGATCCGCAGGATGGTCTTCTGCATGCTGGTGCAGAGGGCTATCAACTCACTTGGATGGACGCCAAGGTGGGCGATTGGGTCGTAACGCCGAGGCGCGGTAAGCCGGTTGAAATCCAGGCGCTCTGGTATAACGCCCTGCGCTGTATGGCCGATTGGGGGTCAGTGGTAGGTAATTCTTCTGAGCGGTGGATAACTATGGCCAGCCACGCGGCGCAGGCATTCAATCGCCGTTTCTGGGATCATAATTTGGGATACTTGTTGGATGTCATTGACGGAGAGCAGGGCGATGACAACAGCCTGCGTCCGAACCAGATCCTGGCCATCTCACTTCCTCATCCTATTTTAGAAGAAGCGAAATGGCGCCCGGTGCTCGATGTAGTAGCAGGCCGATTGTTGACACATGTTGGGTTGAGAAGCCTAGATCCAGCCCATCGGGATTACAAAGGTACGTATTTCGGCGATCTTCGCGCAAGAGATGCAGCCTATCACCAAGGTACGGTCTGGGCTTGGTTGATCGGCCCCTTCCTCGACGCATGGCTTAAAACTCACGGAAACCTTCCCATGGGACGCCAAATGCTCGAGGGATTTAGAGCACACCTCCTTGATGAAGGTATTGGTACTATCAGCGAGATTTTCGACGCGGATCCCCCTTATTATCCCCGTGGCTGCATCGCACAGGCCTGGAGTGTAGCAGAAGTACTGCGAGTCTGGCAAAAGACTAAAGAAGCGACTGTTGGTTGAATAAAGATTAAATAGGTTCAGGGAAAAAATCACTTACTCTTTCCTTTGGCACGCAGAGGTGATCCTAAGCGGCATCGAAGTCGTATCGGAATGGTGGTACGCAATGAAATAAATCTGAAATAAAAAATACACAATTCTGGAATTATCTATCTCACAAGATATCTTAAATATCATTATTTTTATTTAGAAATGGGTTAATCACACATGTCAGAACTTAACTTCCTTCCGGTTGTCCAGTTAAAGGGAGCCACATCATTTTAAGCAAGTTTAGCGGGGGAGAGGGTCAGCATTGCATTAGTCAAATTCATGAGGGCGCAAGCCTCCCAGTCATCGCAACAGGAGTAATTGTCTTTTATGGCGGGTTTGGTATACCACGTTTTGAAAAAGCTAGCCTCGCGCGCTTTGGCGGCTCATATGTAACAAGTTTGCAGATCAAATGTGGCAGTAGCTTTATTTCACTCAACGGAAACGTCGGAAAGTTTCTCGCTTTGACAACTTTTTCAACCTTTCGCCTTGACAATCTTTTCAACCTGAGTTGGCGAGAAACTGTCGAAAAATGTATTCGGATCATGCTCTGGATAAATCGCTCCCAATTTTCACTCCTCGAGGGCCTTCGTCTGACCTCACAGAATCACGCGGTGCGCGTCTATCACGTCTAGACATCACCGCGCTAATTTTACGTGTGGTTCAGAGTCTCAGGCTAGACATCTTATCCGGCTGGCCTGTGTCACGCATGAAAAAGGGGAGAGCTGGCGATGAATCTGTTTGGTGGACTAATACTCGTCATATCCCACAATGGCAACTAACTTATAGCCTAATAGCTAATAAAAACCTCTTAATTAATTATTATGATGACATATACTGACACCATATTTCACATAAATTTGAAAGGGAAAAACTATGAAAAAAATAACCCAAATCTTTATGTTGCTTTGCTTAATTTCTGGAGAGGCTTTTGGATTATCCATCATTTACCGTGGTCAATCATGCCAAGACACTATGTCTGATCCATTGACGAACCAAATTACATTAAATAATCCAATTGAAAGTCGTTTTGAGGTAATTGAAGACAATGGAAACGGAATGTTCCGCTTACGTCTTACGGGTGGATTAGCAGTTTTTGTTATGAGAAGAAATTGTTCAGTTGCAGATCCAGAATGTACAACTCAAATTCACGGTTGTGTTGATATTGGGAATGGAATAGGAGATGAAGTCATTACAGAGAACAAAAATCAGCCTGTTGCTCCTGATGTCTCCACAGTTGTCACACCAAAACGGTCTAATGAAGCCATCGGTTATTTTAATGGCGAGCAATTAGTTATTTCTGTTCATTCATTGCATGCATTATCAAACCAAAAAGGTGGAATAAATTCTGAAGATAATACCTTTTCCTCTAGTTGGGTAAATCCAATTGCTAACACCTTGATCTTTAAATACGTCCCTGAAAGATCTTCCTTCAAACTCGAACAAATAATACCGAAGAAAGGAACGGTATTTTCAAGCGGAAACACCACGCCGTCAGATAAATACCTTGCTGAGATCATAACGATGGAAGAAGGAATTCCCTTAAATAACTTTGATATCCCTGTAGAGTATACAATAGAATAAATCTCCGGCTTTAGCGTAAATATCCGTAAAAACGCAGTTATTGGTTCTAAATACGTACTCAACAAAATCTCCGATAATTTCATTTAACATAATACACATTGCTGGAAGCTTGATTACCCTCTAGGCCAGCTGCTTGTGATGATCTGACGGGGGAGAGGGTCAATACTGTAGTTAATACAATTACCGTAGCTATACTGGCTGCTGCATTGCTGGTTTTCTTTAAACATCTTTCAAAAATCTTTCTTTTTTTCTCATCTTTCTCTGTAACTAAGTTGCTGGCTGCTACTACTTCCATCCTGTCAGCATCTATGTAATCAGCAAGTAATATACAAATATCAACCGGAAAGCCTCTTCTTCCTGTTTTTACCACCCTTATGTAACTATCTGATATACCTAGAATTTTAGCAAGTTCTATCTGCTTGCCAGCTTTCTTTTCCCCTATCTCAATAAATCTATTTAATTCCATTTTCATATCTCCTCTTGACAGCAACATTTGTTACTGCTCTAATTCAGTAACTTTTGTTACTGTTACATTTGTTACTTAATGCTACAGTTCAAAATTCCCCTAGTCAAATAGGGATATTTTTAAAGAGCCTTTGAGGAGCCAGAGCGGGCGCAAAGCGCCTGCGAAGCGACGAAGAAGGCGATGAATAATTTAATTAATTTAATCGGGAGAAGAAATGAGAGTTTTAGTCCTCAATGCAAAACGTACCCACGGTCTTAAAAAAGCTGACGGTAAACCCTACGAAATGTATGAACTGACCGTTGCTTTACCTCTTAGACCAGTCGCCCAGGGTAACTACAACATGGAAGGCTTTGGTTACGATGTGGCATCACTACCTCTTGACCCGGCAGCTTTTCAGAAATTTGCCCCAGCTCTCACACAGCCAAGAATTCTTGAACTGATCAAAGAACCGATGATTATGTTCGGAGAATTGAAAGATACCGTGATCGGTTTTAACGAACCTAAATAGCCCGAACGGATAGTAACACTAGTCCGTTCATTCCCAATTTGGGAATTTTATAGTTAAGTCTATTTACTTCAGGGCGGGGAAAATGAGCCATGCGGAAGAAAAAAACATCTTTATTGACTGGATCACCATTAGTCAAATTCATGAAGGCGCAAGCCTCCCAGTCATCGCAAGCGGAGCAATCGTCTTTTATGACGGATTCGGTATACCACGTTTTGAAAAAGCTAGCCCCGCGCGCTTTGGCGGCTCATATGAAACAAGTCTGCAAATCAAATGTGACGGTAGCTTTGTTTCACTCAACGGAAACGTCGGAAGGTTTTCTCGCCGTGACAACCTTTTCAACCTTGGTTGGAGAGAAACTGTCGAGAAATGTAATCGAATCATGCTGGATAAATCGCTCCCAGTTTTCACTCCTCGAGGGCTTTCGCCTGATCTCACAGAATCACGCGGTGCGCGTCTTTCACGTCTGGACATCACCGCTAATTTTGCGTGTGGTTCAGAGTCCCAGGCTCGACACCTTATCCGCTGGCTTGCCGACCGATCTGTGTCACGCATGAAAAAGGGGAGAGCTGGTGATGAATCTGTCTGGTGGTCTAATACGCGGCATATGATTAAAGCCTATATCAAACACATCGAAATGGAGAAACACGGCATGAAAACAGATGACCCCGTTTATGAATGGTGCAGAGATAACGGAATAGTACGCGTAGAGGTCGAACTTAAAAAGCGTATGTTGCACGATGAAGGAATGCACAAGTTAGAAAATGTGACTGACCAGAAAATACAGCAAATTTTTGAAGCAGAAACAGAAATTTTCCGCCGTGTAGACCGTAGCGATGAACCCGACATACTGGATGCTATACCATCCCGTTACCGTGTAACGGCTGCCGCTTGGTTAGCAGGTGAAGACTTACGTACCATCATGTCAAACGGAACGCTTTACCGACACGCCAAAATTCTACGTGAGTATGGCCTTGATATAACCGAACCGCGCAACGTCACCAGATTCCCCACTAAAGTTCACGTCGTCGAGCTTAAGCCGGTTTCACCACCTGACTGGTATAGGTTCGATGACGAATTCAATCAACCCTTAAAACTTGTGGTTAATAAATAAGGAGTGCGTAATGAAAATTTTCGTAGACGAAGAAATGATGCACAAATTGCCGAGGCGGGGTAGCAAATTGTGCACCATGAGGACTTGTCAACTGTATTACCGATACACAGCGGCTAAGGAGAGAAAAAAAGAAAATATTAGCAGGTGTGTACCGTAATCCTTTTAATAAAGGATGTGCGAATGATAATTATTATCATTTAAAAATGCAACTTATTTTCATTAAAAAAAACGGTGCACAAGGGGAGAACAAAAGGAACAAAACAATTATGCACCGTGAAGAGTCCATGATGAGAAACCGGTACACAACTGCTTTACCGGGGAATCGGGAAAATAGCAGTTGCGTACCGAAACCATAATAACAATATGGCTATTAATTAAGAGTTATTTAAACAACAAAAGTTTCAATGATTTATTGATGAGCTGCGCCCAGCCTCAAGCCAAAAGTTACGCTGTATAACGCTGATTTGGGGGTGTGCACAACCAAAACCATTAAACATTTTTATAAGGAGTTTCAAATGAATCAACTCAAGCAACAAATGCAAGCGTTCTGGATGCTGTCTCTGGCTGTTATGGTTTCTCCCTTTATGCTGGCTACCAGCTTTCTTAAAAGGGCGCTATTTTCGATTTCTCAGCGATTTAAGCGAATGGTCTATCGCACTGTTGCTTTATTCGTTTTTTTCATTGCTGGTCTTTCAGGTGCCCATGCTGCAGTACCTGCTGATGTCACCACTGCTATTACTACCGCCGTTACTGACGTTGGAACTGTGGGTGCTGCTATCCTTGGTGTAATCGTTGCAATCATGGC
>NZ_FORD01000077.1 GCF_900113925.1 Nitrosomonas sp. Nm34
CCTTTGATGAAGACAGCAATCGGACTCGCAAGGGGCATAGTGCTGCGAATCTGGCTGTTATCCCGCATATCGCCCTGAATCTGATCAAGGCCGAAGCTGGCATCAAGACCAAGCGTTTAAAAGCCGGATGGGATAATGAGTATTTACTCCGGGTTATTGGGATAATTTAAGCGTGATTGCCCTGGTTCACTCGGATAATTTCTTACAAACTGTTTCCAGGGGGGGTGTACGAAACACTTCCAGGTGCTGTTCCCAGTCATCTGGATCCTCCTTCTGCTGTGCCCTCGTTGTGATGACATAGACTGTATTGATCACTTCTACAACTGGAGGATGGAGGGATTTATTGTTTAGATTTCCTTTACTCACAGATCTCGTTTGGCTAACAATAAAAATTGATTGCGCAGTATGTCGCTTTCACAACATACTGCTCTGCTTCATGCAAGAGGAGGACGCTACTTAATCATTAATGAAGATTTCTTTCCCATTCGCCAACTTGCTTTTCCGCTTCTTCCTTACTGATTCCATATGATTTCTGAATTCTGCCAATCAACTGATCGCGTTGTCCATCGATCGTGTCGCAATCATCGTCGGTGAGTTGACCCCATTGTTCTTTGATTTTACCTTTGAATTGTCTCCAGTTACCTTGTATTTGATCCCAGTTCATTTGCAGCTCCTTTTTAAGTTTGAATTGAGTTTCTACTGCTTAATGCTTATTCATCGAACTTCGATAAAATGCACCAGTATTGGTTCGCGTACTAAGGCTACACGTATTAATCTATATGTAGTTAATTATATTGTAATGCTGATATAACTGTGCTTCTGTGCGCCAACTAACATAGTGTCAGCCCAAAAACCCTCTATCTCTAGTGGAAACAATGAGTTGCACTTAATTTTGGAGATGAAGATTTCTAAAAAATTGAGTCTAAGTGACGTTATTAGCTGGTTTTGGCGCATTTTTAAGCAAAATAACCACAAAGTTGGGGGGGGCATGCTCTCGTAAAAAGGGCGAAAGCGTCTTGCGTGGGTGGTGTGACTCCTTTGTGGTTGAAACCGATGTGCATTTCCCAACCGACATCAACTTATTGGGGGATGCTATGTGCCAAGCAATTACGCTGACGGCGCGCTGGTGCGAAAGTCAGCAATTAAGCGATTGGCGGCAATATCGCTACAACCTGCGCCAATTAAAACGACTGATGCATCATGCGCAGAACAATAAGCGCAGCAAAGCTAAAACGGAAGCTCACCGGAATAAAATCCACGCACAAATGATTCAAGCGCATCAGGCCTATATTGACCAGGCGCAACGCCACTTGGACAAAATCCAGACTACCTTAACCAGGCTGCTCGCCACTGCTCTTGGCGAGCAGCTGCAGCAGCTTGAAATTGAAGGCTACCTCCAACACGCCCAGCGCCAAATTGATCAAATCGAACGTCGTGTCATCAAAGGCGAAACCATTCCTCACGCAGAAAAAGTATTTCCTATTTTTGAGCCACGCACCGAATGGATTAGCAAAGGTAAAGCCGGCGTGCCTGTTGAGCTGGGTGTCAAAGTGTGCATGTCTAAAGACCAATATCAATTCATCTTGCATCATCACGTAATAGAAAAACAAACCGATGATCAGATTGCGGTAACCATGATTACGGAAGCGAAGAAACGCTTTGCCACCCTCAACGCCTGCAGCTTCGATAAAGGCTTTCATTCACCTGCCAATCAGGCTGAATTGACCCAGCAGCTCGACCAGGTTACGCTCCCTAAAAAAGGCAGACTATCCAAAAAGCGGCAACCGGTAGAAAAAACTGAGGCATTTGTTCAAGCCCGGCTTGCCCACTCAGCGGTAGAGTCGGCCATCAATGTGCGGGAGGTGCATGGTCTAGACAAATGCCCAGACCATGGCATCGAAGGATTTAAACGTTATGTTGCATTAGCCATTGTCAGCAGAAATATCCGCCGAATCGGTGACATGTTATGGCAGCAAGAGGTGGAGCGTAAGCGCAGAACAATAAAACATAATTTAACGTGAGTTCGACATAAGAATCATCACATCACGATTGGAAGAGCTTGAGGGAGTCTGATATTAAGCGAGGGTTTCTTCTCGCGAAAGGTGTAAGCCACCAGTCCGGCTATCAGATTAACAAAGAAGTTAACCGGGCTGCGATGGCGGGAATGCTCGATTTGCGAGATATTCTTCAATGGGTCATTGACGGTCTCAATGATGGAGCGTTTACGTAACAGCAGCTTGCCAAACAACGGCCGCAGCTTGTTTTTCATGTTCTTGCGTACCTTGGTTACCAGCTGCACGCCTTGCTGCCGAAGTTGCTCAAAGAGTGACTGCGAAATGTAGCCCCGGTCACCAAAGAGCTTTCCAAATAAGGAGCGCGTCAACTCGGGTACCGAGTCACGGTCATCCACATTGCCCGCCGTGATTTTGTACTTTCAGCAATTCCCCCTGGTCATTGATGACCAGGTGCAGTTTGAATCCATAAAACCAACCCATGCTGGTCTTTCCCCGGGCAGCAAACTCTGGCATTACTTTATTTGACCCAATGCGGCGATTGTGGCACACACTGATCCTGGTCGAATCAATGAAGCTGATCCCACTGCAACATCCAAAACGGCTGGCCAGAAAACCACATAAGGGAATCAAGCTATCTTGCAACAACTCCACCAAGCGGTAGTAACTCACTCACCCTGGAAAATAACCCCGCTGATACCTCAATACGTCATTCAGGTAACAGTGCTTAATGTCTGATAACCGGATAGATGAACCCCCCCACCATGATGATCATGACTTCGCTTAGACACAGCGCTCCTTGCCGCCGACACCGTTTCAGCGACGACTCTAATAAGTGCTGCTCCCATCTCGGCTCAAACTCTTTACAAAATTCGTCACTCGCACAAAAACTGTTGAAGTATCCATGGGAATCTGACTCCTCTCATGATGAAATTCTTTTCCCAAATCACTTCATCATAAGGAATTCAGGTTGCTTTTACAGCTTTTCTTATGTCGAACTCACGTTATCATAAGGTGCTGCCAGGTTCATTGCCGATCTGTGCGTACACATCGATTTGATCATATTCGGCCACAATTGCACAGCAATGGATTGTGTGGCGATAAAGCTTATCAACAGCCCGATGCCGCAAAGGTCAGGCAAGCTCAAAATCTGACCGTGTTGACGCCGGTTAAAAAACAAACAGGGCAGCACCACCTGGAATCACAGGATCAATGGTTATCTACAGCAGTTGCTCGCGTGCGGCAACCGATTGAAGCATTATTTGCCTAGATTGAAGAAAAAACAGACATTGAAGGTATAAGTCAAGTTCGTTCTTATAACGGGCTGATGGTGTATATATAGCATAACCAGATAATTTTGATTATAATGTAAAAATGGCATATTCATTAGATTTCCGCCGTAAAGTCCTGTCTGTCCGAAAGAAAGAAGGACTTACGATAGCCGAGGTGGCGGCCCGGTTTGATGTTGGCGTAGCTAGCGTGCGCGCTGGGTTAAGAACATCCATCGTAAACCTCAAGGGTTTCGTCAACGCAAGATTGATCTTGAGGTATTGCGGCAGGATATTCGAGATTATCCTGATGCTTATCAGTACGAGCGGGCAAAACGTTTGGGTGTAGCGCAGAACGCTATTTTTCTGGCGCTCAAAAAGCTTGGCATCACCTATAAAAAAACTCTGAAGCATCCCAAAGCAGACGCAAACGAACGGCGCATCTTCCAGGAGAAGATCGCTGCCTATGAAGCTGCAGGCCGGGCCATTGTCTACATTGATGAAAGTGGATTTGCACAGGATGCGCCGCGCACGCACGGTTATGCACCTGCTGGCCAGAGATGCCATGGCACCCATGACTGGCATGCGCCAGGTCGTATCAACGCGATCGACACCCTGATCGGAAAGCTATTGCTCACCGTCAGCCTGTTTGCAGTCAATATCAGCGCTGATGTATTTCACGAATGGGCAATGCAGGACCTGTTGCCTGAATTGCCGTCACATGCCGTCGTTGTGATGGACAATGCCACGTTCCATCAGAGGCAGGATACGCGCGATGCTATACAAAACGCTGGGCACACCCTTGAATACTTACCTGCTTATTCTCCTGATCTTAATCCCATTGAACATACATGGGCACAGGCCAAAGCACTGCGTAAACAACAAAACCAGACCGTTGAGATGCTCTTCAGATCCTATACATTCTGAATCATTCTTAACTGGTTAGGCTATATTCGGAAAACTAGCTGTGGCTCTGTTTTTCTGGAATTTTTTTCGAGTTAGTTCTTAATCCACATTTAAGATGGTAACTATTACCAAAATAGAGATGGGCAGATTTCCATATAAATTATTATAGTTTATATGGTTTCTGTAAATTATTTAAATCAAATTATTACTTGTCCACAATTTCTGTGGATAACTTTGTGGGTAATTTGCAAATACTGTTGCTAAGATGGCTATTTGTAATAATCTTTTTTAGATCGGTTAAATTTTAAACACATAAAAATATAATTTATAATCAATAGATTATATTTTTTACTCTTTATTTCTGCAGTTTTGATTAATGCAAGATGCTTTTTAAAAAGCGATGTGGATTACTCCATAATGTCAAGAAAATCTTCAATTTAATTGCATGGATTCCTATTTGAAATGCTGAGATTTTAGATTCTCCAAAGAAGATGTTTGAAGTTCTTCAACAAGATAATTAAGCTTATCTTATGCTTAATGATCGGGTGGTGAGTCGGTAAATGAGCGTTACCCTCCTTTTATGTTTAATAAGAGATCAAGTTTGAATAAATGAAAAAGAATTGTGCTTCTACGATATTAGTATTTTGTTTAATTTTTATACCTAATCTTGTATTAGCAAGCAGAGGATCTGTGGAAAATAGGAATGGAGATATAAATGTTGTTCTGGCGCATGGATTTTTTGGATTACGCACAGTCGGTTCCGATAATTATTTTAATGGTGTTGAGGAATATTTTAAAAATCATTACGATGCCAAAGTATTAGTTACGAATGTAAGCCCAATAGGTAGCATTAGAGAACGAGGCAATCAATTAAGACAACAAATAATTAATGCAATTAAAAATCCTGATGAATACCCCTTTTTTAATCCCAAAGCTCCAATTCATATTATCGCTCATAGCATGGGTGGATTAGATGGCCGTTTTATTCTATCGCCAGCGAACCCTGATAATATCGCCAATTTGATCACCTCCTTAACTACTATCGGAACTCCACATAAAGGATCACCATTAGCAGATTTATTCTTCCTCGGCTTTAATCCTTTGGTCGAGCTCTTGAAGCTTTGGTTTAATGTAGATGAGTTTATGGAATCTCTCTCTGAATTAGGAATAACAAAAGACGGAATACACGACCTGACTACAGTTGCAATGCGTATTTTCAATCAAGAATATGAAGATAATCCAAATGTAAGTTATTTTTGGGTTGCCGGGATTGGACGGGGTGGAAGTTTGAATAAAACCAGTTATGACTTATCATTAACTCACACATACATTCAAATGGTCACTCAAGAAGATAATGACGGTGCAGTAGCCTTATCTTCCGCTATGCATGGTGAAGCTATTGGAGAGCCTTGGCTTGCAGATCATCTGGACGAAGTAGGACATGATTTAGATTACCCACCAAGTGGCATACCAAAAAATTTCAATTATTTAGCTAAGTATGATGAAATAATTCTAAGAATAAGATCAGTTCAATCAGACTAATTACGTACCTCTACAGTCAGATTACTAAAGGAATATCCTATATATATCATAGTATACTATACATAATTGATGGTCTCGGTTGGTAGAGATGTCCCTTTAAATTTATTTTTCTTAAGGTAATCTGCAACTGTTAATCCGAGTATCACTGGTATGAGGTAGGGGGGGGGAGGGGATCATCTATGCTTAGGCGATTTCCGAAAATAAACATCCCCATCAGGCTGGCCGAATCAGAATGTCCCATTTGGGCAAAAGCGGATTGCGCTCCAATCTGGCTTCGATCTCCCGCATGGCTTTCCTGGATAGAGAAACGCCTTTCTGGTAGAGCCTGCGGCTCAATTTTACCATCGGGTGGCTACCTCTCCAGATCATGCTTTTCGCCCATGCCAGCATGGTTGCGGTATCCACCCGTTGGGCTCCATCCCAATGCTGTTCCCAAATTTCCCAACCTCGTTCGATGGGACTGTACTTGCTGTGGTATGGTGGATAGTACAGCAGTTGGATAATTTTGCCGGTCGCATCAGCGAACTCCACCATGCGCTTGAGGAACCGGGTGCGCACCCTGCTGCTTTCCCGACCATTGTCCACTTTGAGTTGGATGTGCGTCATCACGGCCTGCTTTTCCCTGGGAATGGCCTGCCACCCGTCCTCCAAACCATCCACGATGAAGCCACTGGTCTTGAAGGCGCTTCCAAACGTCAGAGGCAACTGCCCACTATCCTCTTCCACGATCCCAAACGGAACCTGCTTTTCCTCGCAGCCCCTATCGTGATCGTCGACCTGGATGTCAGCGCGGGTTTTCCCACTCCGTGAGTATGCCCCGATCTTCACAGTGGCCTTGCACTCGATGCCCAGGCGCATGACCTGCCCACCTTCCAAATACGCTGGGTCCGCTATGGGCTTTCCGTCCTTGTCCGCGATATTGGCAAAGATGGCATCCGTTTCCGGGAGTTTTTGGGGTTTGGCCTTGACCACCTTGCGCAGGCGGTAGCCATTCCGGTTCAGCACCTTGGCCATCGTGCTGGGCGATGGCAGGCCATCCTCCGGAAAACCTTGGGCACGTAACCGATCCAACGCCGCCGCCACGGTCAGCCGGGTATACGATAGCGCCGTACGGAAGGTCGGGTCTTGCTGACAATGCGATTCCGCCAATGCCCGGAGGGCCTGCGCCCATCGGGGTGCTTCTCCTCCCAGAGGCGGTTTCCGCAGTACGCTGCTTGCGCCCCCAGGCAAATCACGCCCGTGCGCTGTTCATTCAGCCCGAGTTCAATCGTGTCGCGATGCCAGTCAAACACCCGCTCTGCCTGGCGGGGACTGCCGCGGCAATATTTCAACGTCATCTCCGCCTGAAAGGAGCGGCGTTCCGCTCCGAGCTTTTCGAACTCGCCAGTCTCAGGTCTTCGATTTGGGACGTACTCAGGGGCGCAGCAGTCGGGGCAGAGGCGAACAGCATAGTCAAGCTCAGGGGTTAAACAAGTGGGAGCCCAATTCTACCTCAATGGGGAATAGCCTTTTTCGGGAATCACCTTAACACATCGTTATAAATAATGATATCTATCAAATGCGCTGATGCGTGTGCCAAGGTGAGTGTCAGACGCCGAGTTAGGTTTCCGGCAATATTTTACCATTTGTCATCAGCACATCAATCTCGGGTGACAGATTTACTCTTCCTTCAGCTTTAAATCGTTTCACTGATACTGCTCTTTCTAGTCTCCTTTATTAAGTTATTGAATTTAAATTTCTCTAATTCGTAGCAAAAATGATATTAATTAATTTTGCGTGAAGGGTGAAAAATGGGTCAGAACCACAATATTTTACTCTGATCAAAGGCAAATTTTATGAATTCTGGATGACTTTCCGGTCAGGTTGACGACCAAACTGTTTCTTGGTACATTCGGCTCTCATAAAAGGCATTTTTGTTCATATACGCAATTATGCCTTATTCGAAAAACATCTAGATTGCTACAGTTCGTCAAAAGATCGCTTGCGCGCACAAATTGGCTTATCAGCAGTGAAAATCTTTTTCAGCTACGCCTCAGAAGATCGCGAACAGGCTCGGGCAATATATCATGCGTTGCGCGACCAAGGACACACGGTATTTTTTGACCGCACTGATTTACCTGCGGGCGAGGAATTTCACAATCACATTCGTACAGCGATCGAAGCTTCGCACTTATTCATCTTTCTGCTTACCATCAAAGCAATTGATGCTGGCAGCTATACATTGACGGAACTCGAGATCGCGCAGAAGTGCGGCATAAGAGTTTTGCCTATTGTGCCAGATGCGATCGATTTCGCTTTAATACCCACCGCACTTAAATCCGTCACATTGCTCCAGCCCAACGGCAATGTTGCGGCAAGCGTCGCGGCCGAAGTCGCCCGGATTGCACGCACATGGCGCCGTCGTCGCGTCAAACAGATTGTCACGGGTGTGACGCTTGTGGCGGCGTTTTCGATCGGACTGTTTTATGGGCAAAAATTTTTTACCAAACGGGGATTTATCGGCAATGATGGCGCGCCCACTGTACTGGTTCCCGCGGGAATGTTTGTCATGGGAAATGACGATCCATCGCCGCGACGGGAAATCTTCCTCAATGCGTTTTATATTGATGTATTTGAAGTGACGTTGGCGCGCTACGCAAATTTTCTAAAGGCGACAGGAAATATGCGTGCTCCGGAAGACTGGCCGAATGGCGAGGTTGCTCGCAACGGCGATCTACCAGTGGTCGGTGTCGATTGGTACGATGCTGAGGCCTACTGCCATTGGGCAGGAAAACGATTATTGACTGATGCTGAATGGGAGAAGGCAGCGCGCGGCAGCGATGAGCGAATATATCCGTGGGGAAACGATGAACCCACGCCAGATCGCGCGCGTTTCGGTCTTCCATATGAGCGACTGGCATACCAAAACGGTGTTGCCGCTGTCGGCACCCATCCCAAAGGCGCGAGCATTTTCGGCGTTCAAGACCTCGCCGGTAATGTCTCAGAATGGGTCAATGATTGGTTTGTAGAGAGTTTTTCATTGAGCGAGCGGCGCAATCCCAAAGGGCCAAAATCAGGTACCGACAAAGTGATCCGTGGCGGCGGTTGGTTCGATTCGGCATCGTATATCACTGCGGCGCGGCGCATGTACGCTAATCCGGATAATCGCGCCGACGACGTCGGATTTCGTTGTGCCGCAGATGCACGCTGATAACATGCTAATTCTAATTCGTGGAAAATGCCTCTTCCTCGCAGGGAGAAACTCAATAGTAGCGCGTGCGTATACTGCACGTGTATCTAAAGAATGTCCAAAGACTTTGCTGTTTGCGCCGATCTTAACTCCTCTGCTATTTTAGCTGCTCTCAATCATTCCCGTCCCGATACTAATTGATCTATCCCGCTCGCTTTTCTTACGATAATCCTTTTTCTCATAAAACATGGCTATATTATTTTCATTATTTAACGTGAGTTCGGGATAAGAAAAGCAGCAAAGGGAATCTGAATTCCTTATGATGAAAGGATCTTCAAAAAGAATTTCATCATTAGAGGGATCAGATTGCGATGGATACTATAGAAGTGACTTTTTGTGCAATTGACGATTTTTGGAAAGGGTTTGAGCCACAGTGAGAGCAGTGCTTGTCGGAGTCATCGCTAAAACGGCGTTATCGACGAGGAGAGCTGTGTCTAAGCGAAGTCATGACCATCATGGTGGAGTTTCATCTATCCGGCTACCGGACGTTTAAGCACTATCACTTGAATGACGTGTTGAGGTATCAGCGGGGTTATTTTCCAGGGTTGTTGAGCTACTACCGCTTGGTGGAATTGTTGCAAGATATACCCATCGCACATGAAATTTCGGCACTCAGGTGCTGCCAATGGTTTGGAAATTATCAGTTAATAATGTGCGTAATTCTGCTTCGTAATGATCGGTTGCTGTAAAAAAAGCTTGGCAAGCACTTTTGAAAAGTGAAAAAGTTTCATAGTAGCGCCCATACAGGATTTTCTTCTTGAAAAATTTCCAATA
>NZ_FORD01000056.1 GCF_900113925.1 Nitrosomonas sp. Nm34
GCTTAAGTTACTGGGTTCAACCGCCGGATGCGGAAAACCGCACGTCCGGTGGTGTGGGAGAGGTAACGGATACAATCCGTTACCCCGACCCGATCAAGCTGCGCTGGAGACAATATTGAGGATGATCAGTTTTGAGTTAGAAATGAGATAAAGAATAAGCCTGGATGATTTCTTCGAGTGCCAGCGTCACTTTAGCTTCAAGATCTTCATGCCAGCGCACGCCATTCTGACCATAAAGGATCACGCGGCGCGTGCTCAGGTCGATGGGGATATCATCCGCATTTTTTGAAATGATCAGCACGGGTTTGGCGAGGGTATGGGCGATACCGAGCTCATAAAGCACATTAGGGTTTCTTCCCGAAATATCGGCGATCACGAAATCGGCGACGTTAATACTTTGCCAGATATCCACCAGGATGTCGCTAGGCTTAAACACATCATCTCCGCGCATCGGCTGAACGGCTAGCGATTTGCAGACACTGGATAAGATACGGTGTACCTCATCAGACCATTCCAGGCTGAAGGGCATGACAATAAAACAGCTTATCTGGCGTGGCTCAGCATTCCTTACCACTTCGGGATAAAGCCGCTCCGGCCCAAGAAAAATGACATCCTGTTTAAGCAGACGTGCTGACTGGCTGAGTGAATCAAGATAGTTACCCAGTCCAGTAGACTGCAATGTCGCGTAGATTCGTCCACTTTCAGTCCGCCAGTCTTCATACTCCAGCCGGTTCTGATGCAGGCGCGTTGTGTATTTTTTAAGATACTGTACGCTATCGTCAAAATGATCGGTTAACCAGACCACGCTGACCACCAGGGCAACAATAAACAAAACCGCAAAAAAAGCTTTCCATACTACATGAATATGAATCAAACCGAGCACCACCATCATTAACAATCCGCCCAAGGAAAGCAGAATAAGAATTCCTGATAGATCGGACCTTGAGCGCCTGATCTTATCATCATGAAAATGCAGATCATTAGTTTTTCCCAGACGTTCTTTCCTGATTTCGGATAGCAGCAAATAGGAAGATAATAATAAAAACTGACCGAACATCCAGACAGCCTCAATCCCTGCCGGTACCTCTTGTTCACTGTAGACCATATCACTTGCCATCAATAAGGTTGTCGCCAGCAGCATCCAGTTAATAACAAACGGTGCCTTCAGCAAAATACATCCCAGACCGATCAACAACACCAGAAATTCAAGACCCGCAGTCACTGCATCGAGCCGCCCTGCCATAGTATTGAGACTCGAGTTATATTGAGGATAATAAAAGCTCGCCAGAAGCAATGCTAAGCCAAAAAACAGTAGAGAAAAAACCGTCTTGGTCAACACTGTCGGCGGATAGCGATGCCACAGCTCTATCGCCAGATAACCCCAGGCACATACCCAACTAAAAACAAATCCACTATAACTGATCTCTGAATAATCAGGAAAACCGGGTTGCGCAAAACGCAAAAAATCATGCCTTCCACCCGGATCAGAAGTCAGCCAAGTGATCGTCAGCAAGATCAAGCCAATACCCTGGATAGCCATAAATCCAGCATAAGGCCGGACCACCTTCCATGCAGCCGCGAAGGCGGCAAGTGCCGTTATTACGGTCACCAGCCCCTGATCCCAGTTATAAAAGTTCAACCCGAAAGCCTGGTCTCCCAAAACCAGCCAACAACACAGCCACAGCACATAAACCGCCGCAATTCCTCCCAGGTACAAGTTGGTTGATACTTTCATCAATGGTCCTTTAGTTCATGTTTTGTTTTTGTTATAGCTAATTCCATTTCTAAATTAAACCTGGCTTTGTCAGCTTCACCTTGCCGTATGATTTATCCTGCCTGCGGCTCGCCTCCGCGTCATGTTTGATTTAGAAATGGTATAACGGCTATTGCTGGAGAAAGTGAAGAGTGGAGTAATCCAAGACTAATTTTCAATAGTTATTAGCCTGGCAGCGCCCGCAAGGAAGAAAACTCACTTCATTTCCCAATCAAGCCTGTCTTGATCAGTCTTCCTTTGCCGTATTTATACTGTTTGCAGCCAGGTTAAAATCCGGAGCCATGACAGAAAGATGAATAATAATGATCAATATAAAAAAGAAGTGATGATACCTGCTTGCGATGCCATTTGCATAGCAGATCATACTGATAATAAATGTCGTGACTGATTGTGGCAGTAAATTATTTAATTTCCAGACCAGAACGGACGTTGCCGGCTTCATCTTGCCGTATGAGGGATACGGTCTGCGGCTCGCCTCCGCGTCATTCTTCGTTTGAAAAAGGAATTAGATCCTAGTTTAGCCCTGAGGAATCTCCACAAATAAGTTATTACATTCAGTAGATTACTAAAGGATTTTATTAATAAATGAGGAACATACATGGTGTTGGTAGATCGGATTATGATATCGATATCAACAAAGAAACCCTACCATGCATGCCAAGAAAGTATCTCACAAATCCTTGCTAACATCTGCGCCCGGATGCACGCTGCTCGTCATAATGTTTTATCGGTTGCCGTCCCTGGCGACCATAGAGAGTAAACACACTTATTTTTTTGGGACCAGGCGATAAAAGGGAAATCAAACAGCGCGGCAGGTTAAGCTGCCGATGAAAGCACACCATCAGGCGGCGATAAAACAAAATGGTTTCTTTAGCATGCTGCAATGATGGCGGCTTTACTAGCGTAGTACTATTAGATTTTTGCAGAAAAGCAGTGATTTGTTGCATAATAAATGCAGTACTTCAATCAGCAATGATTGTGGTTATTGCTTATATATACTTAAATAATGCCTTCAATAACGTTTGATACTTATAAATTTATTCGCCGCCTACGAGAAGCTGGTATTTCAGAAGAACAAGCGGAAGCGATTGCAGATGCTTTTCGTGAAGCTAATTTCGAGGCTGAAATTGCGACGAAGACAGATCTTCGTGAGCTTGAATATCGCCTCATTATCAAGCTTGGAACGATGATCGTTGTAGCAATAGGCGTTGTGGCAACGTTAGTTAAATTGCTATAATCCCTCCGACGGGCATAAAAAATTTCCTCAAAAAGAAAGGTGCATGCATTAACCAGTGCATGATGCGCGATGAATAGAATAAAGGACTAGTTTTCGATCGGCATTAAGAATTGCTTATCTGTTTCCGCCCCTTTCGTTTGGTGGTGCCTCAATAGCTATTCCATAGTCAACTTTGCTAGAGTAGTCCTTCCTCATTCAATGAATTACTAAAAAATTTTATTAATAAATGAGGAACATACATGGTGCTGGTAGATCTGATTATGATATCGATATCAACAAAGAAGCCCTGCCATGCATACCAAGAAAGTATCTCACAAAATTCTTGCTAACATCTACGCCCGGGTGCATGCTGCTCGCTGTAATGTTTTATCGGTTGCCGTCCTGGCGACCATATGTTGATGTTTTACCGTTCGACCTGAGCTGTGATTAGTGAGCTTGTCGCACAATCGAAGGCTGGGTGCCATTTTCTGTTACGTGCTTCAGTAGTGGTGGATGGACATGCACTGACACGCTATGAGGAAGTGTATTGCCTTGAGGATAAGGAAAAACCAAAGACACACCACCTTTTCCTCAAGCAACTCAAGTCGATGCTCCCTGAGGACTGTCGTGCCATTGTGGTGGCTGATGCGGGCTTTCGTAATTCCTGATTCCGGGAAATCGAGCAACTTGAGTGAGATTAGGTAGGTCGTGTTCGTCATGGTACCTTAGTACGCTCAAACAAAGATGAGCCTTGGATTAATTGCAAAGTGTTATACGAGCGGCAACTTCCATTCCCACGTATCTGGGGCGGATGGGGCTGGCACTTTGTACTTTATAAAGGAAAACCTAAGGGTCGCAGCAAAATCACTTGCCATGGTAAGCGAGTACGCTCAAAACATAGCGAACAGTGTGCCAAGTGCGAGCGTGAACCATGGTGGCTGGCAACCTCTTTGCCAGCCACTTCAACACTGGCAAAGCAAATTATGAAGCTCTATCGCATACGCATGCAGATCGAGGAATCATTCCGGGATGTGAAGGGCGTGCGCTTCGGTATTAGCTTCGAACTCAATCTTACGCGCTCGACCAACCGATTGCAGATGCTGCTACTGGTGGCCATGATTGCTACCTTCGTACTCTGGTTGCTGGGAATGACTGCGCGGCATAGCAACCGACATCTGCATTATCAGGCCAATACTATAAAGATCGCCATGTCCTCTCAACTATCTTCCTTGGTATGAGAGTAGCCAACTATCAGCGTTTTAAGTTTCAATTGAAAGAATTGAAAACAGCAGTAATCATCTTAAACCAAGTAGTGAGTGCTCATGGCGAAGATCGGTAATTTCGTGGGGATTCCTCCGGGTTTAACCCGGATATTTCGGCGCGGTGCCAAGGCAAATGAAACATCGGGGCTAGCTGATAAAATGCTGCACCAGTTGTGTAGTAGCCCACAACAGGAATAAGCCATAAACACAGCCAAAGAACCATGGAAAGCTGATAGCCCGACGCGCCCACCATTGACGACGTTGCCGAAAAGCCCAGTTGGGTGCAAATATAGGAGGATTATTGCGCACATCTTCTATCGGCAGCCGCATTTCATCCAGTCGATAAAGGTCGCTCATCAGTTGTCGGCTTTTCCACTCAGGGGCTTGTTCCACTCCCCTTAATTGCCATTCCCAGAGTGCATTTTGTCTGGAAAATCGACCTAGCACAATGGCCATTTGCCCGCACAGTAGTATGCCGAATACTGAAAGGAGGATAATCAATAAAGTAAATGTCAATGCCAACGACTCACGCGATACCATCAAACCGATGACCGCAACAAAGATTGAATTGGCGGTTAAATAGGCTGACAACATCGTGTGATAATCGCGTACACCAGAAGTCCAGAGCGTAAGCAAATGCTCATAGGTAATTTTCTGTGGGTTCTGTCGAGAGATAGATTTGTCGCTCTCCATAAATATCATTCACTCAAAATGATTTAAGCTGAGGAATCCAGCTTAAATCATGGTTATTTTTATCGCTCATAAGGCAGTTCTCTTGGCCTTAAATCGAAGACCAATACCTCAGCAGCCTGACCATGATCAAACCGAAGTTCTCGTTCATCTCGCACCCGCATCCCATCACCTGCCCCCATAGGGTAGTTGTTCAGTTCAATTAGACCACGGGCAACATGCACATAGGCATAGCGATTTTCTGGCAGCGGCAAGGTAAATTGTTCATCCCCGTCAAATAGCCCTGCAAACACACGCACATCCTGATGGATCGAAAGCGATTGATGTTCACCATGCGGTGAAATGATCAAATGCAGGCATCCTCGTTTTTTAGCGGGATCAAAATGGTGTTGCTGATAGCGTGGCTTCATCCCCGTCCGATCAGACACTATCCAGATTTGCAGAAAATGAACTGGCTCATACGCTGAAGCATTATGCTCACTATGGGTGATCCCCGTGCCAGCACTCATTATCTGCACATCTCCCGGGCGAATGATTGAGGCGCTTCCCATCGAATCACGATGCTCAAGCGCACCCTCCAGCACATAGGAAAAAATCTCCATATTGTCATGTGAGTGAGGAGCAAAGCCACGTGCAGGCTGCACGCGGTCCTCATTGATCACCAGCAAATCAGAAAAACCCATTTGCTCAGAATCCTGATAACCACCAAACGAAAACGTATGTTGCGAATATAACCACTCAAGGTCAGAAGTACCCCGCGCGTTTGCAGATCTAATCTCTAACATGATGATCTCCTTTTCCGTAAAAAATCAGACGCCATCACCATACAGTTTGCGGTCTAATGACAAACGCCCCGCACCGGTCAAAGCGAGCACCAGCAAGCCCCCTGCCATACTGAGATTTTTCATCAGCATAATTTGCTGGATCTGCTCGGCTGAGCCCGCATGAAAAACAATGCCGGTGGCAATCGAAAATCCAGCGAGCAACAGCGCTATCGTGCGTGTTTGCCAGCCGAGTATCAATGCTATACCGCCTCCCAGCTCAAGTGCGATAGTCAAGGGTAATAACAAGGAGGGTACGCCCATGCTGGCCATATACTGGGCTGCCCCCTCATAGCCCCCACCCAGCTTGCCATAGCCGGCCATAACAAAAATAAACGCCAGCAAGACACGCGCCAATGGGAATAATACATTGGCTACGGTAGCTTGGGTCAAAAAGCGCGTTACAGTGTTGTGAAAGACTTGAAACATGTTGGCTCCTTCAGAAGTAAATAATCAGGTTGATACTTTACTACTGTTCCAGATAACAGATAAGTCTATTAGAATGAGAAAAACTGTTATTAATAATGGAACAATAATGCTGCTAACCCACATTAATCTCAACGACTTGATCATATTTAGAGAAGTCATCCGTGCAGGCGGTTTCAGCGTTGCTGCACGCAAACTGAATCAGCCCAAAGCGTCGGTCAGTCGAGCCGTTCAACGCCTGGAAAATGATCTGGCCGTTCGCCTGATCCAGCGTACCACACGCAGCTTACACCTGACAGAAGCGGGTGTGCTGCTGTTTGAGCAGGCGAATGCTTCGCTGCAGCAAATTGGGGATGTGCTGTGCCGCATCAAAAATATGCATGAGCAACCGGAAGGTCACTTGAAGATCACCATGCCGGTAGAGCTTGGCATGTATTTTATGGGCAGCTTGATTGCGGATTTCATGCAGCTTTATCCGCGCGTGCATGTGCAGGTGGAGCTTTCTGCACGCCTGGTCAATTTAATTGAGGAAGGGTTTGATCTGGCGCTGCGCATGGGTGCAGGCGCATTAGAAGATTCGAGTCTGGTCGCCAAAAAACTGGGCGAACTGTCGCTCAGGTTTTACGCCAGCCCTTACTATCTGGGCAAGCATGGCCGTCCGGATATATTGCAGACATTGACCCAACATGAAAGCATTCTATTTCGTCATACTCATCAGCAAACGATTCAAGCGAGCTGTCTCTCTCATAAAAAAGCACCGGATAGCCGCACTGAGATTCAACTTCATGGCAAGCTGAGCGTAGATCATTATAGTGTCATGAAAGATGCTGCAGTGGCTGGCGCGGGCATTGCCTTAATGCCACCCTTTATGTGTCATGCTGAAGTACTGGCCGGTCAATTGGTAAATATCCTTGAGCAATATGTTGTGGAAACCGATCAATTGTTTCTGGTTTATCCTACCCGTAAACATCTACCCGCAGCGGTCAAAGTCCTGCTTGATTTTATGAGCGAGCGTCTGCTCTCCCATCCATTACTGAACCTGGACCGGCCCAATGAAATTCATGTATAGTTGCTCACATAGCCCGCTAATATCATCCTTATTCCATTTCTAAATCAAAACTGACTTTGTCGGCTTCATCTTGCCGTATTATTTACACTGTCTGCGGTTCGCCTTCGTGTCATTTTTGATTTAGAAATGGAATTACCTGGCTAATAACTTATACACTGCAGCAGCAGAAAAACCAAACACGATATGGGCAGCTACCGTAATCCAGTCCCGCGTTTCTACAAACCACGGAAAAATGTGGACAAAACCATACATATTTACGATAAATAAGCCCACACCAAATAAGCCACCCGCAATCAACGAAGCTTTTAAGGCGAGCGGACGAATCAACCAGGATAGTGCGATCGCATAGATAATTGATAAGACAAGGTGGACGCCTGTCGCAATCAGCATCACCTGCCAATCCAGGGTTGCCGGCGGGGGCAACACTTCCTGCCCCAGAATGATCGCAGCAGCAAAACGGGCATCGCGATATAAAATCGTAGGCAGCGCATCCCAGAATAACCCCCACAGCAAAATTTGAGCGACAGTTGATAATATTGACGCAGCCGCCCCGGCATAAATCGC
This sequence comes from Nitrosomonas sp. Nm34, assembly GCF_900113925.1. Taxonomy (GTDB): domain Bacteria; phylum Pseudomonadota; class Gammaproteobacteria; order Burkholderiales; family Nitrosomonadaceae; genus Nitrosomonas. The sequence goes on from NZ_FORD01000056.1 coordinate 7,823, forward strand.
AGCTGTCAGGAATTTTGCTGGCGTATTCATTATCAAGAAATTATCAGACCGATTTATTTCTATCTAACAAATTTCAGGGTTAAGCTTTCAACAGTGTCCATATCCCAATGCCGATAAATCCTACCCCGGCAAGATAATGCAGATGTTTGGCACTGATATATTGGGCAATTACCCCACCAAGCAACACCCCAATGGCCGAAGTCAATATCAGTGCCAATGAAGCGCCGAAAAATATGGTTATTTTGCTTACGTCCTTATCTGCCGCAAATAGCATCGTGGCTAATTGAGTCTTATCCCCTAATTCAGCAATAAACACAGCAGCAAAAACAGTGAACAATAATTTGTAGTCCATTTTAAAAAATATTTTTGGGTCACTCCATCAGTAGCTCAAGCAGGATATCGGCTACTTTAGCCGACGTACTCAACTCCGCTTTGGCTTAAGCCAACGAGATTGATATTGGTCTCATTCACAGCGGAGTTGGCCGCTAACACCAACAGCTCAGCCTGAGTCATGGAGCCGCCATCACCTTGCAACAAACCAACATAGAAATCTCGCTCCTCTGCTGAAGGCGGTGCACCGACTACGTTTTGGTAAACCAGGTTGACGAAATCGGCATTGCTGGACGAACCGGCTAACGAAGCGAACTGAGGGGTATCGATGGCTAACTGACTGACTTCCAGCATCGATCGGCCACTATCAAATAGCTGTAAGCCGGTAGCCACGAATTCAGGGGTGATGTTCTGTGTATCAAAGGCTGCTCCGATGAGGCGCACGGTATTGCCAGCAGCTTGGCCCTGAGCAAGATCAAATGCCAGATTTTTATCCTGGAAATCGAACCGTTCCATGTTGACGAGCGTGTCATTACCTTCCGGTCCGCTCACACTGAAGCCGGATGCAGTTGCATTGATGTCAAATGCCGAGCTGTTGCCGCTATAGACCGCAGTATCCGCACCGGCTCCACCATCCAGAGAATCATCTCCGCCAAGACCGTTTAAAAAATCGTTCCCGTCAGTGCCAGTAAGCGTGTCCGGGCCATCGGTCCCTACCATTGAATTACTTTGAACGATGCCAGCTTCTCCCGTAACCGTCCCAGTTTCTCCCGCAAAATTTTTCGGTGAGTTAATCTCGAGGGCACCATTGCGGTCGATTGAGTTCGTGCCATCGAGTGGTAGCGTATTGTAAGTGACCGCGTCGACATCGGCAAAATTGACAGTTGCGCTACCATTGGTAAATAAAAATCCGTCAGGAATAATGAAATCTGGCGTGGCAACGCCCAGATTAGCGAAGCCTTGTGTTGCGATCAGTACGCTCGTGTTGGCAGTAGAGGTATTAGGAAGATCGGCAGGAAAGCTGAAAGTGTTGGTTGCGCTACCTTGCGTCACAGAAATACTCTGATTCTTCCAGAATGATTCTGCATTAAAATCACCCACTGACATTTCTATAAACTGAATAGAACCGTCTGAATTCGAATAAAGTTCGTTGATGCGATATAGGTGAAATGACATAGAGTCCTCCTAAATTATTGAATAGTGTAAGATTTTATTGCGCTTTCTTAGGGATTGGGAAAGATTGAGAATAAATCTATTGCACAATCCGGAAAGCTGTATCGGGCGGTGCTTGTTCTTTGCCCGTTTTCCTGGCATGTGACTGCGTCAAAAGTTTGTTTGGTCGTTTCTGTGTTACGTCTACCTTGCTTCTGATCATTTGCTGCGATTTTTTTAGTGAGCCTTCGTTTTAACGGAATTTCCTTTTAACAAAACTCCGTTTTAACGAAACTCCGTTTTAGCGAAACTTCGTTTTCAAAAGTTTTCAATTGATGAGAACAATTTGATGAATAAAGGTCTTATATTCTATACAAAGAAAATTCGGCGTTTATCCGATGCGTATATTTCATTTATTTCTGTTCTTGCCGAGCATTCTCTCTCTATTGCTTGCGAGGCAGAACAGAGTCCCTGCATAACTGGCGTTTTGGGCAGGTTTAGTGCTTTTAAGTGGTTGATGTTATAAGGCGCGCAGGACAAACTTATAATTATTAATATTCAATTACTTGCTGTGCTTACTAACTATAAAATCAGGATGACACAACCTCAATAAATAATATATATCACGGAAGGTGACACAAACAATTTTCTGATCTTTCGGTCAGAATGGATGGTACTAAAATTAGCTGGAACTCAAATATGCGATAGTAACTCGTATTAATTATTAAATTAATCTTTTGATTACTTATGAGACCACGTGCCCATCTTATCATTAACGCAAAATCAGGAGCTGGCAAAGGCTCAACATTAGCTCAAGAGTTTAAAAACATCTGCGAGGAGCTTAATTATGAACTTGTCGAGTATATCATACATTGCCCTGAGGAGCTTGAACAACAAAGCCAAACTGCTGCAGAACAGGCATTGAATACTTGCGATGTGGTGATAGCTGCTGGCGGTGATGGAACCATTCGTAGTGTTGCGCAAGCAGCGCATGGAAAAAATATACGCTTTGCCATTGTGCCTTGCGGAACTTTTAATTTCTTCGCACGTGCCCATCATATTCCTGAAGATCATCTGGCGGCATTTCGCCTGGCACTGACAGGGCTGCCTCGGCCAGTCAGATTAGGTTTAATAAATGGGCAGGTGTTCTTGATTAATGCTAGCTTAGGTGTCTATGCTAAAGCGATTAAAGATCGCGAACGTAATACCAGCCGTTTTGGTCGATATCAATTAGTCGTTATTATTTCCACGATCCTTAGTTTTTTTAGTAAACACCGCTTACTTAAAGTAGATCTGCATACCGGAGATAAGCTTGCTACGGTATATACCCCTACGATTTTTATTGGTAATAATGCCCTGCAACTACGCAACCTTGCCCTGAATGTGGCTCATTGTATGAAGGTTAATCTTTTAGCGGCTGTCATGGTAAAACCGGTTACTAAGTCTGAAATTATCAGAATTATTTTTAGAGGAATATTTAAAACGCTGGAAGATGAAGAAAACCTCGAATCCTTCTGCGTTGACTCTCTAGCTATTCATACACGTAGGCCATCAAATTTGGTTGCCTTGGATGGAGAAATCATGAGAATGAATTCACCTCTTCATATCAATGCTCTGCCGGGAGCTCTCAACATGGTTTTACCGGCCGACCCATCATTGACTGGTGAGCCTTAAAATGAGTTTATTACGAATAGCTCATCTTTCCGATCCTCATTTTGGGACAACACGTCTAGATGTGGTAGATGGGTTACTTAACATTTTAAAGAAAATTGAACCCACCTTAATTCTTCTGACAGGCGATATCACTCAACGAGCACGGGCCAATCAATTTAGAGCCGCCAAAGATTTTATTGATCAGCTTGAACCAGCCACTGTAATTGCCGTGCCTGGCAATCACGATATTCCACTCGGAAATATGTATGCGCGCATTGTTCATCCCTACAAAGGGTATGAAAACATTTTTAAACAAAAACTGGAACAACATATTGTTTTGGAGGACCTCTGTATCACTTGCCTAAATTCAACCAGCCGTTGGCGGCACATACAGGGTGACTTTCAAAATTCCTACCTTGAAAAGCAGTTTCAGGAAAATTATTCTTACTGTAAAGTACGCATCGTCGCATTTCATCACCCGATGGACTGCGCTAAACATGTTGATGACAAAAATTTACTTAAGAGTCGTAATCATGCTATTGCTCTTTTTGAGCGCCATAAGGTAGATATGATTGTTTCCGGTCATATTCATGACCCCTATGTCAGCTTATCTGAGGATCGCTACCCGCATATTCAGCGAAAAATGATTCTTTCTGTGGCGGGTACTTGTCTTTCATCGCGAACTCGAGCTGGAGCTCCAAATTCTTTTAATTTGATTGAAATCAATACGGATCTGATTCCCAGCATTACGTTAACCCGTTTTGACATGGACATATGGTTTCATTTTAGCCCCAAAGAAACTCACCGTTTTAGCCGCGATCCCAACTTAAGTTGGAGTCGCGAGCTAACTTCTCGGGAGGGGAATCTGACCTAACACCCTAGGCAATGACTAAGGATAGGGTACAGTCTTTCGGATGAACCTATCTCGTGGAAAAGATGCTATCAGAATAGGGCAAACGCAGCAGGCTGATAGCGTGCTGGTGGGATGAAGTATGGTTAATAAAGTATCCTCAACCCTAAAACCGTAGGGAATTAGTTATTGAAAGATAATATTCTCCTTGACCAGCATGAATGCCAACAGGTAATGTTCACCTTTACTCGATTACAGCGTATCTTTTGAATTAATCATTTTGAGGAAGGAGCCGGAGCCTAACCATGAAAAAAATAACTTTACTCTTAGCAACCATTGGATTGGCCAGTTTGATGGGTTGTGCCAAGACTGATAATTACACACCGGCGGCGACCGCCAGTGGTGAGGAGATATTCAGCATGAACTGTACTAAATGCCATAAACCGAATACGGATGGGAGTGTGTTGGTACTGGACCCTGCCATGGCAAATAAAGACGCCATCATCAAAAAAGTACAGACAGGCAGTATGGGCATGACTGCCTTCCCTAACATCCAGGGTGAGCCAGCGGATCGTTTGGCTGAATATGTTCTCGCTAACAGCAGAACCAAGTAACCTGATTGTTTAGCCTGACTATTTCACTAGCTCCATCTGATGAAATAGTCAGGCTAAGCCCAGTGCTCCAGGCACAACCATCATCACAAAGGCTTTTCGAAATCACCCACTTTGCAGTGGTCCGGACAGTTGCTCTTCTGCGAAAGAAGCTATAGCTTAACCAATCAAGAATGATCAAAATATATAAGATTTGAAAAGCATCTCAACGGTTTGGTTTTGTTGCATACACAGTGCTTTGGCCTGTGCCCATTTATGTTCGATGGGATTAAGATCAGGGAAATCAAGCGAGCAAGTATTCAAGGGTGTGCCCAGCGTTTTGTAAGGAAGAAGCTTTTTTGCGCCCTAACATGATTCCCTGGCGCTGAAACCAGGTAGCAAACTGCGTGAGCCATATTGTGGCGTCTTTAGGTACTGTTCATCCATCATACGCAGCAGAACAAGATCAGCATTAATGATCGGTTGCGGTTGATAGTAATAGGTCGAACGTGCCAGATTCAACAGTTGGCATTGACGAACCTGACTACGACTCCCATGGGACGCAATCATCTCTTTGCGTTTTGTAAGACTTAATATGCGCTTTTTACTCATTGTCATTAAGCTCCTTTTTAATTCTGCCAGAGCTTAACAACCTGTACAGTTTTTATTCAGTCTGGAGGCACGTTCCCATCTGGCTCAAAGTCCGGCTTCCCCAGTCCCAGGCCGGCTAAATATGCTTCAGCAATCTGCTTCATCTCGATTCATAGAAGCCTAACGCCGAGCTAATCTGACTGCACAACTTTTTGCGCAGATCTGGTTGAATACGGAATTAGGCAACATTTGCCAGTCATGCCGTAAATCCTCCGTAAATCGTCAGACTTACACCGGTCACAAAACCGGCCTCAGGGCTGGCAAGATAGGCAACCATCACCGCGATTTCATCGGCTTGGCATAATAGCACGGCAGGGTCATTACTTTTTCAGCATCTCGGCAAATTGCCCTGTTGCCGGGTTCATTTCAGTACCCACCGACCCGGTTGAATATTGTTTATGGGTATGCGGCACGGGCCCAGATTGCACGCCAGGTAATAGCAAAATAATCTTCTCAGGAGATAGTTATAGCCAAACAATAAAATTCGGTACCTGGATTACCTTCTCTGTCAGGTAAAACGCCTACAAAATCGCCACGGCCTTCTTTCATGACGGGCACATTGTACTCCATGGTATAAATTGACCATTCTGGCTCTGCTTTGAACCAGCGCCAGCCAGAATTACCAACCTCATTGGTTGAGTAGGCTACAGCAAAGCTCGATTGATCTCTACTGGCAGCACGGGCAATGACACTCACAGTGATACGATGACCGCTGGCCGCAGTTTCGATTTGATGAGGAAGTCGGATACTGTAACCACCCGTTGCCCCACTGGATACAGCTTTAGGGTTACCATTGGCAAGAGTGATATAGCCAGCTTCGCCATTCTTACCGACATGACTTAAATAGATCATATCTTCCGGAATGGTTGATCCCTCACCACTTTTAAAAACGTAAAGAAAAGCGGCATCCTGAGCATTAGCTATAGGCAGTTGCTCTGCCAGACTGATCGGTATTGCTGGAATTTTTGTTACTTCATGAGAAGTAAATTTAGGAGGAGTAGCTATAGGAGAAATAGCTTTGGGGAAAGTAGCTGCCGAGGTTTTTTTCAGTACACACACAGATTGACCAAATGCTTGCAATCCTTCAATTACTCTACCATCATCAAGACTAACTGGCTGAGGTAATAAGATAAATGGCTTATTTCCTGCAGTAATTGACACGATTGATAAACCTAACCGATCTGCCCAGCATTCGATGGCATCGCGGCCAATAAATGTATTCAAATGAACATTAGATTTACCAGAAAGAATATTAGAGTAAGTAGCTTCGAAAACATCCCAATTTTGGGAATACTCCAAAAATGAAAAAATTATCATGCCACTATCTTTGATAACTCTTTGAGCTTCAATTAAATAACAGTAGATTTCTTCGGGAAGTAAATGCGTAAATACTGAGAAGAAAACACAAAAGTCTGCACATTTACTAGGATAAGGAATAGAGATATTCTCAACATTCTGAAATTGCCAATTGAAAGGACAATCTTTTTTTGCGTAATCGAGCAACTCATCAACAATATCGGTTCCTAAATATGTTCCATTTTTTAAATAAGGAATCATAGCTTTTGCCAAACGCCCCGAACCACAGCCGATGTCAATAAGTGTATGATTTGGCAAGAGACCAAAGTGGATGAGCAATTCTCTCTCGATTTGACCCCATGCAACAAAATTACCCCCAATAGCACGTGACATAGCCTCATCCAGGGGATACTGCTCCATTAAATTTCTTACTAAGTTTCGATAATCTTCAATAAAATGAAATTTCTGGCTAACAACATTTTGTTTATGTGAAGCAGCACTTCGTTTCTCGTAGTAGCCATGTTTCTTAAAATGATCATAACCAGAGCTGAATATGCCTAGTTTTATAGCTTTAGCAACATCAGGATTGTTGCAAAGATAAGTAGTCTCATCCCATTCTTCTGGGATAGTGTTTGTAGAAATTAAAAGTTTAGTCATTAGAAATTCTCAATGGTTAGCTTCAAGCTTAAATTCCTGGAACTACTCCAAGTCTTCCAGAGAATCTATAATTTGAGTCAAACTGCAATGTCTGGCTCTTCTTTCAAACGATAACATGCCCTTTCCGAATCTACCAATGGAATGTTGCCGATGTACTCTAGCAATCGTCAATGTGAAACTGAAGTGGTATCCAAAAACTGTACAGGTTGTTAAGCTCTGGCAGAATTAAAAAGGAGCTTAATGACGATGAGTAAAAAGCGCATACAATATTCGAGCGAATTCAAAGCAAAACTGGCGCTGGCGGCGATACGCGGTAATGAAACGTTCCCCCAATTAGCAGCGCAGATCAATAGCTGGAAACGGCAACTCATTGAGCAAGCTACCGAGCTATTTTCTAAAAATAATACTGCGGGCAATAAGGAACAACCTACAACAACCTACAACAGATGACCTGCACCGGGTTATCGGGCAATTGACGGTAGAACGCGATTTTTTAGCGAGAAAGCTCAATCATTAAGTCTTACAAAACGCAAAGAGATGATTGAGCCCCATGGGAGTCTTTGTCAGGTTCGTCAATGTCAATAATTGAAATGGCAAGGGGTGCTACTATGACAACATTTTTGTTGAACGACTTGGGCGAACAGTTAAATATGAGCTTTTATATACCCGAGAATTTAATAATCTGAAGGAGATAAAGCAGAATTTATCCACATAGTTGAAATGGTACAATCAAGAACAATTTCATCAAAGCCTTGCCAATCTTATACCTGATGAAATCTACTATAATGATTCAAGAATTGATTGGGTTGCCTGAATCCGATTTATATAGTCTAACCAGTTAAGAATGATTCAGAATGTATAGGATTTGAAGAGCATCTCAACGGTCTGGTTTTGTTGTCTACGCAGTGCTTTGGCCTGTGCCCATTTATGTTCGATGAGGTTTAGATCAGGAGAATAAGCGGGCAAATATTCAAGGGTGTGCCCAGCGTTTTGTATGGCCTCTTGCGTATCCTGCCTCTTATGGAAAGTAGCATTGTCCATCACAACGACGGCATGTGACGGCAATTCAGGCAACAGGTCCTGCATCGCCCATTCGTGAAACACATCCGCATTGATATTGAGTGC
>NZ_FORD01000053.1 GCF_900113925.1 Nitrosomonas sp. Nm34
GCTTGTTATAAATCGATTCTTGAAGCAGAATCTTCTCCAGCTTCGACCAGTACTCATCATTGAGCATTATTCGGGGCATCGCAAACTCGTTTTGTTGGTGGTATGGGAACCCCAATATTACGAGTTTGTTTCTACCTATGAAATACTTATCTTAAAACGTCAACAGACCCTAGTGGTTACCAGAAAAATATCATTGATTTAAGGGTGTATTAATCGGTGGAGGGATAAACACTTCATTTGCTTGACTGAATGAGCCACCAGGAGTTGGACCACCGCTGATGACATATAGACGCCCATCATCGGCTACGGCGGACCCGAGACCATGACGTGCGGTCGGCATTGGAGCCATAGTATGCCATTGATCTTGCGCTGGATCATATGCTTCATTAGTAGCAAAGGTACCCTCGCCAGATTCGCCCCCGAGCACGTAAATCCAGCCATTAATTACACCAGCAGTAATGCCGCTGCGAGCAGTAGGCAGATGTGCGCGAGCACGCCATTGATTAGTTTGTGGATCATATTCCTCCACTGTCCTCATATTGTGGTGATAGTCCAGATCGGACCGGCCACCAATGGCATAGATTCGAGATCGAACTGCTGCTACTGCCAAATGGTCTCGGGGAGTAGGCATCATAGTACCGGACGACCAGCTATTCGTTTCTGGATCAAAAATTTCCACTGCAGCAGAATTATGTTTTCCATCATATCCGCCAATAGCGTAGATGCGATTTTGATGAACTGTAACACCTAAGGCACCACGGGCTGTTGGCATGGGAGCTAATTCCCGCCATTTTGCTGTTGAAGGGTTATATTGATAGACTGTAGGAACTGCATGCCAGATGGACAAGAAAGATTTAGTGAATCCACCGATTACATACAACATGCCATTATGTGAGGCAATACCAGCATGGTGCCGTCCCTCTGGTAGAGGTGTGGTAATTGACCAGGAATCAGAAACGGGGTCATATACTTCCACATCGCTGCTAATGGCAAATTTCAGCACATTCTGAAGCTTGGGCTCATTAAATCCACCCACCACATATATTTTACCTTCGACCGTAGCCGCAACCACTTCTGTTCGTTTAGTAGGAGCGGAAGAAACAGTTGTCCATGTGCCTGCTTGGGATGTATCAGCGAAAATCAGATTTGCTTTCATTAAACAAAGAAAAAAAATGCCTGCCATGATGTAAAATTTCGAAGTAAACATGCAAAGTTCCTCCAGAGAGTTATCATCATAATGGACTACCGTATCGCCATAGCGTTCATGAACAGCGCAGCTACGAGTGGAGAGTGTAATTGCCGAAAAGCAAAAGACTTTACCTGCCGATAAAAATTCAGATAACTTGGGAGTTTACATTATTTCAAGAACTCTCGTTATTTCTTGAATACATCCCTTACTTTATGTGCTCCAATCTAGTTTAGAAACATTAATTTTATCGATAACATTAAATGCCGTTGAGTGGGAGTAATGAGATGAGTCATGAATCATATTTTTTTGTTTCTAAGTGAAATAATAGCAAAATGCGTAAAATAATCTTGAAAAAGGCTTCACAATACTCATCTATCTGATAATCAACTAGTTTATCCATATCGATGAAATTTGATAATCTTAAAAATTGGTCAGAATATTGGAAACAACTTCAGTCGGCTTTACTCGAACCGAAGGTTGATGAAGCTGCGCTGGAATCTTCTTTGCGTGAAGCACGGAAAAAATTACCGCTTCCGGTATTGTGGTTGCTGGGCAAAGCACAGGCAGGAAAAACCTCAATCATCCGAGCGCTTACTGGTAATGAAGCAGCGGAAATTGGCAATGGATTCCAGCCATGTACGCGCCATTCCCGTTTTTATGATTGCCCTGATGAAATGCCGCTAGTGCGTTTTCTTGATACGCGCGGTCTTGGGGAAATTGCCTATGATCCGACAGACGATATTCAGTATTGTGAGTCTCAGGCGCATCTGCTGCTTGCTGTGATGAAGGTGGCAGACGTACACCAAGAACCTGTTTATCAAGTGCTACGGACAGTTCGTCAGCGTCATCCCGAGTGGCCCTTAATAATCGTACAGACTGGCCTGCATGAGCTCTATCCTGCCGATGGCAAACATATCTGCCCGTGGCCCTATGATGATGAACTCCTGCCGGATACGATTCCGACCGAGCTACGGCGTGCCTTGCTTGCCCAGCGTGCTGCAGCAGAAAAATTACCCGGTTACCTGCCTGCGCGCTGCATAGCAGTGGATCTCACTTTACCTGAAGATGGTTATGAGCCTGTTGATTATGGTCTGGAAGCATTATGGCAGGCAATTGAATCTCTCTTGCCATTTGGCTTGCAGCACCTGTTGACGAGTGAAAAAGGAGTGCGTGACCTTTATGAACGCACTGCCCATCAGCATATTGTCGGCTATTCGCTAACAGCGGCCGGGCTAGGTGCTCTGCCAGTCGTGGATTTGGTGACAGTATCTACCGTTCAGGCAAAGCTATTGCATGGCCTCGCAGTTCTTTACAGACAAAGCTGGGATAAACGTACCACTACCGAGTTTCTTACGCTGTTGGGAGCAGGTATCGCGTCCAGCTATCTCGCGCGACTGGTGGGACGTAGCGTCACCAAAATTATTCCTGTTTTAGGACAGACAGTCGGGGCGGTGTGGGGTGCCAGCTCCAGCGGCGCAACCACTTATGCATTAGGTAAGGCTGCAGTTTATTTTTTTACTCGACGTAAGAATGGTCTCAATGTCGATCCTGAGACCTTGCGGCGAATCTATATGGAGGCGCTGAAAAGTGGAGCTTCCTTGCTTAAGGAGCGATTACGCAGTAAATGAGGACATTATTGCACAAAATTGATCTACTACGGGTATTTGCACTAGTTTTATTAGCAGTGCCCGCACTCGTGGTATTCGCGCTAGGAATGGTATGGTTGTGGCAGACAGGCAATCTGCTTTACTGGGCAACCGCGATGGTGGTATTTAGCGTGTTGAGTTATGGCTTGCTCTATTGGCAAGCGAAACGTGATCGTCAAATGCTTGAGGGAATTGCTACCGAACCTAATCCAGACTGGCCACCCAAGGCGGAGGCCGCGTGGCAGCAGGTTGAAAAGCTGGCAGAGACGTGTGACCCTGAAGACTGGCCGATCGAAGATTCATCCTGGATATTAATATTAGGCAGGCGCACGCTGGATACAGTATCACACTACTATTATCCCCAAGCTGAGAAGCCTTTTCTGGAACTTACTGTGCCGCATACACTGTTAATTATCGAGCAGGCGAGCCGTGATTTACGTAAAGATATAACTGAAAATATACCGTTTAGTGATCGCCTGACAATTGGTGACTTGCTTCGATTACATCGCTGGAAAGCCAAAGCTGAGCAAGCATATAACATTTATCGGGCAGGCAGAATACTGATCAATCCAGTGAGTGCACTGTTTGGCGAGATCTGGCGGCATCTGCAAGAGCGCAGTTTCAGTCTCGCTCGCAGTGAGCTACATCGCTGGTTTTTGCGTGCTTATGTGCGCAAGGTGGGTTACTATGCGATCGATCTCTACAGTGGCCGTCAGCCAGTTGCATTGGAGGAAAGCTCCAAGCAGACTGCAGAGAGAACATTGGTTTCACACGCTGATTTAAAAGAAATCGAACAAACTGCTACCGTACCCGAAGAACCCCTACGCATCCTTGTGCTGGGACGGACCAACGCAGGTAAATCGAGCCTGATCAATGCATTGTTCGGAAAGCTCGCCACCCCAACTGATGTATTACCCGATACTACCGAGACCATTACCCCGTTTGTGCTGCAACGTGAAGGATTAACCCAGGCGCTGATCTTTGATAGCCCAGGCTGTGACAGTACGCTTTTTAATGAGAAGCAAGTACTCACTGCTGCGCTGAATGCCGATCTTATTCTATGGGTCAGTCCCGCAAATCGACCTGATCGACAAACTGAGCGGCATTGTCTGGACGCAGTGCGCGTATTCCAGAGTACACAATTGAATCGCCGCTTACCTCCCATATTGGTCGCCGTAAGCCATATCGATCTCTTGCGACCGGCAAGCGCATGGCAGCCTCCCTATGATTTGAGCAACCAGCAGGATGTCAAGGCTATCAGCATTCGTGCAGCGGTACAGGCAATTGCGAATGATCTTGCGATACCAATAGAGCAAGTTATCCCGGTATGTCTCAAGGAAGGAAGAGTTTACAACGTCAATGACGCACTCTGGGCCGCCATACTGCACCATCAGAATGCTGCACTCCGAGTGCGGCTGCTGCGCTGCCTGGATGCGAAAAAGCGTGCAGAAGACTGGACTATGCTGCGCCGTCAACTGCTCAGTACTGGGCGGTTTCTCTGGAATTTGCCTGACAAAATAGGTAAGCGTTCGGAGGAAGGGTAAGGTTTTTGCAATTTACCGCGACCGCGTTAATTTCAAATCAAGCATTCTAATCACAGGCAGTATAAACAATATACAGCAAGGAGAGTCGATAACTTCATTGATAATACTTCCCCGTCCTTTGTTCATCGCTCTAAGTATCGTTGCGGCTGGCAGCATGGATCTTGACATGGCGTAATAAAATATAAATTGCCAAGAATACCTATCACGGTATGCCGCATTTGTTGATAGGAGTCTATATGAACAAACAGGTGCTCTTATAGTCAATAAGTAATTAACCGATTAGGAGAGTGCTATGCCATTGCAAATCAGTCCGCTAAGAAAACCTTTTTATGTGCAATGGCTTTGGCTTGGTCTGATCCTGATTACTTTAGGCATAGTAATTGTATTCAATCTATATGTTGAGCATGAGCGTGCTGCTATCCGTGAGCATAACAGATTATTGGTTCAGGCACGGGTAATTGCTGAGAACACAGAGTACCAGCTGAAGAGTGCAAATCTTGCGCTGGAAAATGTTCGCGACAATCTGGCTCATTGGAGAGATGGGGCAGAGTTGCAAAGGGTAATGCGTCACCTCAAGGCAGCCAGCATCATACCGGGCATACGCACCATGAACATCGTGGATAAAGAAGGCACTATCACTGCCTCGACACGTGCTGAATTGATCGGAATGAATATTGGTTCACGCGATTATTTCCAAGCGGTCAAACGGCATCCCAGCGCGGATATGCTTTACGTCTCACCACCATTCGAGACCATACACGGTTTCTATGTAATTAACATCATCCGCATGATTGCGGATGAACAGGGTGAGTTTAACGGCATGGTCTCTGCCACGCTTGATCCAGAATATTTCAAGACACTTATGATGTCAGTGCTATATGCGTCTAACATGTGGGTCGCTCTTGCACACAGTGATGGGTTGGTATTTCTCATAATGCCAGAAAGAGAAAATATGCAGGGAATGAGTCTGAGACATCCTGACTCGTTCTTTACACAACACCAGAGCAGCGGCGAGAGGGAGAAGATATTCACGGGTATCGTGTATGCCACTAAAGAGCACGGCATGGCTGCTCTGCGCACGATTTATCCGACCGATCTCAAGATGGACAAATCCCTGTTAATAACTGTTAATCGTGATTTTGATTCCATCTTCGAGCCATGGCGACAGAACGTTTTAATTCAAGGGATACTTTTCGGGATTATAGTACTTACTTCCACCATTGGATTATTTTTCTATCAAAAGCGGCAGCGTAAGTTCGAAAAAGAGGAAAGGAAAATTCGTGCACTGGTTAACCAGTTCAGTTTAGCATTGGATCGTATCCCCACGTATATTTTTATGAAGGATCAGCAGAGGCGTTATATCTACGGCAACCGCTCGACCCTGGAGTTATTCAAGTGTTCGGCAGAGGAGCTTACAGGTAGTTCCGATGCACGTTTTTTTCCACCGGAAACAGTGGCGAGATTACAAGAATCAGACACACGTGTGCTCATACATGGTGAAGATACTGCAGAGAAAGTCATCTGTAAAAGTCAGGATGGTGGCCCTCGCATCTACTGGGAGATCAAGACGCCGATTTACGAAAACAACATGCCGACCAACATCTGTGGACTATGCGGTATTTCTATGGATATTACAGAGTTGGAGTTGTTGAAAGAAAAGCTTGAGCAGCAGGCACGCCAAGATTATCTGACCGGACTGTTCAACCGCCGCTTCTTTATGGAGCAGGGCCACGCCGAGCTTATTCGCGCACAGCGATATCATCACCCGCTGTCATTGCTCATGCTCGATATCGACAACTTTAAAAAAATCAACGACAAACATGGCCATCAATCAGGTGATACTGTGCTCAAACGGCTGGCCGATGTCATGCGCAAAGTACTGCGTACGGTCGATATCATCGGACGCATGGGCGGGGAAGAGTTTGCTATATTGATGCCTGAGACCGATCTGAAAAGAGCTGCAGAAGTGGCGGAGCGCTTGCGCGAAGAAGTAGCTTGCAGCGAGGTAACGCTGGAGACGGGTATGGCGCTTTATTTCAAGGTATCGATAGGTGTGGCTAGCATCAAGGATAAAGACACCGATCTCAACGCACTGCTCAATCAGGCCGACAAGGCGCTGTATCAGGCGAAGGAGAGTGGACGTAATAGAGTGTGCATTGCATAACCTTTTTCATTTTCATATTAAAGCTCGCTTTGTGAGTCTCTCATTGCCCTAATATTTATACTGTCTTACTTTCGTGTCATGTTTATTAGGAAACAGAATGACAATGACTTTGCATACTGCATTCAATCCAATTGAAAATTATAGTATAGATCGATAGCATTATCTTCACCTGCACGGCTCACGATAGTAATATTCCTTGTCAAGTTGTAAGTGAGTTTGGTAATGCCTGCGGTTGCACTCGTAAGCCCTCGCTCATAACTCAGATAGAGACGTGAAGAAAGGCGTTTGCCGATGACGCCAATTTGGCCGCTTAATGCCCCATCACTTCTACTGTCGGTGATTTGCTGCTGTTTGATCGTAAATTCATCCATACCCAGTGTCTTGGCAATGCCACCCCCTTGTCCTCCCAGAATTGAGCCCGCGGCAGAAAGTAGTAGCGACGTGTCCGTACCACCCGCATCAGGCGGTCGTCCCAGCACAATCCAGGATAATTTTTCGGCATCAGGAACGTTGGGTGTGGATACCAATTTAACGATCGGTTTACGTACGGTACCGGTCACCTGGACGCCGGCCTCCACGGGTAAATTCGGGCGGATGGCGAGTACGTTTAAAGCTGGATCGTCAAGCGGACCATTAAAGCTGACGATACCACGCTGAACACTCAAGTACTGACCATAGGCATCGAAAATTGTATCGACGGCAGTAATTGTTCCAATTGCATGGAGCGGTTTCCCGGGTTTACTACTTAAACGCAATTGCCCGGCTAACCGGCCTTTCAGCCCGGAAGCCTGCAAATAGAAATGTTCACCCAGATCCAATGCGGCATCCACGTTTACCAATAATTTCTGCGAACCGTCTGGAGGAGGGGATTGCGCCTTAATAATCACCACATCATCAGGCAAATTGGGGTGTCCCGCTTTGGGCTGCTTGATAAAACCGGCATCTGTCGTCAATTTGCCATTAATCGTAAGTTGTTGCTTGTCTAAGCTTACTTGACTGTTGCCAGAAGCAATGATCCATCGATCAGATTGCTGCGCCACAGGTAAGTGATCTATTTCGATATTCAAATGACTGCGTTGGTCTTGATAATCGATGGCGCCCGTTACTGTGAGACGACCTTCCTCTTTGGGTAATTTGATTTTGTATAAGATAGCATCCTTGGGTGGATTTTGATGCGGCGAAACGAAAGTAAGGGTGTTGATTCGCAAAGCAGTCTGATCAAAATGAGCTTTGAGGCTTCCTTGCTGCAAATCAATGCCTTCATCCAGCAGAGCGATCGCCAGCTCTTTTCCCTCTATAATCCCTTCCAGGCGGGGCTGATTAAACGTACCGACTACATTGGTTTGAAGAAAGAGCTGACCATTACTTTTCAGGCTGCTATTTACTGTCGACCCAATCCAGGATAAATCCGCAATGTTGACATTCATTTTACCACTCAGCGGCTGGTCCTTGGCTATTTGCCAGGCGCCCTCATTGGAAGCCAAAGGGAGTGTTACACTGGCTACCGTTTCTCCCACTTTTTCGCCACGAATGACTAGATCTGCCATTAAATTACCTGCTTGCGCCCGCGCATTGAACTGCAATTGATGCAAGCCCAATTGCAGGGGAGAATCTTCGAGCAACCATGCCCAGTCTCCCTTATCGCGAGCAATACGGATATGCCCATTTAGCTGTTTGCTGGCAGTGATGTCCCATTCCCCTCCCATTTGCAGTGCTTCAATATCTTGAAGCTGTGCATTTTCTGATTTTAAGTGGATACCCTTTAGTGTTCCGCGACTCGACCATTGCTGGGGCGTCCAGTGTGCCTCCAGTATGCTGATTTCACCATCAGCAACAGAAACCCTAGTCGGTTCTAAAGCAATTCGTTTCTGGCTGATAGTCACGGCAGGCTGGTTTAATAAGTGAAAAGGCAGAAAACCGGTAGCGGCTAGTTTTTCTAGTTCACCGCTCCATTGAAAATCATGATTATTTCCTGTAGGAAGGAGAAGTTTGCCTGTAGTATGGAAGGTGAAATGAGAATCGCGCGGCAAATCCGTATCTATGCTTAATTTATGCCGGGTTTGATTGCCGGTTAATGTCATCGCAAAGTTTTTCAGATAATCTTCGGCCTCTAAGCGATAATGAGCCATTTTAACAGCAAGATCTACTGCTGATTTTTGCAGATTTCCTGTGACGGTGATCCCGGATAAGTGATTATCGCTAATCTTTAAGTCCTTTGCGCTGCTTTCGATAAGCAGCTTGGGGGAATCTAAAGTATCGGCTAATGTTATCTTGGTATTGAGGTCACCTGCCACCTTTAATCCGAGTTGTGCCAAGGCGGGGGCGGCGAGATTCAGCAATAACCGATCACCCTTATTGCCAAAAGCACCTTCAGCACGGAATTGATTAGTGCCAATCTGTAAATTCAACTCACTTTTGATTCGCTTGGCATCCTCAATCGCAACCCGGCCTTTACCCACGACAGGTTGTTTGTTAAATTGACTTTTGGTTACGTTGAAATCCACCACGCCACTGATTTGTGGCTCAAGTTTTCCCGACAATTTAAGCGTTGCGTTCAAGTTTGAGCGGGGCGCCTGCATGAAAGAAGCAAGATCAAACTGGCTGACTTTACTTTCAAATTGAAAAGATTGTGATTCCTTTAAATCCAGCTGACCTTGCCCGGTGAGCATAGAGTTGTGATGGCGCAGCGTGATTTTTTCTACACTAACAGCGGTTTCTGTGCGAACTAAATCCGTTTCAAGTGATAAGGCCTTGCTTTTGTCATGAAGAAAAATTAAACCTTGCTGTGTCGTGGTATCGCCTGTGAGCTTGAGATGCCCATTGATTTTAGCAGCTTGCAAACGCGTATCCAGTGCTGCCGGATTAAGCTGATTTACCTTGAGATCAGCGGCTCCCATCGCTTGCGCTATTTGCCAGTTGAAATGGCCACTAATGCTTGCGCTATCTGCTAATTTCAGAAGAATATCGTCAAACTGGATTTCATCTAATGAAATTAAGGGCTGTGTTCTTATTTCAACTATGGGCAATCCATGCTGATCAAGCGGGAGTGGAAGGTCATTTTTAATGACGATATTTCCTTGCAGCTTACCGACAGAATCCTCCAGTAAATCGGTATAAATGGAAAGATTGGCTTTGGGCAAATCAGCCAAGAAAGTTGAGGGATTCAGCTTGTCAATTGATAGATGAAGCGCGGCAAGCGGCATGGCTGCAAAGGGATGCAATACAAAATTTCCCTTACCTTGAGTGTCTTTGCTCATTCCGGTTAGGGTTCCCTTGATCTCTTCCAGACTGCCAGTCAGATGGATGAAAATGTCGGCTTCCGTAGAGGCCGTTTCGGCCAATGGCAGCAAGCCGAGCAAGGTAGCCTGTGCCTCGAGATCAAAAGGCTTGTCAGGAGCAATCTGTAGCGATCCACTCAATTTTCCAAACTCTGACTCAAGTGAGACTTGCCGCAAGCTATGATGCTCGGCATCACTTTCAATGCTGGCGGTTATGTCTGTGATCGTAAAATCAGGTGTTTCCTTGCCGATTGTCAGCATTTGCAAGCTACCTATTTCGAGCTTTTGCAGAATGATCGAGAGGGGTAATTGCAAATTATCCGGTAGAACAAGTGGTTCCTTCTTACTGGTTTCTGGAGAGGGCGAAGATTGTATCTCGATTGCTTTGGTTGCCAGGATATCGATTGCTAATTGACGGGAGAATAACAAGCGAGGCTGCCACTGTAGCTCAATTTCGTTGATAGTGGCGTGCAACCCTTCACTGGTATAGTTAATTTTCTTTATGCTTAAAGCGCGTAAGGTACCCTTAACCTCCTCAAAAAGGATACCATCCCCACTGATGCGAGACACTGAAGATAACAAGAAGCGCAGGCCAGAAGGGGTCGTGACTAGCCAAATACTACTTGCACTTATGACTACAACCAGCAACAGAAAGAAAAGGAGAAACCATGGCTTTTTCCTCTTTTCTTTTTGTTTGGGATGGGCTTCGGTATTTTCCATTTTCTAACCTAAGAACTGCTATTGGACAAGAGGGCGTGCGTAGTGATCCAAGTGCAAGCCAGGGCGCTAGGAACCCATAGGATACCCCCGGCAATGAAAAGTAACGCCATATTCTCGCCTGCAGCAAGATATGATGCAACTCGTAGCGAACCTAACATTTGGGTGAGCAAGAAATTTTCGAAGATGCGGCTATGTATCATTGGCTTAGTTCTCCAATCAAGTCGTCAACGATGGTTTCCAGGTTTAATGAACTAGAAAGCCGTCGTAATCGATAAATGGACATGCAGCGCACCGGTATCATGTCGCCGGGCTAAATCGACCGCCAGTGGACCAGCGGGACTACGCCAGCGGATACCGCTACCATAAGCAACTGATGGATTGAAAGACTTCCAGGAGTCTGCAGCGTCACCCACATCCGTAAATATGGCGCCTCCCCAGTTCTCAGTAAACCAGTGTACATATTCGAGTGTTCCCGTGCCGAGTGTGCGCCCACCCACAATGGCATCGCCTTCAGTTACACCAAGACTTAAAAAATTATGCCCACGAACAGAATTGATGCCACCTGCACGAAATAAGTATTCCTGAGGAATACCTAAACGTGATGATGCTATGGTATAACCCATTTCAGCACGTAGATATAGCACATCGCGCTCTCCAATGGGCCACCAGTGTTGATGCCGTGCGTACATACGCACAAAATCCCGTTTCGAAAGTACATACTGAGTGCCACCGCCAAAGCGAATTTCTGATATATGGCCACGTCTGGCAAACAGGGGATTGTCGACATTACGGTAACGCCACCAACTATCCAGCACGAGTGCCTCACTGACGGTATCTGGCGCGCCAACCGGACTTCTTTCTTCCCTTTGCCAGGTAAGGCCATACTGAGACTGCATTGTTTCCGTAGTCCGTTCTCGGTTAAAACTGATTCTTTGACTGAATGTTTTTAAATCTTCGATATCGGTCCGTTCTACTTTTGCGCTCAGGCTAAACAGGTAACGATTTCTATCCGGGATTGTCTCAAGTCTTGCAAATAAAGTCTGCCGTTTTTGCTCATAACGAAGCAAACTGATGAAGTTTAATGGCTGATTATGAAAATTAATAAAATTAGCATGCCGATAGTTGAGCTCTCCGCGAGCCCCCGTATTAGTGCTATAGCCAACGCCCACCCCGATCCGCTGAGCGCGCGCCTCGGTCAGGTTGACGTTAATGGGAGTAGCTTGGTGAGAGGCAATATCTGGATCGATACTGACAGAGACCGAGCTAAAGTGAGGTAAATTTTGTAAAGCAGTCTGGAACGCAAGTATTTGGTCCCGGCGATAGACTTCACCCTTTTGAAAGGGAACGTAGCTGGTGACCAGACTTTGCTCGTATCGCTGCAATCCGGAAATCTGTAGGTCTCCAAAGTAGAAAACAGGTCCTGAGTCGATAACGACCTTTAATTTTGCTGTTGCAGCAGCAGGATCAATTTCAGCTTCGCTGCTGACAATCTGGGCGGCTGCATATTCGCTTTCAGCCACACTGGATAACAAAGAGGCTTTGGCTTCTTCCC
The DNA here is from genome assembly GCF_900113925.1 of Nitrosomonas sp. Nm34. GTDB lineage: Bacteria > Pseudomonadota > Gammaproteobacteria > Burkholderiales > Nitrosomonadaceae > Nitrosomonas. The sequence continues at coordinate 12,094 of NZ_FORD01000053.1, forward strand.
AGACAGCGCTACGAAAGAATTTGCGTGGTATGAGCGGCCAATTGGCGCGCAACTGCTCCATTCGTGCTTGGTGTTCCGCTGTGTCAGTGGCGAGATCTCCCTGAAATTCGATCGTTACTTCAGCCACCCGTGTCCGCTTTCCTGGAATAACCTTCAGAACCGGTTTCTCTCCAGCCAAATGGTCTTCGAGTGTCATTGTCGGCGTGAAATAGCCTTCAGTGGCCAGAAGTTCTTTGATTTCCTCCTTTGTTTTACGAACAAAAACCGCCCGGGCAGTATCATTTACAAAGGGTTCTTCAGGAAAAGGAATGTATTGCTTTATGAGCTTCTTGACAGATTTAGGTGCTGAGAGTTTAATCACACCATCCGATTTCGTTTCTGTTTCTGTTTCTTTATTTGAGTTTTGGTTGGATTGGGCTGCAGCAACGATCGTAATAGCAGTGGGATTAAATGCGCATAAAACAATAAGTAGCGTAATGAATAGCCCCCGTACCCCATAAAAGTGAATCAGAAGACTAATAAAAGATTGAGTTGAATAATTGAGCATCATTAATGAGCTGAGCCAATTTTATATCAATCTTATATCAATCGAACTTAGTCTCCAGTATTTCATCTTCATTTTTATAATTTAATTTTTAAGTGTTCTAAATTGTTTCAGCTTCAGACTCGCTCGATATATTCACCTGTATCAGTATTGATTTTAACTTTTTCATCTTGTAATACAAATGACGGTACCATGACCAACAATCCGGTTTCTAGGGTGGCAGGTTTATAGGAGCTGGTGGCAGTAGCACCTTTGAGCACCGGTTCGGTATCCACCACAGTGAGTATGACACTCGAAGGAAGTTGTACCCCAATCGGTCGATCATGATGAAAGTTAACCAGCACATCTATGTTGGGCAGCAAATAGCCGCTTTGTCCTTCAAGGAATTCCTGCGATAAACTCAATTGTTCGTAGGTTTTCTTATCCATAAAGACATAATCATTCCCTTCCTGGTAGAGAAAAGTCATTTCGCGTGGCTCGACCACCGTACGCTCGACTTTTTCTTCAGTGCGGATACGCTGATTGGTTTTAGTGCCTGATTCAATATCCTTCATCTCCACCTGCATGAAGGCGCCACCACGACCACCCACATGAACATGGTAACATTTCAGTACACGCCAGATCCGTTTGTCCCATTCAATCAAATTGCCAACACGAATCTCAGTTGCGAGAACTTTTGCCATTGCCTATTTATCTTAAAATAATGACCATTCTACACCAAAAAACCCATCATCCTATTTCAAGCTCCTTTATTGAAAAGTGTCGCAAGTGTGCTCGTTTGGCAGAATTTCTGGATACCGTCAGAATCCAATATCCGGCTTACCATGCCAAACCCGTATCTGCATTTGGTGATTTATCCGCTAAACTATTAATCATCGGTCTTGCGCCTGGTATGCATGGTGCAAACCGGACGGGTAGACCATTTACCGGGGATTTTGCCGGTATTTTGCTGTACCAGACGCTCTACAAGTTTGGCCTGGCCAGTCACGCCACGTCCGTTTCGGTCGAAGATGATTTACGTCTGTTCCAATGCCGCATTACCAATGCTGTTAAATGTCTGCCACCTGCCAACAAGCCGCAACCAAGCGAAATAAGGCAATGTAATGCCTATTTAGCAGACGAAATAGCAGATTTTATTGCGCATGGCGGACAAGGCATCCTGGCGCTGGGTAATGTAGCTCATCAAGCTGGGTTGATGGCGTTAGGGCTTAAAATAAAAAATTTTGCTTTTAAGCATGGCGCGCTCTATCACTTACCCAATGGATTAAGACTGTATGACAGCTATCATTGTAGCCGTTACAATACGCAAACTAAACGCTTGACACAGGAAATGTTCGAGCAAATCATTGCTGGAATTTGTGCAGATCTGGCGTTAATAACCTAATCAATTTTTGGGAGAGAGCAAGATGCCTTATGTGAATATCCGTATTGCTGGCACGTGGAGTCATGAACAGAAGAAACAGATTGCCGAGGAAATTACCGATACCTTGGAACGAGTAGGAAACAAACCTAAATCCTATACCTATATTTCTTTTGATGAAATTCCGCATGAAAATTGGGCGATTGGCGGGACATTGCTCGGCGAAAAGGAATAAAAAGGAATAATTACTTTGTCAGCAGTAGCATTTGACGGTAAGGTTTTTTCATCAAACTTGCCCAGTCTGCCGGGTGTGTATCGCATGCTGAATGCAGTAGGGGAAGTCATTTATGTCGGCAAAGCGATTGACCTCAAAAAGCGCGTATCCTCTTATTTTCAGAAATCCAACCTGAGTCCGCGTATACAGCTCATGGTATCGCAGATTGCAGGGATTGAAACGACGGTTACACGCTCCGAGGCTGAAGCGCTGCTGCTTGAGAATAACCTCATCAAGAGCCTTGCCCCTCGCTACAACATATTATTCAGGGATGACAAATCCTATCCGTATTTAATGTTAAGTCAGCATACTTATCCACGCCTGGCCTTTTATCGGGGTACGTTGGATAGCCAGCATCAGTATTTCGGTCCTTTTCCCAATACGGGTGTTGTCAGAGAGAGCATTCATCTTTTGCAAAAAGTATTTCGTTTGCGTACCTGTGAAGATAGTGTCTTCCATCATCGTACTCGACCTTGTTTACTTTATCAGATCAAGCGCTGTAGCGGGCCCTGCGTTAATCTCATTTCACCAGAGGAGTACCATGAAGATACCAAAAGTGCTTCACTTTTTTTACAAGGCAAACAAAATGAAGTATTGAAAGATATCGCTGAAAAAATGCAGACAGCTTCTGATCGAATGGACTATGAGCAAGCGGCGATGTTTCGTGATCAAATGCAGGCGCTACGAAAAATACAGGAAAAACAATTTGTTGAGAGTGGGAAAGCGCTGGATGCAGATGTCATTGCTGGTGCTTCCCTGCAGGATGGGTTGGAAAGATTCTGCGTTAATCTAGTCATGATCAGAGGCGGGCGGCACCTGGGGGATAAGAGTTTTTTTCCACAAAATGTGCAAGGATATAAAATTGCTGATGTGTTAGAGGCATTTATCGCACAACATTATCTCAATCGACATGTGCCACCATTGATGATTATCGGTGAAAAAATTCACCTGGATATCCTGCAGCCTTTATTGAGCGAGCAGGCTGGCCGTAAGATCGCCATCGTCCTCAATCCAGTCGGTGAACGGCGTGTATGGCTGAATATGGCGACCGAAAATGCACGGTTGGCATTAAAGCAAATGCTGCTAAGACAGGCTAGCCAGGAAGAGCGAGTACAAGCTTTACAACAGGCTCTGAATTTGCCTAATCTTAGTCGTATCGAATGTTTCGATATCAGCCATACGATGGGTGAAGCAACGGTGGCGTCCTGTGTGGTTTATGATAATTTTTCACTACGAAACAATGAATACCGTCGCTACAATATTACTGACATCGCGCCTGGCGATGATTATGGCGCAATGCGCCAGGTGCTGTTGAGACGCTATAGCAAAATAGCTGAAGAGGAGGGCAAGTTGCCTGATCTGATTCTGATTGATGGCGGAAAAGGGCAGGTCAGTGCAGCTCAGGAAATATTGATTGAGTTGGGCCTTAATGATATTCCCTTTGTTGGGGTGGCGAAAGGAGAAGGACGTAAACCCGGGCTGGAGCAATTGATTTTCCCCTCCACTGAAAAACCGTTAAAATTGCCAGCAGATCATGCTGGTTTGCATCTCATCCAGCAGATTCGTGATGAAGCGCATCGTTTTGCGATTCAGGGACATCGCGCCAGACGTAATAAATCACGTACGCTCTCCAGTCTTGAGCAGATTGCTGGTATCGGTGCCAAACGACGACAAAGCTTGTTAGGACGATTTGGCGGATTGAAGGGGGTGCTGAGCGCAAGTATTGAAGAATTGCAGCAGGCGGAGGGCATCAGTCGAGCACTGGCAGAGAGAATTTATCGGGAACTGCATTAAATCTATTTAAAAATTAAATAGCAACGATGGAACTGCCGTTCTGTATTAATACAAAAATAACAAAATCAATATTTAAATACTACAATGTCAATGAATCTTCCTAATCTGCTGACATGGCTACGGATATTCGCGATTCCGTTATTCGTGGGAATTTTTTACTTACCTCCGAGCTGGTTATCACCCTTGGGACAGAATCTGGTCGCTACCATTATTTTTAGCGGGGCGGCAATTACTGATTGGCTCGATGGTTATTTGGCCCGTACTCTTAATCAAACCTCAGCTTTTGGTGCTTTTCTTGATCCAGTAGCGGATAAATTGATGGTAGCCGCCGCTTTAATTGTGCTGGTACATTTAGAAAGGCTGGATGCGCCGATCGCACTGATTATCATTGGTCGTGAAATTACTGTGTCGGCCTTACGCGAATGGATGGCGCAAATTGGTAAAGCCAAAAGTGTCGCAGTGTCTTTTTTGGGGAAAATAAAAACGGCCTCACAAATGATGGCTATTCTCTTATTGCTTTATCATGACCCAATAGAAGATTATTTTAATCCTCAAATAGTCGGAACCTGGTTGATTTATCTGGCGGCAATCTTGACGCTATGGTCAATGATTTATTATTTAAAGGCAGCCATTCCACAAGCACTCCAGAACCCATAGTTTTTTCCCATATATGAAATGTCTTCAATTTAACTGCATTAGCTATGGCAAAAGTCATCAATTTATCCATCTCCAGCCTGAAAAAAGTTTTCTTGAAAAAATAATAAAGTATGACTTTAGGTTTTCTTTTCCTTTATTAAACGGTAAATATTAGTGTATGAACGTATATTTTTGACAGCAAGTTTTATGCTGACGTTATTCCATTTCTATTTCATAAGTGAATTTATAATCCAAGGTCATGCGACGATAGATTGGACACATTCACGATCTTTTTCCATGTCGCGCATGGCTGCTTCCAGGTGATTTTCAAGCGCGTCCAGGCTGTCAAACAC
>NZ_FORD01000078.1 GCF_900113925.1 Nitrosomonas sp. Nm34
GTCGTTCCCAGCATTCAGAATAAGCCAGCGGTAAAACTTTGGGACAACTGGATCAATGAAAGTGATGCTGATGGGCAACTTGATTTCTATGGGTTGCAACGCCTCATTGCCAGAACGATCTTTGAATCCGGTGAATGCCTGGTCCGGTTCAGATACCGAAGACCTGAGGATGGGTTAAGCGTGCCGCTGCAAATCCAGGTACTGGAACCAGACTATCTGGACTCGTCGAAATTCGAGGATCTGAAAAACGGCGGCTATATTCAGTACGGCATTGAATATGATGCGATTGGCCGTCGCGCTGCTTACTGGTTATACAAAGAGCATCCCGGAGAAAGCTCACCCAAATTCAGGGGGCTGCAATCCTACCGTGTACCTGCAGAAGATATCATTCATATTTACGAAAAGCTGAGGCCGGGCCAGTCGAGAGGTGTGCCGATATTTGCTCCCGCGATGATTACGACCAATGATCTGGATGAATATGAAGAAGCAACATTGGTACGTAAAGCAGCCGAAGCGTGTATTACTGCCGTGGTCGAAACTGACGATGAGAATACCGCGTTAGGCCAGGTCAAAACAGAATCTGACTCAGCCAGAAAACTGGAAGAGCTATCCCCTGGGATGGTTGAATATTTGTCAAGTGGAGAAAAGATCACCTTCAATAATCCGCCTGCTTCGACCGGGTATGCTGAATATGTGAGTGCTCGCCTGCATGCGATAGCTGCTGGAATCGGCATCACGTACCAGCAGATGACAGGCGATCTGTCGCAAGCAAACTATTCATCTATGCGTGCCGGAACACTTGATTTCCGCCGGGAAGTGGAGCAGTTTCAATGGTTGACCTTTATTCCAATGTTCTGCCGTAGGGTAATGACCATATGGCTGAATACAGCCGCAATCTCATCGAGCATAAAATCCAATATCGAAACCGATTGGACCACTCCAAGATGGGACTGGGTTGACCCGCTTAAGGATGTGAGAAGCGAAACGGAAGAACTGAATACCTCACGCAAATCCTTTTCGGAAGCAGCGCGCGCCCGTGGATATACGCCAGAGAAACTGATCGAGGAAATAGCCAAAGATCGGGCGATGTTTGAAAAATTCGGAATGCCATATCCGTATGATCCAAAAGATTTTGGCAATGATATGGTTGAAGGCGATGTTGCACCGAAACCATAGAAAATTTGAAAAATCTGTTGAGAAAAACAAGTGATAAAGCTGTGATAAAGCAACCCTAGTGAGGGTAAAAAGGGGCCAACTCTTGAAAATTGACCCCGATTATTACATTAGTCTAACACTAGCAGTAAGTGCCAGGATAGCTACGGCAGTGCTGACATACATACTCATATCGCTCATATCTATAGCGGACATAAGCGCGTACATATACTGCCTTTGGGTAATTGCAGATCATAGACATAGTCTATTTTCCTCCAAATAAATGAGAGGACGTACCTGTGAATCTTAACCAAAGACTATGCTATAATTACTTGCTTTATTTCGTAATTAGCATTGCCCGATGTAGAGTGCCGTCCAGTACCTGCTACATCTAGACAGTGCGTGGTGCTGCTAACACTCGCACTGTCAAACTCATATTATTTTCTTCTTACCATTCGTTTTGATTTTCTGGTTGCAGTGAATCCGCTATCTCAAACGCTCCCCTCTTATCTTGATTAGATCTGAGCAATCCTTTTGATGTCATTCTGTACAATTTTGCAGCTAATTGTTTCCGATTGTGTATAGCTCCAGTATCTCGATACAACTGGATCATTAACTTATCGATGGTTAACACTCCACCTGCGTTTTCTAGTGATTTGATAATTTCCAGCTCCTGCTTATCACTATCGGAAATATTTAGTTCATCCAAAAGCTCTTGTGGAAGTCCTTCGAGATCTGACGGTAAAATATGTAAGGATGATGAGACAGCCTTTGATTTTTTATCTAAAGAAGATAAGTCTTTGGGTATGGATTCGAGAAATTCAGCAAGATCCACGAGATCTTCCAAAACTTTCTTATGATTTGAGCAAGTTCGATCTGATCTTGAATCGTTTTTCTTGCCTAGTTTTTCTGATTGCCTTTGGTGATAAGCAATCTGATTCTTGACAAAATCAATATGTTTTTCTAGAATAGACATTCATGCGTCCTTTTATACGCGTGATTTCAAATAAGTAATTTTAGGTTCCATCTATTTTTGATGGGTAAAAAAACCGTATTATTCAAAAGGCTTGATTCATTTAGGGGATTAAGCCTTTTTCATTTTCAGTTCTTATAAATTTCTTCATGCTACTCATCTCATCTATTATATTATCCAATCAGACAAAACATTGCAAGAGATATATTTGCGTCCAGTTACTAGTTTAACTAATATTTTTTAAAAAATTTATAGACACTTTGCGAGCGGATAATGAGAGGATTAAGAGAATTCATAAATAACATATTGATTTATATGTTATATTCTCAATGGTTATCTTGTTGTTAAGAGCAAGAGTTTGATCTAATTTTCTTACATTCTTTATTAATAAAATCTCAAACAAAATTTATCCAAATAATTTTTTCTCAGAAATTAGTTTTGTTAGATTGATTAATAATTCCAATTCCGCGTTTTAAAGAAAATATACGGCCCCTAATAAAATTCCCAGTTGTATTTTGCATAAATTCTAATTCATGATGTACTTCGTAGTGCTTTAGGATGCTTAATACTTTTCTAAATCTACAATATGCCTCGTTAATAAAACAACTCTTAAATGGTTAAAATTTTTTCAAATTAACCCAGTAGGTTATTTTTTTAACCTTATTTTTCTATTTACTTAATTTTAACATTCCATTTTTTCATCATTATCTCAACTACTGATATTTATTAATTGAGTATCTTTGTAACTCATCTAGATTTTCATATTAATTTTTATTCAATTACTTATCTGCTGGCATATATAAATTGCTACCTATTGCTACTAACAGCACATTCATTGGAATCAAATAAGGACATTTTTTATATTTTTGTCCATTTAATTCATCTTAAATATGCCCAAATCATTCACGGTTTGGGCATATGTCACAGAATCTTGTCACCAGAAATTTTGATCTAACCATCACCAGGCGAGCTGCCAGTGATTCTGAGCAGAGCCAGAATTTAATCCTCGAATTCCCTTTTTCTTCAGAAGAACCCTATCTACGTTCCAGCTGGTTTGACGGGCCGTGGATAGAGGTGCTTGGTCATAAATCGGAAGAGGTCGATTTGTCCAGACTTAATGGCGGCGCACCTGTGTTGCTCAATCATGGCATGAGTAAAACAGAGAATGCCCCGTTGCGCTCAGTTGGCAGGACAACCAGGGCATGGATCGAGAATGGACGTGGCTATGTCGAGGTGAAGATGTCCCGCCGTGATGACATGAAACCCCTGTTGCAGGATATCGAGGACGGCATCATCGCCAACGTCAGCGTCGGCTATCGCATCATCGAGCGCACGCTCATCAAGGAAAACAAAGACCAGCCCAGTGAATACCGCGTAACCAGCTGGTTGCCGCTAGAAGTTACGCTGTGTGACATACCGGCTGATGCCACCGTAGGAATCGGAAGATCAATCAATGAAAATGAGGTTAGAACTGTGGAAAATGAAAATCAAGCGCCGGTAGTCAACAATGCACCTCCTGCCGTGCACGAAAGAACAGCAGAGGTAGATGCAGACAAGATCAAGAATGAAGTGCTGGCGGCAGAACGCAAGCGCATGGCAGAGATCAAGCAGATGGTGCGATCGGTAAAACTGGATGAGACGGTGGCCGATGATCTGATTGAGCGCGGCATGTCATTGGACGATGCGCGCAAAGAAGTATTAAATCAGCTCGCGAAACGTACCGAGCAGGCACAGATCAGCAGCCGGGCAGATATTCACACCATCACTGACGAAACTGATACCCGGCGTGAACTGGTAGCGGAAGCGCTTATGCACCGTTACCGTCCGAGTAATAAACTCTCAGACGGTGCACGGCAATATGCCGGATTGAGCCTGATCGAACTGGTGCGGGATACGCTGGAACAAAAAGGTGAAAAGACACGCGGCCTGGATCGCATGCAAATTGCCTCCCGTGCATTCCAGGGCACCTCCGATTTTCCGAACATTCTAGCCAATGTGGCCAATAAAACATTGCGCCAAGCCTATGAAGCTGCACCACGCACTTTCCAGGCATGGGCTCGGCAGTCAACCGCTCCTGATTTCAAGTCAATGAGCCGCGTCAACCTTTCCGATGCGCCTGCATTGGAATCGGTGACCGAGAATGGTGAGTTCAAGCGTGGCGCGATCACTGATGGCAAAGAAACCTATCAGCTCGCTACCGTAGGCAAAATCATTGGCCTCACCCGCCAGGCAATCATCAATGACGACCTCAGTGCCTTTACCCGCATACCGGCCATGTTTGCCATGGCCGCAGCCAATTACGAAAGTGACATTGTGTACGGCATTCTGACAGCCAATGCTGCGCTATCGGATGGTGTTGCGCTGTTCCACAACACGCACGCCAATTTGACTGGTACCGGCACTGTGATCAGTATCGAGTCACTAGGGACTGGGCGCAAGATGATGCGCAAGCAAACTACGCCCAAAGGCGCGGTCATGAATCTGCTCCCGCGTTTCCTGATTGTACCTGCTGCACTGGAAACCATTGCGGCACAATTCGTCAGTCAGCAATACGTTGCAGCCAAATCAAGCGACTTTAATCCGTTTGCCGGTCAACTCGAAGTGATTTCAGAAGCTCGGCTGGATGCCACCAGTGAAAAATCCTGGTATCTCGCTGCGGACAATACCTCGATCGATACCATTGAATATTGCTACCTCGAAGGACAAAACGGCGTCTATATCGAAACCCGTCAAGGCTTTGATGTAGATGGCATGGAAATCAAAGCTCGCCTGGATTTTGCAGCCAAAGCAATCGACTATCGCGGTCTCTACAAAAATAACGGCGCCTGATCAGGCTGATTAACCAAGGGCGGATCCTGTGTCCGCCTCTACACGGAGAAATTAAGGAATGAACAATTATATTCAGGATGGCAATGTTTTATCGCTCGCACCCGGTGCGGACGTCGCCTCGGGTGTCGGATACCTGTTCGGTACCGGCCTGTTTGGTGTGGCGACAGAGAACGTGACCAGTGGCGTTGCCGGTTCCTTTGTCACTGAAGGCGTGGTCGAGATTGCCAAAACCAGTGCTTTAGCTATTTCAGTCGGTGACAGGCTCTTCTGGGATGCAACCAATAAGGTCGTGAACAAAACCGCCTCAGCACAACAATGTGTCGGCATTGCGGTAGCGGCGGCAGCTAATCCAAGCGCAACCGTGCTGATGAAGCTCGGTTCCTATGTCGCAGTCGGTGCGTAATGATAACACGCTTTGCAGCGCTGGAAAAAAGGGCCAATGATGCGGTTATCCGCCACCTGGCCAACGCCACTGCCTTTATCGACGGCGTGGCGGTAGACGGTATTTTCCACAATCAATACGCTGAATTCAGCAATGTGATCGGTGGCAGCAATCCTACTTTTCAGTGCAGAAGTGCTGACGTTTCAGCGGTAATAAAAGGGACGGCACTGACTATTAATAACACCCATTACCAGGTAGCAAGCGCACCTCAGCCAGACGGAGCGGGTATGACGCTGTTGCAACTCGAGGAGGTGTAATGGCCAGCCGCGTTGAACAGATGATGGGTTATCTCTACGCCAAACTGGCAGCATCGGGTGCGATGACCACGATTGCCCCCAGCTCAGTTTTCCGAGATCTGGATTCAGCCTTGAATGGCGAACTTCCGGCAGTAGTGATCGAGGAAGGGGATGAACTAGTGCCAGAGCTGCCCGCATTGGGTATCGCCAATCGCCAATTGACCCTACGGCTCATGATCCTGATCAAGGGTACTGCGCCTTATTCGCTTGCTGATGTGCCGCTGATCGAAGCCTACAATCTGATCATGTCTGATCGTACTGTGAACAATATGGCCATCGACCTGACCGAAGGAGAAACCAGGCGCACCCGCGGCATGCTAGAAAAACCGGTGGCGATGGTCAGCAAAGAATTTGTTATCCAGTTCAGGACTGATGAAACCAGTCTTTTATAGTAAGGAGTTCATTTAATGACGGTAGAGAGCGTTATTGTTAACGACATCTATGCGGGCGTGGGCGGCAGCTATACCTATAGTTCCGGTACCGATTCACGCTCGCCCAACGGCTATGTCAATCCACTGACAGCTGATGTGGTGAAGATAAACATCAAGAAAGGCGATACCTTCTCGGTTGCAGTCATTGCCAAAGATGGCAGCGGTTCGCCTGTCAATCTGACCGGCTACACCATTACACCCAAGATCAAGGATAACGCCGGTAATGTCATCGCCACGCCATCGGTTTCCGTTACCAGTGCGGCAGCAGGCGAGTACACCATGTCGGTGGCCAATACCTCTGCCTGGCCGCTCGGTGTGTTGTTTGGCGACGTGACTTACACCGACCCAGGGTCGGCAGTCGAGAGCACGGAAACGTTCCAGATTATCGTGCAGGAGGCGATTTAATGGCAATTGAAATCACTAATGTAGGTATCAAAGGGCCGAAAGGCGACACCGGTCCATCAGGAGCTCCACTGCAGTCTTACAGCGGCGTGCCGGTCAAACTGATTACCCCAGCGACTACCTTTACTGGCATAACGGTATCTGATAACGGCGCAGGTAAGGTGCTGCTAACAGGCGCAGGCCCTCATGGATTGACTGCTGCTGATGCGATCGGTGCGAATATTTTTATTGTGACAGCAAGCGCAGGCTGGGTCGGATTAGCCATCCATAAAATTATCAGTTTGGATGCTGATGGGACTGGCAATAAGATTGGGATCGATCTCGCATTTGCTTCGCAGGCAGCGCCGATTATGGCTCTGGGCAATATCGTGATCAATTACATTTTAGCGACCATCGCACCGTTAGGGCCCAATTCCATCATAAAAGCCGATGCCTTGGTATCGCTTAAAAATAGCGCAAATCCTAAATCGTTATCCTACCGCACGCTTGCTTTGAAAATGTCTGAAGTAAATAACTTAATCAATATGAGTTCATACCGATACCAGGCGCGCATACACATGCGCGGCACCAATCAATCCCAAATCGGGCTGGCAGATAATATGGCAGGGGGATTTGGCCCGTCAACAACCAATCCTGTTGTTTCTGCATTCGATTTTTCTGTTAACCGCAACTTTGCTTTGGCATTAGGCATGTATTCATGCGAGCCGATGACGATAGAAAGTTACCTGGTCGAAGTATATAACCTGTAAGGATTCAGCATGGCCATTATTGATGATTTAACGTATGAACAGGCGTTGGCGTATCCGGAGCCAAAAGAGATCGTCGTAGATGAGTCGGGTATCTACGTATTCACTGAAGAGGACATGTCTAGCCAACCTAATCCGGTACCACAGGAAGTCAGCGCTCACCAGGCGCGCATCGCGCTGCTTGAAGCCGGGTTACTCGATATGGTCAATGATTATATCGACCAGTCAAATGATACTGAACTCAAGATACGCTGGGAGTATGGCGGCAAGCTGGTAAGGAATAGCCCATACATTGCTGCGGTTACTGTAGCGCTTGGGCTTACTGATGAGCAGTTGGATGAACTGTTTATCCGTGCGGCACAAAAATGAGTGATCGGCCCATGAAAGAACAACCCGATAAATTCCACGGCATAGGTGGCTCGTACATCCTCGATCCCGAGACTGGCCAGCGCAGGCTGGCTGATCTCTCAGAGAATGATCAGCTTCGCACGCAGCCAGAACAACCCGATGAATGCCATGGCGTGGGCGGCTCATACACGATTGATCCTGAAACCGGCAAGCTGAGACCTCACACTGGGCGTGAACATTTGCTGATCAAGCCAGCCAGACCGCCGGCAGAGCCAATGCCAGAACCAGAACCCGAAAAACCAGCACAACAGATAACGCAGCCGACACGTAAGAAAAATAAACGAGGAGATAAGTAATGCCAATCAGATCAAGAAGAAAGATCATCCAGGTCAAGGTCGAGAGCAGCTACGGCGTGGATGCGGTGCCGGTGGTCGGTACCGACGACATGCTGGTGTCGAATTTTAATATTTCGTCCAATATCCGTTATGTCGAACGCAACAACGCACTGCCGTTTTTCGGTCACCAAGGACAGATCAAAGTCGGCGATACTATGAAAGTGGAGTTCGATATTGAGCTGGCAGGCTCAGGGGCAGTAGCGACCAAGCCAGGCTACAGCCCTATCATGCGCGGATGTGTCATGTCCGAAACACTCACGCCCACCACCGGCCCGACTATTTATGCACTCATCACCATAGGCGAAGAGTCCGTTACCAGCTATTTCAATTGGGATGGCCAGCTGCACAAGATCCTGGGGGCGTACGGCACCATGGAACTGCGCTTCAACGAAGGGCAAGTCCCTGTCGCGCATATCACCTTGGAAGGATTGTATGGCGGCATTACTGCCGTCGCATTCGGTACACCAGTGCTGACCGCGTTCCAGAAACCGCTCGCGATGAACAAGCAGAACACCACCTTCAATTTGCACGGCTTTGCCGCAGCATTGCAATCTCTCACCCTCACCCAAGGCAATGTCATTGATTACATCAACCGGCCTAATTCAGAGCGCATGCAGTTTAACGATAGAAAAAGTACCGGCAAAGTCGTGATTGAACTACCGACCGTGGCTGCCAAGGATTTTGAGAGCATCTGTCGCGCAGAAACTACTGGCGCACTCGCCTTGGTGCATGGCACTAGCGCAGGCAATAAAGTGCTGATTGATGCCGGGCAGGTGCAGTTAACCAATCCCACCAAAAGCGAGAACGGTAATACCGTCATGCTGAATATGGATTTGGTGCTGCAGCCGACCAGTGCCGGAAATAACGAGTGGACGTTTAAAACGCAATAACTCGCCACGAATACAACATCATAAATTTACCAGGAGAAACCTATGTTTAAAGTCGAAGAGCAGAAATCCATCAAATGGCCGGTAAACATCAACATTCCAAAGGATGGCGGCGGTGTGAAGAAAGCAACCTTTACTGCTGAATTTGAATTGATCGACCAGGATGAGTTTAGCGCGATCTATCAGGACGGAGGTAATGATCTTGATATGTTGCGTCGTGTGCTGGTTGGTTGGGGTGAGGATGTTGTAGATGAGAAAGGAAGTCCTCTGCCGTATGGCGATGAAACGCGGGAGAAGCTGATTAAAAAAGGGTATGTGCGCGCAGGGCTGGTGGAAGCGTACATGAATTGCAACAACGGCAAGGCTGCAGCCAGAAAAAACTAGCCGATGCCGCCCGCCATTGGGCGGCTCAAGGAAAATCAGCCAACCGTAATGTTGAGCCAGATGAGTGTGCGGCTGATCCCACCGAATGGGAGCAGGTAATTGCAGAGTGGCAAGATCAGCTTGAAGAAGAAGGGGACGATGACGATGGATTATTTGCCGTATGGCCTGAGAATAAACAAGCTGTGCATATATTCATTGCACTGCGTCGTTGCTGGCGGGTGGATGGCATGACCGGCCATTACTTTGGGATAGATCGTCCGTCTATCGAGAGCACACTCAACATGATGCGGATTAAACGCAAAAAACAGCAGGTAATACTGGAAAGCCTGATGATCATGGAAGATGCGGCGCTGCCTATCCTGAACAGAAAATAAGCTCATGGCTGAGAATATTCAAAAAGTCATTCTATCTGCTGACGATCAAACACGCGCTGCGTTTG
>NZ_FORD01000080.1 GCF_900113925.1 Nitrosomonas sp. Nm34
GGAAACATTTTTTTAACCAGACCAAAACAGAATCAAGTTCGAATACTCAAATTCAACAACCTTCTTTCAGACTCATTTCTGTATTGGAAAATACTTAGCGTGCTTTGGCTACGTGCTATTTCTGACACGCCATTTTAATTCCATTTCTAAATTAAAACTGACTTTGTCGGCTTCGACTTGCCGTATTATTTTTATGCTGTCTGCAGCTTGCCTTCGTGTCATTTTTGATTTGGAAATGGAATAAAGAATCACATTCTGCAGTTATTGCTTTATTCTGTTTGCCTGTAGCACAGGCTAAAATGATTTTGTCTTTCTCAATCTACCTGCGCCTGGCGCTATGGTTTTATACCATTTTCTCCAGATAGCCTATTTATTCTTCAGTAGGAGTGATTTCTATCGCTTCTATAGGCATGATGCCTAGTATAAGCTGATAATTAATTCTATTAACGCCATCGAATAACTAGGTTCTAATGATATTTTAGTAAAGAAAAATTAAAGCTGAAACAAGACAAGTCGTATAACTCAATGTAATTTCTGATTACTTTTCGTATTACAAGAATATTCTCCTATAATGTTTAATTTTGTTGGAGAAATATTTCATCAAATGATGATTGCATTTAAATTATGTATTATTCTTTTTCGATTCAATAAGCTCTTTTACTGTTTCTAACAATCGGTCAGCAACTGCTTCTGGATTAACTTTAAAACGACCCTCGATTATTGCTTGCCTAATCTTTGCCACCTTAGCTGTATCTACAATTTCATTATTATTTTCGATGGAATGCGATAAAATAGAAGAGTTGGTATGCAAATTATTTTTTAATTGAGAAAAATATGGCGATTCATCGTTAGAGGAAGTTTTGTCACTATATCTTTGCTCATCATCATCATTAATACTGGTTACTCGCGTTGAATTCGTATTTTCTATTTTCAAGATAAAGATCCTTTTTAATAGAAATTATTGATAATTTAGTGATATTTACCCAAACTATTTTGCTTTGAGTGAATATAACTTATACTTTTTATAACCCATACTTTTCTAATATTCATTGTATTACATGTTATATATTTATATTCTTAATTCATTTCCACGAAATAAAAAATAACCGATTTTTTTTGAGCATATAATTAATAAGTTTTTATAGTTTAAAAGAGTCTTGAATTCTTAGAAATGATATTACATGATACAGATTTTTAATGCATTTTCACTATCTTTTCGTAATCTTTTTAACGTTAAAATTTTATGGATACTGGTTTGGCCTCTCTTAGTAGCTAGCTTATTCTGGCTAATAGTGGGTGTCTTTTTCTGGACACCTTCAGCTGAATGGATTGCAGAGATTATTTCATTTACCTTCATGAAAGATTGGTTTGATGAGTCAGCCTTACTTAAGATTACTGATGGTATAGGGAGTATATTAAATGTAATTCTTCTTGTTATTTTGGTAATTGCGACTGCCATGATAATAACTGCTCTATTTGTGATGTCGTCACTGATCGATTTTGTTGCTAAGCGATATTATCCACTACTTCAGCGGAAAAACGGAGGAAGTCTGGTGGGTAGTTTAGTTCACGTTATTTCCGCAATTATTATATTTATTGTATTGCTGGGTATTTCTTTACCTTTTTGGTTTGTTGGTATTGGAATGTTAATGTCTTTTTTAGCCGCAGCCTATTTAAATCAGCGGTTATTTAGCTATGATGCATTATCAGAGCACGCCAGTAAAGAAGAGTTAGAGATCTTACTGGCTACCAATAAATTATCACTATGGGGTTTAGGATTGCTAACGGGCCTCATTCAATTTATACCCTTACTGAATTTGTTTGCTCCGACATTAACCGCATTAGCCTTTATCCATTTTGAATTGGCACGTCTGGAAAATTACCGTCAGAATTCTAGTTCTGATTCTTCTCAAAAATAAACTTTTTATTTTAGGATAAAGTCTGTATGGTAATTTCTGATGAGTGATTGAGATTGAACAAAGTAGACTCTGTAGATCTGAAGTAGAAGAATCAGTGAAATAGTAATAATAAGTACGTCAGATCTTCTTATAGTAAAACGGAAATAGTCATACTTGGGTTTATTCTATCTATTTCGCTGTTTTTACTTAGGGTATTATAAGAATAAACTACTGTAATATGCTTTATAATACTCAATGTTCAATAGGTTATTATTTAATTTACTGGACAGTACATTATAATTCTGTTATTAAGAATAGCGTCATTCTAGACATAAATGACCAAAGATGTGTTGTATATTTAAATATAATTGATTCATCATATTTGTTTATATAGGAGATAAAGAAAATGAAATCTGCACTCTTAGTAGCAATACTTTCAGCGCTGGCATTGACGGCTTGTGGTGAACCTAAACCAGCTCAATATCCACCTAGTTCTATGATGGAGCGTGATTCCATGCCTGATAAAGCCGATGAGCAAAAAAAATAATTAATTAAATTAAATAGAATGATCAAAATTTTAAACCGCTCTTTGTAGGGCGGTTTTTTTTGATCATAGTTGCGGATAATTAGTTGTCCCTGATTCCCCGGTTTTTTCAATCACTGAATTGTAGGTGGCTCCATTTCCAAATCAAACATGGCGCGAAGGCAAGTCGCAGACAGTATAAACAATACGGGCAAGGTGAAGCCGTCAAAATCAGTTTTGATTTGGAAATGGAATGACTATCCTTTACTGGCATAGCAGCATGATAATTTACGGCAAGAATTTACTCGTAACGTAACGCTTCCACTGGCTTTAATGAAGCCGCTTTATTAGCCGGATAGAAACCAAAGAATATACCAATAATAGCTACAAAGGTAAAAGCTAAACCAATCATGCTGAAGGTAATGACGATAGGCATATCTACAATCTGACTTATCATCCATGCGCCACTGATTCCCAATACCGCACCAGTTACGCCGCCTAAAATACAAATCATCATAGCTTCCAATAAGAATTGCATGAGGATGGCGCGGTGGCTAGCACCTACCGCCATACGAATGCCAATTTCCCGAGTACGTTCCGTAACTGATACCAGCATGATATTCATAATGCCAATACCGCCAACTAACAATGAGATTGAGGCAATAGCCCCTAGCATCCAAGCCATTACTTTTGCTGTAGTGCTTGCGACACTTGCTATGGCCGTTAGGTTTCGCACAGTAAAATCGTTTTCCTTCCTGTCAGAGATACGATGGCGTTGCCGCAGTAGACGAGTAATTTCCGTTTCTGCTTCTTCCATCCTGTCTGCGGATTTTCCTTGAACTAGCATATGACCAATTGAACCAGGAAATTGGTTGCCTAGAATTTGACGTTGAGCAGTGGTAAGGGGTATAAGTACATTGTCATCCTGGTCTCGCCCACTAAGGCTCTGTCCTTTGGCTGTAAGCACACCCACTACCAGAAATGGTTTGTTAGCGATACGAAATATTTTTCCCGTAGGATCTTCATTTCCGAATAAATTCTCAGCAGTTACCTTTCCCAGGACAGCAACACGGGTAGCAGAGCGTAAGTCTACTTCTGAAAATATTGCACCACTCTCTATAAACCAATTACCAACAGAAAAATAATCTGGGGTTGTACCTGTTATCGTTGTGCTCCAGTTATTTGCGCCATGATTAAGTTGAGCGATGCCGGAAATGACGGGCGCAGCCGCTTCAATTGAAGATAATTTTGCTATAGCTTGGGCATCACCCACAGTCAGTGTTTTAACAGTTCCACTTCCAAATCGTAATCCGCCTGAGGAGGTTGCGCCTGGTAGTACCAACAAAAGATGGCTCCCCATAGAAGCAATTGTGTTATTAATATGGATTTGGGCTCCTTGTCCGATTGATAGCATCAATACCACGGCCGCAACTCCAATAATCATACCAAGCATGGTGAGCAAGGTGCGCAAACGATTGACCCGCAGCGCGTGGAAAGCTTCACCGGTAATGGTCAGAAAGTTCATGCGGAAGTTGAAATTCTATTATCATGAAATAACATAAGAGTGCCTCTAAAAATTTAGAGTTTTAGCCAAGACAAGGTAAGAACAAAAAAATGTTGACGCAGCCTGTCATTGATAGGTAAGGTAACATTTTTTGTGAATAACCACGTATGGTGACGAAACGGGGTAAGCAGGCCATCCGCAAAGCGGATGCTCGCAAATATGAATTTTTAGAGGTACCCATAAATAAATCGCGCATTTATTTTTTATCCTGAATAATGCGGCCATCTTTTAATCGAATAAGACGGTTTGCATAGGAGGCAATATCATCTTCATGCGTTACCAGAATAATCGATATGCCTTGATTCTCATTAAGCTGTTTGAATAATGTCATGATTTCATGACTGGTTTGTGTATCAAGATTGCCAGTTGGTTCATCAGCCAGGATAAGCTGTGGTTGATTAATTAATGCGCGACTGATGGCTACACGCTGTTGTTGTCCTCCAGAAAGCTGATTGGGATAATGTAATGTAAACTGGCCCAAACCAGTCTGTTGTAATAAAGTTAAGGCGCGTTTGCGGCTTTCTTTGCGGTTCATACCTGCATACAGTAATGGTATCGCTACATTATCCAGTGCTGTTATGCGCTTGAGTAAATTAAAACCCTGAAATACGAAGCCTATACTACAATTCCGTACATGTGCCAGTTCATTGTTGGCAAGGGAGGCAACATTGCGGCCAGCCAACCAATAATTGCCGCTTGTAGGCGCATCAAGACAACCCAGTATATTCATCAAGGTAGATTTTCCTGAGCCGGATTGCCCCATGATAGCAATGAATTCTCCAGAGTGGATTTCAAGATTGATATCAAACAGCACCTGATGGCAAATCGGCTGATTTGCTTGGCCCTCTAATTGGTAAGTTTTGTACAGATTCTCCACCCGAATCAATGGCTGATCTGGGGTACAGCCTTGATTTGTCACTAGAACATCCTGAATCTAAAATTGCTCATGGATGCTTCATTCTGCTTTTTGCTTGTAGCATCACTGATAATGACCTCATCTCCTTCTGTTAGATCATCCGAAATAATTTCAGTGAAATTTCCATCTGTAATTCCGGTTATTACATTTATGGGTATAGGCGCGTTATTTTCGAGGCGGTATAGCAAGGGTTGACGCGATCGTGCCAAAGGGGAGAGGTTGGAGGCGGGTATTTCATTTTTTGGCTTATAACGAAGTGCGGCATTAGGCACCCGAAGGGCAGCATTTTTTTGATGGACGATGAAACGAACATTCGCTGTCATACCAGGCAACAATGTACTATCATCATTGATCACCATTGCCACTACGTTATAGGTAACCACATTTTCCTGAATTGCAGGATTCAATCGTATTTGTTTAACATGAGCTGTGAATTCTCTTTCTGGAAACGCATCTACTGTAAAAGAAATTTCCTGATCAGTGTATATCTGGCCTATGTCGGCTTCAGCGACACTAATATTGATTTGCATTTGCCGAAGATCGCGGGCGATCTGAAACAGAATGGGTGTCTGGAAGCTGGCGGCAACAGTTTGTCCCACATTTATATCACGCGCGATTACTACTCCTGAGATCGGTGACCGAATGACACTGTAATTCAGATTGGCACGATCACGTTCTACGTTAGCTTTGCTGATCGCTACTTGGGCTTGTGCAATATCGAGTTGTTGTTCAATTTCGTCTAATGCTTCATTGGAAATAAATCCTTTTTCTAACAGAATGCGACTACGGGTTACTTTACTTATGACATTTTTTAAGGTTGCCTGAGCGCTCTTAAGATTCGCTTCCGATTGTTGTAATTGAGCTTTGAGAAGGGCTGGATCAAGTTCTGCCAATGTTTGGCCTGTTTTTACCCGATCATTAAAATCGACATATATTTTAGATACAGTGCCTGATACCTGTGTTCCAACATTGACAAGCTCAAGAGGTGTCACTGTACCATTAGCTGAAATAACCTGAACAATATCTCCACGATCAACAGTTCTGGTTCGATATTCATCTTTTTCTGATTCTAGCTTTTTATTGGTATAGCCATAAATTGCACCAGCTATTAAAAGAATGAGTAAAACAATTAACTTATTTTTAAGATTAAGATGAGTCATTAGGGAGAACCCAATCAAATCATATTTGCATAATGAAATGATGAAATAGGATTATCATCAGTGGCGGCTGATTTTAGGTATTAGCAGGCAGGGACCGAGGTTACTACTTTTTCTCATTAGCAGCAACGAATTCCTTAAGCTGTCTCAAGCGTGCTTCTATACTGGATGATTGATAAAAATTACCATTATCTTTACGTAAAGCAATCTCTAATTGATCGATTGCAGCTTTATATTTTCCTTCTAGAATATAAACTTCTGCCTGAGCGCGATGCTGGAGCATATGGTTTCCTAGAGCAGAATAGCATTGTGCTTCTAGCCGATGAAGGTTAATGTTTTCTGGAATCATTTTTGACTGCTTATTGAGGAATTCAAGAGCAGCCTGAGCATTTTGGTGGTTTAGTAACGCTAATGTATAATCATAAATAAGTGCGCGATTTTGCGGATAGGCATTCAATGCAGTTTGGTAAATTTTAAATGCCTCTTTAATTTGTTTGTTAGCTAGTTTAACTCGTGCAGCAAGCACTTCGATCATGGCTCTTGACTGTAAATATTCACTTTCAACTAGAATGGGCTTACCCAATTGATGATTCTTAAGTAAGCTGGCAGCATGATCAGAATGGATAATACGATATAATTCGTTTAATTCTTTATCTGCACGCTTAGGTTGCTTGTCACGTAATAGAGCATAAATTAGACCGTAGCGTTCTGCAATTTCATTTGCGTAACGCTTATCTTGTATACGGGCATCAAATTCCTTTACGGTATCAGTGGAATTTCCCAGAATCGCCTTCAGCTTGGCTCGAACCAAGTGGAAATCAAGGCTGTCGGGAACTTGTCGGTAAGAAAATTCCCGTGTGCGATTTTCAATATCGGCTATACGCTCATGAGTGAGCGGGTGGGTTCTCAGATAAGATGGGGCACCGTTTTCATAATATCGCCCAGCATTTTGTAAGCGCTCAAAAAAAGCTGACATCCCATGAGGATCAAATCCTGCTTTATGCAATATATTGAAACCGATTCGATCCGCTTCCTTTTCATGATTACGTGTAAAATTCAATTGGGATTGAATGGCTCCAGCCTGTGCGGTAGCGAGTATGGCTTGCCCTGCTTGAGGATTGGAGCGAGAGGCAAGAATAGCGAGAGCGAGAGCAGCAAGAGTCGTAATGAGTCCAATATGCTGCTGCCCAGAAATCATCCTTGCTAAATGCTTTTGAGTGACGTGCGCAATTTCATGAGCCATAACGCCTGCTAATTCAGATTCACTTTGTGCTGCGATAATCAGTCCACTATGGAAACCCATAAATCCACCTGGTAAAGCAAAGGCATTGATGGATGGATCCTGGAGTGCAAAAAACTCAAATGATTGATCTGGTTTTGCTTCATTTGATGAAGAAATGAGCTTATTACCTAAATTATTAAGATAGCCGTCTATTTCGGCATCATTTAGATAGCTAGGGTCTGCGCGAATTTTTCGCATAATCTCTAAACCGAGCTGTCGCTCTTGCCGAGGAGTGATAGTGGCTTGTGATATATCACCAAGATCTGGAAGGTCGTCTTCTGCGAAAATGTGTGCAGGGAAAAGTAATGGTATGACTATGATCAGGTAGTAAAATTTCATGGCAATTTGATGATTACTCGCAAACCTAGTTCCCCTACTTTTTAGCAGCGTACTGCTTTTCAGAAGAAACTGATTAAGTTTAACTAGAAGGACGGCGTGTTATTGAGATCATTAATCTGATTGAGTTGCGCATAATCTAGAGGTTTTTCTCATAGCCTGATTAAAAAGAAACGGTTTTCTTGTCAGCGAATTCATGACCAATGGTTTACAAGTAGCTACAAGTGCGGCAAAAAAATTTATTAAATGAGTTAAAAGCGCTCATTTATTTAAAATTAATGTGAGTTCGACGTAAGAAAAGCTGTAAAAGAGCTTCAATTGCAGCTTCAACTCTTTATGATGAAGCCATTTTGTAAAAAAATTTCATTACTGACGAAGCCAGATTCAGATGGATACTATAGCGAGTTTTTGTGCGATTGACGACTTTTGTAAAGGATTTGATCCGTGGTGGAAGCAGCGCTTGTTGGAGAGTTATCGCTCAAGTGACTTCAGCAGCGACAAGAGTTGTGTCTAATTTCATTTCTAAATCAAACATGACGCGAAGGCGAGCCGCAAACACTATCAATAATACGCAAGGCGAAGCTGACAAAGTCAGTTTTGATCTAGAAATGGAATAAACTCATTATATTTCACCATCGCTGTATCCGATCGCATAACGCGATAGTAGAGTTTGTTGACCAGGGGAAGGTCGGTGTGGGTTGGGCTTATGAGTTCAAACTACACTTAGCCCTCAATGAGCAAGAAGCATTGCGGGGAATGAATATAATGGCGAGCAAGGTTGGTGGCTGTGATGCGGCGCTGAAGCTATCTCGCGCCTTATTTGGGAATTCTTTAATGACCAGGAGCTACCTCCCCCAAGCGCTCTTTGAGCAATTATGGCAACCGGGCGTACAGCTCGTCACCAAGAACATGAAAACAAGCTGTTGCCGCTGTTTGCTATACTTTCATTGCGTAAACAAGCGCTCAATGTAACAGTCAACGATTAACTGAAAACAATATCTTGCAAATGGAGCATTCTCACTATTTTAGCTCATTTAACTTCTTTGTTAACGTGAGTTCGACATAAGAATCATCACATCACGATTGGAAGAGCTTGAGGAAGTCTGATATTAAGGGAGGGTTTCTTCTCGCGAAAGGTGTAAGCCACCAGCCCGGCTATCAGATTAACAAAAAAGTTAACTGGGCTGCGATGGCGGGAATGCTCGATTTGCGAGATATTTTTCAATGGGTCATTGACGGCCTCAATGATCGAGCGTTTACGTAACAGCAGCTTGTCAAAAAGTGGCAACAACTTGTTTTTCATATTCTTGCGCACCTTGGTGATGAGCTGCACGCCTTGCTCCCAGAGTTGCTCAAAGAGTGACCGCGAGAGATAACCCCGGTCACCAAAGAGCTTTCCAAATAAGGAGCGCGTCAACTCTGGCACCGGGTCACGGTCATTCACATTGCCCGCCGTGATTTTGACTCCCAGCAATTCCCCCTGGTCATTAATGACCAGGTGCAACTTGAACCCATAAAACCAATCCACACGGGTCTTTCCCCGGGCAGCAAACTCTGCCATTACTTTATGCGACCCAATGCGGCGATTGTGGCACACGCTGATTTTGGTTGAATCAATGAAGCTGATGCCACTGCATTTCCCAAAGCGGCTGGTCAGAAAACAGCATAAAGGTACCAGGCTACCTTGCAATAG
This sequence comes from Nitrosomonas sp. Nm34, assembly GCF_900113925.1. Classification (GTDB taxonomy): domain Bacteria; phylum Pseudomonadota; class Gammaproteobacteria; order Burkholderiales; family Nitrosomonadaceae; genus Nitrosomonas. The sequence continues at coordinate 9,370 of NZ_FORD01000080.1, forward strand.
CTCAACAAAGCGGTTATAGCTCACCAACCC
>NZ_FORD01000085.1 GCF_900113925.1 Nitrosomonas sp. Nm34
ATGGAATCGCTGCTGATAATTGAAGCAGAGGATCCGCAGGATCAAGTTGTAGAAGTAGATCTGCTTCAAATAAATTAGCTTGATGAAGTTCAGGGGTCTTGGTGAGCATGTTTTTAATCAATTCAACCAGAAAACAGCTACTATTTTACCATTCCCGGTCGAATTGATTTGCTCATTCTCTTATTTCCTGTCTTATTATCAGCATGTTAAGTGATTATTCAGGGGTGACTAAATAGATTATGAGCAGACCGGCAAAACAGGAATATAGACAAGTGTTTTTAGCGTTGCAGTAGATGCTAAAAAATACCCGGGTGGGATAGCTGGATTGGCGAGAGTGTTAAACAAGTCACCAGAAGGGCTGGCCAATTGCCTGGACCCTAATCATGACGCGCAGCCTCCGTCATTATCTGTCGTGCTGCAGCTCATTGAGCTCACCCAGGAAAAGCGCGCTGTGTTTGAGATATGCCAGCTGGTGAATCAGACGCCCATGGATATCGATTTGGGTAGCTCAGACCTGAACGAAGAAAGCCAGGTAAAACATTTCTTGTTTTTGGTTGCTGCTGCATCGGCTTGTTTGAACACAGGTTCTGAGCATTTGAAAGACGGTAAGTTTGATGCATCCGAGCGCAAAGAACTTGCGCCACTGTTGCTTGAGTTGAATCAAGTAACAGCCAGTCTTTATAAAAGATTTTCCGAGTAGTTGACATGACGAATCCCCGTAACTCCTCCCTTGCTGCCGACTTTCCCTTCGGCAGGGTATTGCGGGGATTTCTTAAAGGATGATTATGAATATTGATCGTTTTTCAATGGTGACATCTTTCATTTTTCAGTGCGATGAAGTCGACATATTTCATACGACCTTGCGAATCGGTATTCAGGCCGCGAGACCGGCACCATACGGGAAATGTTTGGGGGTTGATGAAGGCGCGCACAATAGTATATCCATCTTTCTTAAGCTTTCGCTCGCCTTGCTCAGCTTTAGCCAGCCAAGCGTCGAAGTTTTCGGGCATATTGCGGCACTCTGTCATGATTCTGAGGCAGGCGTCGTAATCTTCTCGGTGGTACTACGCCATGCCAATTAATAGGATGACTGAATTATCCAATACCTCTCCTTCCTTGCTAATAGTCTGGTAGAACTTTTTATTTTCTTAGCATAAGAAAGGATGCCTATTCAGCAAATGTTAAATAAAACTATTTTAGGGTATCAATTGTGATCACTGATTCTTTTTTACATTCTAGGCAAATGAATAAAGTATCGACTATGCCCATATCTCCAAATATTTTATGTGGCTCGCCCTTTATTCTTTTCAGCTTGATTGAGCCGCAATATCTACATCGGCAACCATCAGGATTTGCGTTATGAAGATTTTCTATCTTCTTATTCAATGCACGGATTTCGTGCTTAAGGCCCTGAATTTCAGATCCAAGATGGTTTATTACATCTGTCAAAGTAGGAGCATTTCTTCTGCATGCAGAAAATTCCTTCTCGTTGGCTATGAGCTGGTCTTTCAACAGAAGAAGCTCCTCTTTATGCGTTTCCATAGATCAAACCTCGCTAAACAATTTATGGCAATTTGCCAGAATCAGTTTATCGGATTAGTCGTTAAATTTTTGTGTATGAGCCATTTTGTAAATATAGATGGCATCTGCTGCGCTCTTTGTCGGAAAGTTAACTAAATACTTATGTGTGGGTATGGTGAGATGGCAGAAATTAAGTTGATCGGATTAAGCGGGACGATTGGGACGGGTAAAAGCACAGTGGCTCAGCATTTGTGTAGTTCTTATGGCTTTACTGAGCTGACATTTAAAATGGATATGGTGTGCTGCCTGGCTTATATATTCGAGGTGGTCATGGGTACCTTCAATGACCGCGCTCTGAAGGAAAAGCCGCATGATGATCTGCTTGGTAGATCCCCCAGGGAATGCGGTCGTTTGGTACTGAATGGGGCAGAAAATTGATTCATCCGGATATCTGGGTGAAAAGAGTTGAGAATTTGATTGGCCATTATCCAAAGTTGGTTTTATCCGATGTGCGTTTCGACAATGAGGCGCAAATGATCAAGCGCAATGGCGGGGTGATCTGGCATATCGAGCGCAAGAATAATCCATTTGCAGTCAATACCGGGCATGAGAGCGAGCGCGGTATTGATGATAGGTATATCGACCAGATCATTTGTAATGATAGGGATATGGATCAGTTGCGGGTTGAGGTTGCCGGGGTAATGGCTGGATTAACAGGAAGGGGATAAGCATGAATACAGCCTCGCGTATGCTCACTATTGAGTATTCAAATTCACTGGATCCATTGAAGGTTATTGCTATTTCTGTCGCCATCTATGAGGAGATCGCTGGTTCCCGTTTGAGTATTGGCAATGAGATAGTCGCAGATCGGGCCAACCTGGTCGCTGGGAATATCAAAGATCAGCCAGCCAAGTCCGGCATTTCTGAGCCGGAATCTGATCCTATTATCTTGGAGTCTTGCAATGGCTAGCCGCGGATTTTCTTGCATGGATGCTGTGCCATCTTCCCTTTTAATAGGTGGTTTGATTGATACTTCAGGCAGCATGTTTGCTCTGATAACTGCCAGCTCGGCTATTAGCGTAGTCAGCTCGCTTGCCTATAGTGTTTCGTTGATTGACAGGCTTACAGATTTTTTGTCATCACTTAGCTTCATGGTTTCTTCTTTGTTGTTAATAGTTTGTTGGAACTTACTATTCTATCAGCATGGGAGAGGCCGCCAATCTACTGCTTTTTGGTCTCGTAAAAAATAGGAGATATCAATGTACGACTCTCAAAAGGATGATCTGGATGCCGCTCTCCACGCGGATGAGCCATTATCTCAAGACTGTACCCTAACTCAATCGCAGCATGGTACTGGGCTATTAATTGTATGTCCGACCTTAAAACAGCAGCAAGAGTGGGTACAGAAACTGAAAAAAACCTTATCAGATGGTAGCCATGTTCCATCAAAGCAGAATTTGCAAGTGTTTGAGCTTCATCTTGTGATTTAGCAGAAACAAAAATGATTGCATCTACATTGTCAATATTATCTGAGTTAGTTGCTGTTTTTGTGGCTACTGCTTCAGCATGCACAAGGTATATCTCTTCCATGACTTTCCCCTTGTCGTTAAATACTTCGGTGGAACTTTCTATTCTATCAGCATTGGAGAAACCACTTTAATAAGTGTTAGTGATGAATGAATTAATGCTTTTTGGTCTCGTAAAAAATAGGAGATCTCAATGAGCGCATTTCGAAAGAATGATCAGGATGCTGCTCTTAACGTGGCAGAGCTATTAGCTCGAATCCGTAACCTCGGACCAACGCAGCCTTGTACTGCGCTCTTAATTGTGCTTTCAGCTTCAAAACAGCGGAAGGAGTTGTTACAGAGATTTCTTGGATCTCTGTTAGGTGATATCCATAATTTATCAAGGCAGAACGAGCCAGTGTCAAAGCCTCTTCCAGAGATTGCGCAGCAATGAAAATGATTGCATTAACATCGACAACATATTCGCCATTAGTTGAGGTTGTTACGTGTAAAGCATCTGCAGTAACTAAGTATATCTCTCTCATGGTTTTTCCTTTGCTGGTAATAGCTTTCTGTAATTTACTGTTCAACCACCACAGGAAAAATCACTTGTTACCTTGCTCTTGCTGCGCTTACCAACATCATTCAAACGACAAAACTAGCTTTTTGCCAAGCACAGAAGCGACTTTGTCAAGCTGTTTGAGGGACGGCCAATGATCGGGATTTTCGAGACGTTGAGCAGAAGGCCAGGAGGTTTCCAGGGCGCGTGCAATTTCGGCAAGCGAACGGTCACCACGTGCCCAACGGATCAGCAAAGCGGACTGTACGCGAGCATTAGGCGCGATGTGGTAGGCATCTTTTACATTCTTACTGGGGCGTGGAATTTCACGCCCATCCTCAAGATATACTTCAAGGAGCGTGGTCAATACTTCTGCGCCGTTAAATATGCATTCATCGATTGTTTCACCTTGGGTAAATGCTTCTTCAAGATCGAGGAATTGCACAACGTAGCCGGAGGGTTCTTGCGGTTCAAATACTGCTGGATAACACGTATTCATTGTAGTTTTACTCCTGTCAGTTTTTCAATCTTAGCAATCAAGCCCTTTCCGAGGCCGGTAGAGCCATGAAGTGTAATCGGAACATTCTTGCCGTTTTTCCCCATGATTTGGTGGCTGCCATTGATGTGTTTGAATTCCCAGCCTTCGGATTCAAGTTTCTTGATGATTTGTTTTCTGTTCATATTTCAAATGATATATCTATATTGATATATTATAGAAGGCTATCTAACAATTTGACAACTGCTAGCTTACAGGCTTATCCTTTTGCTCAGGTGCTCAAAACACCTCTATCAGCGGATGACCCTGCGCCCGAAAGTCGTGGTTTTTTTACGTCCATAGATTTCCTATGGTCGGGTGTTAGGCTAATAAAAGACCTGTCTTTACAGGGAATACGCCAGCCGTCTGATAGCGGTTTTGAGCCCCCGGCCGCCCACTCAAAATCGGTGAAACTCAAAATTAACTATCAGGAGGCTATCATGGCTGCTCATTCTAATGGTGTACTTGCGCCTGTCGTTTTCTCATTCCAATCAGTTGATGTGCGTACCTTTGTCGATAATCACGGCGAGCCGTGGTTTTGCGTCAAGGATATCTGCAAGATATTGGGCTATGCTAATGATAGCCAAGCAATAAAAGATCATTGCCGTGAAGCTGGGGTATCGAAACGATACCTCAGGTCAGGAAATCACTATTAGGTAGTGTGGTTAGCTGGTACTCGCGTATCAAGGCAGGCCATCCAGCTGGTATTCAATTTTGTTGAATTTCTAGGAGAGAGTGTAACGAGTGCATTTGTTGGGCTCATGTCATTCATGATCCTGGATTCCTTTGGCCTACCCATGGGGAATATGTGCAGCAGCGGCAGGCATATCCGGAAACATGGCTCCTAAATTATTAAGCATGGTTAAGCAGATGATTGAGGATAGGTTTAATTACATAAATGGAGGAAGCAAGAGGTGAGAGTAAGAAGCTCATTAATCGGATTATCTGCGGCAGCATTGGTAATGATCGCAAGCTTTGAAGGCTATCGGGGCACATCATACGACGATGGGGTAGGGGTGCAGACTATCGGCTTCGGTACCACGCAGAGGGTAAAGCCAGGAAGTAAAACTGATCCTGTTCGTGCATTGGGATTTCTTTATCGCGACGCAAATGAAATCACTGAGCAGATATCCGCTTGTATAGGCGATGTGCCATTGCATCAGCATGAAGCAGATGCTTTTGTAAGCATGGCCTACAACATCGGAGCTAGCGCATTCTGTAAATCTGCATTAGTCAAGAAATTGAAACGTGATTCTCCTGATTAACTCCGGGCATGTGCTGAAATCTTGCGATGGGACAAAGCAGGCGGGCGCGTTCTGCCAGGATTAACCAAGCGCAGATAGCAGGAATACCAGTTGTGTGTGACGGATAAACAACAAATAGCAGAGAAATAATCATATGTGGCAATTACTATTTCCAGCAATAACCCCAATCATTAATAAAGTTCTTGATTTGATACCGAACGAAAACGAGCGGGCGAGGGCTAGGGAACAACTGGAAGGCGATCTGCAGAAAGCCATCAACCAGGCAGCTGCGGATCAGCGTGAGATTAATAAAATTGAGGCGGCTAGTTCCTCTATCTTTGTGGCTGGCTGGCGTCCTGCTTTGGGTTGGTGCTGCGTGTTTGGATGTTTTTGGGCATTTATAGGACAACCCTTCATGCTTTGGATTGTGCAGGCATTTGAGCTACCATTCAAGATGCTGCCGGATATTCATACTGACTATCTCCTAGAGCTAGTATTAGCTATGCTAGGGCTGAGCGGGGTCAGGATGGTTGAGAAGATCAAGGGTGTTGCTAAGTAAATTAGTTGAAAGGTACAAGCCTAACCCGAATATTGCACGAGCATCAAAAATAAGAGCGAATTTGCCAGAAACTCATTTTACAATTGGATAAATCAGATCTGTATTCAAAATTTGTTGTGATGGAGTGCGTTTTTCAGAGGATTTTGTTGGAAATTATGACAAAAAAGAGGTTTTTCTTTGTTGACAGGCGTATCACATCCACCCCATTGCTATTTTATGCGGTAAACGGCGATTCATAATCCTGGGAATGAGTTATCCAGAAGCAAGTCTGGCTGCGGTTTGGAAGAACAGTTTTTGGTAGGGACATCTACTTGCAAGTAAAAAGCGAATACGCGGGTATTACGTATACCTCACACGGTCACATTTGCGGATTTTGGAAACAGTTGAAAATTTGGGTTTAGGAGCGTTTTTATCTGCTCACTAAAAGTAGAACTGACCTTGTTGAGGCAGTCGTCAATAGCGGCTTTGAATTGACAAAAAGATTCGTAATAGCGGTTGTATAGGCATTGTTTTTTGGTAAATTTCCACAAGCGCTCGATCAGATTCAAGTTGGGTGAATAGGATGGTAGGAACTGCAGGTCAATACCTAATTCCGAGGCCTTATTGATCACTTTATCGCACCGTTGATAACGTGCATTGTCCAGAATCAAAGTGATCGCCATATCGGTATATAACCTGCTGAGGGTGGTTAGCAATTCCACTAGCGTATCAGAATTGATATAGATCTCGTTGGTAATGGCAATCAATTCGGAATCTTTGACACTGTATGCACCTAATACGTTATAACGGTTACGTCCCGAGGATGTTTTCAGAAATAGACGTTCGAAACACCACAGCATGCCCAGGAAGGCACCCATCACAAAGTGTGCGGCATCAACAAAGAAGACCCGGCGCTTGCCTTGCTTTTCCTCTTCCAGTAAGGGCTTAAGCTTGTTGTGTAAAAAATCGCGCTGCTTATCCGGATCGGCTTTAGAGGGGATCGCCGCCATTTTTCGGTATTTCATGCCGAGACGTTTATGCATGAAGTCGCGGCAAGCACTTAAAGCTAATTGAATTCCGGTGAGCTTTTCAATCTCATAGGCCGCCTCAGCAACAGTGTGCGGCGGATGGGCTTGGAAACGTGTTTTGAGTACTTCCGAATAAGGTAACAGTGCGCTTCTGGGGCAATAACGCTGGGATGAGCAAAGAGCTGCCACCCCACCTTGGATATATGCCCGCAAATAGCGTGTCACGCTATCTCCGCTGACTCGTGCGATGCGCACAATTTCTTGATGAGGCAATTCCAGCGCTTTCAGATAGACAACATGTAATTTTTTCTTTGCCACCTTGGAAGGATATTCCATGAATAGCTGGTAAATATGGGCAATTTCTTCTTCCGTAAAATTGGGCCGGAGCATGTCTTGGTAAGAGCTAAAATCCGATATTATACCCGCTTCATTTTCCGCATATTTGACCGTGCCGAGTATAGCATAACGGCACCTATTTTGATCAGCTTAAGGCGCAATGTGCTCACATAGGCTTGAGCGAGTTCAGTGCCTTGCAGAGCAAGGCGCCGGATGGTTTCCAGCAGGATGTAAGCCAGGGAGGACAGGAGTAGACGAAATGGATTTGACCACCACTGGTGGCAACTGGTGCGATCTGCAAATAAATCAAGCTGTTGTTCCTTGATGCGGTTTTCCATTTCACCGCGTAAACAATAAATCTTATCGTACAGAAGATGCGGTTTACCGGTCAGATTGGTGACGATATAACGTGGATTACTGCCTTTCTCAGTATGTTCGATTTTAGCAATGATGCGCCGTGTCCGCTTCCAGCTTTTTGCAGCATATTGAAACTCGTCAAATCGTCGTACTTTCTCACCTGATTCAACATACTGCTTCTCTGCCGCTTGCTGCCATTGCGCAGTGATCTCATTCAGTCGCTTGTTTTGGGCGATCCCCACGAGGTAGCCCACCTCATGACGCTCACACCATGCCAACATTCTGCGGCGGCAAAAACCACTGTCACCTCGAAAAATGATACGAACTGCAGGCCAGCTCTGCCTGAACCGTTTTATCAGCAACGACAGAATGGCCCAGGCATGTTTTGCCCCATCAATATTGCTTGGCCGCAGGTAGCTTACCAGCAGTTGATCCTGGCAGAACACATACAGCGGCAAAAAACAGTAGTGATCATAATAACCATGAAAGAAGCGGCCTTCCTGTTTGCCATGAATCGCATCATCAGTGGCATCAAAATCCAGCATCAGTTCTTTGGGTGGCTGTTTAAATGAAGCCATAAACCGCTCTACCATTACTTGATGAACATGCC
>NZ_FORD01000081.1 GCF_900113925.1 Nitrosomonas sp. Nm34
TTCGTTGGCCAGCTTAACTGCTGACGCTCTAAATTCGGCTGTATAAGTTTTGGTTTTTTCTCGCTTCATATTAGGATCACACTCTTTTCAGATTATTTTAAATTGTGTGTCCGGTTTAGTGTAGCCACATCATTATTCACTTTTTCTGCCAGAAAAGTGAATTTTTACCTTTTTTAACGGAGTTTTTTTATCCTTATGCTGTATTAGGGCGGACTACTCATCTTGAGATTCATCTACGAAAATTTTATTATAACTGATCTCATATAAAATGAATCAAAATGCATGGACAGCAAAGAGCTGCTCGCTGGAACACCCTTCCCTTTTTCTAATGGCTTTGACCTGACCCATTTGGGTTCAATGTGATTAAAGTCCGGGGAATAAGACGGCAGGTATTCAAGCGTATGCCCGACATTGGCAATGGCGGTTTTGATATCCTGTCGTTTATGGAAGGTTGTGTTGTCCATGACAATCACGCAAGCGGGCAGAAGTTTAGGCAACAGGTCCTGCGTCACCCACGCATAGAAAATGTCGGCGGTGATATTGGCGATGAACAGGCTTACGGTCAGCAGCATCTTTCTGATCAGGGCGCCGATCCCATTGGTTCGGCCTGTTGCATGCCAGTCTTTTACGCCATGGGCGCGCTCACCCACTGGCGCATAGCCATGCGTGCGTGGCATGTCATGCGCAAAGCCGCTTTCATCAAGGTAAACGATAACGCGGCCTTCGCGCTCATAGCCTTCAATTTTTTGCTGGAAGATACGCCGCTCTTCTTCGCTGGCTTTGGGGTGACGCAGGCTTTTTTTTATAAGTCACGCCCAGACGCTTTAAAGCGTGATTAATGCCTTGCTTGCTGACTCCCAGCCGTTTGGCGCGCTCGTACTGATATGCGTCCGGATGATCCTTGACGTCCTGCGCCAACCTCTCCATGTTGATCTTGGTGGTAGGCTTGTTGCGGGTGGTCTTGGGATCGGGAGTCTTGAGCCAGCGCGTCACACTGGCGACCCCTACACAAAAACGCTTGGCTACTTGTGCAATTGAGAGGTTCTCCTTCTCCCGAACGGATAATACCTTACGGCGAAATGATATCGGATAAGTCATCTGTAAATTATATTCAATTTATAGGGGATATGCTATAGCGCTGACGTTGGAAGACAGACAACAAGGCCATTTCGTCAGGGTAAGCGAACGGCGTTAGCGGATCGGCAGGCAGTGCGCGACTGGCTGAAAGGCTTCGACCAGGAAGTACTTTTGGTACGGCGGATCTTTACGAACAAGGACGGCAGCACCGGCACGTTGAATCTGGTTTGCAGTGCCCCTTCCTGCGAAGGTGGACGAGCCGCGGCGATTTATGAGAAACGGTGGAAAGTCGAAGAGTTTCACAAGCCGTTGAAATCCAACGCGGCGCTGGCAGAGTCGCCAACCCGGACGGTAATTACGCAATGAAACCACGTGCTCATGTCCATTTACGCCGTATTTAAGCTAGAATGTTTGAAGATCAAATAAGGCCAACCATTTCGCCCTGCGGGCGAAACTATCTATCAAAGCAACCCAACAGGCTTATGCGGCGTTGCAAAAGCTAAAGGCTGCGTAACATCAGTTCCTCATCAAAATTAAACCTAGCTTCTTCAGAAAAACTAAAAATTATCCCCTTTGACTATTAATCAAACTTTGCTTGATCGCTGGCGGAAAGTCTCGAATAAGCAAATCCCAGCACTCACTGATACATTCAGGCTTTCAACACTACCGACCATTGGAATACGTACCAGTTGATCACAGTTTTCCTTTGTCAGGCGACGCATGCCCTCGTGTTCTGCACCTAATACCCAAGCTATAGGACCATCAAGTGAAATACTCTCAAGGTGATCAGTCGCTTCAGCCGCAGTGCCGATAACCCAGATACCTTGTTCTTTGAGTTCACGTAAAGTTCGAGCTAAGTTGGTAACGGTAACAAAAGGTACAGTATCAGCAGCACCGCTAGCAACCTTATGCACAGTAGCCGTCAATCCTACGGAGCGATCTTTAGGTGCAATGACAGCATGCGCCCCTAATGCATCAGCAACACGTAAGCATGCTCCTAAATTGTGTGGATCCTTGATGCCATCTAATATTAGGAGCAAAGGGAGTTCACTCAGCGTCTCCAAGATATCTTCAATGGTGGCGTACCTCTGAGTGACCATGATGTTAGCCACGACACCTTGATGGTGAGTGGTACCCACCATTCTAGCTAGCCTCGTGTTATCGCAAAGCATTAACCGAATATTTTTGGTTTCAGCAAGTTTGCATAGATCGCGTGCACGCTGGTCATGTCGCGCTGAATCAATATAGATTTCTTGGATACTGTCTGGATTCTGCCGTAAACGGCTCATAATGGTATGAAATCCGAAAATATGTCGTGTCTGAGACATGTTTGTCGCTCGCTCAGGAGGATTGTTGTAAATACTGTATCCTAACAATTATCTGAAAGAATCGTATGCTTCTAGTTAGTGTTTGCGAAGAAGCGAGATAGTTTCAATTAATTACTGGGTGTTCCTTGCTCGCATCCACTAAAATTCATATAGAGCTAGAAAATTTGAGCTTTATGATTTTTTGCTTTTCAAGCAAGAATAAAGTCTATTTTGCGGGTTTCCAAGTCAACCCTTACAAGTTTGACATGCAAACGGTCACCCAAGCGATATTTTTTTCCAGTACGTTCGCCATACAACATGTGCTTAGTGCTATCAAAATGAAAGTAATCGCTGGGCAGCTCTGAGATATGGACTAATCCTTCCACATAAATTTGATCAAGTGCAACAAATAAACCAAAGGCAGTGACACCACTAATAACACCATCGAAGCAATCATTAATTTTATCCTGTATATAGAAGCATTTAAGCCACGATTCAACATCACGTGTCGCTTCATCAGCGCGGCGCTCTGTCATTGAGCAATGCTTGCCCAGCTCATGCCAGCCTGTAACCGATGGCGAATAAGTATCGCTATTTAGAACTGCTTTGATAGCGCGATGCACCAGTAAATCAGGATAACGCCGAATGGGTGAAGTGAAATGAGTATACGCTTCATAAGCCAATCCGAAGTGGCCAATATTTTCAGGACTATATATCGCTTGTCGCAACGATCTCAACATCACAGTCTGTAATAATTGGGCATCGGCTCTACCATTGATCTTAGTTAAAACTTTAGCAAAATCTTTGGCGTGTGGTTCCCCCCCCCCTCCTAACTGCACACCAAATTCCTTAAGAAAATCTCGTAGTGCCTCTAATTTTTCTGGCGCTGGGCCCTCGTGGATACGATACAACACGGGTTGCCTATGTTGCTGCAAAAAATCTGAGGCACAGACATTGGCAGCCAGCATACATTCTTCTATCAGGCGATGCGCCACATTACGTTGCAGCGGCAGTATCTGCTCAATTTTGCCCTGATCGTTAAAGATCATTTGGGTTTCAATTGTTTCAAAATCAATGGCTCCACGTTTCTTGCGTGCTTTCTGTAAAATCTGATATACCTTATAGAGTAACTGAATGTGCGGTAGTAGTTCGGTATATGGCTTGGTATTGGTATTTTTGGGCTTATCCAGCATTGCTGCGACCTGGTTGTATGTAAGGCGAGCTTGTGAATGCATGACTGCAGGATAAAATTGATAATCTACATATTCCCCATTTGTAGCTAACTGTATTTCGCATACCATACTCAGACGATCCGTATGTGGATTAAGCGAACATAAACCATTAGAAAGTACTTCCGGCAACATCGGGATCACTCGTTGTGGAAAATATACCGAATTGCCTCGCTTGTATGCTTCTTGGTCTAGCGCATCAGCGTCATGTACATAATGGCTGACATCAGCGATAGCGACATATAACCGATAATCCTTTCCATCCCGTTCACAATAAACTGCATCATCGAAATCACGTGCAGTTTCACCATCGATTGTAACAAATGGTAAATGGCGGATATCTTTTCGCTTGGCAAGCTCCTTTTTTAGTACTTTTTTGGGAAATTTGGCAGAGATTTTCTCTATCTCAGATGAAAACTCATAGGGTAAGTCATGTGTACGCAATGCGATTTCGATTTCCATGCCAGGTGAAGTGTATTCACCCAGAATTTCAAGAACATGGCCAATAGGCTGGGTATGGATATCAGGTTGTTGTACAATTTGAACCATTACAACCTGACCAGTCTTAGCCTGCATAGCAGCTTCACGAGGAATCAGTATTTCTTGGCTAATACGCTTGTTTTCAGCAACTACGAAAAAAATACCACACTCGGTATAAAATCTTCCTATTAAGTGTGTGTTGGCATGTTCAAGCACTTCCACGATTTCACATTCACTACGACCACGACGGTCTACACCAATTTCTCGCGCGATGACACGATCCCCATCAAGCACCTTGTGCATTTCTTTGGCACTAAGATATAAATCAGGCCCGCCATTATCGGTAATCAAGAAGCCATAGCCATCACTATGTCCTTGGACCGTTCCTCTGATCAGTTCAAGTTTTTCAATGACACAAATATCCCCTTTGCGATTGCGCATAATTTGGCCGACACGAATCATAGCTGCCAATCGCCTATTAAAAAATTCAGTTTCTTTTGGGGTTATACTTAACAGCTTACGTAATTTTGTTTCGCTTACAGGTATGCCTTGTTCTTCAAGTACTTGCAATATGAACTCTCGACTTGGCAAAGGTGTGCCATATCGCTCGCTTTCGCGCTCGATAAAAGGATCATGTTTACGTAGCTGGCTCTTCTTACTTTTCTTCTTGATTGACAAAACAATTGTTTCCTATAGAATCACGAGTTGCTCCTAATCACGTGGTTAGGAGTATTGCCCAGATGGCGGAATTGGTAGACGCGCATGGTTCAGGTCCATGTGCCTTCGGGTGTGGAGGTTCGAGTCCTCTTCTGGGCACCACGTCACTTATTCAATAAATTCAAATCCCTTCCAAAATACCCCAAAAACCCATATTTAAAGCCGTTCTTCATTAGATTCCTTTGATTGGTTCGAGTTCCTATATTCCAATTTTTTCCAATTTTTCTGCTATGCTTTACGGAAATAATACGGATCAATTACGGAAAGCATTATGGGCACAATCAGAAAAAAAGGATCTGGCTATGAAGCATCAGTAGCCAGAAAAATTAAAACTGCTACCGGCCAAACCACCACATTTAGAAAATCCAAAACCTGCCGGACTAAGGCAGAGGCCAACATGTGGATTGCTGAGATAGAAAAGAATCTCATTAATGGAAAGCATAATAGCACGCCAGATAAAACCTTTGGCGAGCTTATGGAAAAATACAGGAATGAAGTATCATCAACCAAGCGCGGCGGAGAATGGGAAGCAAGGCGGATCCGTAAATTATCCCAAGATAATATTTCGCACATCAAGCTTGAAGAATTGAATCAAACTCATTTTGCCGTATGGCGTGACCGCAGGCTTAAGGAAGTGACGACAGCTACCGTATTGCGTGATTGGAACTTGGTTAGTCACGCTTTAAATGTTGCTGTCAAAGAATGGAAATGGCTTCCTGAAAATCCATTAAAAGGAGTCAGAAAACCAAAGCAACCTCAAGCCAGGGAGCGCAGGATTACGGAAGATGAAATAGACAGGCTTTTGCTAGCGCTTGGCTATGACTATTTAGCTCCTCCTAAAACGATTACATCCAGGGTTGGAGCGGCAATGCTGTTTGCGATCGAAACTGCCATGAGAGCCGGGGAAATCGTTTCTCTTAATTGGGATAATGTGGATCTGGACAAGCGCGTAGCTACATTACCCATGACTAAAAATGGGTTTGCACGTGATGTGCCATTGTCTGTAGAGGCTATTAGGATAATTAACCAAGTACGGATGGATACGGCATCCGTATTTAATTTACGGACGAGTCAAATAGATTCGCTTTTCCGTAAAGCGAAGAAACGAGCTTTAATTGATGATCTTCATTTTCATGATACCAGAGCGGAGGCAATCACCAGGCTTGCTAAAAAGGTAGACATTTTGACATTGGCCAGGATATCAGGACACCGGGACATGCGCATGTTACAAATCTATTACAGAGAAAGTATTGAGGATATTGCTAAGCGTATTTGAGCGCTCCTAATATTTTTTGCGGAAATGATTTTGTCATCTTTTTGCATAATTTGGTCAGCATTTAGTCCTGCCACACCTGTTCTAATCTCCTTCAACGATTTATTAAAGCAGAAGGTGGAGAAAAGAAACACCGACTTGAACAACTCTCTATTCTTTCAGCACTTTGATAACGGTCATTTCAATGCTTCGATCTGCCCGAATATCTGATAAAAGGATTTTTATTATTTGTCAATGCGAATTACTTTGGTCATTACGCATATTTTCTCGCCATGGAATTTCGATAATTTATTGTAGCATTAGGCGCGGTTAACGGCTGTCTCTATTAAGAGACATCTATTCTGCAAATCTTAGCCTCGCATTAACATCAATTTAATAAAAATATTAATAATTTAAAGAGGTAGCTATGAAAAAAAGTTTATCACTAATAGTAGCTGGGTTGCTATCAATCACTTGTCTGGAGCACGCTGAAGCACAACAAACCTACACCAGGTACGAAGCACATACGCCTCAGGGGCAGGAAGCATTAGCTTCCATGCGCAAGGCTATAGCCACGATGAAAGAAATCGGATGTAAAAACCCAATTAGCTGGTATTACCAAGGAGCAATGCATTGGACTCCGGATGTATCTTTTGGCACCTATTTGGAACAAAATCCTTTGTGCCCTTCTTATACAAAGAGTTCTCCGGATTTATCTGCTGCCTGGGATACTTGCGCATCGCATAATTCAACAGGCCCTAGCTCAGGCATTCATTTTTTACCTTGGCACAGAATGTTCGTAATTTATTTCGAAGACATTATTCGTAGAGTTTCCGATGATCCCAAATTTGCCATTCCTTACTGGGATTACAGCACCAACTACGTAATGCCGAAGGAATTCCAAGCAGCTGATGGTGGAAGTCTATATGAAGAATCAAGACGAATCTCCCTAAATCAGGGAAAGCCGATTGATGACGCGGCTAAATCTAGAATATCAGCATATCTTAAACAGCTCAGCCAGATTCGTGATTATAAAACATTCAACGATCAGCTCAATCAAGGTTTACATGGTTTTATGCACGACTATATTGGCGGACAAGATGGAACATTTAACCCCATTTACAACACCGTCGTCAATGATGAGGTGGATCCAGGTTGTGGCAAAGGCTGCGGCATGATGGCGGAGGTACCTAGTGCTGGCTTTGATCCCATCTTCTGGCTACACCATGGTAATGTTGATAGGCTGTATCAAAATTTTATAATCTCTAATCCCAACAGCAATATTACTTTAGACCAACTCGAATCGGTAAAATGGCCATATAATTTTTTTAAAGTACGAGGGTTTACTGGGGAAGAGGTGAAGCTTTCGATGCCAGAAGTGCTGAAAGATATTTCTTCGATAAACTATCAATACGATGATCAGCCAAAACTTAAAGCAGCTGAAGAGGCCAAAGCTAAAGCCCCGCTATTGCATGAAAGTGTTCTAGTATCGACAGAGCCCAAGATAGAGGTAAAGCGTAATAAGCCAGCAAAACTACATATTAGCGCGCGTACTGAGTTAAAGCCCATGTTGTTGGAAACAAGCAAATCCCGCCTTATTCTGGAGGTGACAGCAAGCTATAAAGAAAGCGCCAAAGGTGGCTATGATGTGTTTGTCGGTCTTCCCGCAAATATTGAACCAACCAGCAAAGAAGCACTGGAACACTATTTTGTCGGCACAATATCATTTTTCGTCAATGACCCACAAATGAAAGGTGGCACTCACACATTTAGATATGACATCACTGATGAATTGGCGACAGCCAAAATTGATTCAGAAAGCTTCGATATTTCTATCGTCAAATCGTATGGCCCAGAAAAAGGTGTCATCACTATAGATAAGGCAACCTTACAGACACTGCAATAAAACGATATAAATGAAAAAGGTTACAAGCTATAAACTTGTAACCTTTTATCTATTTGGAAGTCTGTGCGAAACTTAAACTCACGGCTAACTATTATTTCTTCGGAATTGTTTGCATTAAATTTAGAGTAAGTTAATCAACTACCTCAAACCTAGGCATATACCGATCATGGAGAGTCAATGAACAACCGAGATGAAATAAAAAATTCAAAAAATCAGCTGATGAAATAGCGAAATCTCTAAATCGATTAAATGCCGCATTGGTTGAATGCAATAATTCATTTATTGATCCGGCCATCTGAATGCAAGAAACGAACAATGAACTCAAAATAGAATTGGACCGTAAGAATCTTTGGTGGATATTTCCACCAAAGAAAACCTAGTCAACCACCTCAAACCTAGCCCTACATCTCTCAGTCAAATCCCAGGCATATATCTTCAATTTCTCGAAGTCCTGCCACACCTATTCTAATCCGCTGTTGAGGCTGTCTTCGGTTGCGCTGTAAAGCTTCATAGGAAGCGCTCTTTTGTTAAATGTTGGAACTAACTATCTGAGACCTTGGATGGGCAGGGTAAAACAAGAGACAAAAAAATAAAACTGGAAGCAAACCAAAAGTGATCAATCGAACTACTGCAGAATTTGCAGCAGCTCGATAAACATCATTTAAGTAGAGGAAGATGATTTATCTTTAGAGCGGCCTTTGCTATTTGACTGCTCACCTTTGCGATCTGCTTCGAGAGATCCTTCAGAACTAAACTCATCAGATGTAAACTTTTCATGAGCTCCACGGCCAGCTTCGCGTGCTTCCTCAGCTGCACGAGCCATTTCGTTTTCTTCCTCGAAGTTAAACTCATGCCCAGCATTCTCCTTGTGAGCCGCATCACCGCCGTTGTTAGTAGCATTTTTACATTGCTTATCTTTATCTATGGCAGAAAAACCAAGATCGCTGGTACACCTACTATCCTTATCCTCTCCCTTATTTTTGTCCTCATCCTTTCCTTTATTCGAAGGCATAATATCCTCCTATTCGGTAAGTTCAAAAAACAACCATGTAATATGTTTGGGCTCTTTATCTTCAGCTTGGTCAAACTAAGAACAATTTTAGAATACTCTTCGAAGTGGGCTTTCTCTGTACGTGATCGCACATAAGGATAAAATCAGTCAGAAATCACCTCAAACTTAGCCCGAATATTGCACGAAGGGAAGTGGCAATTCCCCATTAAATCTTTATAATTCAGTTACCTAAGCTGAATAAAGAAAAGGAATTGCCAATGACAAAGTGTACCCAGGAATCGTTTAATTTTCCAGA
>NZ_FORD01000093.1 GCF_900113925.1 Nitrosomonas sp. Nm34
AATACCACCAGGATCCATTTAGCGGTCGATGGTTATGGCTTGCCAGTTGAGTTTGAAATCACCGGTGGAGAAGTCAATGACTGTTCTGCCGCACCTGATTTGATTGCCAGGTTGCCTGAGGCAAAAGCAATAGTTGCAGACAAGGGCTATGACAGCGAATGGTTACGGGAACAGATAACGAAGAAGGGAGCTCGGGCTGTGATACCGGGAAAGCGCAACTCGTTGAAGGGTAATGCAGATATGGATTGGGGTTTGTATCAATACCGGCATTGGGTGGAGAATGCTATTGCCCGGCTAAAACAGTATCGGGCAATAGCAACACGATACGACATACTGAAGCGAAATTACGAGAGTAGGGTAGCCATAGCGTGTGGATATCTGTGGCTACCTATGTGAAATGCCAGCAGCCCCTAGAATTCAAATAGGATTCCGCCTGGAGAAGTCTGCTATAAAGAATATTGCTTACTTAATACACTTATGCAGCAGCTTCCAGGATAATCTAACCTCGAAAAAGCGGGATTATACCTTTGGAGAACTTGAATATGTGTGCATGATATAGGCAAAACAACACAAACCCTTATGCTTGACTCATACTAGCACGCTATAGAATTAGATATAATTTTATATCCCATAATGACAATTATTTTCCTAATCACCTCTGTAATACTCGTTTTTGCAACAGCCTTGCCTATATGCCGTTATGACGCCTGGTGGATACGTAACTTTGATTTTCCTCGATTGCAGCTTTTCATACTTATAATTTTTACACTCATTCTGGAATTTCTGCTTCTTGATCTTTCATCCATTTATACACAGATATTCATCGTGGCTGCTTTTTCTTGCCTCATTTATCAAGCTTGGTGGATTATTCCGTATACGCCGTTATTCGCTGTGGAGGTAAAAACTTCAAAGTGTGATGATACGCAAAAAAGAATCAAAATCATTATTGCGAATGTTCTGATGAGTAACCGGAATGCGGAAGGTTTAATCGAACTGGTGCATGATTATGATACTGATGTTCTGGTTACACTGGAGACAAATTTGTGGTGGCAAATGCATTTAAGTAGTTTAGAAACAGTTTACCCCTATAGAGTCCCATGTCCTTTAGATAACAAGTATGGAATGCATATATATTCTAAGTTCGAGATGATAAACCCTCAAATCGAATACTTAGTGGAGCCAGACAAGCCGTCAATACATGCATTGATTCTGCTGCCCTCCGGACATAAAATCCGTATCCACTTTGTGCATCCTGCTCCGCCTAGTCCAACTGAAAACGAAGCATCTTCAGAACGTGACGCAGAGCTACTCATTATAGCTAGAAGCGTGGCTGAAACTCGTATCCCTGTTATTGTAACTGGTGATTTAAATGATGTGGCCTGGTCTAAGACAACACGGTTATTTAGAAAAATAAGTGGCTTACTGGATCCACGCATAGGTCGTGGTATGTACAATACTTTTCATGCCGGCTATTGGTTTTTACGCTGGCCATTAGACCACTTGTTCCACAGTAAACATTTTAAAATTAAACGTATAATAAGATTGAGAAATTTTGGCTCTGATCATTTTCCACTCTTTACTGAGCTCGTATTAGAGGGTGAACCATGTAATGAAATAAATGGTCTGGATGCTGATGCGGCTGATATAGCATGGGCAAAAGCCAAAGTTAGAAGTCAGAATGTCAGTAAAAATGATGTTCCATAGCCTGAAGACTATTTAAAATAACGTGAGTTCGACATCATAACCATCACATCATGACTGGAAGAGTTTGAGGAAGTCTGATGTTAAGCGAGGGTTTCTTCTCGCGAAAAGTGTAAGCCACCAGTCCGGCTATCAGATTGACAAAGAAGCTAACTGGGCTGCGATGACGGGAATGCTCAATTTGCGAACTATTCTTCAATGGGTCATTAACGGTCTCAATAACCGAGCGTTTACGTAACAGCAGCTTGTCAAACAGCGGCAACAGCTTGTTTTTCATGTTCTTGCGTACCCTGGTAACGAGCTGCACGCCCTGTTCCCACAGTTGCTCAAAGAGTGACTGCGAAAGGTATTCCTGATCACCAAAGAGTTTGCCAAATAGGAAACGCGTCAACTCGGGTACTGGGTCACGATCATCCACGTTACCCGCCGTGATTTTGACTCCCAGCAATTCTCCCTGGTCATTGATGACCAGGTGCAGCTTGAACCCATAAAATCAACCCACACTGGTCTTTCCCGGGCAGCTAACTCTGCCATTACTTGATGCGATCCAATGCGGCGATTGTGGCACACGCTGATCCTGGTCGAATCAATGAAGCTGATCCCACTGCAGCGTCCAAAGCGGCTGGTCAGAAAGCAGCACAAAGGCACCAGGCTACCTTGCAACAACTCCACCAAGCGGTGGTAGCTCACCAACCCTGGAAAATAACCCCGCTGATACCTCAACACGTCATTCAGGTAATCGTGCTCAAACGTCCGATAACCGGATAGATGAAACCCCACCATGATGGTCATGACTTCACTTAGACACAGCGCTTCTCTCCACTGATGCCGTTTTAGCCATGATTTCGACAAATGCTGCTTCCAACGCGGCTCAAACCCTCTATAAAAATTATCACTCGCACAAAAAATCGTTATAGTATTTTATAGTATTCATTGGAGTCTGGTTCCTCTCGTGATGAAATTCTTTTCCCAAATCACTTCGTCATAAGGAATTCAGGTTCCTTTTATAGCTTTTGTTATCCCGAACTCACGTTGATTAGATTCGGTCATAATTGCACAACAATGAACTATATGGCGATAAAGCATATCAACGAGGAGTAGGCCAAAGCCCTGCGTAAACAACAAAACAAAATTGTCGATATGCTCTTCAAACCTTACACATTCTGAATCATTTTTAACTAGCCAGGTTATACTACAAATGCTTTTGCCACTTGCCTGTCTACAAAAATTGTAGCAATAGGATAAATCAAGGTCATGGAAAATTTCATTACTTTAGTAGGACCTAATCGAGCAGTAGAGATCTTGGGTGTCCGACTGGTCGGCATCAATGCCGAGAATGGGATAAAGCTTCTTTTTACCATCGCCTTCATCACACTTGTGCTTCTTTTGTCTCGGCTTGTCAGGCGCTACACATCTCGCATTCTTAAAGGCAGGGATGAGCGCTTCATATTCTGGGTTCGGCAAGGGATTGCGGTGGGTACAAGTATTTTTCTAATCCTGGGTTTGGTCTCTATATGGTTCGACGATCCGGTACGCTTGGCTACTGGCGTTGGACTTGTTACTGCAGGTCTCGCATTTGCATTGCAGAAAGTTATTACTGCGGTAGCTGGCTATGTCATTATACTATACGGCAAGACTTTTAACGTTGGTGATCGCATAACGATGGGCGGAGTTCGTGGCGACGTAATTGCTCTAGGTTTTACGCAAACCACGATCATGGAGATGGGCCAGCCACCGCCAGTGCAAAATGCTGAGCCAGCTATGTGGGTGCAAAGCCGCCAATACACCGGACGAATAGTCACAGTCAGTAACGCTCGCATTTTTGATGAACCCGTGTATAACTACACCAAGGAATTTCCTTATATCTGGGAGGAAATAAGCATCCCAATCAAGTTCGATGCGGACTACCATCGAGCCGAACATATCTTGCTGCAAATTGCTAATCATCGAACGGTCTCTATTAGTTCTCTCGGCCGAGAGTCGCTTCAGGAAATGGAACGCCGCTATTTTATGAAACAAGTAGACATGAAACCTAAAGTCTACTACAGGCTCACGGACAATTGGCTTGAATTAACCGTTCGCTTTATCGCTCGCGATTTCGGTATTCGAGAATTAAAGGATCAAATGAGCCGCGATATTTTAAAAGCGATGGATGAAGCACAAATTGGTATCGCTTCTACTACCTACGAAATTGTTGGGTTGCCGCCTGTTCGAATAAACCAAGTTCCGCCTTGAGGCATAACGTGTGCGGCATCCGCTGCGAAAAAACTGGTGGCCACCAAGCGCAAGGAAGCAAACTACGTGAACCAAGAGTTAACTAGCACAACGTGTTGTCAACCCCGTAAAAAGAAGCGTCCAGTTGGGATGGAAAGCAAAATGAATAAACAGGGACTTTTATCCCTGAAAGCGCTCATCAGGATAGTGCGTCTTATCGATTAGCAGGAGGATTAGGGTCAACAGTAATGTGTAGGGTCTCTAATCGAGCACGAATTGCCGCAAGGTCATGTTTAGACTCGATACTACCCTCTGCTAGCTCGGCAACTTTTTTTGCTCGCTCACCTAACGCCTTTTTGTGAGAAACAAGCGGGCTTGTCGCTCCAATTAGCTTCAAAGCATCAAGCATAGAAATAATCACTCTGGCATTGCCGCTTGCGTTTCGACGGATCTCTTCGAATGAAGTATCAAGGAGAGTCTCAAAGGTTGGATTCATCCTTATCAATCGTGGTTCTCCCTTTTCATAATAAATTCGGAGAGGTGAATTGCGCTGAACCAGAAAACACAATATGGAGGTCAGATAATCAATGCAAGTTATGACAGTGGTAGTATCATTGACGCCTGGTGAGAGTGCTTTCACTGCCATATCTACGATCTGCCGAATCCCGAAATCCAGATCCTGCTCAATTGTGCGGTGACTATCAATACCGTAAAAAGAACAAACCTTGTGGAATATCTTTTCCTCAAGCAAATCTTGGCGAGGAAGAGATGCGAGTGGCGCTCCCTTCACCACAAAATCTCCAATACCGTGCTCTGTCTTTATGATTGTCCCTTTTTCGTGCGCGAGTTTTTTTAGCGCTTCATAATCTATCGACTGGATATAGCCGCTTTTTACTGCAAGGACCTCTTCCCAGTCTTCTGCCTCGGTTAACAAATGCCTGAGAAGGGCTTCATTTTCTTCTGAATTGTTATGGGAATTACGCTCAGGAAAAACAATCTTTATTGCAGCGATAGTGTCCTCTGCGACCGAGCATATAATATTAGATGCCTGGATCGAAGTGGCGATATGATGAATGAAAAGAATGAGGACGCCAATTCCTGCAAGTGCAAGAAAGACACCCATAAACACGGCTATACCTGGAACGAAGGTATCCTCGCCATTATCCCGGATCGTCCGTAATACTAGGAGACAATAGGTAAAGATACCTGCAAAGATGCCAAGCACAGCTTGGGTAGTGCGGTTTCGTATAAAGCTACCGAGGACGCGGGAGGTATATTGGCTAGATGCGAGCGTCAACGTTACGAGAGTCATCGAAAAAGTTACTCCCACTACCGCCATCATAGAATTGGCAATGGTTGATAACATCTGCCTAGCTCCTTCCGCTCCAGCACCGAATAAGCCGCGGCCAGCGAGCCAATGTTTCACTCTCAATTGCCGATTCCACATTAATTGCTCCTGCGGCAAGCGCAATGCTAGCTGCGACAATTAAAGCAGGTAGAAACCAGAAGCTCGATCTCAGATAAATCCATAGCTGTTGGGATCTCTTCATGCGTGTTTCTCTATAGATTAAAAAGCTCGCTGCGTCTTCAGCAATAGATTTACCGCTATTACTGATTTTTTTGTCCGAGGAAAAGGAGGCTGATCCACGCACTCTTCAGGGATAGGAAATCTTGCATTCACGAGAATAGCTTATCAGCCTAGCGCATGATATGGGGAGCGCTGCAAGCTTTATTATATCGCCCCAAGCCGTAACAATAAATTTTATTTTTTACACGACGAGGCTATGTTATCTTTCTCCAACTCAACTTCCAAGCTATCCATTATTTACTACACTTAGCTTAGTAAAGTAACATTGGAATTCATCTATTAATTGGTATTGTCATACGCGATAAATATTAATAGTGTAACTTCACTTTGTGGGGAATGGCTCTGGCGTGCTAGAACGTAGTAGGATCCTGTGTCGGAATGATGATCATGGCTATCATTGCGTTACAACCTATAGCAGAGGCATAGCCTGTATGTATGAAAAATTGCCTTATTCAATTTCTCAATAGAAAAAGTATAACAGATTGCCTGGCCGGCAAACGGAATGTAACCTATCTATGACAGAAGCGGCTATTGGATGTCAGGTGGTGCTTTCACAGGCTGCATTACATCAGACTTCAAGTTTTTTTCGATGCACTTGATGGCACTTAAACTGCCATCTGTTTCAAGTATGACTGCATCCATATCCTGAATGGAACTGATGCCTTTCTCCCGGAGGATGGCATAAATCTCATCCGCATTTACTCTTTCTTTTCGCATATCATCCTGCAACAAATCTCCCTTGTACACTAGCAAAGTTGGCATAGACTTTACTAACTTTGAAACTCTCTTAGATCTGACAGAGAAAAAGGTGATGAGAAACTGCAGGCCGATCAACAGGAACAATGATGTGGCTACACTAAACCGGACACACAATTTAAAATAATCTGAAAAGAGTGTGATCCTAATATGAAGCGAGAAAAAACCAAAACTTATACAGCCGAATTTAGAGCGTCAGCAGTTAAGCTGGCCAACGAA
>NZ_FORD01000086.1 GCF_900113925.1 Nitrosomonas sp. Nm34
AGGTTTACGATGGATGTTCTTAACCCAGCGCGTCACGCTGGCCACGCCAACATCAAAACGGGCCGCCACCCCGGCTATCGTAAGTCCTTCTTTCTCTCGGACAGACAGGACTTTACGGCGGTAATCTAATGAATATGCCATCTTTACATTATAATCAAAATTATCTGGTTATGCTATACTTGAACACCCGCCATCTTATTCTCCAGACTTCAATGACATATAGCTAAGATGGGCTCAAGCTAAAATAATCAGAAAAAAGGAAGGATGTTCCGTTGAGCAGCTCTTTAGCGGCTACATGCCTTGAGCCATTTTATGCAGGATCAGCTATAGCTTGACTCAAACTAAAAAGTTTCCAGAAGAAACGGGCCGATTTAGCCTATTCCCTCGAAATAGGCTGATAATCAATTTGTGGTTCTATTTGGAGAACAATGTAGGGGTGCTCTAAATTAAGATTTTTAAACCGCCCCAACACGCTGAATTTCTGACACTACCATACCTTTCCATCATAGAGGAAGCGCGCCCTTCATACTAAGGACCTAGTTTTTCCTACAATTAACGACAAGAATCACGCATATGACTCAGTGCATCTTCAGCATGTTTCGCTGTAATTTTGGGATAATTTAATGATGCTTGTTTGATAACTTCTTCTAACGATTTGATAGCTTGATCCATATGCTTGTTATCTTCACCATACTCATTTTTTGCTTCTTTAGCATGTGCCAAGCTTTCTTTTGCATACTGGAGTGCTTCTTTAGTATTTCCCATTTCCGCGTATGCCTGTGCTTTTCCTGCATGCCCCATTGCTTCTGCTACGTGGCAAGCAGCAAATGCATAAACTTGGGTGCTCGAAAGTAACGCCCACATTCCAGTTACTATTATAGTTGTCATCATTTTCATGAAAATTACTCCTTCATATTTCTTTCCTGAATATTGGACTGTTTTGATCACAGTTATTGAGATTTCCACTTATTTATTTGCCTAACTACTTTTTACTGAACGTTCTATTTGTTTGTTGTTCAATTACAGCCTAATTTTCCGTTTTAGGTCCATATTTTTCTTTAAGTTGTGCAAATACTGTTGGCCAACCTAATCCGATCGCAACCGCTGCTTGAGCAGAGGATTGAAATAAGCCTACTAAATTCCCCAAAAAACCAACTATTGATGCCGACAAAAACCACAGGAACCATTCTAGAAGTGTTTCTTTGTTAGTAAAGCTCTGTATTTTTTGTGTGTCATCTATCTTATTTATTTGAATTGCATGATCAACTATCTTTACTAAAATACTTATTACACCACAGCCAAAAACAAAAAACCAAAACTCAAAATTTTTAAATTGATCATAAATGCTTTCATTATTTGCTGCACCTTCAGCATAAATATCATTCCATGCGCCTAATAACAGCAAAAGAACTACCCCATCTAAGGTGGATATTTTTAATTTCATATTTTCCTCAAAATCATCAGGCTAATTCACGAATCTGATAATTTATTTACAGGTCAACTATTTATTATAAAATAAACCAAAATGATACTAATGAAGCATGTATCTACTATATCCTTGGAATGCCTCTTCCGGAACCTGAATGTATCGAGACCTATTTTGCCGCGTCGCTAGGGGGCTTGTAGAAGTCATGCTTGCCCACTTTTACCGTCTTGATATATTTTACAGACCAACTGGGAGATGCGTTATCACGATGATAATATAATGCTCCATTGGTTCGATCCGGTAGTTGCCGATTGAGTGCCTTTCTAGCTATTTCCTTGGCAATCGCATAGGGTTCATCCTCCTCTGCGTCATCTAAGCGGCCATCACACCACCATGAGAATTGGCAGGACCCTTGTTCACGACCTTGCGTGACTACGCCACAAATTGTATTGGGAAAACCTTCATGGCCTAGCCGGTTCATAACAACATTAGCAATGGCTTCCATTCCGTCAGCTCCATCGCCTCTAGCTTCCCAGTAGATGGTTCGTGAAAGACAGGTGATCGCATCATCTAAAGGCTCTTTGCCAGCAGGGTCAACCGCTTGCGCTTCAGGCTTCGTGATGATCTCAGTAGTTAATGGGGAAGTATTGCTATCCTCGGTTGCAGCTTTCTGTTCCAGCACCTCCGCCTTACTCTCAGCAGTTTCAGCTTTCTGTGTTTGATCTGCTGCGATCGCCTGGTCCAGGAGAAGGAGAATGGCGAAAGAGGTTGCAATGTATTTAAAGTGCCTGTTCATTCCGCCTATGGATAAGTTAAATATGACTCTATGTATGATTGATATGTCACATAACGAACAAGTAAAAACCACTATCCCGACCGTAAGCAGCGAGTCATTATGCCGTTTATCTCTTCGGGGCAGCCACCTTTTCCGTTGCTAACTCCTGCTAATCTGCCAAGCCAGTACTCAAGCGATAGACCTGGTGGCAAGATAGACATTTACTCGTCAATTCAGATAATTAATGAATGATTTGATCTTTGTTTATTCCATCCTGGGTATCTGCTGATAATTTATCAAAATCCTCATGCAAACCCATACCCAGCATTTTAAATTCAAGTGGTAGCTTCACCATAAGTAAAGGTGATGCATCGACGGCCATAAACCCATACCCGCTGACTTTGCGGCTTTGGAGACAGCAGTCATATCGTCTTCATGGAGTCCCTTTAATATGCCATTAATAAATAAAAGCAAACTCCTCATCTCAGCTAACACAAACTCCTTTTCCTTAGCATCCAATTGAATGGCATGACGCTCATCCGCGCTGATGGATAAGTTGCCTCGTACAAAATAGAAAGCAAAAGTGCTCACTGCCATCACCCAAGCGCAACAGCTATTTTTCCAACGCTCACATCAATCTCCTTTGACATTCCCTTTCAAGCACGATGCATATCTTTTGTTCAGGTTAAAATCCATGTGCCGCGTTATACGTTAAATATCTCCCGGTCCCCGTTACACTACGGTTTTGATTACCCTTCTCTACCATCATCGTTCCTCCTCCGTTATGAGTAATAATGAACCAGAACTGTTTCTTAAGCAATCTAGTTAGGTTGTCCAGCTTGGTCTGATAAGATAATCTAAATGGTGAACCATATCATCTCGCTACAATCATAAAATGCCAAAAAAACAAACTATACAGCTCAAATTTATAAATCACATAATATACTTAAACACCATGAGTTAGGGATAAGAAAATCAGCAAAAAAACTGACTTCCTTATGCTGAAAAGATTTTCAAAAATTGTTTCTTCATCAGAATCTTCATCAGAAGAATCAGACTCAAGTGGGTATTATAGTGTTGTTTTTTTGTTTAATTCACGGTTGAGAATTAGAATTACGCCTTTCACGAGAAGAAACCCTCGCTTAATATCAGACTCCCTCAAGCTCTTCCAATCGTGATGTGATCATTCTTATGTCGAACTCACGTTATATTAGTGTGGCTGGCGCCAGTGACTATGATGGTAAGATATTTGATCAGATTCGGCCACAATTGCACAACACTGAACCGTATGGCGATAAAGCTTATCAATGGACCGATGCCGAAGATGTCAGACAAGCTCAGAATCTGACTGTCTTGATCCCGGTTAAGAAACACAAAAAGGGTAACATTATCTGGAACTACAGGATCAATGGTTGTCTACAGCGATTTCTCGCGTGCGGCAACCGATTGAAGCATTATTTACCTGGATAAAAGAAAAAAACAGGCATTGAATGTGTGAGTCAAGTTCGTTCTTATAAAAGATTTGTGATGCATGTATTCGCAAAGCTGGCTGTGCGGCTCTGTTTTTTTGGAATTTTTTACGAGTTGGCTCTTAATTCGCATATAAATAATACGGCAAGGTGAAGTTGACAAAGCCAGTTTTGATTTAAAAATGGAATAACATTCCTCAACTATTGAGCCGAGAAATTAAATTGGTTACTCTGCGTTGTGATCGCTGATTCTTAACCGCCATGGCTAGCGCTTTGGGTTGCGCAATCATCACAACCAATTGCTTGCCACGCGTAACACCTGTATAGAGTAAATTTCGCTCCAAAAGCATATAATGCTGCATCGCGAGAGGAATAACCACCGCAGGATATTCGGAGCCTTGCGCCTTATGGATACTGATGGCGTAAGCTAACGAGATTTCATCGAGCTCATTAAACTCGTAATCCACGATGCGCTCATCAAATTGGATCTGCAACAAGCTCTCTTCGATATCGACCGACAGGACGATACCGATATCCCCGTTAAATACTTCCTTATCGTAGTTATTGATCTGCTGAATAACCTTATCGCCTGGCGCATAAATTGAACCGTAACGCATAACCTTAGGTTCACTGGATCCATTCAATCGCTGCTGCAGCTCAATGTTGAGTGAACGCGCACCCAACCCTCCTCGATTCATGGGTGCTAACACTTGTATATCATGAACCGGGTGCAGATTAAACCTCTGCGGTATCCGTTCGAGCACCACTTGCATTAATTTGCTAAAAATCTCTTCTGGCGTCTCAGCATAGATACAATAAAAATCACTCAAACCCTGAGCATGAGTGGTTATGGGTAACAACCCCTGGTTGATCCGGTGCGAATTTGTAATGATTTTTGAAGTACTCGCCTGCCGAAAAATCTCGGTCAACCTGACGGTAGCAATTTTCCCCGAATCAATAATGTCTGCCAGTACTGCGCCCGGCCCTACAGAAGGCAGTTGATCCACATCCCCCACAATCAATAGTGCTGCCTTTGAAGGCACTGCTTTTAACAACTGATTCATCAACGTCACATCCATCATGGATGATTCATCGATTACCAGACAATCCAATTCCAGTAGGAATTCTTCATTATGTTTGAAAGCAAAGATGGCTGGATCAAACTCCAACAGGCGATGAACAGTTTTGGCTTCCAATCCCGTGGATTCAGCCAGCCGTTTGGCCGCTCTGCCAGTAGGCGCACACAGGGCGATTTGGATCTGTTTGGCTTTCAAGATTTTCAGGATACTGTTAACCAACGTGGTCTTGCCCACGCCTGGTCCACCTGTGATGACCGCTACTTTATGCCGTAACATTAATTCGATAGCGGCACGCTGCGAAGCTGACAAAATAAGCCCCGTCTTCTCTTCAACCCAGGGGATAGCCTTGTGCGCATCAATGGTTCCCCACGGAGGCTGGCCTTGATTGAGACGTAGCAGGTGATTAGCACATCCTACTTCCGCTCTATAAAGCGGCGTCAGAAAAATACTTTCTTGTTGATTAATGGCTTCAGCTGTTAGATTGCCTGCAACGAGCTCGGCAGTGATTCCCTCCTCGATAACCGGTGCAGGTATGTCCAGCAGCTTCACCGCCATGTCGCGTAAAGTATCGCGCGCAGCAGCACAATGGCCTTCATTTGACCATTCCTGCAATACATGACGGACACCGGCTTGTGCGCGCATCAAGGAATCTGGCGCAATGCCCAATTTCTGTGCCAGTGTATCGGCTATTTTGAACCCGATACCGTGAATATCTAACGCCAATCGATAGGGATCTTCTCTTACTTTTTCGATAGCCTGTTCACCATAGGTTTTGTAGATACGCACAGAGCGCGATGTGCCGACACCATGCGATTGCAAGAACACCATGATTTCACGGATGACTTTTTGTTCAGCCCAGGCACCGGTAACGCGCTCTAACCGCTTCCGACCAATGCCGGGCAATGTCATTAGCCGATCAGGTGTACATTCAATCACATCAAACACGTCTACACCAAACGCTTTCACTAATTTTCTGGCAAAATGAGGGCCAATTCCTTTGATCATACCGGAACCCAGATACTTCTCAATCCCTTCTAAAGTAGTAGGCGGAACAATCTTGATAGAGACAGATTTAAACTGTTGCCCGTGTTGCCGATCATTGACCCAGAAACCTAGACAATTGATATATTCGCCTGGCGTGACAGAAGCGGCTGAACCAATGACGGTGACGAGTTCTCTCTGACCTTTGACTTTAACTCGCAAAACACAGAAACCGGATGATTCACTGTGAAAAGTCACTCTTTCTACTGATCCCTGCAGTTTTTCTTGAGGATGATCTGTGTCATGCGGTAAATGAGATGAAGCTTTCATCGATAGTTGCCCATTTAGAAATTCATTCATTTACCGGCTGAATTAACTGTTCTCCTTGATTACTTATCCGTCCTACTGCAGGTGACACTGCCCATAACTGCATGTGTTCCGGAGCAAGCGGTTTCATAAGAATAGACATTAAAATATCATCAGGTAGCTGTGAAGGAGTCAGCCAGGTATCCCAAGCTTCGGGAGGAAGTATGACAGGCATGCGATCATGGATGGTACGCATCAATTCGTTACTAGTGGTAGTGATGATGGTACAGCTATTGATAACTACCTTATCTACTGTCGTGGTTTCCCATAATCCTGCGAAGGAGAGCGGACCGTCTTTGGAAGAAATATAGAACGGCTTTTTACTTTTGCTATCTGATGATTGTTTCCACTCGTAGAAACCAGAAGCAGGAATAAGACAGCGCTGCCGACGAAAGGCGTGTTTAAACGTTGGTTTTGTTGCCAGTGATTCGGCACGTGCATTGAGCAGCAAGGGTAGCTTCTTGGTGTCCTTCGCCCAAGGAGGAATCAGCCCCCAATGCATCATTAATCCTTCACGACCAGTAACGCTATCACGAATAACGACGATATCGGTCGAAGGCGCGATGTTATAGCGCGGCTCGATCTCTGGCATCGTTACCGCATGATACCATTTGATCAGGTTGGCACGTGGATAAGCAAGAGCAAAACGTCCGCACATATTGTCATATTGTCAGTCGTCAAATGAGAGTTTTTTACATTGTCAGCCTCATCATTTATTAAAGACATCTCATAGCAATCATCGTTCCCTTTGTACTTATACCATTTCCAAATCAAGAATGACACGAATGCGATCCACAGTCAGTTTTGATTGAGAAATAGAATAAGTAGTTTATGACCCAGGGTCGGCCGTTCCTTTTCAAGCGGAAGATGCTGGTATTGTCCGAGATAGAATGTCTAGTAAAAGAACAACAATATTAACTTCTCCATTCAATTAAGAATATATTCAGTATTTGAAAGAGTATTCTGTGTTTAATTCTCCAAGTTTAGATTATTGCCAGCATTGATCTAAAGCACAAACAAAACCAATTGGGTGATGGGTAAAATGAAGCACTGACATTCGCTCACCGCCATGTGCGTATGCACGGTCTCTGGTAATCCATTCACCGCGTAGCCTCAGCATTGATCCGTTTTGCACCCCTGGAACAGGTCTTGGAAGACCAAGCCGGTCACCAAAACGGATTGAAAGCAAAACTTCCTCCTGATTGGCAATTACCCTCTGAATATCATCATTTACATCTATGTCACCTTCAATCGACTGGGTTACTGTCAACATTACATGCTGATGATGATCTCCACCATTATTATCGATACCGAGGTACTGCGCTACCAAGGCTTCGATTTCAACGACATCTCGTTCGCGACGTTTGTGCATTTGCTTACGACGTGCTTCCAATCCAAGCAAAGCATCTTCCTGTTGTGCCTCAATAGCCTGAGCTCTGGTATAGGCAGTAAGGAATGCCTCGAAACTGTCAAATTGTCCGAAACCAGCCTTGGGTATGCTTGACCTGCACGGATGTTGAATATCAACAAGACCTCGCAGCGGTCGATCAGTCGTTTCTCCTTTAATTACGTCTGCTGTAAGAACATTAGTACCGAATGAAACGCCTGTGCGTTGTTCGAGGCGAGCAACCGAGACTTGGAAATTATTGAAATTACCGGCTGGTAGCCGCTCGAAAGGGATATTATGAGCATATTGTTCTTGACTAACAACATAAGCGCTAGGGCATGTTGACATTTCACATAGGTAGCCACAGATATCCACACGCTATGGCTACCCTACTCTCGTAATTCCGCTTCAGTTTTCGTATCGTGTTGCTATTGCCCGATATGCTTTAGCCGGGCAATAGCATTCTCCAGCCAATGCCGGTATTGATATGAACCCCAATCCATATCTGCACTACTCTTCAGCGAGTTGCGCTTTCCCGGTATCACAGCCTGAGCTCCCTTCTTCGTTATCTGTTCCCGTAACCATTCGCTGTCATAGCCCCTGTCTGCAACTATTGCTTTTGCGTCAGGCAACCTGGCAATCAAATCGGGTGCGGCAGAACAGTCATTGACTTCTCCACCGGTGATTTCAAACTCAACTGGCAAGCCATAACCATCGACCGCTAAATGGATCCTGGTGGTATT
>NZ_FORD01000087.1 GCF_900113925.1 Nitrosomonas sp. Nm34
TCGCGGTTTCCCCCTTGCGTTTCACTACGGTTGTCGTTACTAACTCCGGTTATCTCCTCTCAGATAACAAGTTTTAACCCATGCCGGGCACACTAAGGCGCAATAACCATCGGGCATTGCGCAGTATGTGCAACCTTGACATCTGGTACAATGCGTTACACTATTGCACCCTACCAGCCAAATTAAACATGACTTTGGCGGTTCTTCTTGCCATATTATTGATACTGTCTACAGCTTGCCTTCATGGTATGTTTGGTTTAGATGAGAATTCTTTTTGAATCATTCTTAACTGGCTAAACTATATGCGCCAAGAGAGTATGTTTCCCTGTTACGCGACGAAAAGGAATGATGTTCCTATAGCACATGCTTCCTAATGGTATTGAAATGTAAAGTCCTGTATGGGATCGAATATAAATCCAGTCAAAATTAGTTCACTCCAGTGATAGAGGATGATTTGGCATTTAATTCATTTTCTCTGTCTTAACTACCATGTCTACAATTACCATTGTCGGTGGCGGCCCCGCGGGGTTAATGGCTGCGGAAGTTTTAAGTCAAGCAGGCTTAGAAGTTCACCTTTATGATGCAATGCCTTCGGTCGGGCGCAAATTTTTATTGGCAGGAATAGGGGGTTTGAATCTGACTCATGCTGAACCTTTTAACGATTTTGTTTTGCGTTACGGCAGTAGGCAGCCAGAGATAGAATCGTTACTGCATCATTTTACGCCACAAATGGTAAGGGACTGGGCTCGTGATTTGGGTATTGAAACTTTTGTGGGTTCATCCCGACGCGTATTTCCGCTAGAAATGAAAGCTGCTCCTCTATTAAGGGCCTGGTTACGCCGTTTGCGGTCTGCTGGTGTAACTTTTCATACCCGCCACCGTTGGTGCGGTTGGGAGGCAAATCATGCATTGAAGTTTTCAACGCCTGACGGTGAAAAATCAGTTCATGCTGATGCTGTGGTTTTAGCATTAGGCGGGGGTAGCTGGGCAAAATTAGGCTCCGACGGAGCATGGGTGCCATTATTGGCAGAACAAAGTGTAGCGATCGCCCCATTACAGCCTGCCAATTGCGGTTTTGATATACTGTGGAGTGAGTATTTTCGTGGTCGTTTTGCCGCGCAGCCGTTGAAATCGGTGACACTATCTTTTACGGATGCTACCGGGAAAAGTTATCAAAAACTGGGAGAATTAATGATCACCGCTACTGGTGTAGAAGGCAGTTTAATTTATGCTTTATCCGCGCCGTTACGTGACACAATTAATGCTTGTGGTTCGGTGACTGTTTATCTTGACCTTGCACCTGACAAAGACTTGCCCTGTTTGATTAAAGAGTTAGCAAAACCGCGCGGCTCCAAGTCTATGGTTAATCATTTGCGTAGTCGGATTGGGATTGAGGGAGCGAAAGCAGGACTGTTGCGGGAATATTTGTCTGCTATAGAGTTTGCTAATCCAGAGCTGCTGGCTGCTGCAATTAAGGCTGTGCCGATGAAATTAATGGCTACTCGCCCGATAGATGAAGCGATTAGTACCGCAGGCGGAGTTTGTTTTGAATCGCTGGATGCTCAATTAATGTTAAAAACTATTTCAGGCGTGTTTTGCGCAGGAGAAATGCTTGACTGGGAAGCTCCGACCGGTGGTTATTTACTCACTGCTGCTTTGGCCAGTGGTCGTGCAGCAGGATTGGGAGCTTTAACCTGGCTGCAAACTGGAAAAAAACTTTCGTCAGTCAAATTTGAGACCTGCTTTTAGTGAATGACATTGAAGAAATTATCCAAGCATTAGTTGAGTTTCGTGATGAGCGGGATTGGGCGCAATTTCATAACCCGAAAGATCTCGCCTTGGCGCTGAATATTGAGGCTGGTGAGCTTCTGGAGGCATTTCTCTGGAAACCTTCTGAGCAAGCAGACATCAACAAGGTGAAGGAGGAGCTTGCCGATGTTTTCGCGTTTGCTTTTCTACTGGCTGAAAAATACGAGTTCGATGTTAAACAAATCCTGCTGAAGAAGATTGAAAAGAACGCGCTGAAGTACCCTGTCGCAAAATCCAGAGGGGTCGCAAAAAAATACACGGAGTTATAGGTCTTATACGTTCCAGCTCAATGGTCATTTTGCTGCTAACCGCCATAATGAGGTGAGTTCTGCTGCACGAGCAGCGTGCAGCGGATCACTGGTATCCGCGACACGTTTATGGTATGGCTTGACATCTGATTTACTCAGAACCCTCAGGCCCGCTGCGTCAATGGCAGCAAGTAATTCAGCACGAGTGCGCAACCCAAGGTGTTCGGCAAAATCAGAAAGAATCAGCCAGCCCTCGCCTTCAGATGCAAGATGCAGGCTGAGTCCATGTAAAAACCCCCACAACATTCGACTACCCGGGTCGAATATCGCATGCTCAAGCGATGAGCTGGGTCGCGCAGGAATCCATGGTGGATTGCACACGATCAGCGAGGCTTGTCCTTCGGGAAAGAGGTTGGTTTGCACCAGATCAACTTGGGTTGTTATGCCCAGTTGGGTCAAATTCTCGTGCGCGCAGTTAATGGCACGTGCATCCAGATCGGTCGCAACGATGTGCTGGAAGCCCCGGTGAGCCAGCACGGCGGCCAGTATGCCTGTTCCAGTGCCGATATCGAACGCAACAGACTGTGCCGTGACATGCCTGGGTAAGGGGGTGTTCATGACCAAATCCACATACTCGCTTCGAATGGGTGCGAATACACCGTAATGCGGATAAATACGGCCACCTAATGCTGGCAACGCTATGCCCTTTTTACGCCACTCAAAGGCCCCGATCAGTCCCTGTAATTCACAAAGTGATGCGATATAAGCTTCTGTCCGCGGACCATACGCTTCAAAACACTGGAAGCGTACATCGGGCGCGCGGCGTAAAGGAATGCTGTGATCTGCATTGAAAGGAATCAACAGGCTGCCCAAAATGCGGGCACGTTGGGATTGAGTCTGGCGGTACCGATGAAAGAGTTCGGTAGTTGACGAAATTGTTTTGTGTGCGGGTCGTTTTTTATCTACTCGCCTTGCCAATGCCTGCAGTAATTGGCGTGCGTTTTGGAAATCACCCTTCCACAGTAGTGCAGTTCCTTCGCAAACCAAGCGGTAAGCCGCATCTGCAGTCATGCGGTCATCGATCACCCGCACAAGCCTGGGCGCAGGCATTCCCTTTTCTGAATACCAGCGAGCAGATCGTTCAATACCAGCTTCGTTCCAGCTAATGACAGGATAATCGCTCATAGTGATAGACGAGTTAGTCGCGATTGGGTAGGAGCGATCAAGCAATAGGCATATAAGTGCATGGCGGAATACAGCGATCAGCAAGTAATATGGAAAAGTCCGATGGTGTGGCCTTTAGCCTTGTTCCACTGGTGAATGGCCTCGGGAGTGGGAGAGAGATCAACGCGGACCCCCTCTTTCTGGAAATACTCTGCTGCCTCTTTAGAGAGCGTTACATTGCCATCGTGGCCTGAGCCAATGATAAGCCGTTCAGCTCCCTTCTCGAATATATGCTCAGCCTCTTCAAGCGAGATGATATGAGATGTGCCGAACACTGCCTTGGATAGTTTTTTCTTTCTCTTCTTGATCTTACCTGAAAGCCTGATGAGAACATCGTGCTCGATATCAGCCCCATCAATAGTGATGGAGCTAAATTTAGTACCGTCAATTCTAGGATTCATGAGGGTGCTCCTGAGGGATACTCCGCTATTCTATAGGCGGCGGCGTTGTGCAATGATATCGCTACACATTTCGCTCATAAGTGATGTTCGGATCCAGCATTCGTTTCTATAGTCTTCGAGCCTTTTATATCTCGCCAGCATTGAACTGTTGCCTCCTCTCAAGCGATCTGAGAGGCTCGACGAGATACTAAATAATCTACTACTTTTAATATAGCACACTAATGGAGATGATTTTTGATAGTCAGGCCCGATCTGTCACGTATCCACGAATGGTGGCGTTGAAGCTGAAGCTTAGTTTTCTCTTTCTGGCATGTTGAAGGCATTGGTGAGTAGCGATACTAGCTCAAACCAGCCAGTTGATCTGACTGGGTACTATCATTAGGGATGTACATGGACTGGATTCCATAAAGATTCCCTAAACGCTATATCGAAACAGCTTCCTTCGCTGACCTGATGCAAATCAACCATTTGATTAGCTCACGTGTAATTCGTTGAACCTTATTATCAAAAAATAGAAACTTGTGGATTCCGTGTTTGCACGATGGCCAGGGATAAAAACAATAATAGTGCAAAGAGAGAAAAAGTGAGCGAATTTATGGAATTTAAAGAATTTTGATGCCCGCAAGAATGCGCATGAATCCGCGCAAAATCGTGAGAGTAGGCACAAAAAAACAACCGGATGGCAGGGTTGGTCTTTGTTGATGGGGGAGATTAGGAGAGGTTCACTGGT
This sequence comes from Nitrosomonas sp. Nm34, assembly GCF_900113925.1. Lineage (GTDB taxonomy): Bacteria > Pseudomonadota > Gammaproteobacteria > Burkholderiales > Nitrosomonadaceae > Nitrosomonas. Next base: position 4,413 of record NZ_FORD01000087.1, read on the forward strand.
ACGCAAATTTACTAATAAGTGCGGAAAGTAGAGGGCTCCTTGAGATTAATGACTATAGTTGCAAGGTAAATATCGATTTATTGCACTTTTTGGCCAACGAAATATTCAACAGATGAGAAACAAGCTTAGTTTTGAAGAATTAATAAATCTGTTCATCCAAAACATGTTTTTGCGGTTAATGCGGCAAAGCCATCAAATTAGGTCTTCATCGCGGAACTGCTGCTGGATCGCTAATACTTTATCGAGATTGTTGATCAATGCATTGACGCAATCGCGGTCCAGTTTGGCATTCGACATTTTCTGCAAGACCGCAAAGGCTTCATCATTCGTCCACGCTGCCTTGTACACGCGGCGCGATGTCAATGCATCAAACACATCCGCAACAGCGCTGATGCGTGCTTCAATTGGAATTTGATTGCCTTTCAAACCCTTGGGATAGCCACTGCCATCCATTGCTTCATGATGATATTCCGCAATATTGCGCAAAATATCGACATGACCAAACGTACCTAAACTGAAGTCTTTCAGCACGGCATCAATAATTTCGCGCCCTTTTTCTGGATGTGTTTTCATGATATCGAATTCATGATCGTTAAGACGACCGGGTTTACGCAGAATGTTATCCGGAATGCCAATCTTACCCACATCATGCATCGGTGAAAACAGAAAAATATGCTCAATCTGCTCATCCGTAATATCATAATCATAATTGCTGGCCAGCTCGTGAGCGATCAGGCGTGCGTAGTGCGCGGTGCGATCGATGTGCGAGCCGGTCTCCAAGTCACGGTAATGCGTCATACTGCGCGCTGCGCGTACTGCGGCAATGAGCGTGCGGATTGCCGTTAGTTCATTGATCACCATCAGTGCGATTAAATGCCCATAAATATCGATCTGACGCAATGATTGCGATGTAAAAGGATGTTCCTGCTGCGAGTTAAAGAACAAAAAGCCGATAAAGGTTCTGCTTTGATACAGCGGCATGGTGTAACTCGATTTGTACCCTTTGGCAGCGATGCGTTTGGTATGCTCATGTGTGCCTTGGGAAAAAATATTGAGATCCTGTACCAAACGAGGACGGCGTTGCTCAATGATGGCATGTAATGAAGGCGCTAAGCTGAGTGGTGCTTCATATGTTGTTACTGGGCTATCATTTTCTTCAGTGCTGTGCGTATAAGTTTTGAGAATTTGCGTTTTTTCATCAAATAGTGCGATTGCGAAACGATCAAGGAATGGAAAATCCTGGCGAATGATTTGATGCAAGAAACGCAGTTTTTCCGTTAGTGGAATATTTTCGTGCAAATTTGCTAAAGTATCCTGATGCATAAAAAGATCTTTTTGCTGTTGCATAGAATTTATGATAAGGAAGATTTTTAGGTTGACGTGCTCAACATTCTAAACTATTTACCATGCAACCTATACGCCGGATTTGGAACTATGCCGCATTAACACTGGGGCAGCATATATTGCTGTACTAGGTTTCGACTCATAAAATAGACGGTATGCACGCCGGCCATTTTCTGGCGGGATTTGAATAAAGTTTAATACATTACCTTTTGACAAACAGCGATGCATTTTTCACAGCAGCTTTAATCGTGAGACTATGCAGTTACGGGAACACTGGTAGGCGCAGGTCTATTGTTGCTGAATTGAAGCATAAAGGGTGTTCAATAAATGCAGGCCGACATCGTCTTTGATGTAGAACGCGTATGCTTAAGTAATCAGAAGCTGCTCAAATCAGCGTAATTCACTTGCTACGAGGCTTGATACTGTCGGCCTTAGTCGATTGCTTCAATTGTTTGCTAAATCTCACAGCACTACACTTTATCTCCTGGAATTCAGCTCCAATGTTGCAATAATAGAATCCCTGTAATCACATCCCATTTCTCAATCAAAACTGACTCTGTCGGCTTCGCCTTGTCGTATTATTGATACTCGTCTGCGACTAGCATCATTTTTGAGTTGAAAATGGAATTAGATAGCGTGGTGTTGGAACAGGTTTTGACTATATGAAAGACGATATTCTTTTTTAGTGGACACCTGATTTTTTAGACTAAACGGAGAACTGAAATGAAAAAAATAAATGCATGGCTTAATAAATTGTTAGGCATAGGCAAAGGGGTGGATGTGGAGAGACTCGCTGGCAATAAAGACAGTTTCGACCGAACTCGCTCTATGGAAGGTAACAAAGAATATATAAACCCAAACGCAATAAGAACTGAAATAAAAAAAATAGATGCATGGCTTAATAAATTGTTAGGTATTGGGGAAGGAGGGGATGTAGAGAGATTTATTGGTAATAAAGACAGTTTCGACCGGACTCGCTCTATGGAAGATTACAAAGAAAATATAAACCCAAACGCAATAAGAGCTGAAGTAAAAAAAATAGATGCATGGCTTAAAAAATTTTTAAATATTGGAAAGGGGAAGGATGTGGAGGGGCTTGCTGGCAATAAAGACAGTTTCGACCGAACTCGCTCTATGGAAGGTAACAAAGAATATATAAACCCAAATGCAATAAGAACTGAAATAAAAAAAATAGATGCATGGCTTAATAAATTTTTAGGTATTGGGAAGGGAGAGGATGTGGAGAGATTTGTATGCACTAAAGAAGGTTATGACTGGACAGGTCGACCGCTAAGTAGCTACCAAACATATATTGATGCAAATGCAATAAAAGAAGGTGCGTCAATTATCATAGATCACAACAAAAAGACAATTAGATTTATGATGCTTAAATCATAAGATTAAAACTACCGGCTGTTCATGATTCGATAATTAAGAGAATTAGAAAATAAAGGTGGCTGATTATCGACTATTCATGCCAAAGGCAATGTTTTAAGCAGCCTTCAAGCATTAGGCCGAAAGAAGTAGGGGGATAAAAACAAAACAACCGATCGTAATCAGCTGGAGAGCAACGAGCAGTGCATCAAGGCATTGATGGAAGCCAGCAAGCTGCGCATTCGTGAAAAGGCCCGCTATTCTCACTCTCAGCCGTTACTAAATATTTGTCAGATTCAAGACCGAATTGATCTTTCTGCCACCTTATGCACCCAATCTCAATCTGATTGAGCGCTATTGGCGATTCTTCAAAAAAGAAATTCTGTATGGTAAGTGCTATCAAACTTTTGCCTTGTTCAAGCAGGCTTGCGATGATTTCTTTGCTGCTTCCAACTATTATAAGGAAGCGCTACGCTCCTTGTTGACCGATAATTTTCAGATTATCGATTACGCTTGAGTGCCGAAATTTGAAGTGCGGCTAGTATACCTGTTTTGTAGTTAGCAATAATCGCCGTTTTCTGTTTTTTGTATAGCACTGCAATTTCAAAAAAAGGCTTTGCATCTGTTTCTGCTATTTGGCTATATTTAAACCGTTTTTTCCTTCTCAACTGATAATCTGCACAATACTTTTAAAACTTTAGTGCTGAGAAGAAATATGATGCGCGATAATAAGTATATCTTTACTAAGCAATTTATGCACTGGAGATTCAGTACACCCATGCAGACGGGAGCCTGCTAAAAAACATCGAAAATATATTCTGAGGCGATTATTTAAAAGAACCTCCGAGCTTGCCCGGAGGTAAGGAGTAGGTTTATTAACGTGAGTTCGACATAAGAAAAGCTGTAAAAGAAACCTGAATTCCTTATGATGAAATGGTTTTGCAAAAGAATTTCATCATGAGAGGAGTCA
>NZ_FORD01000134.1 GCF_900113925.1 Nitrosomonas sp. Nm34
GCTTAAGTTACTGGGTTCAACCGCCGGATGCGGAAAACCGCACGTCCGGTGGTGTGGGAGAGGTAACGGATACAATCCGTTACCCCGACCCGATCGCGGGCTAAGGCAACGTATTTTGCATCACTATTTCTGCCGACCATACAATTCTATGCGTATTCTGCTGATATCTGGGATAATTGCGGATGAATAATACTATCCAGACAACCTCTTCGTCCGCAGTGAACTCTGTCGGACGCCTTTTTAACGAATTGCCGCTTTCGCCCGGCTTACTGGCAACATTACAGCAGCTTGAATACCTGACGATGACACCGATTCAAGCGGCCAGTCTACCAATTACGCTCGCGGGACACGACCTGATCGCGCAGGCAAAGACGGGGAGTGGTAAGACGGCAGCGTATGCGTTGTCGCTGCTTACCAGGCTAAATCCACGCTGCTTTGCGGTGCAGGCCATGGTGCTGTGTCCAACGCGCGAGCTGGCAGATCAGGTCACGCAGGAGCTTCGCCGGCTGGCACGATCAGTAGATAATATCAAAATTATTACCTTGTGCGGCGGCAGTACCATGCGCCCACAGATGGCCAGCCTGGAGCATGGTGCCCACATTGTCGTCGGTACTCCCGGCCGCATCATGGATCATCTGGCGCGTGGCAGTCTGGATCTGACACAACTCAATACCCTGGTGCTTGACGAAGCTGATCGCATGCTGGATATGGGCTTTTACGATGACATGGCTTTTGTCGTAAAACGCTGCCCGTCCAAGCGCCAAACCCTCCTGTTCTCGGCCACCTATCCCTCAGGTATCGCGGGTCTAGCGCGACAATTCTTACGTAATCCACAGGAAGTGAAACTGCTGGAGCAGCATGAGGAAAACAAAATACGCCAGCGTTTTTACGAGGTAAGCCATGAGGGACGTTTGCAGGCTGTCGGTCAGTTGCTCAACCACTATCGGCCAGTCAGTACGCTCGCATTTTGTAACACTAAGCAGCAATGCCGAGATCTGCTGGCAGTGTTACAGGCACAAGGCATTCATGCGCTGACCTTGAATGGCGATCTGGAACAACGCGAGCGTGATCAAGTGCTGATCCAATTTGCCAATCGCAGTTGTTCAGTATTGGTTGCAACCGATGTGGCCGCACGTGGCCTGGATATCGCGCAACTTGAAGCAGTCATCAATGTCGAGGTTACCCCTGATCCGGAAATCCATATCCATCGCATTGGCCGCACGGGCCGTGCTGATGAAAACGGTTGGGCACTGAGTCTGTGTAGCCCGTCCGAAATGCTCCGGGTAGAGGCGATTGCAAGAATGATGAGCTTTGAGCCAGAATGGCACGACCTGGCTACGCTGCCAAGTGATAACACTACCCCACTGGCATCACCCATGGTGACATTGCAAATACTCAGCGGCCGTAAGGAGAAGATCCGCCCCGGCGATGTGCTGGGTGCGCTCACTGGTGAAGCAGGTTTTACGCGTGAGCAAGTCGGCAAAATTACGGTGACAGATCAATCGACCTATGTCGCTGTCGCACGCAACATCGCTCGGGAGGCTGTGCGCAGATTGTCTGCCGGCAAAGTCAAAGGCAGGGCGGTAAAAGTGCGTGCGCTGTAGGAGAGTAAATCCAGGCTTTCATTCGCTTCTGACTCCATGAGCTAAGAATTTTCTCACAACACACGCCTGGTCGTTCGATCAACCAAAGTAAACAGTTGGTCGATCTCATCTTTCTGGCTGGATGCCTAGTGGCCTGCAACCTTAACAAAGCGACAATTGAGCATAAAAAGCTGGATCGGGTCGGGGTAACGGATTGTATCCGTTACCTCTCCCACACCACCGGACGTGCGGTTTTCCGCATCCGGCGGTTGAACCCAGTAACT
>NZ_FORD01000013.1 GCF_900113925.1 Nitrosomonas sp. Nm34
GCAGTCAATATCAATGCGGATGTGTTTGACGAATGGGCGATGCAGGACCTGTTGCCTGAATTGCCGTCACATGCCGTCGTTGTGATGGACAATGCCACTTTCCATAAGAGGCAGGATACGCAAGAGGCCATACAAAACGCTGGGCACACCCTTGATATTTGCCCGCTTATTCTCCTGATCTAAACCTCATCGAACATAAATGGGCACAGGCCAAAGCACTGCGTAGACAACAAAACCAGACCGTTGAGATGCTCTTCAAATCCTATACATTCTGAATCATTCTTAACTGGTTAGACTATAATACGGCAAGATGAAGCCGACAAAGTCAGCTTTGCTTTGATTTAGAAATGAAATTAGCTGGTTTTCTTTGTTCAGACAGTATAAATAAGCGATCACGCTCATAAACTGGTGGCATAATTTTAGTCGGAATCTTTTTAATTCCACTAGTCATCCTTTTGTGAGATTTTTTTCAATCTGTATGCTATCCGTAAGTCTGATTCCGGTAAATTTTACGGCAAAGACTGGAAGGCGCATTATTCAGACGAGATTAGTGCGATTGAATGGATGGCTCTGTGACGGAGTCTTCGCACCTCACTGTATACCGGTGAGGTGCTTTTTTATAGCTTATTTATTTTGGAGTTAGAATTATAACCTTCTTCTCTTTTTAATTGCTTGGCAAGCTCAAGAATTTTATTAGAAAGCCGAATTTTAAATCCTTCAAATAAAATCCGATGGCATCGATGATATGTCTGCAGTGCCTGATCAGGCTGTCCTTGTCTGATATGATAAGACATTAACCGCCGATAATTTTCTTCCGTCAGAGGATTTAGCTCTACTGCCTTGTTTAGTAACAGATAAACACGATCATATTCCCCGTTTTTTTCATAGAAGCTTATGGACAAATCCAGCGCACGGGATAATTTATTCAACAATTGGGATTGTTTTAATATCCCTAACCCTGAATCAGAATCTTTCAAGAATGGGCCCCGGTAGAATTTCAACAGCCGGTCAGTTAATTTAATGATCTTAGACGGTCGCTCATCAGTAAGCGCTTGCTCCAGCTCGTCTATAGTCGCTTCAAACGCCCACAAATCTAGCCAGCAATAACTGCTGTTAAGCGAAACCAGACCAGAATTCAATATTACGACTTCCTTGCCAAGGAGCTTTCGTAATCGGTGCAGCGCTGTTTCTAAGGACTGCCTCGCCAGGTCACCGTCAACATCAGGCCATAATATATCAGTGAGTTGACTGGAATGAACATTACGGCCACCCAATATGACTAGTGTCTGCAGTAATTCGAGTATCTTCTTCTGACTTTTGCCAGAATGCTCTATCTGTTTTCCTTTGACTTCTACTATCAATGATCCAAAACTATAGATTCGTACTGGCCAGGGCCATTTCTCGAGATATGTAGGTGGACAAGCCAGCAGTCGATGTTTCTGCAACATGCGTACAGCAAATTCTTCCTCGATGCCGGTTTCAATTGCCAGCAGGCACAGCGAAATTAAAACCTTGGGGCGCCACCCGAAAAAAGCAAAAATCTCCTCAGTATGCAGAATTTGCAATAGCTCTTTTAGAGCTGCGAGGGTACGAAGCTGATTTTGCTGTAAGTACGCTAGCCAGGCATCAGCGATATGGTACTGGATCAGATTATGCTTATTATTGGTATCTATAGCTGCTGCAGAAAGTAAAGAAAGTGTTTGCTCCGCTTTGTGCCACTGTGACAGCTCAGCGAGTATTTGTACCTCAAGTGACCAAAGGCTGACACAAGTGATTTTAAAGTGAATTGATTTTGCCAACTGAAGAGTCTTGTGATTCTGCTCTAAGGCGTGATGCAGCTTGCCGGCTAATGCAGCTAACCAAACGGCATAGGAACAGTGTATTACAGTTGATATGCGTTGATACGCATCCTCATACTTGATGGCTTTTTGTAAAGCCATTTCAGCACTAATCAGATCACCGTCATTAATATGACAACCAATAATAGTGGCATGCAGCACTCCTTCAAATGAACGAATGCCTGATAACTCTGACAATTGTAACCCTGTCTGCGTATACTCAAGCGCTTTGACAGTATCGGCCATGAATAGTCTTTGATTAGCTAATAGGTAAGTACTCATAATCCTTACCATGACAGGTATAGCTTGATCTTCCACTACTAACTCTAAAAAAGCAGCCGAGGTATGTAGTTTGGTTAATTGACAGTTAAACATGTAATACTGTGCTAACTGTGTACCTAACAATAACTTGATTGTTTTTATCGAAGTGAAGAGAAACAGTCGTTCACAAATTCTGATTAATGTTTTTAACCGTGGATGGTGTGGGTCATAGATAGTAAGACCATTTATCGCCGCCATATAAAATTTGATTTTTAATTCAACTGATGGACGGGCGTGATAATGCTTGCGTATTTCGTCAAAGCGATTCATCCAAACCTTCAGTCTGGAAAAATCATCCCAGCTAACTATAATTGATTCAACTGCGGCCACCCAGCTAGAATAAATCCCTTTAATATCATGATTGATGTCAAATAGCTGATAGCATTTTTCCATATGCGCTTCAGTCAAAAAGGGGTTAACTGGTTTCAATGCAATGGCATACCAATATCTTATCCAGGCATCCATATTCAGGTACTTGCTTGGTAATGCTTGCATCCATTGAATAACGGTATGATGATGCCCAGAATTAATTAGCTGGCTAGCTCGCTGTAATAGTAACTCTTTTAGCGATGGCCAATCCTGTAATTGTTGGAAAAGAAGCATGGCTTCAAGAGCGCTGTCCTGCTTTACCAGGATTATTGCAGCTTTGCGCTGTAATTTCCTCCAATAGGCTGGGGTAAACACAACGTCTGCCTGAGATAACAGTAAATCTCTGAGCAGCGGATGAAATTGATAAGTCGGATTGGGTTTCTCTATACGCTTAATTAGGAAATTCTTAGAAACAAGCTCATTGAGATAAGACCTAGCTTGACTGCAACCGGTCAGTTGCATACCCATTTCTGCCGTTAATTGGGTAAATAATGCACTGGCTACTAAAAACTTATGCAATTCCTTGGGTAAATGAAAAAGAATTTCCGAAGAGAGATAATCAAAAATATTTTCTTCGGCATTAAAATCTTTAGTAAAACCCAGGACTCTAAATTCCCTCGCCATCAATACTATCCCGGCAGCCCAGCCATGTGTTTTTGACTGAATTTGCTGGATCTGGAGATCATTCAGATGGGGATCAAGCCATTTTAAGAATGCTTGACCCTCCTTATCATTAAACTCTAGCTCGGCATTGCCTATATCGAGCAATTGATAATTGGTGTACAACCGCTTAAGTGCAGCAGGGAGACGATTCCTGCTGATACAGATCAATTGCATGTCCTGTGGCAACTGATTTTCAACGATCTGTATCAGCCGGAGAAAAACAGCATTCTTTTCCAGTTCATGGCAATTATCCAGCACAATGGCTGATTCTTTTGTGAGTGAAGCAATAAGCTTACGAAAAAAGATGCGTGCAAAGTTTTCTACATCATCAGCATATTCACTGGTAAAAACCGGCAGATCAAGTTTCTTTCTGGGATGGTTCTTTTGTGCAGCCAATGCCAGAAAATAAAAAATGTCGGCCACATCATTCTCGCTGCTATCGATCCGGTACCACAAAAATGATGTATGCAGTTTTTTAAGTAAGCTGGCGACAAAAACAGTTTTGCCGGCACCGGGCGACCCATTCACCCAGATAATCCTTGCGGACTTTCTTTTTTTGACGAGCTCAAACAAGAAAGTCCGCTCAAAAACATGCGTGTAAGCAGGCGGCATGATTTTGGTTGGATATCTTTTTATTTTCATTCTTATTCTTTCTCTATCAAATTATTTTTTTTCATAACATGTATGCCATTTGTAAGCCTTCAATTTTATTTACCAAATAATATGTAGGTGATTTGTATACCCTCAATTGTTAAATTTTGCGCCAAAGTTAATTATGAAAAATTAATTGGCTTTCATGGAGTTTAGTCAACAAATCTTTACTTTAATTTAACTGTGCCAAGAAAAGGGTGAAAAAAATATGAGGAGTATACACACTGCAGAGCTTGTTACAGATAGCTTCTTTTCATCGCGTATGGAAAAAATAGGTAACTCACGTCCACTATCAGCTATTTGGTCGATGGTTCTATTTGCTATCTCTTTATTATTTTTTGGAGGTAATGTATTAGCAGGAAATACTCATCGAATCGGCATGTTTGCTGAAGAAATCACCGGCGGTTATTTTGCTTATCGTATGATGAGATATGAAGTTATTGATCAAGATGGTAGCTCAACCGATATAACTGCCCGTTATAGCGATAGGGCCACGGTTCCAGGACCAACCATAATCCTTACCGAAGGAGATGAAGCTGAAATCGAGCTCATGTATCAAATTAATCCCGATCAGGCAAACTCTAAGCATAATCATGTCAGTTTGCACGTGCATGGGGTTCACTACGATAAAGACAGCGATGGTACCTTGAAATACATCAATCTGTATAAGGATGAGAGTGCGACGCCTGTGTTGTCATACACTTACCGGTGGCACGCTGCGCTCGGCACTGCGGGTACATGGCCCTACCATGATCACAATATGGATAGCCATAATGGCGCTGAAGATAGAGGACTATTCGGGGCGCTTATCGTTAATCCTGCATCGGCTGCAGTGGATAACATTAAAAAGGAATTTGTTCTTTACATTATCGATGACGCGTTTGTTGGAATGGAAACCAATAACACGACAGGCCAGCACACCCCGCTTTGGGCTAACCCTAACCTGACAGCAGAAAAAAATAGCGATGTGAGATTTCATGTGCTTGCATTAGGTACTAATTTCCATCAATTTCAACTTAATAACTACACATGGGCGGATCCAGGATCAGTTAATCAAATCCACACGAAAGCGATAGGCCCATTGGAAAAACATGTATTTGTAGTTAAAGCAACTCATTCTTCAAGCTATATGGATACTGCTTTCTCAAGTGTATTGCTCGGCATGAAAGGTGATTTTGTCGTTGCTGATTAAGGTTACTTCTTATGAGAAGAAGTATGAGTTCACCTATTTTTGGAAAGAAAATGAAAACCACTACATCAATTTTATTATTTATTACGACATGGCTGCTTGCTTCAATGGTGCTGGCAGCCTCGCATAACATTGTATTATCTGCTGAAACCCTTCCTAATGGACAATATGGCTATAAAATGATCAGCCATACGACGACGGATGGTACGGTACCCACTTATCCTGCTGATGCAGTGATTCCTGGCCCCACACTATTTTTACAGGCTGGGGATAACGTCAAAGTTCAACTGACCAATAATACCAATGTGAAAATTGATTTCAATGTGGGTGGGTTATCGGTCGGTAATACTTCCTCTCTTTCGCCCAAACAGACAAAAAATTATCGATTTAACGCTAATGCAGTGGGCACTTTTCTATATGGTGATGAAAAATCAGCGTTACTCGGATTATTTGGTGCCATTGTAGTGGATGATCCCAGTGGGAAAGTGCAAAGCTTTATGGATGGTAATGGCACGCTCACTGCTGTCAATCGCGTTCAGCTGGATAAAGAATACATTTTATTCATGGTCGGCTCAACCTTCTGGGGCGCCGAAATGAGTGCGAATGGCACACAAAGACCGCTATGGACTAATCCAACTCTGGGTGCAATCGAGAATCAGCTTGTGCGTTGGCACGTGCTGGCGGTAGGTCATGCACACACTTTCCATCTGCATGCGCATCGCTGGCCTGATTCTGTAGATAGAAATGCCGCTTCATCAAATATCATTGATGTGAAATTGATGAATAGTCCTTTCGACAGTCATACTTTTACCATTAAAGCTGGAACAGGTGTGGGGCCAGGTGTCTGGCAATATCACTGTCATGTGATGTCGCATATGCAATCTAACATGAACGGCAAATTTCATGTAGTTCCAGCAGGGTCAGGTGAAACAGGCGAAAGCCTCGCAGGTGCTTCTCCGCATGGCAAGATATTTGGAAATGAAAATGGTGATGGAGCGGGCCTGGTTACTTTCATTATATCTGATGAACCGGGTAGCTGGTTTAGAAGTGTACGTGGTGATGCCTTGAGTCCGGTAACGCATACTAAATCATTGGAAATTATTCCTCCAGGCAGCAGTGTTCATTTCATCATGTCCGACACCAACGGTACACATACTGTCACCAATCTGCTGTGGCCAAGTGATGCAGGAAAAAATGATCATGGCGGAGATCATTTCATGATTCCCTTTGAGCAGACTAAAGCTTATCGTGGTGGCGGTATTGTGCAACTCAATGTGCCTGGCTTATATGTCTTTACCTGCAAGATTCACCCGTTCATGATGGCAGCGGTGATAGTCGATGACCCAGCTACAGATGGCTTAGATCTAGGTAAGACGATTGATTTGGTATCGGGTGTCAAAGATTTGCCTACCAGCAGTGACTTGGCAACACGTCTGGTCCACACCTTCTTTGTTGCCTCTACGCCGAAAAACTGGCAAGATTTTACCTCTACTAATCCTTGGCACGTCGCCTATCCCAATGTGGAGGTGGTAACCGACGCGGGCAAACTCTCATTGGTATCTGTTCTTGAAGCAAGATATGGTCAGGATATTATACTGGCACCATTAGTCAAACCGGCCACCCCGGGTGTAGGTGAAGTATGGATCAATACCCAATTCGAGAAAACAACCGGTAAAACCAAACCGGGCACGGTTACCGTTCTCAATACCAGTGACTGGACGCTTAAACGGAAAATTGCATTACCGCAGATCAATATGAATAATCCACATAACATGTGGGCCAATCGTGATCATTCAGTCATTTATCAAACTCAGTGGTTTGATACCAACCTCGTATTAATTGATCAGAAGAATGGCAAGTTGATCAAGAGTATTCACGTTGGGGATACGCCTTCGCATGTGATGACCCTCCCGAATACAGATGATGTTACTGTAGCAATTCATGGCGAGAATGGTGTCGTTATGATTCCTGCCGGCACGACAGAAGTACGTCACATGATGCCGACACAACAACATGGACAAGCTCCGGCTAACCCGCATGGTCACTGGATTTCTGCTGATGGAAAACGCATTATCACTCCTAATGTCAATACTGGTGATGCCGGTATTTATGACCCGGAAACAGATCAAATCATAGCAAGAACCCAGACAGGTGGCGGTGCGCCTGTACCGCACCCAATTGCTATCGGTATGATGCCAGATTCCAGTAAAGTGTATGCTGCGAATTTACTGCATCACAGCATTAGTGTGCTGGATGGCAACAATGGCGCACTGTTAAACACCATTAATTTGATTGCTGACTATGATCCATTAACCGGTGAATTCGCGGATAAAGATGGCAATGGAGCGGTCGCCGTTGGCGTACTTCCAATTCAAACTCCAGTGTCACCGGATGGCAAAGCAGTGGTAACGGCTGCGATGGGTGGGCAAATTGTTATCACGGATACGGCTACCGATAAGATTGTTAAAATGCTGCCATGTGATCCTGGCTGTCATGGGGCAAACTTTGGTGCCAAAAAAGGTGGTGGTTATTATGCGTATGTCGCGAGCAAATTCTCCAACCGCGTGATCGTGGTTGATCCCGATCCAAATGGTGATGGCAATTTAAACGATGCGGAGATTGCCGGTTCGATTTCCTTGGTGGCGGATGGAAGTGTGGCCAAAGATGATAATATCAGCAGTCTGGCTGGATTTGGCGGCCAAGGCGTATTGCCATTACCCATTGTCTATAATGGCTGGGTACAGAATCTCTCAAGTGAATGGAGCGCAGGGCTAACGAATAGTCAGCGTAATCCCATTCAATAGAGGGAGGTAGGTATCCAATCTAAAATTAAAAAGCTTCTGTAGTCATAACCTCACGCTAGCCAGAAAATCTCTGGCTAGCGTGTTTGTTTAATACCAGATTAATTGCTATTACCCGCTTTTGCGAGTAATTTATCTAACAAACGAATGCTCAGGAAGCGTTTGAGAAAACCAAATAAATAGGTAGGGAACGTAACATAATAACGCGGTTGAGGATGGTGCGCCTCAAGGGCATGAATGACTTTTTTGAGTACAGCCTCGGGCGGCAGTGTAAAAGGAACGGCTGGCCCTTGCTTGTTTAATCGCTCCAGTACCGCACGGTATTTTTCACCATGGAAACTATTGTCAATATTGATATATTTTTGTAAAGCCTTCAATGCGTTGGCTCTAAATTGAGTGGCAATCGGGCCCGGTTCGATCAGGCTGACAAAGATTTGGGTGCCCATCAATTCAAGGCGAAGCGTGTCGCTCAATCCTTCGATGGCATATTTGGAAGCATTATAAGCGCCGCGAAATGGCATGGCTGCAAAACCCAGCACAGAACTATTCTGGATAATTCGACCATAACCTTGCTTGCGCATGATGGGCAACACAAGATTGGTCAGCTCTAGCCAGCCGAAAACATTGGTTTCGAATTGGGCGCGTAAGGCCTCACGACTCAAATCTTCAACTGCTCCCGGTAAACCATAGGCGCCATTATTGAACAGGGCATACAATTGACCATGAGTGCGGTGCATGATTTCTTCGAATGCTTGCTGGATCGAATCTGGCTCATTTAAATCTAATCGAAGACTTTCCAGTCCTTCAGTTAATAGCCTCTCGACGCTTTCCTGCCTTCGCGCTGTGGCGAATACACGATAGCCTCGTTTGTGCAATGCATGGGCGACACAATAGCCAATACCGCTGGAGCAACCAGTAATTAAAATAGACTTTTTCATCAACTAAGCTTATCTTGCCAAACTGTTCATAGTTGTTTTGAGCTTGACGCAAAAAAAGCATAATCATAGCATCACATAGCTCGATTCATGACACATGGCATTAAACTGATCAACATTAATAATGGCAAAGATATTGTTTAAACTACGGAACGTTCCAGATGATGAAGCCGAAGAAGTGCGCGAATTACTGACCAGTCATCATATTGATTACTATGAAACCTCAGCAGGCAATTGGGGCGTTTCCATGCCCGCTCTCTGGGTGAAGGATGATGATCAATTCCCGGAAGCAAAAGCATTATTTGATGCTTATCAGCAAGCACGTTCCATACGGGTAAGGGAGGAATACGCACGACTTAGAAGTGAAGGCAAACACAAAACAATATGGGATAGTATGAAGCAAAATCCTGTTTTATTTGTAGTATATATACTCATTGTGCTGTCTTTGCTTTACTTGCCATTCAAGCTGATCATGGAGCTAGCCAAGTAGCAGTTTCTTATTTTATTTTTCTCATTGCTCAAAATCATTTGAGATTTTTTTGCTGAGTGGTCCGGATTGAATCAAATTAATTTAAAAATCATCCTCTCTTTTCTGTCGGGTGCGCTGACTGTTCTGGGGTTTGCACCGTTTTATTTTTTTCCGATTCCTTTACTTACCCTGGCATTACTCATCTATTTCTGGCGTCAGAATGTCACGCCTTTAACTGCCGCAATACTGGGTTTTTCTTTCGGCATGGGGATGTTTGGTGCAGGAGTAACCTGGATCTATGTCAGCCTGCATGATTTTGGCAGTATGCCGATGCCGCTGGCTGTATTGGCTTTGATCCTGCTGTGTGCTTATCTCTCATTATTCCCTGCGTTAACTGGGTGGATTTCGGCAAGATGGCGCATGGCTGCGCCAGCTATTTGGCCATGGATGGTTGCCTCGCTATGGATATTATCAGAATGGTTGCGTGGTACCTTATTTACCGGTTTTCCCTGGTTAGCGGTTGGGTATTCGCAGGCGCCATCCAGCCCGCTTATAGGTTTTGCGCCAGTAGTGGGGGTTTATGGGATTTCACTTCTTTTGGTTCTGAGTGCTGGCTGGCTATCCTCCTGGTTTGAGCAAAGGCGTTCATGGCACTTCTTATTTTTTCTGGGTGGGGTCTGGGTCATCGGTCTGGCATTGCAGTGGATCGAGTGGACCAAACCTGAGGGTGATGCCGTGACAGTGAGTCTATTACAGGGAAATATTCCGCAGGATCTAAAATGGCGAGAGGATCACATTATCACGACCATGGATACTTACGCCAAGCTTATCCAGGAAAGTAACAGTCAGCTCATAGTAACGCCAGAAATATCGATTCCGCTGTTTCATGAAGATGTGCCGTTTGATTACTTGTCTGGGCTTGCCGCGCATGCAAGGGCAAATGAGGGGGATGTACTGATCGGCATGGCTGAAGCGGTCTCATCGAATAGGAATGAATATTACAATACGATGTTCAGCCTGGGTGTATCGCCTGAACAACGTTATCGAAAACACCATCTTGTGCCATTTGGCGAATATATCCCGTTAAAGCTCGTATTTGGCTGGGTTATCGAAGTGCTGAATATGCCTTTGTCCGATTTTTCCCGCGGCTCACTTGATCAGCAACCTTTGTATCTGGCTGGACAAAACGTGGCCATCAATATCTGCTATGAAGATGTGTTCGGAGAAGAAATCATTGTGCCGCTACCTGAGGCCTCATTGCTGGTCAATGTGAGCAACGATGCCTGGTTTGGGCGTTCTATCGGCCCTTGGCAGCACTTGCAGATTTCACAGATGCGTGCCCTGGAAACAGGACGCTACATGTTGCGTGCGACCAATACCGGAGTAACCGCCATCATTGATCAACGCGGCAACATCGTGCAGCAATTGGAAATGTTCACCACTGCGGGTCTACATGGGATAGCGCAAGGTTATTCGGGTGCTACCCCGTATGTACGCTTGGGCAATAGTCTGGTATTAGGGCTGGCAGGGTTATTGCTGATCGCCGGTTGGTTATCAGTCTTTTTTTATAGGAAACGTAAAACCCTGTAAAATACTTGCCGTCATCAACAATACCGTTCCAAGCTAACGCTTACGTACCTATCATGATATTTCAGGATATGATTCTGACGCTCCAGCATTATTGGAGCAAACAAGGTTGCGCGCTGTTGCAGCCTTATGACATGGAAGTTGGCGCAGGCACAAGCCATACCGCTACCTTTCTGCGCGCGCTGGGACCGGAGCCGTGGCGTGCAGCCTATGTGCAACCCTCACGCCGTCCGAAGGACGGTCGTTATGGTAACAACCCGAATCGTTTGCAGCATTATTATCAATATCAGGTTGTGCTAAAGCCTGCTCCGCAAAATATTCTGGATTTATATTTGGGTTCGCTGCAGACATTGGGTTTGGATTTGAAACTGAATGATGTCAGATTAGTGGAAGATGATTGGGAAAACCCAACGCTGGGGGCGTGGGGGCTTGGCTGGGAAGTGTGGTTGAATGGCATGGAAGTCACACAGTTTACTTATTTTCAGCAAGTCGGCGGGATCAATTGCAGGCCGATTACCGGTGAGATTACTTATGGGCTCGAGCGGCTGGCTATGTATCTGCAAGGGGTGGAGAATGTGTTTGATTTAATTTGGACTGAAGGGCTGAGCTATGGTGATGTGTATCATCAAAATGAAGTTGAGCAATCGACTTATAATTTTGAATGCAGCGACCCTGAATTTCTCTTCGTCGCTTTCGGTAAACATGAAGAACAAGCGAATAATCTAATGGAACAACAATTGCCACTGCCTGCCTATGAACAAGTACTGAAAGCGGCGCATAGCTTCAATTTACTGGATGCCCGAGGAGCCATCTCGGTCACCGAACGTGCCGCCTATATCGCGCGCATTCGCAATCTGGCGCGTCGAGTCGCACAGGCTTATTATGATAGTCGGGAACGATTGCAGCCTCCCTTTCCGCTGGCGCCGCGCGAATGGGTAGCGCAAATACCGAAGAAAGCAGGATGAGCATGATCCCAAGAAACCTACTTGTAGAACTGCTGGTTGAAGAGCTGCCACCCAAATCACTGCATAAGCTGGGTACTTATTTTGCTGAATCATTGCTCAATAGCCTGAAAAGCCAGAATCTGGCAATGCCAGATGCGGTAATGACTGCATACGCCACGCCACGTAGGCTGGCGGTTCATATTACGCATGTTTTGGGGCAGGCACCTGATCAGGCTGTGGCGACCAAGTTAATGCCCGTTTCGGTGGGTCTGGATGAGGAAGGGCGAGCGACGCCGGCTTTGGTCAAGAAATTGAGTGGTCTAGGCGTGGAGGCATTTGTCGTTTCACAACTGACGCGGGCAATGGAAGGTAAGTCCGAAACACTTTTTCTGGAGCGTGTGGTGTCGGGCATCGTTCTGGTTGATGGGCTGCAACAAGCGATGGATGAAGCAATTGCGCAATTACCTATCCCCAAAGTGATGACTTATCAGCTCGCAGATGGTTGGCAGAACGTCAATTTTGTCCGTCCCGCTCATGGATTGATCGCGCTGCATGGCGCCGAGGTCGTTCCTGTGAGCGTGCTGGGTTTGACTGCCGGCAATATGACACAAGGTCATCGCTTCGAAGCCAGTAACCATCCTATCGTCATCAGGGAAGCGGATAGTTATAGCCAGCAACTGGAAACAGAAGGCGCGGTTATTGCCAGTTTTACTGAGCGCCGTACCCGTATCTCGAATCAGCTTTCTATTGCTGCCGCCAAAGAAAATCTGCAGCTTATTCTCGATGAAGCATTAATGGATGAGGTAACAGCATTGGTGGAACATCCCAACGTGCTAATCGGGAAATTCCCATCAGAATTTCTTGAAGTACCGCAGGAATGCCTGATTCTGACGATGAAAGCCAACCAGAAATATTTCCCATTGCTGGATAGTGAGGGGAAACTGGCCAGTACCTTTCTGATAGTGGCGAATATTGGTCCAGCCGATACACATTTTGTCATCGAAGGCAATGAGCGCGTCGTGCGCTCGCGTTTGGCAGATGCAAAATTCTTCTTTGATCAGGATCGAAAACATACTTTGGCTTCGCGTATTGCTGGGCTGAACAAGGTGATTTACCATCATCAACTGGGCACACAGGGTTTGCGCATTGAATATGTGCGTACCCTTGCACGCGAGATCGGGCAAATCTTGGGTGGCAATATTCTGGCAGAACAAGCGGAGCAGGCAGCGCGATTAGCTAAAACGGATCTATTGACAGACATGGTCGGCGAATTTCCCGAGCTGCAGGGGATCATGGGGCGTTATTATGCGCAGCATGAAGGCTTGAGCGATGCGGTTGCCTATGCGATAGAAGATCACTACAAACCACGCTTTGCCGGCGACTTACTGCCACGTAACCTGGTTGGTGTTTGCGTGGCTTTGGCAGATAAGCTGGAGACTTTGATCAATCTGTTTGCTATCGGGCAGCTCCCCACCGGAGATAAAGATCCCTTTGCGCTACGCCGCCATGCTCTGGGCGTGATTCGTATTCTTATCGAAAAGGATTTACCGCTTGAACTGAATAGGCTGGTTGAGCGAGCCATAGAAATTCTCCAGGATGAACGTATTGCAGAACAATGGGTACAGCAGACAGTCGCCGAGATGACACTCGCTGACACTGGGAAGAAGGCCCACCAGAAACATATCCGTCATACCATATCTGCTGAGGTAAGCGGGCAATTAGCAGATTTTATCTATGATCGATTGGCGGTAAATCTGCGTGAGCAGGGTTACAGTGCCCAAGAAGTAGATGCTGTATTGGCACTCCATCCTCAACATTTAAATGATATTCCCAAACGACTGGCTGCTATTCGTGCTTTTATCGCTTTGCCAGAGGCAGCCAGTCTGGCTGCTGCCAATAAGCGTGTGAGTAATATCCTCAAAAAGAGTAGCGCTATCATCAACCCACAGGTAGAGGTTGAACTTTTACAGGTGCCTGCCGAACGAGCATTGTATCAAGCGTTAATTGAGCTGAAAGATAAAGTGGATGAGGCCTTTGAGGAGAAGGATTATACGGTTGCCCTGCAAATCCTGGCAGCATTAAAAGCGCCGGTTGATACCTTTTTTGATCATGTAATGGTCAATACCGATGATGACAGGTTGCGCAACAATCGTTTGGCTTTGCTTAAAAAACTTCAGCAGGTGATGAATCGGGTAGCCGATATTTCCAGGCTGGCGAGCTGAAATGAAATTGATCATCCTGGATAGTAACGGTGTGATCAATGAGGTCAGTCAAACCTTTATCACATCACTGGAAGAATGGAAACCCATACCTGGTAGCCTGGAAGCAATCTCACGACTTACCCAGGCCGGTTATCGCGTGATCATTGCAACCAATCAGTCTGGGATCGGGCGCGGATTGCTCGATATGACGACTTTCAATGCCATTAACGACAAGATGTTCAAAGCGGTTCATCACGCCGGGGGACGCATTGATGCGCTTTTCTTCTGCCCACATACTGAGCAGGATAAATGTCACTGTCGTAAACCTGAGACAGGTATGTTTCAGGAAATCATGCAACGTTATAGTACCGATCTTAAAGGCGTTCCTGCTGTCGGTGATTCACTGCGGGATTTGCAGGCAGCGGTCGAGGTAGAGGCCATTCCGATTTTAGTGCTGACTGGAAAAGGTGAAATGACTCATGCGAATGGGAATCTCCCAGAAGGCACGCAAATTTTTGCTGATCTGGCATCTGTTGTGGACACATTGGTGAAGAGAATATGATATCAGCTGTCGTGCGCTCAGCGTTTTATACTGTATTACAACTCATCATCACACCTCCCTACGCATTATTTACGCTCGCCTGTTATCCCCTTCCTCCCCATTATCGTTATAAGGTGACCTACGGCTGGACCTGCATCATGCTGTTTCTGCTCAGGGTAATCTGTGGTCTGCATTATCGTGTGCTGGGTACGGAGAATATTCCTGATCGGCCAAGTATTGTGTTATCCAAGCATCAATCAGCATGGGAAACCCTGGCATTGCAACAAATTTTTCCACCCCAGGTATGGGTGCTTAAAAAAGAGTTATTGCGTATTCCATTTTTTGGCTGGGGACTGGCAATGACTAATCCGATTGCAATTGATCGTAGTTCGGGTAAAGCGGCGTTGCAGCAAATCGTTGAGCAGGGTAAAGAAAGATTAAAACAGAATTTCTGGATTGTCATTTTTCCGGAAGGGACGCGTATTCCTCCAGGTAAGACGGGTAAATACAAGATAGGCGGCGCATGGCTCGCCACCCACACAGGTACATTGGTTGTGCCAGTTGCACATAATGCGGGAGAATTTTGGGGAAGAAATTCATTTATCAAATCTCCTGGCATGATTACGGTAAGCATTGGCAAACCAATTGATCCAACCGGTATGGATCCTGATGAGCTTAATGCACGTGTGCAAGCGTGGATAGAAACTGAGGTGTCGCATATCAGCGGTGGTGGAAAAGAAGGGCGTGATGATGAACAATTTATTTCGATCTCGAACCAGTCAGTCAAAGACGCTGAAAAATGAGGCACGTACCATCACATTGGTTGACAGGACAATCGGTTACACGCTGATTCGTCGTGACCGGAGAACGATTGGCCTGAAAATCAATCGAGAGGGTTTAACGGTTAGTGTGCCTTTGCAAGCGACTCTCAGCAGAATAGAGCAAGTACTGCACAGTAAAGCTGACTGGGTCATTAGAAGTCTGGAGATATGGAAAGAGAAAAAAATTATCCAGCCTCAGTGGTGTTTGGATAGTACTTTCTGGCTATTAGGCGATCCCTATCGATTGGTCTTGACTAAATCAGAAAAACTGCAACTGATTTCGCAAAATAATGAAACAGATCAAATTCAGGAAATAACCCGACAAATTGCTTCGCTAACTTCCTGTCAAATCGAGAAATTCGTAATGACTTGGTATCGTAAACAAGCGCGGGCGTGCATGAGTGAGCGGGTAGCGCTCTATGCAGCCAAATTGGGTGTGTCATTGCCAAAACTGAGATTATCCAGTGCGCGCACGCGCTGGGGAAGCTGTAGTTCAAATGGGACAGTATCGCTGAACTGGCGGTTAATACAGTTACCGCTTTCCCTGGTGGATTACGTGGTAGCGCATGAATTATCTCATCTGATCGAAATGAATCATTCTGCGGCATTCTGGGAAGTAGTCGAGAGCATCTATCCAGATTACCGGCAAGCGCGGGCAGAGTTAAAAAAAATCGACTGATTGGAAAATGGGCTCCAGAATTTTATTTAATCTGGATTTTCCATTACAAGCGATTAAGGGATGAGTATTGGGCTGAATTTAACGAGAAGATCAAATGTTTTGGATTTGTCCCAAAGACCATGAATCCATTCACGCTGTTGCATGGTAACTGCCGGGTTCATCATCTTTTTTCAGACCTCGTGGGTAATATCGCCTAACAAGTTAAGTATGATTCAGAATGTACAGGACTGGAAGAGCATCTCGACGGTTCGGTTTTGTTATTTACGTAGTGTCTTGACCTGTGTCCATTTGTGTTCGATGGAATAATGAGAATACTCTTTGAATCATTTCTAACTGGTTTGTCTATATAGCCAGCTTTGGCAAGGAGCTCATAGCGCAGCATTCTGAGGGTGTGTTATTTCATTTCTAATTCCATTTCTAAATCAAACGTAATTTTGTCGGTTTTACCTTGCCGTATTATTGATGCTGTCTGCAGCTCACCTTCGCGTCATTTTTGATTTGGAATGGAATAGGGGGCTGTTCTGCACAGAAAAACGGCTATTCCCGCTGTTTGCAACGGGAATAGCCGTTTTAGGTCGCTGCAATTTTTATGGAGCAAAACGTTGCAGTATATGGTTCGTCATACCTTTAGCGAGTTCCTCTTCTCCAAAGAATACTGTGCCAATCTTTTCTTTCTGCAGGAATTGTGACTCGTCTTCACTGTGAGTACGGAGCACGATCTCAATATCCGGGTTAAGGGTACGTGCAATTTCAGCAATCTGCCGTACGTTGAGGGTATCAGGTGTTGCGATCACCAACATTGCTGCACCTGCAATATGTGCCTGGATGAGCACAGCTGGATCAGCCGCATTACCCGATACAGCAGCGACACCTGTTTTACGCAGATCCTCTACCAGTTCGCGGTTTTGTTCAGCAACTACATAAGGAATTTTGCGTTTATCCAGCTCTCTGGCGATGCGTCGTCCTACACGGCCATAGCCTACCAACACCACTTGTCCTTCAAGGTATTTGCGTTCTGTAGTTAACGGCAATTCAGCGAAGGGATCCTCACGGTGTTCCAGACGGCGAGCTAATTCCGAGCGCTGGAGAACCAAATTTATAATAGGGTTAACTGCAGCAAACACAAATGGATTCAGCGCTATGGAGATAAGTGCCCCAGCGAGAACCAAATCCATCCCTTCTGAAGAAAGCAAACCAAGTGACATTCCCAGCCCAGCAAGAATAAACGAAAATTCACCGATCTGTGCCAGGCTGGCAGCCACCAGCAATGCAGTATTGAGTGGGTAGCGTAAGGTAAGTACCAGTCCCATTGCTGCGATTGATTTGCCGACGATGATAATAGCAACGACGCCGAGAACATGCATCGGTTTCTCCATCAATATCTGTGGATCGAAGAGCATTCCCACAGAAACAAAGAACAGTACAGAAAAGGCATCGCGCAATGGTAGCGATTCTTGAGCTGCGCGATGACTGAATTCCGATTCACGCATGACCATTCCTGCAAAGAAAGCTCCCAGTGCAAATGACACATTGAACAAGGCTGCTGCACTGTAGGCGACACCAATCGCTGCTGCGATAACTGACAAAGTGAAGAGCTCTCGCGAACCGATACTTGCGACTTGCCATAACAACCAAGGCAATATACGGCGTCCGCCGATCAGCATCAGGGCGATAAAAGCCGAGACCTCAAGAAGGGTCTGTCCAATCGTACGCCATAACGGAACAGTTTCTTCGGCGGGGGCAACTGTTCCACCTAATATACCCGCAAATGAAGGTAATAATACCAGAATGAGCACAGTAGCGAGATCTTCCACCACTAGCCAACCTACGGCAATACGCCCATTCATGGTTTCGAGTATGCCTCTTGACTCAAGAGCTTTGAGCAATACGACAGTACTAGCACAGGACAGGGAGAGACCAAAAACCAGGCCGGTGCCAAAATCCCAACCCCACCAAGAAGCTATAAGCATACCTAGTCCAGTCGCCAGCCCCATTTGCACGACGGCGCCTGGGAGGGCGATACGCTTAACCGCAAGTAAATCGTCAAGAGAAAAATGCAAACCCACACCGAACATAAGCAGCATGACCCCAATTTCTGACAATTGTGAGGCGATATCTACATCAGCAACGAAACCTGGTGTGGATGGCCCCATAGCTATTCCTGCCAGTAGATAACCAACTAAAGCGGGAATCTTGAGTCGCTCAGCAATGAAGCCCAATATCAGGGCAAGACCAAATCCAGCAGCAAGAGTCGTTATCAATGAGATGTCATGTTCCATTCAGTTTCCTTTTGTTATAGCGGCAGTAATAGATGAGCTTTACCAGTTATTCTACAGTCAGCTCGGTGCGTACAATCAAGGGTCTTATTCTACAGCCTGACAAGCTTGTTAAGCGTCTTCTTAAATAAAAAGGATGGTTACCTGGAAATTAATGAGTATCTCATGAGGAGGATAGTATTCGTTGATCACGGCTGGGTAATGCCAGTTTCTATTGTTGGATATTCTGCATATAATGCTTCAAGCTATGCAGAGGGCAAGCAATTCATCCAAGGCTTTTCAGTATAGTTGTTAAATAAATGATTTTACAGAGAAACTTCTTAACTATTAGATACTACAAGCAAGGAGAGAGAATGATACATCGATTTAAATTCATTACCCTGGTCTGCACACTTTTACCTTTTTATGCTCATAGCGGAGGTAATCCTGATTTTGTCAAATTTCCTGAGGGTTATCAGCAAGCCTTTACCCAATATGATACTGCCAATCGGGCCAATCAGACGCAGGTGGCAAAATTCTATGCTAATGATATTGCTATTGCGAGTTACAAAAAAGGCGAAGAAGCAACACCCGGGTCAGTCGTTGTCATGGAAATATATGAAACTAAAAAAGATGCAGCTGGCAAGATCATTTCAGATAAAGAGGGTATGTTTGAAATTGAAAAACTCGCAGCCGTTGCAGTGATGGAAAAAAGAAGTGATTGGGACAAAATTTTTTCTCAGGAGAATCGCACAGGCGACTGGGGATTTGCTGTGTATAACCCGGATGGCACACCCAAAAGTAACGACTTGAATTGTGTTCAGTGCCATACTCCCTTAAAAGATCAGGACTACCTGTTTAGCTTCCAGAAGCTCGTGGATTTTGCAAAGAAGAATTAATAGTTAATGTAAGATAAATACTATTAGTAAGCTGTGAACAGGCTGCAAGTTTCTAGAAACTTGCAGCCTGTTTTATTATCTGACTTCAGATAAATTATTAATGAGAGCAACAATGTGCTGAAGTATGGATCATTTATTCCATTTCTAAATTAATTCTGACTTTGTCAGCTTCCCCTTGTCATATTTATATAGACTGTTTACAGCTTGCCCTCGTACCATGTTTAATTTAAGGATGGAATGAGCAACTTTATTTTTGGTGAATACTGAATTAGCGGCACTTTACTATTTGCTATCGGATAGGAAACAAATGCTTAAGAAAAGGAGATAGAAGCCTTGATGAAATATTTTGTTATTAAACTATTATTGTCCTCTCTGGCGTTTTTTCCCATGATTTACTCCCAATTAGCTTATGCTCATACTGGTATTGACACTCAGAATGGCTGGGTGTACGGTTTTATTCATCCTATAGGTGGGCTGGATCATGTGCTTACGATGATCGCTGTGGGTCTATGGGCAGCTCAAATGGGGGGGCGTGCCATATGGTTAGTTCCCTTTACTTTTGTTGCTGTCATGACATTGGGTGGAGTAGCGGGGATCATTGCCGTTCCTTTTGGATATACTGAAGTCGGAATTATTATTTCACTGCTGGTTTTCGGTATGTTGATTGCTGCTTCCATCCGATTACCACTGACCGTAAGTGCCATGATCGTTGGTATTTTTGCGTTCTGTCATGGTTATGCCCATGGTGCAGAAATGTCCCAACATATCTCAGGACTCACTTACGCGCTGGGATTTGTATCTGCGACTGCATTACTTCATGCTTTGGGTATAGGTATTGGCATCTTCATTAAACACAAGGGAAGCGTAAAATGGTTACAACTTGCCGGAATGGGGGTGATTTTGTACGGAAGTAGCATGGTTTTGATCGGGTAAGAGATAATTGAAAACGTAGTTTCGCTCATCAGCCTGAAGAGTGTTCCAATCGCTGTGTTGGATGGTATGCGTTCCTCACCTATCCACTTGGTAGGTAGCTACGTGGAAAATTCATTTTCACCACCTTTGAAATGCTGGGTAGAATTGTTTATGCATGAAATGTCATTGGCCGAAAATGTCTTACAGATCATCGAAGAAGCAGCGTATCATCAGTCTTTTACACGCGTCAAAACGGTGTGGCTGGAAATTGGCCAGTTGACTTGTGTGGAGCCGGAAGCGTTGCGTTTCTGTTTTGACGTCGTAATGCATGGCAGTGTCGCTCAGCATGCGAGGCTGGAAATTATTGGTATACCAGGATTAGGCTGGTGCAAAACATGTATGCAAGAAGTACCCATGGCTACGCTTTATGCTGTTTGTTCACAATGTGGGAATTTTGAGCTTGAAGTATTATGTGGCGATACCTTGCGTGTCAAAGAACTTGAAGTTGAATAGAAGGAGTGATGATCATGTGTACAACATGCGGCTGCGGACATGGTTTGATCCAGATAGATGGAAAACGATTGCAGCATTCCCGTAAACCAGCGGGAGCAATCCGTTACCGAATGCCTGCCAACTTGCCAAGGCAAACTTCTCTGAAGGCATCGGCTGATTATCCTGTTCATAAGCCTGACCTGATTGATTTTGGTTCAGGCGCTGCGCAAGCGCATGCATCAGGCATGAGTCAAGCACGCATGGTAAAAATCGAACGTGATATTCTAGCCAAGAATAATCTTCATGCTGAGGCCAATCGCTGTTACTTGACTGAGCGCGGGATTTTTGCACTCAATCTTGTCTCCAGCCCTGGTTCTGGCAAAACGACCTTACTGGTGCAAACGATTGCTGCCTTGCGAGAAGAACAGCGTATGTACGTGATCGAGGGCGATCAGCAGACAGAAAATGATGCTGCGCGTATTCGTGCCTGTGGTATTTCTGCCTTGCAAATCAACACAGGTAAGGGGTGTCACCTGGATGCTTATATGGTAAGTCAAGGGATACAGCGACTTGCTGTGCGGGAGGACAGTGTATTATTTATTGAAAATGTTGGCAATCTGGTCTGCCCGGCCGGCTTTGATCTGGGTGAGGCACATAAAGTAGTGATCCTATCTGTGACAGAAGGTGAAGACAAGCCACTAAAATATCCGGATATGTTTCGTGCCGCAGATCTGCTATTACTTAACAAGTGCGATTTGCTGCCTTATCTGACCTTTGATCCAGAACTCGCAATTAACTATGCCTGCCGCATTAACCCTTCACTGCGAGTGATTCAACTTTCAGCTTTAAGAGGGGAAGGAATGTCGGAATGGATAGACTGGATTAAAGTTGGTTATCATCAGGTGGTAACCAGCAAGAAGAAAATAGAAAATTCTCAGCATCATGTTGATTAGCTCCAATTGGACTGAGTTACCTTTCTATTCGATAGAACTTCCTTTTGCCATACCCTCCGTGCTGGCTTGTGGCGCCTGGTTAAAAAATACAGTTTGCGTTACACGAAGTCATACTGCTTTAGTCTCGCCGGTAATTGGAGATCTTGATACTGCACAGGCACGCAGTACTCTGGATGAAACCGTGCTCCACATGTGCGAGATACTTAATGTGCAGCCTAAAGTGGTAGCACATGACCTGCATCCTGATTTTTACAGTACGCAATTTGCACATACTTATGCAGCAAAGCATGATTTACCGATTCTTACGGTGCAACATCACCATGCCCATATTGCTGCCATTTGTGCGGAACATGGGATCAGTGAAGCTGTGTTAGGTCTGGCCTTGGATGGGGTAGGGTTGGGTTTAGACAACATGCCTTGGGGTGGCGAATTATTACGTGTGGAAGGGGGGTATTTTGAACGTCTGGGGCATCTGGCTACTCTTGCTATGCCAGGCGGTGATCGGGCAGCGCGTGAGCCTTGGCGTATGGCCGCGGCAGCGTTATTCAATCTAGGGCAGGCTCATGAGATAGCGTTGCGTTTCCCAGCTCAGCCAGCAGTTAATACTGTGGTTACTATGCTGCAACGCAATTTGAATTGCCCGGCTACTTCGAGTATGGGGCGGCTATTCGATACGGCTGCTGGCTTATTAGGGGTAAATGAAATTCAATCTCATGAGGCTCAGGCTGCCGTTCAGTTACAAACATTGGCCGCCTCGTATGGTAAGGCGGGTTCTCTTGAGGAGGGTTATCAAATTACCGCCAATAATGTGCTCGATTTTTCTCCGTTGCTTGCCTGGCTTATGCAATGTACTGATGTCACCAAGGGTGCTGCTGTATTTCATGCTACCCTCGCTGATGGGCTTGCCAAGTGGGTCGCATTCGCGGCCAGTAAATACCATTGTGCACGGATTGCACTGGGAGGGGGGTGTTTTCATAATGAGTTATTACTGCAACTATTGAGCCAACATCTTGCTGAAAATAACCTAAAAGTATTATATGCTAAACAGTTGCCCCCTGATGACAGCGCTATTTCTTTGGGTCAGGCCTGGATAGCTGCGCACCGATATCAATCAATCGGCGCTTGAAGATGGTCGTTTACTTGTATATCTCCTCTAATCAGAGTTCTTAGTATCTGTTATAGTTAAGCGATTTGTCATTTGCAAATTTTTCCTGGACGGTCAGGGAAAATGGATATATTTTTTGTGAGCTAAGTTATGCGTAGCACTGCTATTTTACTTTTTACCCTTTTGATAACAACATTGGCACAAGCTACGACTTGGACATTGCCTCCATCGGATATTGATATTGTTGGTCAAGTAAAGGTGATAGAGGCAAGTCAAGAGGATACTTTGCTTGATATTGCACGCCAGTATGGTATTGGACAGGATGCCATATTGATGGCTAATCCTTTCGTTGACCGCTGGCTCCCTTCTGAAGGTACCAAGGTAGTAATACCAGGTCGGTACATTCTTCCACAGGCTGAACGTACAGGCTTGGTAATCAATATACCTGAAATGCGCCTTTATTATTTTCCCAAACCTGAGAAAGGGAAGAAACCAGTCGTCATTACTCATCCAATCAGCATAGGCAGAATGGATTGGAGTACGCCAATGGGTAAAACTACTGTCGTCAGGAAACAAAAAGATCCTACCTGGATACCACCTCAATCACTCAAGAAAGAGGCTATAGAAGCAGGCAATCCACCCCTGCCGGATGTCGTGCCCCCTGGACCGACCAATCCATTAGGACGTCATGCGCTCTATCTCGGTACTGCAGGTTATCTGATTCATGGCACGGATAAGCCCTTTGGAATAGGTATGCGCGTCACCCATGGGTGCCTGCGCATGTATCCGGAAGATATCGAAAAATTGTTTGATCAGGTACCTGTCGGAACGCCGGTGCAATTAGTCAATCAACCTATCAAACTTGGCTGGCTGGCTGGTTCGTTGTTTATAGAATTACATCCGCCCTTAGAAGAAAACGAGAAGGAGTATGGCGACGATTATATGCAGAAAGTACGTGAAGCAATTACCAGTTTTCTTGAGAAAAGCGACAATGGTAAGAAATCAAATCAAATCAGAGAAAATATAGTTATTGATGAAATGGCGCTTGAGCTGGCGGTGTTTGAAAAAAATGGTATTCCGGTGCTGATTTCAAAATAGACAAAATAGGCAAAATAAGTTGTGATAGGCAATAAAAAAGCCCCATCAGGGGCTTTTTTATTTTGACTGATAAATTATTTATACATAGATCTTTTAAACATACGATCAATTTTTTCATCAGTCTGCGCTGCGCGTGAATTGGCGTCATTGGCCGTATTGAGTGCTCTGTTTGCAATATCTTTTGCTTCGTTTGCAGTTGCTCTAGCTGCAGCAGCTTCTGATTTAGCAGAATTTGCATCTTGCTGAACAGCATTAAGCTGTGATTTTACTTCTTCGAGTTGCCCTGTTGTTGCACAGCCAGATAATGCAACTAGAGCGCTTAGGGTTGTTACAGTAAATACATATTTAATTTTCTTATTCATCTTCATCTCCATACTGTTATTTGATTAAGACAAAACTTTAAATTCTCAACACAAGTTGTCTATTCACGTGCAGATTCAAAACCTATGACAACATCGCGATGCTACCTGATTTCTTTAACAATATAAAGACAATATAAAGCGTGAATGTATCATATTTACCACACTTTAATAATATTGAATTAAAAGTATAATTTAGCCAGATAAAGGTTTAACTATTAAATTGAATTTATACCAGCATATTTAACGTACAAGTACTGCCAAGGCAGGAATTAATACTTATTCATCAATAATTTAAAAAATAAATTTTAGCCGTAGCGGGATAGAGGTAATGCATTAAAGCAACCAAGTTCTATTACAAACTAATACTAAAGAATTACAAATGGATCAATAATAATGCATTTGTATACATTCTATATAGATATCCCATTTCTAAAACGAAACAGATTTTGTCTGCTTTCCTTGCTGTATTGGTTATATTTTGCCTGCAACTCGCTTTTGTATCATTTTTGATTTGGAAATAGAATTACCTCCAAAGGATACTATAAATTAAGTCCATCACGGCACATGCGCTAACTACAAAAATGACATTGCGTTTGAAATAGAATAGCGCAATGCTGCAACGAATGTAATCAGTGCAGCAGGCTATTCGAATGATGAGATAAACCTTGCGGCCATAAACCATGATAGGTAAAGAACAGGGCTAGATTGAAAATGACGCCTGCCACGGCGGTAGTAATGGCGGTCAATGGGGCAGAAAATTTAAGGTTGCCGTGGGTAGTTTCGGCTAACGGCCCACCGACCAGTATGAATAAAAAGGAGGGTAAGAAGGTAAACCAGGTTACTGTCATGGCCGCTGTAGCCCCCGCCAGGAAAGCAAGGTCGACACCAAACAATGTATTAGTATAGCTACCAATAAAGCCGACAAACGCAACGAGCAACGACCATAATGAGTAGACCAGGGGGCGTTTACCGAGCGCCAGGCCATCGATCATTTGAGCAGCATTCAACCATCCTTAGTATTCGACTGCGCCTTGATAGACATAAGGCAGGACAGCATAAGCGCCACTGAATGGACTGTCAGGAAGGCTGCTTGGTAAAGAACCAGCCCATCTGAGTCAGCGTGCCAAGCCAGCCAAATTGACTGACGAGTAATGCCATCGGCTCACTCCATAGCAAGCAAGGGTACAGACAGTGATGACAGTAATCAGACGTGACCAGCGGAAATGGGTGTGCTCGGGCAGGAGATTGGTATCATCGATGATAGCAGGGCCGTATGATCGAGCAAGCTTACCATGGTTTGTGCTCCCTATAAACTGAGCGGGTGTGATATGCCCCCGATATAGCCGATCAGCGCGGCAACGAACAGAATTGCCGGGAATGGTACCTGAAAAATTGCCATGGCGACAAAGGAAGCAGCCGCAATAACCCATAATCCTGGATTCCTGAGGATACACAATTCGATCCGGCAGGCCGCTTGCAGAATGATAGCAGTTACTACCGGTTTGATCCCATAAAACAGCCCGACCACGAGAGAGGTATAACCAAACGCGATGTAGAACCAGGATAAGACAATCAGGGTGAGGAGCGAAGGTAATACAAATAATACGCCCGCGACGACATCTTCCCAAGTTCGATGCATGAGCCAACCGATATAGGTTGCGAGCTGTTGGGCTTCCGGGCCGGGTAATACCATGCAGTAATTGAGTGCGTGCAGAAAACGCCTTTCACTGATCCAGCCCAGTTTAAATCAGAACAGTCAGGCTTCACGCAAGCTGATCTGGTCAGGTAACGCATTTTTGTCAGAAGTAGCCACCATTCGCCTGATTTTCTATCAATGATGGTTAATTATGATGAGCGGGGTGGTTTTCAGCTTTGGCGGGGAGCTCAGTCGTCCGGATCTGATAGGCGGCATGGCAAGTGATACAGTGCTGCATGGTATGACTTAATTGGATCAGGGTATGCTTGGGGTTTTTCAAAGTTTCTGCATCGGCAGCAATCTGATCAAAACTTTGATGTACCGACATGCCAAGCTGCATGAAATTCTCCGGTAGCACAGAACGCAAATGATCCTCTCCCTTATGCGTCATCTCCTTGCCCAGCATACGTGCATGGCGAGCGACTGCCATCATATCCTCTTCCGAAAGTGCGTAGAGTATCTGCTGCGCCCCCTGCAGCAAGGCACGCATTTCAGTCAGAATATGATTACGCTGCATTTCGTTGAGTGAGAGTATTTTGCGTTCATCGATATCCTTAGCCATGACGGTGGTCATACTCAGGCACAATGCGAGCGCATAAATCTTTTTCATTGACATCTCCTTTAAGCGAATAATCAATACGAACAAAAAATTATTGACGGGTTTTGTTGAATGGCAGCAGAGAAAGCGTGCGTTCAGACGGTCCAGGTAAAAACGGCGTTGTTTTGCCAGCTACCCAGTCAGCATGACCACTGCCGTAATAGGGAGAGAACGGATGACCGCTTTGCCCTCCGGGCATGGAAAAATAACCATGCTCTTCCTCGCCCGGTGCCACCACGAAACGCTGGGAGGCGCCAAAACTCGGTGACTGGATGCGCGGCATGTAACTATCGCCCGGTAGGGGATCACGCGGCATATCTAGCCACTGAGCGATGAATGCCGGTAGCACACGGCTTAATGGGTGCCGGATAGCCGCAGTATTCTGTTCGCCCCAGGTGCGCGCAGCGATCCCACCTGGTTGAGCTTGCATCTCGACTGCGATGCGTTGCGCACAAGATTCGAGCAGTTGATCCCAACTGGTATATTCCAGCGGTAACAGATGCAGAGGGCGTTGCACAATCAACAGCCAAATAGCGTGCTCGATCTGAGCTAATCTTGGAAATGAGAAATCCGGATAATGGCTTTGTATTTCAGCAGTAAAATTATCCAGGATGCGGCTGATGATTTCTTGACGAAACGTGCGCACTATGCGGTAGGCGACGGAGTTGACAGAGGCATGACTATCCCAGTCACGCATCGCTTCTTGCATTTCTGTGCGCCAGCTAGAGGAAGGTGCTTGATCTAATATTTGTTCAAACAGTTGCCGCCAGCGAGAAAGAAACAAGGCGCGGTCATCTAATTGAATCAAGAAAAAATCAGTGGGTGTGAAAGGCTCCATTTTCTGCAAACTATCACGGATCTGCCGGGCACGTGCACCCAGTTCATAGCCACCATCACCAAGCTGTGCCAACATGTCGCCATCGACCATGCGCGCATTACCACTCCACAAACGCTGCTCCTGTGGATTAATGATCACCGGGTATTGTGCCGCTTGGAGCCAACCTTGCCAGCTGATATTTCCTTCACTCCAGTTCGCTGGTTCGGTTGGATTGTAATGACCTCGACGTAATGGAATGCGTCCAGCAATTGTCCATGCGATATGACCGTCGCGATCACCCACAATGAAATTTTGTGCAGGCATACCTGCCTGCTGGGCAACTACAATCGCCCTGTCCACTGTTTCCACTTGTTCAAGCTCGATCAAATCCATGTTGATCGCACCTGCCTGATGGGCAGCCCAGACCAGCGCCAGCGGGATGCCATCATGGTCGCTTGCCAGTATTGGCCCCCATTCGGTTTCACGAACCTCAATTGTTTCATCCGGTGCGCCACGCACACGCAGCGTTTCACGGTGGACCGAAATCGATTTCCAGTCCTTGGCACTACGGTAACGCGATGGATCGGTCGGATCAATCATGACTCGGACCCAATCAGCCGTGTCGCCATAGCTGTTGGTAAAACTCCAGGCTATATGGCGATTGGAACCTACCACAATCGCAGGTGTGCCGGGCAAACTCACGCCAATGGTATCAATGAAGCTCTCAGGCCGTTGCGAGTGCGGATAAATGATGCGTGTACGAAACCATAAATTAGGTGTGCGTAACGTGAGGTGCATATCATTGGCTATCAGCGCAGCACCCCCCGCTAGTGAGCCGGCTACTGCGAAACTGTTGCTACCCGGCGCTTCATCATGATGATCATTTCGATGATGCGGTAGATTGTGTTTCAGGCTGGTACCACTTTTTCGTAAATTGAATACTTCACTGGAAGGCAGCTGGGGCCACTCAAAAGGCACGCCGGTCAGCGGAGCATCCCATTCCCCCCCAGGTGCGGTTAAGAATTGGTAAACTGTCTCAGGTAAACCCGCGCGCAAAGTGGAAAGTTGGAGTTCGCGCTGAAAGATCGGTTCTTGCAAAGTAAAATACATCGATATCACCACCAGTAAGGTATCTTCGCTATGCCAGGGGTGAGGTTGGATGCGTGTCAGTAGATAAGGGAACGGGCGTACCGCCAGTTTATTCAGCCCTTCATTTACGCCATCACGATAAGCATCAATCAATTCACGTTGTCTTTCAGGTAGCTCGGACAACATGGCTGTAGCACGGGCGCGCATACGATGTCCCCGTGCTTTACGATCGGCTGGCAGTGCTGCCGCACCAAATAATTCAGCCAGCTCTCCAGCAGCACTACGACGCATGAGATCCATTTCCAAAAAACGCTCTTGTGCATGAACATAACCAAGTGCCCTGGCGAGATCAAGGCGATCCTGCGCATGTAACGTTACACTTCCCAACGCATCCCGCTCGATGACTACCGGTGCGGAAAGACCAGAAATAGGTGCCTCTCCCTCATATTTTGGCAAGCTGCCTTGTAATAGTAGCCAGCATGTGCCTGTTAGCCCTAGCACCAGAACCAGCAGCGCGAGCAGAAACCAGTAAATCAGATTAACTTGGCGAGCCATTTTACTAACTATTTGCCAGCATTAGGAAAATTGAGACTGTGCGCATACTTGGTTTGCCAGTGCCATCGTAATGACCATCAATAAAATAATGAACCATGTTCACTTGATGAATATCATAACAGTATCGTATTTGATGCTGATGATAAAACTTATAATTTATTGAAAAAATATCAATTGATTAAATAAATTGGACCTGAGCGTATTTAATGATGCAGACGTAGTGCTGGTGTATTATATATTCTCTAATTTTTAGGCTGGCGTATTCTTCGCCAGCTGACTACTATTAACAAACCTGCTGCCAGGAGCCAGATTCCATATCGCTTGATCCATTCAGTTGGATTTTTTTGTACAAAAGTTTGTATCTCAGCGAGATCAACAATTTGTTGGCTTTCCTGGCCGTGGTCGATGGCTGTGATATGAAGTCGGAGTGCGAGTGTTTGGCGGCTCGGTGATAAAGGAGTGATTTTCCAGGACCAAAGCGTTCCACCCTGAGTGGAAATAAGCTGCGCTTGCGGCCCTGGATTGTCAATGTGAAACCCATTTCCGGCAATTTCAGCTTGCATGTGAGAGAGTACCTTGTCGCTAATACCCTGCATGGCGACACCCTGAGGGAATTTGGCTATTATGTCATTGATGCGTTTGGCTAACGCATCACTATCTAGTTGAAGCGTAATATCAAAAGGTGTGAATTGCACTACTTCTGCAGGTAATGTGACAGCCGTACTTTCAACGGGTAATTTCATCATGATGATAGGAGGAAATTGTTTTTCTCCAACCATAGCGTGCGCAAGAAAATTTAAGGTATAGGGTATGAAAAGTAGCGCTGCCAATAAGATAGGAAAGAGCAGATTAAAACTGATAGCAAATTTACGCATTATTTTTCCGGGTGAGTTCATAACTTCCAATATTATTTTAGGGATTTTATCATCTATTTTTGCAGTCAAATTTTGATTGATCGCTATGATTTAAAATCCAGAGTAGACTCTGATTTATATTATATTTGCAGGGAAACCTAATCTATGGCTGAACAAAATATTCCTTATCTCATCGCCCATCGCGGTTATCCTGCGCGCTATCCAGAGAATAGTCTTGCTGGGTTAAAGGCTGCGATGCTGGCTGGAGCATGTTTTGTCGAGATCGATATCCAGTTAAGCGCTCGCGGAACCCCTTACTTATGTCATGATGACCACCTCAGACGCTTGACAGGGAGTGATCACTGGCTAACCCAGCTTGACGATGAAGTGATTAATACACTTTCAGTGCCTTATCCGGGTTTTAATCTTACGAGCCCACCAGAAACGGAACCGTTGTCTGATTTAAACACTTTCTGTCAGCTCTTACAGGAGAGACCGAAGGTAACCGCATTTGTCGAAATAAAAGCGGAAAGTCTTGCTAAATTTGGTTTGATGGCAACAATCGATATCATTCTTGAAGTTATTTATCCTTACACCAAGCAATGTGTCTTGATTTCATTTGATTCACAAGCAGTGGCGTTTGCAAGAAAGCAAGGTGCTGAGCGGATTGGCTGGGTCATCCCTAAATGGGATCAAGGCCATGCCACTATCGCTAAGCAACTGACACCAGAATTTCTATTTTGTAACGCTAAACGTCTGCCACATAGAATCGAGAAAAGATGGCAAGGACCTTGGCAATGGGCTGTCTATACGATCAATCATAGCCGCTCCGTACTTAAGTATGCTGATGAGGGAATCCCTCTCATTGAAACCGATACCATCGGCACATTGTTACAACATCCCATACTAAAAAGAAATGCCTGTCACCCATCACTATGATATCCTTATCGTTGGCGGCGGGATTCAGGGCGCAGCAGTGGCACAGGCTGCAGCAGCACATGGCTACACTGTTATGTTGTTGGAAAAAAACGCATTGGCTGCCGCTACTTCCAGCCGCTCTAGTAAATTGATTCACGGCGGTCTACGCTATCTGGAAAATGGCCATTTTGCCCTCGTCTATGAAAGCTTACGAGAGAGAACTGACTGGCTGAGATTAGCACCTTCCCTGGTCAGATTGAGTCCATTTTATATCCCGGTTTATCGGCAAACCTCTCGCAGTACATTGGTCATGCGCGCAGGTCTCAGTTTGTATGCTTTGCTGGCTGCGGGAAGTGGCTCAGCGCATTTCCGTTCCGTTCCCCAATCGCAATGGCAGCAACTAGACGGCCTGACAACGAAGGGATTAAAGCATGTTTTTCAATATTGGGATGCACAGACTGATGATCGGCTTTTAACACAAGCGCTGATGCATTCTGCGCAATCATTGGGTGCGGAATTGCAGTGTCCTGCTGAATTTATTCATGCCACTCTTTCTTCTTCAATGTGTGAAATTGAGTATCAGCAAGGGGACAGAGTCAATCACTGCAGTGCAACGGTGCTGGTGAATGCTGCCGGCCCCTGGGTTGACCAGGTGCTGCATCGGATTGACCCTCAACCACCGGCCTATCCAATTGATTTGGTGCAAGGAACCCATCTGGTACTGGAGGGGAGGCTAAACAAGGGATGTTATTATCTGGAGTCTCCTGCAGATCAAAGAGCCATCTTTGTGCTGCCATGGTATCAGCATATCCTGCTAGGGACGACCGAAACTCTATTTAATGGCGATCCGGAAGCATCGTCCCCATTAGCTACAGAAGAGACTTATTTATTGGATTGTTTTCATCATTATTTTCCAGAAAGAAATCCGGTTGTCAGAGAAAAATTTTCTGGCCTGCGCGTTCTGCCAGCAAGCCATGGCGCTCCATTTCATCGCTCGCGAGAAATTCATTTGCAGTGTGATTCTTCTCAGAAGCCACATGTCGTCAGCATCTATGGTGGTAAGCTGACAGTATGTCGGGCCACTGCACAAAAAGTGTTGCATACGATTATGCCGACTCTGCCCGATCGCATGCCCAAGGCGGATATTTCTAAATTAATGCTTGAGCTGCTGTAAGAGAGCATCGAGGTATTGCATTTCTAAACTGAAACCGACTTTGTTGGCTTCATCTTGCCATATGATGGATACTGTCTGCAGCTCACCTTTGCGTCATTTTTGATTTAGAAATGGAATAAGGAACAATGGAAATGGATAACGCTATGGTTGAATGACATGACAGTTGATAGCGAGACGAACAAGTTGAGAGCTATTTTTTAATTTTAATTTCTTCATGATGCTTGCCTGATGGACGCCAACCGTTTTGGGACTGATAGAAATCATTTCTGCAATTTGCGCTACTGAATTTCCCTCCGCTATCAGTTTAAATAACTGAAATTCACGCTTGGAAAGCACATCCAGTGGATTTTCAGAAGGTTTGCCGCTCCATTTGTCAGTCAGCAAATTAGAAGCCAATTCCTGGTCAATATAGACGCGTCCCTGACTTACCTTGCGAACCGCTTCTAGTAATTGTTCGAGGCTACTTTGCTTAGTGATGTAGCCGGTTGCTCCCATATTTAGCGCGCGTTGGACCATAATTTCATTGCTATACATGCTGAATACCAGAATATTTGCAGCTGGATTTTTTGTCTTGATACGGTGAATAGTCTCTAACCCATCTATTCCTTGACTGTCTAGATTCAGATCAATAATGGTCACATCGGGTTTATGCTCTTGATGAAGCGTACAGCCGGTTTCTCCATTATCGGCATCGGCTACTACATGGATATCTGCCGTACTTTCGAGCAGACGGCGATAGCCATTGCGTACTACTGGATGGTCATCAATTAATAAAACTGTAATTGGTTTCTCTCTCACAATTCGAGCCCCTCTACTG
Organism: Nitrosomonas sp. Nm34; assembly: GCF_900113925.1. Classification (GTDB taxonomy): domain Bacteria; phylum Pseudomonadota; class Gammaproteobacteria; order Burkholderiales; family Nitrosomonadaceae; genus Nitrosomonas. Next base: position 32,604 of record NZ_FORD01000013.1, read on the forward strand.
TTTTCAGTGGAAGCTAACGTGAATTTTATACGCTATCTACGGTAGTTTGGTGAGGTTAGTCCACTTTATTTTATAATCATATATGGCCACACCTCTAAAAATTCCTCTTTGCGGATTGCCTGCTTACCCCGTCTCGTCATGTTTAGACCTCTGAATTTTTAGAGGAGCACATATTTATTTTAATCTTTACGTTTCAAGAAGTCTTAATATCCATTTGCCAATCAAAACTGACGTTGTCGGCTTCACCTTGCCGTATTATTGATACTGCCTAAGGCTCGCTTCGCGTTATATTTGATTGGGAAATGAAATAAATAACATTGTAAATGTTGCAACTCGATAGCAAGAAACAAGCTGGAGGGAATATGCTACAGGAGATCGACAAAGTAATCATTGACTGGGATCAATTTGATCAACGCAGTGCATCGATCACTAAAGTACATCCGTTTTTCTCCTTCTATTTGAGGAATCAAGTGGAAACTTTGCGTGGATCTGTGTGCCATGGTTTGGGATGCTACGAACAAAGAACTTGCCACCTGCTGCGATTGCTCGTTCACGCATTCCCAATACTCCTAATCCATGAGGTATTTGATCAGCATCATAGCCCTTGCCATTGTCTTCCACGCTTAGTGACAAAGTATCCTCTGTGGCGGTGGCACCCGTTTTGCGATGCAAGCATACGCGCACCTGGCTAGCTTGGGCATGATTGCGCACATTATTGAGCGCTTCCTGGACAATGCGAAATATGGTGATATTAATGAGCTCGCTGAGTTTATCAAATTTGCCATCGAACACCAGTTCAAGCGTAATGTGAGGATTGTGGGAAATCCACTGTTTTTTTAGTTCAAGTAAGGCATCTTCCAGTCCTAGGGTGTCCAGTAGAATAGGGCGCAACTGACTCAGCATATCGTGCATTGCGTCATGCATTTTTTTTATGCATTCTTTAATAGCTTGAGCGCTGATGTGGATAGTTGAATCTTTTTCCGAGAAATAGGCAATCGTTTCTGTTTCCGCGTGTATAGCTGTAAGCCACTGCCCCAGTTCATCATGCAGTTCGCGCGCAAGAAGTCGTCGTTCCTCTTCCTGTATTTTGAATAGATTCTGCATCAGCCGACGGTGTCCGTGCAATAACTCTTGATTGTAGTCAACTGTTTCTTTGATAGGGTGAATATTGGTCATGACCGTGCGGCAAATGCCAGCATCTTCTATGACCAGACTTTCTAATCGTATGTGAATTACTTTACTGAGCGGTCCTTTGATCCTCAACTCAGTGACAGTATTGGTGGAGGAATTGAATGTTTGCTGCAAATGGCTGAGGAACCTGTCGTGGTCATCTTGAACAATATAGCTTGAGAAAGATTCATTCAGAAGGGATGCCCGTTCCTTACCGAGCAGGGTAGATCCGCTTAGATTGATTGCGAGGATGTTACCGGCTTTATCCAATATGAGGTAGCCTACTGGTACATTATCATAGAAAGCGGCATAACGGTCAGGCGTTTCTTTTAGCTGTTGTGCATCATTAAGCTTGCTGTTTTGCTTTTCTAATTCCAGCCGATGTATTTGCAATTCGGTGGCAAAATCTATCTTGCTGTGAATTTCGCTGGCATTTGTTTCAATGGGATCCTGACTTTTATTCATATTATTCCCCTTCCGACAATAGCATAGGGATTAAATGGGTGATTTTGTTTTGTTCTATAGTCCAGTAGCGATCTAATTTCTTTTCTTACTCAATTAGACAAGGTAATTTCAATGGAATTTCAACCTTATCCGGTATTATTCCATTTCCCCATCAAAAATGACACGAAGGCGAGCCGCAGACTATATTGAAATTGAAGAAACTTGAAGATGGGATTGTGACAGATGAGTGTGATAGCTATTCATGACTATTTAGAATTGATGAAATATAAATTGATGAAATATATTAAGGACACCTTCAAAAATTCATATTTGTGAGTATCTGCTTCGCGGATTGCCTGCTTACTCCGCTTCGCCACAGTACTTCGTTGTTGACAAAAAATATTTCCTTACCTATTAGTGATAGGCTGCGCCAACATTTTTGTTCTCGCCTTATCTTGTTTAGAACTCTGAATTTTTAGAAGTGCCCTTAAGTAAATATTTTATTTATATGCAGAATTGACTTCTCTTATGACAAAAATTTTTGATTTTGATTAAAATGCGAGGCAAGACGTTAACCGAATCAGGTGTTTGAGCTCATTCAACTGAGGAATACAAGTTGATTAATAATCGACTGTTTAGGTATCATCGCGATTAAAAGAGATTAGGAAGCGATTGATTTGACCAATTATTTGATTTGTACGATAAACTCATAGATTTATTGACTTCAGTGGGCGCATTAATTTTTTATACGGTCATCTATTTTCTTGGATATTTTGCTATTCATGGACTGAATCTGATAGCAGATCGGCGATTATTGAATCGGCGAATCGCAGGACTGATAGTTGTATTTTTTGTGGCGGTATTCCATGGCTATAAGATTATCAGCAGTCCCTTGCCAGCGGGGGAGGAGGCAGAGGTGGCAATTTATGCGCTTGGCTATTATGTCATTTTTCCTGTTGCAGTCATTGTGGGTGTTTTTTTATATCTCACGTGGCAAGAGAAAAAGGATAATGAGTCGTTATAAAAAGAACTGATAGATTTATATCATTGAATAATTCAAATTTATACAAGCTTTTTTAATACTTTGGTTTCTGATCGTGTGTGTTAAACTTTGTACATTAAAGCTCAAGATCCTTTTTGGCTAGCTATAAAATAAAATGAGTAAGATGAGTATCTAATAAAAAATGGAATACTAAATGATGATCTATCCATTGAGATTAGTAATTTGATTGATATAACATGTTAGTCGATATCGATACTCCAATTTAATTTGCTGTGATTAAATGCTTTACATGACTTCACTTCTTGCCTTATAAGCTTGAACTTTCTGTTATTCTTGATCAAATAGCATGTCCAATTTACTCGAAAGTATCATCCGCCCAGAAATTCTTGCGCTTTCTGCTTATCATATTCCTTCTGCAGAGGGTATGATAAAGCTGGATGCAATGGAGAATCCGTATACTTTGCCCTTGATTTTGCGTGAAGAAATTTCTCAATTAGCAGAAGAGGCTCATATTAATCGTTATCCTGATCCTAGTGCAGCACCACTTAAAGCGATATTAAGAGATACGCTGGCCATTCCTTCTGAAATGGCGATTATGCTGGGAAATGGATCAGACGAGATCATTCAGGTGATTGCACTTGCTACGGCTAGACCAGGAGCGGTGCTGATGGGTGTCGATCCAGGATTTGCCATGTTTCGTATTATTGCTACTTTTTGTGGCATGAATTATGTCGGTGTGCCATTAGCCGCTGATTTTTCTATTGACCTGGAGGCCATGCTTGCTGCGATTTCCCAACACCAGCCTGCCGTTATTTTTTTGGCTTATCCGAATAATCCCAGTGGTAATTTATTTGATCCTCAGGCAATCTGTCGTATTATTGAGGCTACTCCTGGCATTGTCATAGTCGATGAAGCCTATCAGGCATTTGCCGATGCAACTTTTATGGATATGCTCACTCAATATCCCAATTTATTGCTGATGCGTACCCTCTCAAAATTAGGATTGGCTGGATTAAGATTGGGATTGCTGGTTGGGCGGCCTGAATGGCTGGCGCAATTGGAAAAACTGCGTTTGCCCTATAATGTCGGAATCATGACACAATTGGTGGTGGAGAGAATACTTCAGCATTATGATATATTATTGGAGCAGGCTGCAGCCATTAAAGCTGAACGGGCTATCTTAAGAGCTCGTCTGGCAACGATGGAGGGGGTGGAAGTTTTTCCATCCGATGCAAATTTTGTTTTATTTCGTCTCAATGAGGCTAGTCGGATTTTTCAGGAACTTCAGCAACACAGGATATTAATCAAGAATCTTGATGGGTCACATCCATTGTTAAAAAATTGCCTGCGTGTCACAGTAGGTGCTTCTGATGAAAATACACTATTCTGCAAAACACTCCGCCGCATACTCGAGAAACCACTGCAATTAGCCTGATCGTCAATAACCACAAACCAGAATTTCTCTATGCGTCAAGCCCAAGTTACACGTAATACGCTGGAAACTCAAATTACTGTCGAAATGAATCTGGATGGGAGCGGTCAAGCGACACTGGATACCGGCGTACCTTTCCTTGATCATATGCTTGATCAGATCGCACGTCATGGCATGATTGATTTAACAATAAAAGCGAAAGGTGATTTACATATCGATGCTCATCATACTGTGGAAGACATTGGTATCACCTTGGGACAGGCATTAGCCCAAGCGTTCGGGAACAAAAAAGGCATACGTCGCTACGGACATGCTTATGTGCCGCTCGATGAGGCATTGTCAAGAGTAGTCATTGATCTATCGGGTCGTCCTGGTATGGCATTCCACGTTGAATTTGTTCGTGCGCGTATTGGTGAATTTGATGTGGATCTGGTACATGAGTTTTTTCAGGGTCTAGTCAATCATGCCATGATCACCTTGCACATCGATAATCTCTCAGGTAATAATGCTCACCATCAGGCAGAAACTATTTTTAAGGCATTTGGGCGCGCTTTGCGCATGGCGTTAGAAGTCGATCCGCGTGCTATTGATTTGATTCCTTCCACAAAAGGTTCTTTGTAAACTTCTTCATTTTTTCACATCAAGTATGACTGATATCGCCATTGTTGATTACGGAATGGGTAATTTACGTTCGGTATCTAAAGCGCTCGAGCATGTTGCGCCCACCGCTTCCATTGTCGTAACCAGTGACCCATCCGTTGTGCAAAAAGCGTCACGCGTTGTGGTTCCTGGTCAAGGGGCGATGCCTAATTGCATGCGTGAACTAACGGGTCATGGATTAAAGGATGCTGTGCTGGAAGCAGCCAGGAATAAACCTTTTCTTGGCATCTGCCTGGGTTTGCAAATGTTATTTGATGAAAGTGAAGAAGGAAATGTAAAAGGCTTAGGGATCTTACCTGGGAAAGTGCGTCATTTCTCGCATGATGCGATGATAGATTCTGATAAAAATAAGCTCAAAATTCCTCACATGGGCTGGAATCAGGTGCATCAAACCACCCAGCATGCATTGTGGAAGGGTATTGCCAATGATGCGCGCTTTTATTTTGTGCATAGCTATTATGTAGAACCAGTTAACTCGGAAATAACAGCTGCTTATACGCTTTATCCAACTCCATTTACCTGTGCCATCGCTAAGGACAACATTTTTGCTGTTCAATTTCATCCGGAAAAGAGCCAGTTGGCAGGTTTGACGTTATTAAGTAATTTTACCAAGTGGGAGCCGCATTTAAATCGTTAGTACCATCTAATCTAATTTATATTACTTATGGTTTTTTTCAGTCCGCTATTTTTATTCTTAATTATTTATCCAGATAACATATGCTGATTATTCCTGCAATAGATATTAAAGATGGGCAATGCGTACGTCTTAAACAAGGAGTCATGGATGACGCAACCGTATTCTCTGAAAACCCTGAGGATATGGCTCGGCACTGGTTGGAACAAGGCGCACGTCGATTACATTTAGTTGATTTAAATGGTGCCTTTGCCGGCAAGCCGAAGAATGAATCAGTTATTCGTGCTATTGTTAAGGCAATTGATGGAAGCATTCCGATCCAGCTCGGTGGGGGAATTCGTGATCTGGAAACCATCGAGCGTTATTTGGATAATGGCATTAGCTATATCATTATTGGAACAGCTGCGGTAAAAATACCCGGGTTTTTGCATGATGCGTGCTATGCTTTCCCTGGTCAGATTATGGTAGGTCTTGACGCTAAGGAGGGTAAAGTGGCAGTGGATGGCTGGTCCAAAGTGACTGGCCATGATGTTGTCGACCTGGCGAAAAAGTTTGAAGATTATGGGGTTGAGGCGATTATTTATACTGACATCGGTCGTGACGGCATGCTGGCTGGTATCAATATCGAGGCAACAATAGCATTGGCGCGGAAACTGACTGTTCCGGTAGTCGCCAGCGGTGGCATTACCAATCTGGATGATATTAAAACACTTTGTGAAATTGAGTCAGAAGGCATCATGGGGGCGATTACTGGCCGTGCTATCTATGAAGGTACGCTGGATTTTAAAAAGGCACAACTACTGGCTGATGAACTAAGTGCAATGGTTTGATAAAAATAACATGATGTCGTGAATGGAATTCAGGCCTGTTCACATATTTCCTTCCTCTTCTTATTTGATATTATAAAGGTCTCCGGATTCATGGGTCTTGCCAAACGAATTATTCCGTGTCTTGATGTCAATAATGGACGTGTTGTCAAGGGAGTTAATTTTATTTCACTCCGGGACGCAGGTGATCCTGTGGAAATAGCGCGCCGCTATGATGAGCAGGGCGCTGATGAGCTTGTTTTTCTGGATATTACCGCCAGTTCTGATAATCGCGATTTGATTCTGCATATTGTAGAAGAGGTGGCAGCCCAGGTCTTCATTCCACTTACTGTCGGTGGAGGAGTACGTAAAGTGGAGGATGTCCGTCGACTGTTAAATGCAGGCGCTGACAAGGTAAGCGTCAATACTTCTGCGGTGCTCAATCCGCAATTGGTAGCAGATGCGGCAAGTCATTACGGCTCCCAATGCATCGTGGTTGCGATAGATGCCAAACATGTCATGAATGATCAACACTCCAGTCCCCGTTGGGAGGTATTTACTCATGGCGGTCGTAACGCAACAGGGCTTGATGCGATTGAATGGGCTAAAAAAATGCAGACACTCGGTGCAGGTGAAATTTTACTAACCAGTATGGACAGAGACGGCACACGCCATGGATTTGATCTGGCCCTGACTCACGCCATTTCAGACGCAATCGATTTGCCGGTAATTGCGAGTGGTGGGGTAGGTGGTCTGGATCACCTCGTTGAGGGGATTCTACAAGGACATGCGGATGCAGTACTGGCGGCCAGCATTTTTCATTATGGTCAGCATACGATCCAGGAAGCCAAGCAATATTTGGCAAAGCATGGAATTGAAGTACGTTTGTAATACACAAACAATAGCATTTTTAAAATATCTTATTAAGATGAACTTTTATGTCGGATGCTTGGCTAAATAAAATAAACTGGTCTGCAGATGGGTTAATACCTGTTATTGCACAGGATGAAAAGAGCGGTAAAGTATTAATGGTAGCGTGGATGAATCGAGAGGCTGTTAAATTGACTGTGGAAACAGGTGAGGCTGTTTATTGGTCGCGTTCCCGCAAAAAAATTTGGCGCAAAGGAGAAGAGTCTGGTCATGTGCAAAAGGTAAAAGCAATTTACCTGGATTGTGACGAGGATGTGATATTACTTACCATCGAGCAAATGGGGGGGATTGCCTGTCACACAGGCAGGCTGAGTTGTTTTTTTAATAAATTGGAAGGAGATCAGTGGGTAGTGGTAACGCCCATTATTAAGGATCCGACGGAGATCTATAAGCAATGACTGATTCATCTATACTTCATCGTCTGGCAGAAACGATCGAGGCACGTAAAACGACTGATTCCTCCAATTCTTATGTGGTAAAACTGCTCACCAGTGGTCAGGATAAGATACTCAAAAAAATTGCCGAAGAAGCTGCAGAAACAATCATGGCTTCAAAGGACAAGAATACAGCGCATGTTGTTTATGAAATGGCAGATTTGTGGTTTCATTGTTTAATATTGCTGGCCCATCACGGATTAAAACCAGAGGATGTGCTGCGCGAATTAGAACGACGAGAAGGTATTTCGGGTATTGAAGAAAAACTATCGCGTAAAACAGGTCAATAAATGGAAGAGTGTATTTTTTGCAAGATTGTGCAAGGAGAAATTCCTGCCAATAAAGTGTTTGAAGATCAGGATTTTGTTGCGTTCCATGATATTCATCCGGCTGCACCCGTTCATTTCCTGCTGATACCCAAGCGACATATCAGCTCACTCTATGATGTGAGTGAAGCAGATCAGCCGCTATTGGGGAAGATGTTATGGCTGATTCCCCAGTTGGCAAAAGAGCAGGGGTGTGCCAATGGATTTCGTACCATTATCAATACAGGACGGGTAGGCGGTCAGGAAGTGCTCCATCTTCATGTTCATATCATTGCAGGGAAAGACCGTTTGCCCACGATGATTCATCATGGGTAATCCACATTTATTAAAAGGATAAACAATGGGAACATTTAGCATTTGGCATTGGCTGGTAGTGTTAGCGATTGTCGTGTTGGTTTTCGGTACGAAAAAACTGCGTAATTTGGGCAGTGACCTCGGAAATGCAGTCAGAGGATTTAAGGAAGGTATGAAAGGTGCTGATGAGGATAATACCCCTTCTTCTTCTCAGTCTCCGCAGATCACCCATCACTCTGCCGAAGCAGGTGTCAAAGAGAAAAATGAAATTAAATTATGATATCATTGCGTTGCGCAGGGCTGGTAATATCGGTAAGTATTATCAGTAAAGAATACAAATTAGCAGTTTTTTGCCCGATAGCTCCTTCGGCAAAGTAATCGGTTAGGAGGAAATGAGGCATGTTTGATGTCAGCTTTACAGAAATGCTCGTCATTTTGATTGTGGCACTCATTGTAATCGGACCAGAACGACTTCCTCGGGTAGCGCGTACCATAGGGCACTTACTAGGACGTGCGCGACGGTATGTGGATAGCGTCAAGAATGATATTCGCTACGAGATAGAACTCGAAGAATTAAGGCGTTTAAAAAATTCTGTCCAGGAGACGACCCATTCCATCGAACAAACTGTGAGGAAGGAATTTGATCAAATAGAGAATGCTGTTGATATCAATGCTGCAGAAAATATAACAAAACCAGCACTGATTGAGATCGAGCAAACTGGCGCTTCCGCAGAAAAGACAATAGCTGTTCAGAGTCAAGCTCAGCCTTCACAACAGACTTCAGAATCAAATAAAAGCAATACCGTATTCTGAAAAATATTATACTTTTCAATGCTATTTCAGCTTGACGAGCTGCTTGATAACGTAACTGTCAAGTTTAGCACTCACTATTCACCCAGTCTGATTCATCATGAGCCTATGAATGACGAGAGCACCTTTATTTCACATTTAGTGGAATTACGTAGCAGGTTAATTCGTATATTTTCTGTGTTAGTACTCGGTTTTTTACCTTGCGCTTACTTTGCGCGCGATCTTTATACTATCCTGGCGCAACCTTTGCTGGAGAAGCTTCCATTAGGTGGACAAATGATTGCCACAGCAGTTACCACACCTTTTTTTATACCCATGCAAGTGGCTCTGATGACAGCTTTTTTGATGACCTTGCCCCATACGCTTTATCAGATTTGGGCTTTTGTCGCACCCGGACTGTATTCCCATGAGAAGCGCCTGTTTTTGCCACTTGTTATCGCGAGCAGCTTATTATTTTTCATTGGGATGGCATTTGCTTATTTGGTTGCATTGCCGCTGGTATTTGAGTTTATTGTTTATTTTGCACCTGAAGGGGTGGCGGTTATGACCGATATTGGCGAATATCTCGGTTTTGTCCTTACCATGTTCCTAACCTTTGGCATTACATTTGAAGTTCCTGTGTTCGTTATCGTACTTGTACGGACAGAGGTCATCTCGTTAGCAAAGATGAAAAAGGTGCGCCCTTATGTTTTAGTCGGCGCCTTTGTGATCGGTGCGATTTTTACGCCGCCTGATGTGATTTCACAGTTTATGCTGGCAGTACCGCTCTATTTACTTTACGAACTAGGTATATTCCTTGCTGGCTTAACGAGTAAACCTGCGAATTCGGTGTCAGACCAACAAATGGTCAATAGTGTAAATAATCCGGCTATGAGCAAAAAAGACGAGTAGCTCCAATGCAATCAGATCATGCCTAATTACCTGCTTTTATTTTTCCCGCTTTTTTACCTAATCAGCATCGCCAGGTAGATACAAGTTTGCAGTAATAACTGTGAGTTGTCCTAAATTCTTTCTTTTGGAAATGTTGAAACAATCAGATCAGGATGGTGTTTAATTCGATTGCTAAATCAAAACCGGCTTTGTCGGCTTCACTTTGCCGTATGATTGATGCTGTGTCTGCGGCTCGCCTACACGTCATCTTTGATTTGGAAATGGAATAAATCCATCGAAACGTGGTTATTCATGATGAAACTACTTGCTATTCTCCTTTTTTTATTTTGGTCCGTTACAGGTGCTGAGCATAGCCAGGCAGATGAGCTCGCTAATCAAATTCGGGTAATCCAGGCTAAGATTGAGACATTGAATGGTGGGGAAGAAACCCCGCAAAAAAAGCAACTTAAAGAGATTTATCTCGATACTCAACAGGTATTGCATGACCATCAGGAATACCTCAAAAGAACCCAACTTTGTTCGCAGCAGCTAAAGGAATATCCACAGCAGCTTGAGATACTGAGAAAGCAGAAAGACAAAGCGATTTCGCTTACATTTAATGCCACAGCGTTGGCGGGATTGTCTTTAAGCGAAATGGAGCAGCAGCACGTTATTACTCAAGCAAAATTATCAGAACTACAAAATCAGCAGCAGAAACTGACCTCCGAAATTGGTACGCTCCGTCAGCGCACCATTAAAATCCGTGAAGAAATAGACGCAACAAGCAAGACACGTGCATCGCTAGCCGAAAAAGCACCTCTGGCGACAGACATGCCTGATGAAAAAATTGCCGATGCCTTTAAGATGCTTCAGGAATATCAGAGTCGAGCGCTGACAGACAAGATTCGCATGCTGGAACTGGAAGCTTTAACGTTACCCAAAGCGATTGAAATTGCCACCTTACAGGAAAAGCTGACACTTAATCCAGAGATCCAAATGCTGGTGCAGAAAGTAGAATGGTTAACCAGGCAAATCAACCTGCAAAGAAAAACTGAGACTAAAAAAGTGGTTGAGAAGTCTGAGCAATTGCTAGGTGAAAGTAAATGGAATCCGGCGCTGCTTAAGATAATTAAACATAATGAAGAGCTTGCCGCCAAACTCAGTAATTATGCTGCGCATGCGACTAAATTGATGATGCAAAAGAATCACAACGAAAATCGGCTTAATTTTATTACAAAAAATTATGCCGCACTTCAGCAGAGACTCGAATTCCAGGAAGAAGATGAAGAATTAGGAACAGAGATCAGAAAACAATTAAAGGAACTATTATCCAAACCTAATATCAGACCAACACAAAAATCACTGAGTAGTGCAAAACTGGAATTATTCCAGCTTGAACAAGAAAAGCTGGAAATGATGAACGATAAAGCTTATTTCAAAAAAATGACGGGGGATTATGCTATTGATGAGCAAACACCTTTTTATCAGGAGATCACAACAGGATTCCAGGAGCTTAAAGATTCCCGTTTGCATATTATCGATCAATTCCAGGAAATATTGCACTCCTATGTTAAAGATTTAGAAGTTTATGTTTCAATTAAGAATCAATTGATTGAGAAAATCAATCAATATGAGCTTTTACTCAAAGAAAACCTGCTGATTACCCGCAGTGCAAAACCAATCGATTTAAATATCAATAATGATCTCAGCGCTGCAGCCGCCTGGCTTGTTTCTGATAAGACGCAAACCGCTCTAGTAAAAACTAGTGAAAAAGTATGGCTGCCAGCTATAGCCATTCTAGCTTTTTCTTTATTGATCGGATTGATTTTAAAGCGGTTTTATTGGTCTCGCTATCGGGAATGGGAAGAGATTGGAAAAGAGGCTTGGGGAAAAGTCAATCAAGACAAGGCACGCTACCCCATCGGGATGTTGTTGTTCGTAGTGGTTCAATCTTTAGTGATTTCGTTACCGTTACTACTGATTCATCTTGTTCTACAGTACAGTATGAACACTGAAATGAGTCATGCGTTTTCTCTTGCTTTTTATGTGGCTGCCGTGACTATTTTTTTCTGGTATTTCCTTTTTGAGCTTTGCCAACCAACAGGATTACTCATTACGCAATTCCGATGGCATGCGGATATGGTCAATAAAATGTACCGGGATATCAAGTATTATGCGCCTACCATATTGGTATTAAGTGTCATCGTTGCTTTTACAGATGCGCTTGCGGATGACGTCGTACGTAATAGTATCGGAAGAATTGCTTTTATGCTGCTCTGCATAGTATTGGCAGTATTTGCGTTAGGCTGGATGGCGATTACACCTTCCGGAAAAGTGCTCTATCAAGGAAAAAGTTTTACTTTTATTCAGAATCCGCGTCTGTGGATGTTACTTCTTTTCGTACAGCAAGTGTACATGATTGTCATGGCGGCAAGAGGCTATTACTTCGCTGCATTGTATCAAAGTATTCTGATCTTCCAATCAGTCATCTTGATCATACTGTGTAGTCTGGTTTTTTTTCTGAGCTACCGCAGTTTATTAATTGCCCAGCGTAGAATTGCGTTTAAAAGAGCCATTGCCAAACGGGAAGAAATGCTGGCCCTGCGCGCAACGGCTGGAAAAAGTGAAACTGAGTTCGTGGATGACAACTACATTGATATCAAATCAATTAGCACACAATCAGCTACTTTATTAAAAATCAGTGTATGGGGATTGCTGATTGGTGGCTTAAGTGTCATCTGGTATGAAATGCTACCGGCATTGGGATTTCTGGAAAATATTGTTGTCTGGCGAACCTCGATTATGAGGGAGGGTGAAGCAGTCGTGCGCTTGATCACGTTGGAAACATTGCTGGTGGCATTGATCATTCTGAGCCTGGTCATGGTGGCTGCGCATAATTTACCTGGTACGCTGGAACTTTTGGTTCTTCGACATTTATCCTTGAATACGGGTACCGGATACGCGATCACCACACTACTCAGATATGCTATTATCATTATCGGTGTGATGGTCACATTTCAAATGCTCGGTATGGAATGGTCCAATATTCAATGGCTGGTTGCAGCATTGGGTGTCGGCCTGGGTTTTGGTTTGCAGGAAATCGTGGCTAATTTTGTCTCCGGACTTATTCTGCTATTTGAGCGTCCTATCAGAATAGGCGATCTTGTCACATTGAATGACGTGACCGGTACAGTCAGCAAGATTAATATCCGTGCGACAACTTTGATCGATGCTGATCGAAAGGAAGTCGTGGTACCTAATAAAACATTTATTACTCAGCAGTTGCTAAACTGGACTCTCAGTGACCAGGTCACGCGTATCAAAATACCTGTGGGCATTGCTTATGGATCTGATTGTGACAGGGCTAGAACATTGCTACTGGAAATTGCCAAAAATCATCCTTTGGTTCTACGTGAACCGGAGCCCGTCGCCTTGTTTCAGGGATTTGGCGCAAGCTCGCTGGATTTTGAATTGAGGGTTTATGCGGGCCAGCTTTCAGATCGACAGGATCTGGCTCATGATTTGAACATGGAGATTAATCGTCGTTTTGCTGAAGAAAAAATCAACATTGCATTCCCGCAATTGGATATTCACCTATACCGCGAGAATAATAATACGAACATACCTAAATAAGCGTGCAGGAAGAGAACAATAAAATATTGAGATATCGAAAAAAGAGATGATGAGCATTGAAATGCTGAGTATATGAGTATATTGTACAGGTCAGCGGTATGGTTCGTGCAACATAAACAGGCGAGTGTGTCAATGGAATATAGAGGAAAAGCAAGTGGAGCATCAATTATGATTTACTTTATTGATAATGGGGTTTACTGGCTCATCTGGCTCATCGCATGATGACTCGGGAATCTTATGCTCAAGTCACCATCTCCACCACTCTTGTTTGAATTAAATAAATATTGATTTATATCAACGAATTTATGGTACGAGTGATTACGATACTACTTACTGCCCGGACGATTAATTCCCATTCCACATCGAAAAATAACGCGAAGGCGCGAGCTACAGACAGGATCACTCATGCGGCAAGGTGAAGCCGACAAAGTCATTTTTACTTTAGATATAGTGTAGGGTATTGTGATGGATGGATATTCTTCATTTTTGAGAGTGAATGATTTGCTTATCTGAATGTCGGATTGATAAAAAAAGTGCTTATGAAATCAGATAGAAGTCGCTACAGGTTTATAAAGTATTTCCTGATTATATGCATCCCCCTTCTTCTATCACTTACAATTGTATTGTCGCTTCTGTTCGATGCTTACGATGATGCAAATAATGCAATTATTGAGGCAAACGAGCGACTGTCTGTACAACTGGGCGAGAAGGCCATCGATTATTCATTCGGTGTATTACGGGGTGATGCTCTTTATCTTGCAGAGCTCTCTTCATTGCGGCAATGGCTGGATACGGGTGACTCCGCAGCCTATTCACGCCTGACCGAAGATTTGATGGCTTTTTTGCAATCTCGCCAACTCTATGGAAAGGTTCGTTTCATCGATAAGCAAGGTCAGGAAATAACACGTATCTATAATTATGAAGGTAAGCCAACAATAACACCGCAAGAGCAGCTACAAAACCAATTTGAACTCGACTTTGTGCAGAAAACGCTTGCCCTGAGTGCAAAGACCATTTATATATCGCCGTTTGAACCCACTATCGAGCGTGGCGTTATTGCACAACCCATCAAACCAACGGTACGATTCAGTGCCCCCGTTTTTGATAATAACAACGAACTACGCGGCCTCATCGTCCTTAACTATAAAGGGGAGAGATTAATGAGACGCCTGCGAGCCATTTCTGATATTTCCGTAGGCGAGCTGGGATTAGTTAACGACCAGGGAAGATGGTTACTAGAACCTCATCCGGCAGGGGAACTCGGCTTTATGTTCCGAAGTCAAGGAACAGAAAACCTTGAGAAAAAATTTGGTGAAGAGATATGGTCGTTTATTTCGCGTGATTCACCCATCGGCCAATGGATGCATGAAAAGGGACTTTTTACTTACGTTAAGGTAAATTTGTCAAAAATACAAAGCCCTACGTCAGATTTGAATATCGAAAATGGCGAAACATGGATTTTAGTTTCTTACGTCCCCCCAAAAATCGTTGCTGCGAGTGTTGCTGAATATGGTCGTAATCTGGCTTTGGTAGGCGCGCTGCTGACGATATTACTTGTGCTGTTAAGTGGAATAGTCGCCCATTATGCACTACAACGTCGGCGGGCGGAGAGCCGTGTGCAAAGAAGCGAACTCCAGTTTCGTAGATTACTCGAATCCGCACCCGAGGCTATCCTTCTGGTGGATCAGGCTGGACAGATTGCTTTAATGAATTCGCAGACCGAGAAGTGGTTTGGCTATAACCGTAATGAGTTAATGGGTCAATCAGCGCTACAACTTATACCAGAACGGTTTCATCAAGCGCATCCGCTTCTCCAGCATCAATTTATCGCTGATGCAGGAACTCAGGCAGTTAGCAGTGGGATGGAACTTTATGGCAGGCGCAAGGATGGCAGTGAATTTCCGATTGAAATCAGTTTAAATCCCCTTGAGACAGAGCAAGGTACCTTGATTACCAGTATTATTCGTGATATTTCCGCTCGTAAGGAAGCAGAAATAGCCAGGCAACGGGTGCAGGAACGTTATCGTGAGCTACTGAATAATCTGCCTGTGGGCGTTTTCCGCAGTCTGCCTGATGCAAAAGGAAGCTTCCTCGAAATAAACCCTACCATGGTTAATCTGTTCGAGGCTGAATCCTCCGAGCAGCTGCTCGCCCACTCTTTTGGTGAATTTTATTGTGATCTTGCTGAACGTAAGGCACTAATGGGTAAAGTTTTACTCCAAGGGTATGTTTATGGAGAAGAGGTGCGCTTGAAAACACTAAAAGGTCGGGAATTCTATGCTGGATTGACGGCAGTGATGAAAAAGGATGAAAGTATTGGTATCTATTTTGATGGCATTGTAGAAGATATCAGTGTACGCAAGGAGAGTGAGTGGCAGATTAAGCTGCTGAATGAGAATCTTCGGTTGCGCACCAACGAGTTGGAAGCGATCAATCACGAACTGGAAGCATTCAGTTATTCTGTTTCCCATGATTTACGAGCCCCTTTACGCGCATTGGATGGTTTCAGTCGCACTTTGCTCGATGAGTATGCTGATCGGCTCGATCAACGCGGGCGTGACCGACTTAAGCGAATACGGCTGGCTGCGCAGCGCATGGCTGAGCTCATTGATAGTTTGCTCAAATTATCACGCGTCACTCGTACCGAGCTTAAGTGGGAGGTGGTCAATTTGACGTCGCTTGCAAATGAAATACTAGCTACGCTGCAACAGATGGAACCTGATCGAAAAGTACGATATACGGTACAATCCGGTTTGATTGTCCGTGGTGATGCGCAATTACTGCACATCATGTTGGATAATCTGCTGAGTAATGCTTGGAAATTTACCGTTCACAACCCACAGGCTTTGATTGAAGTTGGGTGCAACATAACCAAAGGGAGGATCATTTATTTTGTCCGAGACAATGGTGCTGGTTTCGATATGACCTATGCTGATAAATTATTTGGTGTTTTTCAACGGTTGCATGATCCGCACGAATTCCCGGGTACCGGTATCGGACTTGCCACTGTGCAACGCGTAATTCATAAGCATGGTGGAGATATTTGGGCGGAAAGTACTATTGATCAAGGATCGACTTTTTATTTCACATTAAATGAGAAGGAAATATATGAACACTGAAGTAATAATGCTGGTAGAGGACAATCAAGACGATGCCACACTCACGATCGATGCACTGCAAGCTAACCATATCCGTAATAAGATATTTTTAGCAAAAAACGGTGTGGAGGCGCTTGATTACCTGTTTGGGCAAGGAATGTATGAAGGACGGAAGCTGACCCAACTACCGGTACTTATGCTACTCGATCTTAAACTACCGAAGGTAGATGGATTAGAAGTATTACGTCGCGTTCGTGCTGATGAACACGCACGTCTGATACCGATTGTGATCTTGACTTCCTCCAATGAGGATGAAGATCGGCTCAAAGCGTATTCCCTGGGGACCAATAGTTATGTACGCAAACCAGTGGATTACGATGATTTTCTCAGGGTAGCCGGGCAGCTTGGGCAATATTGGTTGTCAGTGAATGAACCACCCTATAAACTCTAGCTGTGTACAGAGTACAGAAGAGGAGCCAGGTATGTCAACTACCCGGAAACAACATCTGCAATTGCCATTCTTGCGCTTCTTGTTTATAGAGGATGCAGAAGATGATGCTTTGTTGCTAATTGATTATTTTGAGTCACAAGGGTTCAAGTTTGATTGGCAACGGGTAGACACTGAAAAAGGTGTAATCGCAGAATTACAGAAGCCGTGGGATATTATCTTTTCGGATTATTCCATGCCTGGGTTTAGTGGTATTCGGGCGCTGGAAATCGTTCGTCAGCAAGATGCTGATATTCCTTTTATTTTCATTTCAGGTGCGATCGGTGAAGATGTGGCAGTAGAAGCCATGAAACTGGGCGCTCAAGATTATGTCATGAAGGGAAATCTCAACCGTTTACTCCCTGCTGTCAATCGCGAGCTGCAAGAAACTCAGAAACGCCGGGAGCATCGTCAATTCAATCAGTTACTGCGTAAATTGTCGCTGGCAGTCAATCAAGCAACTGACAGTATTTTTATCACCGACCCCGCAGGTCGTATCGAATATGTTAACCCAGCCTTTGAGAAGCAAACAGGTTATAGCGCTGAAGAAGTTAAAGGAAAAACACCTGCGTTTCTTTACTCGGGTCTCCATGGCGACAATTTTTATTTGCAACTATGGCAAACTATCTCGAGTGGTCAGGTTTATCAAGCCACCTTTGTTAACCGACATAAAAATGGGGAGTTATTTTACGAGGAACAAGTTATCACCCCTTTGAAAGATGAACAAGGCCATATCACTCACTTTGTTTCTACTGGAAGAGATATCACTTCTCGTATTAAAGTAGAAGAAGAGCGCACGCGGTTAACTGCCATATTAAATGCCACCCCCGATTTGGTCGCTATTTTTGAGCCGGAGGGTCATTTACGCTATCTAAATGAATCAGGGCGTCGATTGCTGGAGCTGAGTGTGGAAAAAGATATCAGCCGGTATACCATCCAGGAATTATTTGCTACGGATAAGAACCAGCAACCATTTGCTGAGATTCTTGCGATAGCTCGGCAGCAGGGTAGCTGGAGTGGCGAAACGCTATTACAGATTCCCGGGAAAAAAAAGCTACCGGTTTCACAGGTAGTGCTTGCCCATAAGGAGAGCGATGATACTATTGAATATTTATCAACGACTGCACGCGATATCTCGGAACGGAAGCGCTTCGAGGCCGAACTGCAGCATCAGGCTACTCACGATCGTTTAACCAGTTTACCAAACCGTTTTTTATTGCTTGAACATTTTGCCTCAGCATTAAAGAATGCTCAACGACACAATTATAATATTGCCGTACTATTTATCGATCTTGATAACTTCAAACGAATCAATGATAGCCTCGGTCATACAGCAGGGGATATCTTGCTTGAACAGATCGCGCAGCGCCTGCAAAGCTGTATGCGGTCAAATGATACCGTTGCGCGTCATGGGGGCGATGAATTCACCATTGTCATCAATGAGCTAAAGGATCCTGAAAATATACTGGATGTGTTAAACAAGCTATATAATGCTTTCAAACATCCAGTGATTATTCATAACCACGATGTCTATGTCACGTTCAGTATTGGCATTGCCCTTTATCCACATGACGGTGACCGCATAGAAGACTTGTTGAGGCATGCTGATACTGCTATGTACCGCGCAAAATCGATGGGACCTAATCAATACTGTTTCTATGCATCGGATATGAATATCCGTGGTCACGAGCTGCTAGCTTTGGAGGCAGATCTGCGACGTGCTTTGGCACAAAATGAATTTGTGCTGCATTATCAGCCGCAAATTGATCTTCGGAATAACCGCGTGATTGGAACCGAAGGATTGATTCGATGGCACCATCCTGTGCGTGGGCTCGTGCCTCCTGCTGATTTTATCCCTCTTTTGGAAAGGTCAGGGATGATCATTTCAGTGGGTGAATGGGTCTTGCGCCAAGCTTGTAAAGCGCATCGCGATTGGCGAGCAGCGGGGTTCAACGACATCCGTGTTTCTGTTAATGTTTCTGCTACTCAATTTAATGATATCGATTTGCTTGATAAGATACGGTATGCATTACGCGATGAAGAGATGCCCAAGCATGTGCTTGAACTGGAAATTACCGAAAATATCTTGATGCGTGATCCAGCTGGCGCGGCCGAAGTACTGGAGTCAATCAATGCATTGGGTGTACGGATCGCTGTGGATGATTTTGGAACAGGTTACTCTTCACTGGCTTATTTGAAACGTTTCCCACTGGATGCATTGAAAATTGATCAGACTTTTATGACTGACTTAACTGATCATTCGGGTGATGCAGCGATCGTTGAGGCGAGTATTTCTCTTGCGCATAAGCTTGATATGGAAGTAACAGCAGAAGGTGTAGAAACGAGTGGCCAACTTGAATTCCTACGCACACACGATTGTGATCTGGTGCAAGGGTATTATTTTTGTCGACCTTTGCCCATGCCTGAACTTGCCAATGTATTACATGAAAAAACAAAGTGAGTTGGTGATGCTTTCGTAAGGAGAGATAAGCTCTGGTATCTTTGAAGGACTGACTTAACAATCTAATTCCATTTCCCAATCAAACACGACGCGAAGGCGAACCGCAGGCTGTATCAGTCGTAGGGCAAGGTGAAGCCGACAAAGCCAGTTTTGATTGGGAAATGGAATAAACCATAATTTTCCGTAGTTCATTTAATTTCTTTCAGACTAGACGATTATTGCTGACGGATCTAATATATAAGTCGCTAGTCTTCAATTCAGCAATAAAAAAAGCAGTCATTGAGTACAACTGTAACTGAGGGAGTTTTTCCGATGGAACAGATGATCCCATCAATGCAGTCAGCAAAAGATCCACTTGGAATAATAGAGGAAATTCATGGACCAGTGGTTGACGTGTTTTGTAAACGTTTACCCTCCCTGCATCAGGCGCTGTTTAGCATAACTGATCATGAATTTTATCCTTTTGAGGTTTATCGCCATCTGGACGAACAACGCGTGCGTGCCATTGCTTTGCATCCGACAAGTGGTCTCAAGCGGGGTTTATCTGTTTTTGATAGCGGCGCTCCCTTACGCGTTCCAGTAACACCGGATTGCCTGAATCGGATGCTGAATATGTTTGGCATGCCGCTCGATGGTGGGCCGCCGCTCGAAACAGAAGAGATGCGGAGCATTATTGCTCCTCCTGCATTATTATCTGAAACAGTGCCAGCTGGCGGAATTCTCGAGTCGGGTATCAAAGTCATTGATTTGCTTTGCCCCTTTATTAAAGGGGGAAAAACCGGCTTGTTTGGTGGCGCGGGTGTGGGAAAGACGGTCCTGATTATGGAGTTTATGCATGCCATCGTTAATTTACATCAGGGGGTGTCAGTATTTGCGGGAGTGGGGGAGCGTATCCGTGAAGGCCATGAATTATGGCACCAAATGCAGGAATCCGGCGTCATGCCACGCGCACTGATGATGTTCGGTCAAATGGATGAATCGCCTGGTGTGCGTTTCCGTGTGGGCTTATCTGCTTTAACCTATGCCGAATATCTGCGGGATACCCTAGGCAAAGAAGTGCTATTAATGATAGATAACATTTTTCGGTTTGTCCAGGCAGGAAGTGAAATTTCTGGATTACTCGGGCGAATGCCTGCTACGGTTGGTTATCAACCTACTTTAATGAGCGAAGTGGCAGAATTGCAAGAGCGTATCATCTCAACGCGTGGTGGAAATATTACCGCAGTGGAGGCAGTATATGTGCCTGCAGATGATATGACTGATCCCGCTGTCAGCACCATTCTAACGCATCTGGATACAACTGTTATCCTGTCTCGAAGTCAGGCAGCCAAGGGCATTTACCCGACAGTCGATCCTTTGCAGTCAGTGAGCAAAATGATGAATCGTACCTTTCTCGGTGATCGGCACTATAGTGTGGCTGAAGGGGTCCGTGAACATCTTGCGCGCTATCAGGAATTGGAAGATATTATTGCCATGCTGGGTCTAGAGGCGCTCTCCCAGAAAGATCAGCGTATTGTGATGCGTGCCCGCAAGCTGCAACGATATTTAACGCAGCCATTCCATGTCATGGCTTCGCACACGGGCGTGCCTGGCGTGTCAGTGACACTTGACATGACATTGACTGATTGCGAGACCTTTTTGCGCGGTGATTATGATGCCATCCCGGAAGAGCAATGCTATATGCGAGGATCAATGCAACAATAAAAATATGAAGACTTTCAATTTGCATGTCCAGAGTGCGACGCAATATATATACGCTGACAACGTGATCAGCTTTATAGGAGAGGATAGTACTGGCAGTTTTGGCATTCTTGCGAATCATGAACGTATGATGACGGCAATGGACTACGGGTTGGCGCGCTACCAACTACAAGATGGCGGCTGGATTTTTCTTGCGCTACCTGGTGGCATCCTTTATTTCGCCAAAAATCATCTCTATCTCAGTACACGCCACTTCCTGCAAGATGAAGATTATCAGCGCATTAGTAAGGGCTTGCTGGAGCAGTTACTCAAAGAAGAGGAAGCATTACGAGAGCTAAAAGATAGCCTCGCTCATCTGGAGCAGGAGATGTTCCGGCGTTTATGGCAAATTGGGCAGCTTGGTAGCCAAACGGTCTGAAAATAAATTATGAACAACGAACAGTTACGTAAATCAGTGGAGCGCCAAGTGAAACGGATGCAACGTGCACAGCAGGACCGTCCTACTCTGCTTGCTCAATCCATATTTTTGGGAACACTTTCCTTATTATTCATACTGCCCATCCTCGTTGGTGTCTATCTTGGTAACTGGTTGGATGATAGGGCGCAAGGCTATTCTGTTCATTGGACCATAGGACTCCTTATTTTGGGGATTATAGTGGGTATGGTTAACGTTTATTTATATGTGCGGAAGCACGACTGATGGAAGAAGCTGCTGTCGTATTTTATGCTGGGCCTTTTGCGATTACCTCCATTGTGGTGACTACCTGGGGTATTATGTTATTGTTGGGTGTATTCTGCTGGCTTGCCACACGCAGGTTGTCACTCGATCCTGGACCCGTACAGACCATGCTGGAGGGAATCATTTTGTTAATTGAGGAAAGCATCGAAGCCGTATCCCCGGGCTATGCGCAGCAAATGCTGCCATTTATCGGAACGTTATGGATTTATATCGTCATTGCCAATCTTGTCGGCATTGTTCCCGAGCTCCACGCTCCCACTGGCAATTTATCGGTAACCGCAGGTCTAGCGATATTGGTTTTCTTGTCAGTCCATTGGTTTGGGGTACGTAATGAGGGAATACGTTATTTAAAGCACTATCTCAGCCCTTCTCCCATCTTATTACCATTTCACTTGATCAGTGAGGTCACGCGCACAGTTGCACTAGCAGTACGTTTATTTGGCAACATTATGAGCCTCGAACTGGTGGCATTGCTGGTTCTATTAGTGGCTGGCCTGCTGGTGCCGGTACCGCTGTTAATGCTGCATATTGTTGAAGCATTGGTTCAGGCCTACATTTTCGGTATGTTAGCCCTGATTTATGTTGCTGGCGCCATGCAATCTCAACAAAATGAAAAAGGAGATAGCTTGTGAGTGATTTGTCCTGGTTTACGATATTTTCTACCATTGGCGCAGCATTAGCGGTTGCGATTGGCATGATGTTCCCAGCGATAGCGATGGGGCGGGCAATCAGCCAGGCGCTGGATTCGCTTGCTCGTCAACCAGAAGCAGAAAAAGCTATTATGCGTACCCTTTTTATCGGTCTGGCGATGATTGAATCATTGGCTATTTATGTGCTGGTCATTGTGCTCATTATCCTGTTCCGTAACCCGCTGCTCGAATATCTCATTAACCGATGAGTGTCAGGTGAATGCGTGAATTTTGACTGGACAACCTTCATCCTTGAAATTATCAACTTTCTGGTGCTTGTCTGGATCTTAAAGCATTTTTTGTATCAACCTATCCTGGAGATTATTGGCAAACGTCGCGCGGGTATCGAAAAGACTCTGGCTGATGCGCAGCAGATCAAAGTCGAGGCAGATAAGCTTAAGCAACAACATGAAAAATTTCTGGCTGAATGGGAACGGGAAAAAGAAGAGGCTGAAGCCCGCCTGATGGCGGAGCTGGCGGCAATGCGCGAAAATAAACTGGTTGAGCTGAATGCTCAAATCAATGAAGAAGCAGAACGGCACAAGGTGCTGGATGAGCGTGCCAAAAGTGAATTTGAACGCAGGATGGAAGCACAAGGTATTGCACAAGGCCTCTCATTTACGACTAAATTACTTTCTCGCCTTGCCTCACCTGAATTGGAGGCGAATCTTTATGTATTGTTACTGGAAGATTTACACGCTCTGAGCAAAGAAAATAAGCACGTCATTACCGAAGCCACAGCAGTACCGGAGTTACAGATAAAAATCCAAAGTGCCTTTCCACTGGATGAAAAAAAACAAGCTGAATTAACACATCACTTATCTGATATCACTGGCAGACAGTTGCCAATCGAATTTCAGGTGAATCCTGCTTTGCTCGCAGGATTTCAGATAATGATAGGTCCCTGGATGCTGCATGCTAATTTACGTGATGAATTAAAATTTTTTAGTGGATCTTTGCAGCATGCGACAGCAGGAAGCTAGTACTGACAATTCTTCGGGTGATTCTCTATTCACCCGGCAAGCTGAGTGGTTAACACGGTACCGGTATGGCCTTCGTTTATCCGAGCAAGGTACGGTCGTTTCGGTGGGGGATGGGATTGCCTGGATTAATGGATTACCTTCTGCGCGTATGGAGGATGTGGTCCAGCTGGAAGATGGGAGCAGTGCCTTGGTGTTCCACCTTGGCCGTGATCGGGTGGGCGCTATCCTGCTGCGACAAACCAGCCAATTGACAGCGGGCACCTCTGTTTTTCTGACAGGAAGACGTTTGAGTATTGGAGTAGGTCGTGCCCTACTGGGGCGCGTGATCGATCCGTTGGGTGTGCCGCTTGATGATATCGGTCCCATTCAATTCGATCACTATCGCCTGCTGGATGTGCGCTCCCCCCCCATTATTGCCCGTGATTTTGTGGCACAGCCGCTGTATACCGGCAACAAAATGATCGATACCATGATTCCGGTGGGCAAAGGTCAACGTCAATTGATCATCGGGGATAATGGCACGGGTAAAAGCTCGCTCGCCATAGATACGGTTATTAATCAGCGTGACAAGAATGTTTATTGTGTGTATGTCTTAATCGGCCAGAAGCGTTCCACTGTGGTGCATACCATCGAAATTCTGCAGCGTCATCAAGCATTGAGTCATACCGTGCTGGTGGTGGCAGAAGCAAATGCCATGCCTGGATTAAAATATCTGGCGCCCTTTGCCGGTTGCACGGTAGCAGAGGCCTGGATGGCAGAAGGTTATGATACGCTCGTGGTCTATGACGACCTAAGCACGCATGCCAGGAGCTATCGCGAACTTTCTTTGCTGTTGCGCAGACCGCCTGGCCGCGAGGCTTATCCCGGCGATATTTTCTTCTTGCATTCTCGCCTGTTGGAGCGTTCTACCCGTCTGTCATCCAAACAGGGAGGGGGCAGTATGACTGCTCTGCCGATTATAGAGACAGAACAGGGTGAAATCGCTTCCTATATTCCCACTAATCTGATTTCCATTACCGATGGACAGGTTTATCTCGATCAAGCATTATTTGCCCGTGCTTTCCTGCCGGCCATCGACGTCAAGCGTTCGGTATCACGTATTGGAGGGAATGCGCAGCATCCTAACATTAAAAAGGAAGCCGGACGAATGAAGCTGGATTATTTGCAGTTTCTTGAGCTCGAAGTATTTACACGCTTTGGCTCGCGGCTCGAGCCCTCGATGGAGGCACGTATACGGCGTGGTCAGATATTACGAGAGATACTCAAGCAAGATCTGCTTACTCCGCTAGCGATTGAATTCCAGATGAGTTGGCTGGTTGCTTATAACGAAGGAATGTTTGACCAGCTTGAGCTGGATCAGGTCAAACCATGCCTGCAATTTCTGCAGGAACAAATCGCACGTACCAAGCTGAGTATTGAGGAAGGTCACGAGCAGTGGAAAATCCTGATTCATAAATGGCTGAGCAAAATAGGTATGGAATGAGTAAGCGACGGCAGGTAAAAGAGCGGCTGGCGACGCTGGACGAGATCCACGGTATCATGAAAACGATGAAAAACCTCGCTTTGCTTGAAATCCGTAAACTGGAAATGTTTCTCGATACACAACGTCGAGTTACTACTAGTATTGAGAGGGCGGCACAGGATTTCCTGCATTTTTATCCACAAATCCAGGCTCAACCGGACCATCAGCAACTGTTGATTATTGTTGGCTCAGAACGCGGTTTTTGCGGTGATTATAATGAAGCATTAGTTTCATTCTTAAACAGTCAACAACCCCAAAGAGAAACTTTGCTGGTGGCGGTGGGACGCAAGCTTGAGAGCAAGTTACTCGAGAACCTTGGTATGGCCACATTGATTGAAAGCCATAGTGTAGCAGAAGAGGTGCCGATGACGTTACGACGATTGATTGAAGTGCTGAACAGATTGCAGCAGGCTGCGTCCTCAAAAATAGGGCAGATCAGCGTGCTTTATTTTGACGATGAAAGTGAACAAATCAGGCTACGCCAGTTATTGCCCCTGTCATTACCTGAAGCAGAAGTAACTTATTCTCATCCCCCTCTGTTGTATCTGAAGTCAGCACAATTTCTGACTAAACTGACTGATCAGTATCTTTATATGCTATTACATGAAGTATTTTATTCGTCGTTCATGATGGAAAATCGTAAGCGGCTGGCTCACATGGATAGTGCTATCCATCATCTGGAGAAGGATACGGCAAGATTGCGGATGAGGGCGAATAGGTTGCGCCAGGAGGAGATTATCAATGAAATCGAAATTATTTTGCTGAGTACGGAGGTATTATCGAGTAATGATAAATTACAATCGAAAGCCATCTCGTAGGCCTTCTGCCGTGACGGCTATTTCTGGTAATCCTCCTACTATGAACAGAGGTTTCTGGTGACAATTTGTGGAAGAGTGCCGGATTTCAAGGTGGCTCAAGCAACCCCAGTAGCCACTGCGGGAAAATGCCAAGTCCGATAACCAGGATCATCGCTATGATGATGACCATCAATGGGCCCTGTGCCGTTAGGGAGGTGCCTACAGCAGTTTCTTCCTCACTAAATAATACCCCGATGACTCGTAAATAATAAAAAAAAGCAAGCGCTGTGTTGATGACCGCTACGATTGCCAGTATGACATTACCGGCTTCAATCGCTGCACCAAAGGCGAATAGCTTGGCCATAAAGCCAGCTGTCGGCGGCAGCCCGGCGAGGGCGAGCAGGCAAATTCCCATGCCGATGCCTAACACAGGATAACGACGCCCCAGCCCGCGATAATCTGTCAAATTTTCACGATCCTGATCACGGCGCGTGAACGCAACGATGACAGCAAAGACGCCCAAGTTCATGATAGCTAGAGTAACAGCATAATAAATAGCGGCATCGCGGCCTGCAGAATTACCTGCTGACAGTGCTACCAGAATATAGCCGAGATGAGCGACAGAGGAATAGGCGAGTAACCTTTTCAAATTCTGCTGATGCAGCGCCAATAAATTACCTACGATCATACTGATCAGGGCAATTCCCCATAATAAGGGCAGCAATGCCTCCCAGATAAGGGGCAATTGTAAACATAATAACCGGATCAGGAACACCAGCGTGGCTGCCTTGCTGAGACTCGCGAACAGGGCTGTTATGGGAGAAGGAGCCGCTTGGTAGATGTCAGGCGCCCACATATGAAATGGCGCCAAAGCCACTTTGAATCCTATCCCAATCAGGATCAGGGTAATGGCGACTGGCAGTAAAGAGGCACTGCTAGCGATTGTATTCAGCTCAGCTAGATCCAATGTGCCGCCGCTGGCATAGGCCAGAGCAACGCCGTAAAGAAAAAATGCAGCGGCAAAGCTGGCAAGCACAGCATATTTTATGCCACCTTCGATTGCGCCGTACCTCGTTGGTTGCCACGCGATGAGGGCATAAAGCGGTACAGCCAGCATTTCCAGACCGACAAAGGCACTGACAAGATTGTTTGAGCTTACAAGGAGTGCCATTCCTGAGGTAGCAAAGAGGATCAGACTCAAGTATTCTTCATGGAGTTCATTGCGGATGGGGGCATAACCGAAGGATAGCAGCATGATGGCTGCCGCGCCCAACATGAAAAATAGCGTAAATATACGGCTGATTTCGTCAATTACCAGCAGGCTGCCGACTGCGCCAGGGACTTGCCACAGTAAGGTGGCGGTAGCCCCCAGCAATAGGAAAGTCAGGGCGGTCGTCGATAAGAATCGGGTGGAAACACGCTTTGGCCAGATACTCAATATCAATATGACCAGGCCACCCGTTGCTGGCAACAAGTAAGGGAGAAGATTGATCAGGTCAGCGGAGTGCATTAATCGATCCAGTAGGTACAGCGTTTTTCGCTTCGATAAGAGCAGTCACGGGAATTTGCAGGTTGTCAAGGAAAGGCGCAGGATACAGACCTAGCCACAGTACGGCTAATGCCAAAGCTCCCAGCAGAACAGTTTCACGACGGTTAAGGTCAGTCCATAGACGTTGAACAGTGATCTCCCCCAGCATGGCGCGCTGATACATCCACAGCAGGTAAACCACGCCAGTAATAATGCCCAGGGCACCTGCAAAGGCAAACCCGGCAGAGATCTGAAATACGCCGGCAAGAACCAGAAATTCACCGATAAAGTTGGCCAGTCCTGGCATACTCATGGCAGAAAGGGTGAAGAGCAACAGGAGCGAAGCCAGGCGGGGCAGTGGCGATAACAATCCCCCTAACTGTGTGAGTAAACGGGTGCCGGAGCGCTCTTGCAGCATGCCAATCATGGCAAACATCGCGCCTGTTGTCACGCCGTGGGCCAGCATCAGAAGCACGGCACCATTCAAACCTTCCTGATTCCAGGCATAGATGCCAAATACTACGAAACCCAGGTGGCTGATAGAAGAGTAGGCAATGAGGCGCTTCATGTCTTCCTGGACCAAGGCCAGCAAAGCGCCGTAGAGGATGCCGATTACCCCCAGGGTCATGCCAATGGGCGCAAAGTCTAAGGAAGCCTCAGGAAACAGCGGCAGACAGAAACGCAACAAGCCATAAGCACCGGTCTTCAGTAAGAGCCCTGCGAGAAAAATGCTGCCCGCAGTTGGCGCTTCAGTATGCGCATCAGGCAGCCAGCTATGGATCGGAAACAACGGAATCTTGACAGCAAAAGCCACAAAAAACCCCAGCATCAACCACAGCTCGGTCTTACCTGGCAGATTAATCTGCAACAACTCGAAGTAATCGAATGTGTAAATACCGGTTTGCTCGCCATGAATAAAGTACAGTCCGAGGATGGCTATCAGCATCAACAACGAACCGGTAAGCGTGAAAAGAAAAAACTTGTAAGCAGCGTAGAGTCTGCGTTCGTGGCCCCATAGTCCTATCAGAAAATACATTGGCACGAGCATCAGTTCCCAGAATACATAGAACAGCACCAAGTCCAGTGACAGGAAAACTCCCATGATTCCCGTCTGGGTAGCGAGCAGCAGAGCGGCAAAAGCAGACCAGTTCTGCTTGATTGCGTGCCACGAGACCAACACGGCCACAGGGCCAAGCAGTGCGGTCAGCAGCACTAACAACAGACTGATCCCATCCATACCCAATAAAAACTGAATCCCCATAGCAGGGATCCAGGGAACACGCATGAGGTAATAATAGCCTTCTGCGTTGGGGGCGGCATTCCACCACAAGCCAAGTGCAATCAACAGCTCTGTACTGGTAACCGCTAGCGCGGCCCAACGTGTAAAGTCTGTTTTATTACGCCCGATTACGCCGATCCAGAGTGCACCCAACACGGGTAGAAATATCAACACGCTTAACCAGTACATAACGTTATCCTCACCATAACCAATATCCCAGGAAGAACACGGCACCTGTACTTATTACCAAGGCATAGCGGCTCAGAACACCATTCTGGGTGGTGCCAAGCAGCGTATAAGCGAAGCGCAGCGTTGCCACCAGGCGTGAGATACTCACTTCTAACACATTGTATTCCACCCCTTTGCGGCAGAAGGTGGCAAAGGCCAGCAAACCGCACGTTATCCTGGTGAGTGCGCCTTCAATCAGCAGAGTTTCCACAATGCCTCGCAATCCTCTGGCAAGAGCGTAGTAAGGACGCGCCAGGGTAGCCTGGTAGAAAGCATCAAAATTCCAGCCGCAACGTAAAAAGTTCGCTAAGGGCAGCGGTTGATTGGCCCGTTCGCGACGGATTAACACGCAGGCGAGGCCCATACCGATAAATGGCAACAGAGCAGCAATAAGCTGAAGCATGTAGGTAATGGTTAGCGAAGGGAAAGTCGCTAAACCGAGCTCTTCTTCGAACCATGGACTCCAAAGATGAGGACCGGGCCAGCCTTCCGGTAATTCGATGAAGCCGCTAATAATACTGAGCAATGCCAAGATAAGTAGGGGCACTGACATGGGATAGGGGAGGGATAAAGTGGAGGTCTGGGGGGCTGCACCATGGAAGACAATTAAATAAACGCGAAAGATGTAGATCGCTGTCAGCAGGGCGCCGAAGGCAGCGAAGGTCCACAGCAGCGGGCCAGCTGGTGCCGACCATGCGGTGGCCAGAATCGCGTCTTTGCTATAAAAGCCGGCAGTGACGACAGGCACGCCTGCCAATGAGGCAGCACCAGCCAGAAATGTCCAGCGAGCCAGAGGGGGGTGGTGTCCGATCTTGCCCAACTTATTTATATCGTGCTCATCCCTGCTGGCCTGGATGACAGCTCCTGCCGACAGAAACAGTAACGCCTTGAAAAAGGCATGAGTCGTGAGGTGGAACAGTGCCAAGGCATAAGCTCCGCAGCCCAGCGCCAGGAACATGTAGCCTATCTGGCTGATAGTGGAATAGGCTAACACCTTTTTGAAGTCTATTTGTGCTAACGCAGCACTGGCGCCATACACAATGGTCAATGCGCCGATCGCTGCCACCAGCCATTGTGTCTGAGGCGCCAGCTCAAATAAGGGATGAGTGCGTGCGATCAAATAAACCCCGGCGGTAACCATGGTTGCGGCGTGCATCAAAGCAGAAACCGGGCTGGGACCGGCCATGGCATCTGGCAGCCAGACCTGGAGAGGTAACTGTGCTGACTTACCCACGGCGCCACCCAGGATTAACAACGTTGCCACGGTAGCCAGGGCGGAGCCCTTTTCCCACTGAGCAGCGGCATCAGTGAGCAAGGCGGATAATGATAATTCGTGAAATTGACTGAATAGCAGAAAGATACCGAGCGCCAGTGCGGTATCACCAATACGGGTGACAATAAACGCTTTGCGTCCAGCGTTGCTACACACGGGATCTCGATACCAGAAACCAATCAAGGCATAGGAGCACAGTCCAACCAGTTCCCAGCCCAGATAGAGCAGCAGCAGATTATCAGCCAGCACCAGTAACAGCATGCCGGCTAAGAACAGATTGAGAAAAAAATAATAACGACGCTGATCAGTTTCTTCAGCCATAAAAGACACTGAATAAAGATGAACCAACAGGCCTACACCGCTGACGATACTCACCATGACCAAAGCAAGGCGATCAAGCATGAAACCGAACATCGGCCGCCAGTCACCCACTGCCACCCAGGTATAAAGCGTTTGCTGTAACGGTTGGCTGGCAGCTCCAGCCAGCCATGCCAACAGCACTACCAGGAAAGCAGCGGCTGCAGCAAGGCAGGCTAATACGGCGATATGTTCCCGCCGCAGCAGGCCTCCAAGTAAGGCGATTACGAGCGATCCAAGCAAGGGTGTGCCGGGAATCAGCCATAGCCATTGATTCACGAGGTCCTCCTTTCAGTCTCTTCCCTGAGTTGGGTGAGTGCTTCAACGCGCGCTGCCCTGTAGTGATCAAAAGCCAGCCATACCAGGATCAATGCCACTGCGACTTCTGCAGCAGTGACTGTCATCAGCATGATTACCAGTACCTGACCATCGGCATTACCCCAGTATTGGCCTGCTGCTGTCGCCGTTAAGGCTACACCATTGAGCATCACCTCTAGTCCAATTAATATAAACAGCAGCTCCCGCCGCAATAACACCACAGCGAGACCGAGTACAAATAATAGGGCGGCAATAGCCAGGCTGTGGCTGAGCGGGATCATCGTTTTCCCCTTTGACTGAGATAGAGGGCAGCCACCAAGGCCGCCAGCAATAAAATGGCAGCGGCTTCCACCATCATCAGGTAGGGACCAAACAGCGCATTCCCCACCGCCGTAGGGCCGATCACCGTAATGCTGTCTATCTCATTGAATGATGATCTGCTAAATAACAGTAAGAGTATCAACCACAGTAGCAGCGCCAATAATGCGATTCCTCCCCAACTGGCAGGGCGCAACAGTGACCGATTTCGCAGTGATCGATTTCTTTCAATGCGTAAATTCATCACCATCATCATGAACAGGAACAATACCATGATCGCACCAGCGTATAGCATGACCTGGAATGCCGCCAACAGGGGCGCACCAAGCAGGAAAAACAACAATGCCAAAGCCAGCAGTGACACGATCAGGTAGAGGACAGCATGAACTGGCTGACGCACGACCAGGATGGCACCTGCGGCAACCACTGCAACAACGGAAGAACAATAAAAAATGAATTCATACATAGGCTGATCCTGCCGAACTGGTTGTGCTGCTCATCATGGTCGTTTTCCTATCTTTGTGTGCTGTTACTCGATGCCTTCTCATTCCATTTGTAATCAAAATTGACTTTGTCGGCTTCACCTCCGCGTCATGTTTGATTTGGAAATGGAATGACATTCAAGCCAGTTATGTTCCCTTAGTGCTTACTAGGGCAAATTAGTATCATGATCTACCGGTGGTGTATCGCTGACACCCCCGCCGATGGCTTTACCAGGGATGGCGATGCCAGCATGGCGGTAAAAATTGTAACCGGGGTGCTTGCCCTGATCTTCAATCAGCAGTTGCTTTTTCTCGTACACCAGTTCACCATGGCTTTGCTCGCACATCTCGAAATCCGGCGTAAGCTGTATCGCCAGCGTCGGGCAGGCCTCTTCACAAAAGCCACAAAAGATACAACGGCTGAAATCGATACGAAATGTTTCAGGATAACGCCGGCCGTTGTCCAGCTGCGCAGCTTGCAAGTGGATGCAGTCCACCGGACATACCGCTGAACATAAATAACAGGCTACGCAACGTTCCTCACCATCAGGATCGCGGGTCAGTACGATGCGGCCACGCCATCGTCCGGGCAGGGATCGCTTGATTTCCGGGTAAGGCACCGTCTCACGCTTTACCCAGGCATGGCGCAGAGTCGCCCACAGCGAACGCCATAGCCTGATAAGTAGAGTTGGAATCTGTTTATTCATCTGTTGAGCAACTCATCATAGTTAACCTTCCATCCAGAACAATCCTAGTACAGCGGTAACCAGCAGATTAAGCAGCGCAGCAGGTAGCATCCATTTCCAGCCAAAAGCCATCAGTTGGTCATAGCGCAGCCGTGGCAGGCTGGTTCGCAACCAAAAGAAGAGCAATATCAGCACCAGAGTCTTAAGGGAAAACCAGACGACACCTGGCAGCCAGGGGCCGTGCCAGCCACCCAGAAACAGCACCGTCGCAAGTGCCGCGATGAGCAGTAACCCTAAGTATTCACCCAGATAGAAGAAGGCGAATCTGATCCCGCCGTATTCGGTGTTGTAGCCAGCAGCAAGCTCGTTTTCCGCCTCTGGAAGATCAAAGGGCAGGCGGTTGGTTTCAGCGATGCCGCACACCAGAAAAATAATAAATCCCAGCGGTTGAAGCACGATAAAAGGCAACTCCTGGGCAGCAACGATTTCCCTGAGACTGAAAGAACCGCTTAATATCACGATTCCCACCAATGCGAGTCCCATGGGTAATTCGTAACTGATCATCTGCGCAGCAGAGCGTAGACCGCCAAGTAGCGAGTATTTGCTGTTAGAAGCCCAGCCACCCAGCATAAGGCCGTAGACTCGCAGCGAAGAGAGGGCCAGTACGTAAAGTAGGGCAACGTTGAGATCAGCCAGCCACTCATCTTCACTTATGGGTACCACGGCAAAGCTCATCAACACGGTCATTGGGACAATGACCGGGGCAACGGTATAGACCATACGATCGGCAAAGGGGGGAATGAAATCTTCCTTGCTTATCAGCTTTAGAATATCAGCCACAGGCTGTAACAAGCCGAAGGGACCGGCGCGGTTGGGGCCAATGCGATCTTGCAGCAGTGCAAGAATGCGGCGCTCGCCATAACTCAGAAGGGCGCCAATAAGCAACAACCCCAGCAGTACCAATCCCATGCTGGCGAAGGTAAGCAGCCACTGCGTGAAGCTCATGATATTCGCTCCAGTTCAAGTAGATCGCCGTGACCAACCCCTAATTGAGCCAGTGTTACTCTGGCCAGGGCAATCGTATCGGCGGCCACATCGTTATTAAGCTGCACGGACAGTACTACCGTACCGGCCGGACCGCGCAATCTGACCTGCTCCTTATCCTCGATCCTTTCCTTTAAGGCTGCTGTCGGGTGAATAAGCGCGGCAGCGGGTGGAGCCAGCTCCACCAAAGCCGGAGCGTAGCTGGCAAGCACATCATCTCCATACCAGCTTGCCAGTGTCACCTGCCAATGGCCGGGATGGCCTAAGGGAGCTGAGCCGATGGGGGTCTCAGTCTGCATGGTTAGAGGGAAGGCAGATAAAGACGATCCCAGTGTGCCAGGGAGGGGTGCCTGGTAGCCAGGGAAAATATTACTCAGTACTGCTGCGGCATCCGGTAAGGCGAGTTCGAGGCAGTGAGCCAGGTCAGCGAGGACCTCTGCTGTGTTGGGCAGGGGTTCCGCACGCTGAAAGACAGGAGCAAATCCTTGAGCGCGGCCTTCATAATTAACAAAAGTGCCACCTCGTTCGGTCCACGCTGCTACTGGCAGTAAAATATCCGCTGCCTCGGCGGTGGCGGTAGCGACACAATCCGATACGATAAACGTGCTGAGGCATTGGCGTGCCTCACGCCAGCGTGCACCGAGGCGTGTATCGCCAAGGGGATCATTGCCCATCACAATCAAAGTCTGGATCTGACCCGATTCGATTGCCTCTAACATCGCAGTTGTGCTATTTGTCGGGGTGAGTAATGCCGTTCCGTAAGCGTTGGCTCCAGGCAAAGCATAAGCGAGTCTGGCGCGGGATCCCAAGGCATTAGCCAGTTGGGCCAGGGCGGTAATCTCTGGTGCAGCCATAGTTTCGCTCACGCCTATCAATATCGGCCGCTGGGCCGTCGTCAGGTAGGTTGCAATATCGGCTAGCTTCTTCTCATTCTCATGCTTATTGGAGGTAGTAGAGGCAGTAGCCGCCTGCTCATTCAAATGCAAAAGATGTGCGCCTATCTCGTGAGGCGCAACTGTCAAGGTCGTGGCTGCGAAGCGAGTCAGCAGAGAGGGGCCGCTGTGCAGAATGGCCAGTTTGGCACCAGTCCGATAAGCCTGCCGCAAGGCTAAGTCCATCATGGGCGCATGCGTGGTCAGGTCACCGACCACCAGCGCTGCGTCAGCTTGTTCTATTTCAGACAGGGATGGCGCTCCACCGCTGCTTTGGAGAGCTGCGACAGCAGCGGTGGTTGCTGTCTCGAGCTGGGGGTCGCTAAAGGTAGCGAACCTCCCACTCAGTTTATTCAGTAAGGTCTGTAATATCGCATTGCTTTCGAGATCTTCTCGAGTTGAGCCGAGGCCGCCCGTTCTATCCCTGGCAGCTTTGATCTGTTCTGCAGCGGCAGCCAGCGCTTCACGATAGCTCACCTTCACGCCTGACACCTGCGCTGTCAGCGGCCGATCAGGGTGTTCGCTGTATTGATGACCATAGCGGCCGCGATCACAAATGAACCAGCGGTTGATCTCGGGGTGGAAGCGATTACACACCCGGCGCAGTGTGCCGTCGCGTGCTCCGGGCAGAGTGTTGCAGCCGACGCTGCAGTGGGGACAGATGGAAGGAGCTGTTTCCAGATCCCAGACCCGCGCAAAATGCTGCCGGAACACCGCATCGGTGAAGACACCGGTAGGGCAGACCTCGATCACATTACCGGCAAACGGGCTTGTCAGCGGGCCCTCCTGGAAGCGACCGAAATAGACTTCGTTGCGCAGACGCATTGCTCCAAGGTCATCGCCCAGTGCATAATCCTGGTAAAAGCGAGTGCAGCGATAGCAAGTAATGCAGCGGTTCATTTCATGGTGAACCAACGGGCCCAGGTACTGATTGGTAAAGGTGCGTTTGCGACCGCGATAGCGGCGATAGGGAGGGCCACAGGCAACCGTCATGTCCTGCAGGCGGCACTCTCCTCCTTCGTCGCAGACCGGACAATCATGCGGATGATTGACCATCAAAAATTCGATGACTGTCTGCCGTACCTGTCGTGCCGCAGCCGCAGACACTGAAACGTTGATCCCATCTTTAGCAGGTTCCAGACATGACATGACGACCCGGGGTTTTTTATTTGGATCCTCCGGCGCGATCTCGACAGCGCACAGTCGGCAGGCGCCAAGACTACCGAGAGCAGCATGGTAACAAAAATAGGGGATCTCTATATTCGCTGCTAACGCAGCCTTGAGGATGTTGTCGTTTTCCTGGAAAGGGATCTCGTGACCGTCGATATGCATCGTTCCCATGATTAGGCTCCGCTCTTGTTAGCTGCATCAAACGGGCAGCGGCCGGTGGCGATATGGCTTTCGTAATGGTCGCGAAAGCATTGCAGGCTGCTGGTAAGGGGCATCACCGCACCAGGGGCGAAGGCGCAAAAGGATTGCGGGCCGATGGTATTGCAGAGTTCCTCCATCAGGATCAAATCCTCTGCTCGGCCTTCTCCGTCCGCGATAGCTGTCAGGATTTGTGCCAGATAAGGCAAACCATCACGGCAAGGCGTACAGAAACCACAGGATTCCCGGGCGAAAAAG
The DNA here is from genome assembly GCF_900113925.1 of Nitrosomonas sp. Nm34. Classification (GTDB taxonomy): domain Bacteria; phylum Pseudomonadota; class Gammaproteobacteria; order Burkholderiales; family Nitrosomonadaceae; genus Nitrosomonas. The sequence continues at coordinate 68,598 of NZ_FORD01000013.1, forward strand.
CGCATCAGGTTCAGCGTGGCCTGAACCGGACAGGTGGTATCATCGAGCACAATAATGGCAGCCGTGCCGAGCCGGGATCCTGCCTTCGCGACAGGGTCAAAATCCATCGGCACATCGAGGTGTTCGGGCAGCAGAAAGGCGGTCGAAGCTCCGCCAGGTATGAAGCCCTGTAAGGTACGTCCCGCCGCCAGGCCGCCAGCATGTTCAAAGATCAATTCTCGTGCTGGCGTACCGCAGGGAAGTTCGAACAGGCCGGGATGCTGCACCATGCCACTGACACAGAATAGCTTAGGTCCACAACCGCCGTTGATTCCCAGAGCACGAAACCAGTCCGCACCATTGAGCAGAATATGCGGCACATTGACCAGGGTCTCAACGTTATTGATAGTGGTCGGATGCTGCCATAAACCTTTGACGCTGGGACGTGGAATTTTGTGGCGCGGATTGGGGCGCCGGCCCTCGATGGCATTCAGCATAGCGGTTTCTTCGCCGCAGATATAGCGGCCACCACTGAGGTGCACTTTGATCTGTAGATTGAAACCGCTGCCCTTGATATTGGATCCTACCAGCCCAGCCTTCTCAGCCTCTTCGATGGCGCGCTTCAAGCCATGTCCTCCCTTGCCATACTCCCCCCGCACAAAAATCACCACCTGTTCAGCCTGCAGCGCATAGGCGGAGACGATAACTGCCTCAATAATCTGGTGGGGCCCGCCATAGAGCAGATGGCGATCCTTAAAGGTACCCGGCTCTGATTCATCAATATTACAAACGAGATAACGGGGCCGCGGTGCATCTGCACCCCGCAGGCGCCACTTCAGCCCACAGGAAAAACCCGCTCCACCTCGCCCGCGCAAATTGGCGGCTTCTACTATCGCAATGATTTCTTCAGGTTTGTGATCAAAGGCGGCATCCAGGCTATGGTAGCCACCCGCAGCTTGATAAGCCTGCAAGCTTAAGGGCGCGTGGGCATCAAGGTGGCGGGTCAACACGGCTTCCATGCGCTTAATCCTCCTGTTGCAGACGTTGCAGCAGTGCTTGCAGCGCGGCTTCGTCCAATGATCCGACTGCTTCGCCATCCAGGAGTGCCGCGGGTGCCTGGTCACACAAACCCAGACAAATGCTAGGTAATACACTAAAGGCTCCATCCGGGGAAACCTTTCCTAATGAGACCCCGCTGTATTTTTCGGCTGCCTGTAGCAGTCGATCCGCTCCTCTTAGACCGCAACAGAGACTGTCGCAGACCCGCAGCACATGTCGACCTGCCGGATAACGATAGATCAGGCTATAGAATGTAGCGAGCTCTTCAACTTCGGTAGTTGAAAGGCCGGTAACCTGTGCGACTTCTTTAATGCTCTTATCATCAAGGTAGCCACGTTCAGCCTGCAACGATTGCATCATAGGAACGATCGCCGCACGGCGCTGCGGGTCAGTGGCGGGAAGTTGAGCCAGATCTTCCTGCAATGCTTGTCGGTTGGACTCATCATTCATTTTTTCCCTACCTACCTGTCTATGTCAGCCAACACGTAGTCGAGGGAACCCAGGATGGGGATCAGATCGCTCACGAGGTGACCATTGGCTAGTAGCTTCAGAGCCTGGATATGTGGAAAAGATGGCGTGCGGATACGCAAGCGATAGGGATTTGCTGAACCGTCACTGACCACAAAATAGCCATTCATTCCCTTGGGTGCCTCGGTCACAAAAAAACTTTCCCCGGCTGGAAAACCCATACCCCGACTCACTTTGATGAAATGATGGATCAAAGTCTCAATGTCTTGTAATGTCGCCTCCTTGCGAGGGAAGGTATAGCGTGCTTCTGCGGACAAGATCGGGCCGGATGGCATATTTTGCATGGCTTGCTCGACGATACGCAGACTCTGACGAATTTCTTCCAGACGTACTTCAGTACGGGCTAAGGCATCTCCTTCGCTGGCGGTGGGAACCTCGAAGTCGTAGCATTCATAACCACTGTAAGGCCGCTTTTTGCGCAAATCCCATGCCAGGCCGCAGGCGCGTAAATTAGGCCCGCTTATTCCCCAGTCGAGGGCTTCTGCGGTGGACAATACTCCGATCCCACGGGTACGAGCGCGAAAGACAGGATTTTGCGCGAGCAGGGCCTGGTATTCATCGACAGCAGCCGGCATGCGCTTCAAGAAACTTTGCAACGCTTCCGACCAGCCCTCGGGCAGATCGAGCGCTACGCCACCGATGCGAAAGAAAGCTGGATGCATGCGCCCACCCGTGATGAGTTCCATTACATCGAACAGGTATTCACGCTCACGGAAGGCATAGAAAGGTGGCGCTAACGCCCCTGTATCATGGGCATAACTCGCTACCCAGACCAGATGGCTGGCAATGCGGAAAAGCTCGCACAGCATTACCCGCATCACCTGAGCGCGTGGCGGTACAGTAATTCCAGCGAGCTGTTCCACTGCGAGTACATACGGCAGCTCATTCTGGACGCCAGCCAGATAATCGATGCGGTCGGTATAAGGGAGATAGGTATGGTAAGTGTGACGCTCGGCCATTTTCTCCGCGCCGCGATGATGAAAGCCGATATCGGGATTTACATCGCGTATCTCCTCACCCAGCAGCCGCACGACTAAACGCAGAATACCGTGTGTACCGGGATGGGTAGGGCCGATATTGAGAATCATTTCTTCAGCGCTCATACCGGGTTCGCGGTAATCCTCGGCACGGTAACTTTCCATGATAGTGCGATAGCGTGCTTCGGGCAGCTGGTAGGGGGGCATCTCGGTGGCACGATTGGGATGCGCCTTGCGCAAAGGATGGCCTTCCCAGTATTCGGGCATTAGAATACGCCTCAGATCGGGATGACCATCAATGTGGATGCCGAACATGTCATAAAGCTCGCGTTCATACCAATTGGCGGCTGACCATACGGTGCAGACGCTCGGTAACAGCGGATCTTCATCAGGCAGGCTTACTTTGAGGCGCAGATCGGCATTGCCGGATAGTGAGAGCAAATGATAGAACACAGTCAGCCCACCGCCACGTTTCGCCTCGTCGATGGCAGACAGATCAAAAAGCATCTCAAAGCGGGGCTCTGCCTTATGTTTGAGAAAGGTCAGCGCTTCGATGAGCCGGTCGGTAGGTATTGACAGGGTATCGATTTTATCGTGCGGTAATTCGCCGGGAACCGCGTTGAAGAGCGTTTGCAGTTGTGTGATAAGCGCTTGCTGGCTAGTCCTGTCTGCCATTTGTCATCCCTCCACCCTGCGGGAGAGCGGCCGCTGCGCATTACCGATGGACTCCTGTAATATTATCAATCCCTGCAATAATGCTTCGGGGCGAGGCGGGCAGCCGGGTACGTAGACATCCACCGGCAGGATCTGGTCTATTCCTTGTACTACACTGTAGATATCATACATTCCCCCTGAATTGGCACAAGAGCCCATGGAAATGACCCATTTAGGTTCGAGCATCTGGTGGTAGAGACGCAGAATCATCGGTGCCATCTTAATAAATACGGTTCCCGAGATGATCATCAGATCCGACTGGCGTGGTGAGCCGCGCATAATTTCGGCACCAAAGCGAGCGATATCATGACGTGGCGTGAACGCCGTCATCATTTCGACGAAGCAGCAGGAGAGGCCAAAATTGAATGGCCAGAGTGAATACTGGCGTCCCCAGGACACCGCCTCTTCTAGCTTAGTGAAAGCAGCGGTTAGAGATCCCTGTTTGTTTTGTCTGGACTCCATGACAAAGCTCCTTTGCGCCATTCATAAGCCAGGCCAAGCAACAGAACCAGTATAAAAACACTGGCACCTATTACTCCTGTCAAGCCTAATTCCCAATAGGCTACCGCCCAGACAAATAGAAATATGGCTTCAATATCAAATATCAGGAAGGATACGGCGATTACATAGAAGCGTACTGGAATCTGAGGACGTGCATCCCCAGTAGGAGGGATACCGCACTCAAAAGGTTGTTCCTTATCCCACTGTGGTCGATAACCACCCAGCCAGTGTGATAGACTCAGCAAACAAAGTAATGCGATCAGTACGAGTAGGCCAAATAGACCAATAACGGCAGCAGATTCCGAGTCTTGCATTTGGTCCCTCCTTCAACTTAAAGCGAGTTGTTAGATTGAGTCGTTCTGTCCTTTATCCTTTCAAAATTGAAACTCATTAGCAAAGCGCTATCAAAGCGCTATTCATGGAGATAGCTGGTGCGGAAAAAAATTCAGCCCAGTTTAGTTTTGTTACCAGTTATGGTAAGAGATAACAAATAGTCAGGCAATAATGCAAACGCATACATCATCTTGGAAACTGCCTTTAGAATAATTTATTCTTTGGTGGTAGGAGACTCTCAAACTCACCGCCTGCCTCAGGATTAGCTACAGAAAATCCAACCGCTGGAAAGGGATGCAGCAAGATTGTGTTTATGTATCAGAAATTGTGCCAGGAGATCATCAGTAAAAAGAAATTATTCTACTCAATGCAAAAACATTACCTGATAATGATAAATAATTCCATTGCTAAATCAAACATGGCGCCAGGGCGCGCCACAGGCGGTATCCACAATACGGCAAGGTGAAGCCGACCCAGTCAGTTTGGATTTAGCAATGAAATGACACTTGAAATCCGTCTTTAAGGGGTAATATCATTATGTCCATGCTCTCAATCAATCCCGTTAACGGGCAAACGATACAAGCTTTTCCCACTTGGCAGAGCGATACTATTAACGCCATCTTGCGCGAGGTGGAATCAGCGCAGAAAGGCTGGGCCTCGCTGCACATTGAGCAGCGAGCGGTTCATATGCGAAAGCTGGCACAGGTTTTTCGTCAGCGTCGCGATGCTTACGCCCATCTGATTACCGACGAGATGGGTAAATTACTGAAGGAAGCCAGAGCCGAGATCGACAAATGTGCCTGGGGATGTGACTATTTCGCTGAGCATGCCAGTACTTACCTGGCGGATGAAATCATTGCATCTGATGCCAGCCGTAGTCTTGTCGTTTATCAGCCCTTGGGGACCTTATTGTGCATCATGCCGTGGAATTTCCCTTTCTGGCAATTGATACGGGCGGCTGCTCCTGCGATGATGGCGGGTAATACGGTGGTGCTGAAACATGCCTCCAATGTGCCGCGCTGTGCGCTTGCATTGGAAGAAGCTTTTCGTGAAGCTGGATTTCCTGCGCATACTTTCCGCACCTTGATGATTACCGCGAACCAGGCTGAAACGGTCATTGCTGATAAGCGCATTGCTGCGGTAACGTTGACCGGCAGCAATGCGGCCGGACGCAAGGTGGCTGCCATTGCAGGTCATCATTTAAAAAAATGTGTGCTGGAGCTGGGCGGATCGGATCCTTTCATCGTACTTGATGATGCCGATCTTGAATTTACAGCAGCACAAGCAATGACTGCCCGTTTCCAGAATATGGGACAAAGCTGTATTGCTGCCAAGCGCTTTATTCTGATGGATACTATTGCGGATGCATTCGTACAGCGCTTTAAAATGTTGGTGAGTGAATTACGCAGCGGCGATCCCAGGGTAGAAACGACTACCCTTGCGCCGATGGCGCGTCCCGATCTGCGGGACGTTCTCCATGCGCAAGTTGAGCGTAGCCTTGCCATAGGCGCTACCCTCGTGATTGGCGGAGAATTTGTCGGTACCCAAGGTGCTTATTATGCACCGACTATCCTGGATCAGGTACGCCCTGGCATGCCCGCCTTTGATGAAGAATTGTTTGGTCCGGTAGCAGTCATGGTACGGGTTAAAAATGCTGAGGAAGCGATACGCCTGGCTAATCAATCACCATTTGGTCTGGGCGGAAGCGTCTGGACACGCGATGTGGCACGCGGTGAGGCGATCGCCCGCCAAATCCAGGCTGGCAGCGTTTTCGTCAATAGCATCGTGAAAAGTGATCCGCGTTTACCATTTGGCGGTATAAGAGAATCGGGGTTTGGGCGGGAGTTATCCTATCATGGCATTCGTGAGTTCGTGAATATTAAAACGCTGTGGATTGGATAGCGGTGCATAATAGACAAGTACCATCTCGGTTGCTGTCATACCATTGCTAAATCCAAACTGACTTGGTCGGCTTCATCTTGCCGTATGATGGATATTGTCTGCGATGCGTCTTCGCGCCATGATTGATTTGGAAATGGAATTATAAATTATCCACAGAGATCGGCGATACAAATTGGATCTGGGTAAATCTGCTTGAAAGCGCTTGTTCATCAGCTTTTACATCATGTTGCAGGTCAGCCTGATGAAATATCCGTATTAAACGCTTGACCGGGCTTTCAGCCAGGCAGAGAACTCTCTGCCCATCTCTGGATGAGCAGATGCCATATCGACACTGGCCTGGAGCAATCCCAGCCTGCTGCCACAGTCATAACGTTTGCCGTGGTAGCGATAAGCCAGTACTTGCTCTGAACCAAGCAGGGCTGCAATGCCATCAGTGAGTTGAATCTCACCTCCAGTGCCGCGAAGTTGTGCACGAATGTGCTCAAATACCGCTGAGGTCAGAATGTAGCGGCCAGCGATTGCGAGGTTGCTGGGGGCAATACTGGGGTGAGGTTTTTCAATCAAACCGGTGATCTTGATAAGATCGCGCGTCAGCGCCTCTCCTTGAACGATACCATAACGGTCGGTCTGATCCTGTGGTACTTCCTGCACCGCTAGAATGCTGCACCGGTGTTGACTGAAAAGGCTAGTCATTTGCTGCATGATAGGTGGATCGCCTACCATCAGGTCGTCGGCTAATAACACCGCAAAGGGTGCGCCGTGCACCAGGTGTTCGGCGCACAACACGGCATGCCCCAGACCGAGCGCCCTGGGCTGACGGATATAGACACACTCCATGTCAGCAGGCTTAACGGCATTGACGATCGCGAGTAAATCGTCTTTGCCGTGGGCAGCCAGTTCAGCTTCCAGCTCATAAGCCGTGTCAAAATGATCTTCAATTGCGCGTTTATGGCGGCCTGTCACAAAGATCATTTCACGTATGCCCGCAGCATAGGCCTCTTCTACTGCGTATTGAATAAGCGGTTTATCCACGACTACCAGCATTTCTTTCGGTGAGGCCTTGGTGGCTGGTAAAAAACGTGTTCCTAAACCAGCGACTGGGAAAATCGCCCTGGTGACAGCTTGCTGATGATAGTTATTCATAATGCAAACCTCAGAAAATGTTATTTGATATTAGCTTCATCCCTCCTGCATAGCGGGTAGAGAGAAAATGTAGTTCGTCGTAATTCCTTGCGCTAGTAAAGCAGAGTGCTGAAAAATGCATGAATACTTTTAGTTTATTACCTCGAGTGAGAACTATGCTCATGTTTATCTGCTGTATCATTGATGTGGCTGGGGCTGGGTTACGATGTTTACTTCGACCGTATGATCCTTGCGATCGTCGATCAGCGGAATGACCTTGTCAGGGCGTTCGATGCCATCTACTATCACGCGCATTACACTGCTCTGCGCAGCATTGCCGGCATCCGCTTGCGACACGGTGATATGGTAGACAGTCTCTCGATACCGGTAATGCAGTTTGAACGTTTGCCACGGCACAGGCAGGCAGGGAGCAAAATGCAGCTTGTCCACATCCAGCCTCAGGCCGAGCAGAGATTCTACAATGAGGCGGTACATCCAACCGGCGGAACCCGTGTACCAGCTCCATCCCCCGCGACCGGCGTGCGGCGAGACCGCATATACATCGGCAGTGACGACATAGGGCTCTACTTTGTAGATCGCCACATCTGCTGCCGATTTTCCATGATTTACCGGATTGATCATGGTCAGCAATTCCCATGCGCGCTGACTGTCACCCAAGGCTGCGAATGCCATTACGGCCCAGATAGCGGCATGGGTATATTGCCCGCCGTTTTCGCGCACGCCTGGAGCATAACCTTTGATGTAGCCTGGATCCAGACTTGATTTATCGAAGGGTGGGTTCAGGAGTTGGATTAACGCATAATCGTGCTGCACCAGTCGGGTATATACGGCGTCCATGCTCACGCGTGAATGTTTGCTCTCGCCCGCGCCGGAGAGTACTGACCAGCTTTGTGAGATCGAATCGATCTGGCATTCGGTGTTGGTGGCCGACCCCAGCACGGTACCGTTATCGAAATAGGCGCGGCGATACCATGCGCCATCCCAGGCATTTTGTTCGATACGTTGGCGCAATTGCTCGGCTTCGTGCCGGCACTGCTCAGCAAATGGCATGTCGCCTTGCTGTTGAGCCAGTACTGCGAAGCGTGTCAGCACTTTATACAGGAAGAAACCGAGCCAGACACTTTCACCCTTGCCCTGTATGCCCACCAGGTTCATGCCATCGTTCCAGTCTCCGGAGCCCATCAGCGGCAGGCCATGCTCGCCAAAGGCCAGGCTGCGCCGGATAGCGCGTACACAGTGCTGGTACAGGCTGGCTGATTCGGTAGAATGACCTGGCAGGTCATAATACGAGTCTTCCTCAGGATTGACCGGGCGGCCTTCAAGAAATGGAACGGATTCATCCAATACTCCGGTGTCACCGGTACTCAGCACATAACGGCACACTGCCAGTGGCAGCCAGAGATAGTCGTCGGAGCAATGGGTACGTACGCCACGGCTCGACGGCGGATGCCACCAGTGCTGTACATCACCTTCTACAAACTGATGTGCCGCACACAGCAGCAAATGTTCACGCACGCGTTGCGGTTCGGCATGGATCAGCGCCATTACGTCCTGCAACTGGTCGCGGAAACCGAAGGCGCCGCCCGATTGATAATAGCCGCTACGTGCCCATAGGCGACAGGCAAGCGTTTGGTAGACAAGCCAACCATTAGCCAGTACGTTGAGAGATAGATCCGGGGTTTCCACCTGAACCGTGCCGAGGGTATGGTTCCAGTATTGCCATACCGCTTCGAGTGCAGCATGGGCTGCGGCCGATCCTCGAAAACGGTACACCAGATTACGCGCATCATCAGCCCCACGTCTGCCGGCCTGGCCCAGGCGGAAGATGATCTCGCGTTCTTGACCGTCGGCCAAGTCGAAGCCTACCTGGATTGCAGCGCAAGGATCCAATGCTGCCCCTACCTTGCCTGAAAGCCGTGTACGCGTCATTGCTGCCGGATTCCTGAGCGAGCCATTACGCCCAATGAATTCAGCACGATCGCAACTGATCGAACGATTGACTTCATCCACATCGAAGAAAGCCACCCGGCCTGCGAATTCCGTATTGTAAGGGTTCTGGGCAAACAGCGCACCGCTGCCGGGATCTACTTCGGTGATCACGTGCATGTTCGATTTCGGTCGCAAATCGCCCAGCACCCACTCCACGTAGCCGGTCGCGGAGAGTCGCCGTGGCCGCCCTGATGCGTTACGCACTTTCAATACCGAGAATTTGACTGCGGCATCCACAGCCACATAAACCCATACCTCTGAGACGATGCCGCCTTCAGTATGTTCGAACACGCTATAGCCGAACCCGTGCCGGCTGACATACGCATTCGCGCCGCGGCAGGGCAGGGGGGCAGGTGACCAAAAATGACCACTCTCCTCATCGCGCAGATAAAAAGCTTCTCCGCTCGTATCGGATACCGGGTCGTTATGCCAGGGCGTGAGGCGGAACTCATGTGCGTTTTCACTCCAGGTATAAGCCTGGCCGCTCTCGGAAATGACTGTGCCAAAATGCGGGTTTGCTAATACATTCACCCATGGTGCGGGCGTTACTTGTGCGGCTGTAGTGGTGATGACATACTCACGCCCGTCCGGCGTGAACCCACCCAACCCATTGCACAGAATGAGATCGCGCTGCGGCAACACGCTGCCATCAGGAGAATCCGCACGGTAACTTTGGCTCGACCGTAAGCGCGGTATTTGTACATCCTTCAGGCTGCGGCGGTTGACCTGTTCCTCCAGCGTTCCTCGGTTATCCGTTATGATTGCACGCGCAACCGATTGGAACAGAATACGGTCTTCGTTCGATATCTGTTCCGTGCGTCGCACGAAGATACCACCCGGTCGATCGATGACATGTGCTTCAGTGCCTGCTGCAATCAAACCGATAATTTGATCCTGGAGCGATTGCCGGTAACCGGCACGGTCCTCGTTCCAGATCACCAGATCTACCACCAGTCCTTTTAGACGCCAGTAGGCGTGTGCCTGCACCAGTTGACGCACCAGTTCGATATTGGCTGCGTCACCAATCTGCAGCAGAACGATAGGTAAATCACCAGAAATGGCATAGCTCCATAAACTGGATTGCCCGCGACGATTCTGCATCAGAATACTGGCTTCGGCACGAAGCAAGCTGTGGGCATAAATAACAAAACTGGCCAGACGCTCATAGAGTTGCGCATCGGGCTCGCTCGCATTGAGTTGGCGTAACACCACTTGGGCATGTGTCCAGGAAACATCAAAGACACGATCCGCAAGTCGTCTATCCTGATATCTTTGGATCAGGCCTAATGCGGTATCACGGGCCTCCCCTATACCGCTCACTATATCGATAGTGATAGTTTGTTCTGGATCGAGCGTAACGGCATAGCGGATGGCGGCAATCGGATCCAGCACTGAGCCTTGGCTGCCGGAAAGCGCCTCTGATGATGCACCGCTCAGTGCTTGCGGGTTAGCAGTGGTGTGGCCGCGTCCAATGAATTGCATGCGATCCGTCTCATAAGAGATGGCATCGATTTCTGCTCCGTGCCCTGTCATCATATGAAACAGCCAACATGTTTGCTCGGTAGCTGAGCGTGGCCGACGTGTGCATAGGATCGCGTGGCGTTCTTCGTCGATCGCAGTCTGCACGAATAACTTGCTGAAAGCCGGATGCAGCATATCAGCGGCAGGTACGGCAAGCACTACTTCCGCGTAACTGGTCATGGTGATGGTGCGGCGGCTATCGGTACGGTTGGTGATGCGCACGCGGCGCAGCTCGATATCGTCTTCTGGCGATACGGCAATCTCGGTATAAGTTTCGAAACTGCCACCGTCTATAGCATCGCGGCGACGAAATTCAGCGCGTCCCTCGGAGAAAATCACTTCGTAATGCTGCGGCTGTTTCAATGTCGGCTGATAGGCAGTTGACCAGATTTCCCCGCTGCGCTCGTCGCGCAGATAACAGAATGACCCCCAGTGGTCGCAAGTTGTGTCCTCGCGCCAGCGTGTGACCGCAAGATCTTTCCATCGACTATAGCCGCCGCCGGCGTTGGTGACCATGACATGATAGCGGCCGTTGGATAACAATTGGACTTGTGGCATTTGGGTATTAGCCGTGTTGAAAACACGAATGGGTGCTTCTTCGGCTTGGGGGGGCAGTCGAATGTCAGAAAATTGGGCTGCGCTCGGAAAAAATGGCGTGGCTCTGGGAATCCGCTCTTGGAGTAACAGCAAAGTCGCCTGGAACAGCGGCACTGACTCGAAACGTTTCTGCATTGGACGATCCAGCAGATGATAGGCTAGGGAGAGCAGACTCATTCCCTGGTGGTGTGCCATGTAAGATCGTACTACTGTGCTCGATTGCCGACGTCGTTGACGTGAAGGGGTGTAATCAATGGCTTCATAAAAGCCGAACTTTCCTTCCAGTCCTATCACAGCGAGTTGCTGCAGATTCAGACACGCCGCCTCGGGTGCCACCATCAACGCCAGTACCGTGGCATACGGAGCAACGACCAGGTCCTCAGCGAGTCCGCGTTTGAGTCCCAGGCCAGGCACGCCAAATGCCCGGTACTGGTAGTTGAGATGGACGTCGACCAGATTGTAGCCAGATTCTGACATCCCCCACGGTATGCCGCGCTGCCGCCCATACTCGATCTGCCGTCTCACTGCTCCCTTATAGGTCTGGTCAAGCAATGTATTATCAAAGGTGGGCATTACCAGGAGCGGCATCAGGTACTCGAACATTGAGCCGCTCCACGATAAAAGCACCGGTTCGCCACCAGCAGTCGTGAGCAGGCGCCCGAGGGCAAACCAGCTCTCCTGCGGCACCTGCCCCTGTGCGATCGCGACAAAGCTCACCAATCTCGCTTCCGAAGCCAGCAAGTCATAGTAGCTTGCATCCCGCCTTAGTTCATCCACATTGTACCCAATCGCTAGCAGACGCGATGATTTGTCATACAGAAAGTCATACGTCATGCATGCGAGCTCGCTTGACTGCATGGCAAGCCGTTTGACAGTCTCAATTCGTTCAGTGGCGCGGCAGCTGGCTTGAGTGATGCAGTGCTTAAATGCGTGTAACCACTCGCTTTCTACGGATGGTATAGTGTCCACAAGGGACGCATCGAGTTGATGTTCAATTGTCGACAATAATTTATCTTCGATGTTAGCCAATTCCTGCAGCGTTGGGATTGCGGTGAGGCCGAAGTTATCGTCAAGCCCGCTCGGTGCGGCTGGCAGCGCCAGCCAGGGGGCGAGAAAGGTCAACTCGTCGAGCGCCGCGCGGCATTGCCGCACCAGTGCATGCGCCCACCAAACCACATCACTCTCAGAGGTTGTCTCAGAGATGACTGAGCTGGCATGATCCAAGATCGGATGGTGCGTGGACTCTTCATCTGTTTCCAAGTACCCTTCGGTTGTTGCATCCCGTTTTTTTGGGGTTGCTGCCAGCGCGCTACCTGTTTGAGGCGGTTTCTGAGCGACAGCTTCTATGTTGTCGGCAAACTCCTCCGCGCGTTTCACCAGTTGGCCGAGGCGCTGCCATGCCAATGCGAGCGTAGTGGGGGGGGAGCTATAGGCAGATTCGACATCCGCCTGCAGTGCAGCAAGTAGCTCTGACCGGGTGTTGCCTGCTGCGTCCACCAGAATTCCGAGCGTATCGTGGAGTCCATAGAACCAACGCGTGCTGAGGATGTTATCCTCGGCAAGCGTAAGCAGACCCGACTGCAAGGTCAGCAGATGGCCGCCAAGGTTTCCACTATCCACCGTCGAAACATAAGCTGGATGCAGCGGTTTCAATGATTGCGTATCGTACCAGTTGTAAAAGTGGCCACGATGTCGCTCCAGCGTTTGCATGGTGTCGAGAGTATGCGCCGTGCGTTCGATGAGCTGCCCAGCTGGAATGTAGCCGAAGTCATATGCAGATAAATTCGCGAGTAGCGCCATTCCCATATTGGTCGGAGAAGTACGATGTGCCACGGAGGCGCCGCGATACTCTTGATAGTTGTCCGGCGGCAGCCAATGATCTCCCGGGCCAACAAAAGTCTCAAAGAATGCCCAGGTTTTGCGCGAAATCTTGCGCAAGAAGGCGATCTGCGCAGCCGCCAGTCGTGCCTCGCGGCGCGCGAGGGGTTGGCCGGTCCACCAGACAATCACGGGTGAACCTAGCCATAGCAGCAGGATGGGTACTGCTACTATGAGTGCAGCAGGCTTGAATAACAGCAGATAAAGTATCACAGCTATGGCAATCAACGGGACAATCCACATCATGCGCAAAGCGGCGGCGAAATCCGTACGGCTAGTACGTGCGGCTTCACCCGACGGGTTCCATTCGAGCAGCCGTCTGTGGGTAAACAGCATACGCCACGCTGTACGTACGATTGCATCCAGGCTGAACCAGGCTTCATACGGAAGGCATGTCAGGGTAAAGGCCGCTTGCGCCAGGCGTTGACTGGCCGTGTCGAGTGTAGCGATAAGATGTTGTCGTAATGGTACATCACGCGGCTTGTGAAAGAGCTCCGCCCCTGATGTGACCAAAGGTGGAATGAGGAGTATACCGATTACTGCCAGGGTCCAGAGCAAGGGTGAGGCAAGCACCACCCAGCCTAGCAACAGTAACAGCATCAAGGCTGTCGGCACGAGACTGCGCCGCAGGTTGTCGAACAGTTTCCATCGCGACAGACACGAGAGCGGGTTCTTCAGTTCATGTTTATCAGGACCAGGAACACGCGGCAACAACCAGCCCAGCAATTGCCAATCGCCACGTATCCAGCGATGACGTCGGCTCACGTCCACGCTGTAGTGCGCAGGGTAATCCTCATACACATGTACATCGCTCAATAAGCCGGCACGCGCATAACATCCCTCCAGCAAATCGTGGCTGAGAATCTTGTTCTCGGGAAAGCGCTCATTTAATGCCCGCTCGAACATATCCACATCATAGATGCCCTTACCGATAAACGAGCCTTCGCCAAACACGTCCTGGTAGACATCGGAGATGGCGCGGGTATAGGGGTCGATGCCGGCTTCACCCCCATACAATTGCGCATAATGCGAGCGATTAGTCCTTTCCACGCTTACGCTGACGCGCGGCTGGAGAATGCCGTAGCCCTCTTGCACGCGCTGCCGTTGTTCGTCATAGCGCGGGCGGTTCAGCGGATGAGACATTGCAGCCACAAGCTGCCGTGCGGCATCATGCGGTAGCTGCGTATCTGTATCCAAAGTGATGACGTACTTAATATTCGTGAGGCAAGTGGCATTACCGACAATGCGTGAGAAACGGTTGCCGGCATGGCTAAGCGTGATATCGCGCAGCAATGCATTCAGGTCCGCAAGCTTGCCACGCTTACGTTCATAGCCCATCCAGATGCGCTCTTGCGGATTCCAGCGGCGCGGGCGATGAAAAAGAAAGAAAATACTCTTTTCCACAGCGCCATATTTTGCATTCAACCCCTCGATTTGTGCTTGAGCTAACTGCAACAGCGGCTCGTCTTCAGCGAGCGTTTCTTCGTGTGCATCGCGAAAATCGGTCAACAAGCCGAAATACAGATTGTCGTCCCGATTCGCCAGAAAGCACACTTCCAGTGCCTCGACCAGATCGTCGACACTTTGCGGACTAGTGAGCATCGTCGGCACGATGATCAGTGTTCGCGATTGTGCGGGGATGCCGTTGGAAAAATCCATACGTGGCAGCAGATGCGGAGGCACGAACAAGGTTGCCAGCCAATTCACCAGAGTAAGTGCCAACTGGCTGGTGGACAGCAGTGCGAGGATACCGATCAGCAGCGAGAGTTCATCCGGCACATTCTGAGTATGAGCGATCGACATCAGGCTGGCGCTGAACAGCAGCGTTAGCAGCGTGATTAGACCGAGATACACGATCAATGCGTGCTGTGATCCTATTTTCGCGAGGGTATCAGCAACAGAGAAGCGCGCTTGTATCTTTGCCTCAAGTTTAGGTAGACCTCGGTCAATCAGGTAGAAGCCGACATGGGCAGCACGTTTGTCGTCATCTCTGTCATCTGAATGCACTGCTTGAGCTTCATGTGCGAGTTGGATTGCACTTTGTGCTATCTCGGTTTCAGTGAAGTAACTCCGCTTTGTAATCTTTTCGACAGCATGACGATAATGGTCGCGGGTGGCAAAATCCATCTTGCCATAGGTGCCATTCGGATCTTTGCGTAATATTTGCTCGACAATACTCATGCTTTCGACGAACTCACGCCAATCCATTCCACTTAGAACACGCAAGCTGCCGATGCTGTTGCTAATAGAAACCTGGTCAGCAGCCTGACGCTGGTGTCCCGATTGGATCAACTGCTCGATGGTCAGCCCCGATTCGGCAAGGACCTGCTCGATCCAGGTCAACGGTAATGACAGGGAGAGGCTGTGTCCTTGCAGCCGACGCGTAAATTCCGATATGAATGAAGTCGACATCGGCGGCTGTGAGCGCGCCATGTCCGCGATTATCAGCACCAGACTCTTCGGATCCGTCTCTGCGGCTACCGTCATTTGCTCTGCCCAGGCGCTAGCAAGGTCGCGCTCGATTCTATCGGCGGCGATGCGAATGGCAACACGCCGCAGGTTCTCAATTAACGCCAGTCGCAACATGATGGGGATAGCCCATAATTCGCTTAATTTGAGTGTGGTAACCGTCTGATAAGCCGTGACGAAACGATTGAGATTTTCCGAGTCCACTCGTCCATCCCCGTGCGAAATGATCTCCAGCGCGATATCATATACACGCGGCAACCCGGCCGAAGGACCATCCAATAAACGAGGTAATTCCCGGCTATACCCTTTAGGCATATGACGCCTGGCGGTACGGATCTGTTCTTCAACTAAATAGAAATTATCGAGCAGCCATTCGCTGGCTGGCGTGATCTGCTGGTTGGCTCTTACCGCCGTTGTGAGTCGTCTGCAGACGTCGATCAGGACCGCTTCATTTGCCGCCAACCGCTTTATCAGGTAATCGCGCGGGCGTTTCTGTGTCACTTTATGCATGCCAGCGAGATCCTTGCCGCGCTGTTCCATCTGATCTGCGCTAAGCAATTCCGAGCGTAACGGCGGCTCATTGAAGGCATCCTTTAGCGAGATGCCGCCGCGCAAATTCGTATTCAGTCGGCGCAAATATCGGAAGAAACCATGGTTATTGGTTTCCATTTAGAAATGGACTCCATTTTCGATAGGAATCTTTACGCCCATTCCCCGGCAATACCAACAATTTGATGAAGCAGAATCTAACATAGAGTCTCCTGTAAGAGTGCATAAATGGCTACGTTTAATCAATGCAGCGATCTACCGTCACTTGACTCACATGACATTCTTGACAGATATTACTTTCTTAATTTCATTGCCAAATCAAAATTGACGTTGTCGGCTTTGCCTTGTCGCATGATTGATACTGTCTACGGCTCGCCTTCGTGTCATATTTGATTTGGCAATAGAATAATATTACGAGCAACTTCGACTGCCTTGTTGATATCAGGTGGGAGGCTGACGAAGTCAGGCAAATATTCGCAAAAATCCAATTGAAGTATTGCAGAAATAGTGTGGTTAGTATGTGCGCTAGCACACAAAGCAAACTGTCCCGGCCGTATGGGCTATCGATAGATAGCTGTACGCTACGCATCAGGAGTCTGTCGGCTTAGTGACCGGTATAGTAATCGGTATCTTGGCAGTATGGCGCATTTTGCATATTTTCTGCGAAGGGCTTTCCTTCAAATCCGAATGAATCTATGGGATCGCAGGTAGAATATAGGAATATATGTATGGCCTTCTTTCAGGCAGGGTTTGTGTTAAATAGTGAGAATTGCAGCCAGCTGATTCGATTCTTGAATCCGTTCAATAACCATCCCTTTTTCTAACTCGAATTGTAAAATGATTCATGTACTTTAATAAGGTCCATTATTCTCTTTTCATTATCATAGTTTTTATTCGTGCGACCCCTAGCGTATTTGCCGAGACACAATGCCTGGCTAGTGATAACACTCCAGGGATTGGCGCTTTAGGCCGCATCGAGCCCCGCTCCCGCGTAATCAAGGTTTCCCATAATGCGGGCCCGGAAGGCGCTCGTGTGGAGCAGCTTTTTTTTCAGGAAGCTGATCAGGTCAAGTCGGGTGACAAGCTCGCAGTACTTTCGGATCATAGTAAGAAAAAGGCCGAAGTGGCAGCTGCCAGAGCACGCGTCAAGTCGCTGGAAGCTCAACGGATCGTCGAGCAGGTCGCGTTGACTTTCAATAAAAAGGAACATTTGCGCTATCAGTCACTTGAGCAGGATTCTGCTGCTAGTGCCTCACTTGCCGATGCCAAACGTTTGGCACTGGAACAATCTGAAGCGAATCTTAAACGCTTGGCGGCCGAAATCGCCAATGCACAAGCGGAAAAGAAGATCGCCGAAGCAGAACTGGAAAATATGCTGATTTATGCCCCCATTTCCGGCACTATTTTAAAGATTCATACCTGGCCGGCTGAAAGAATCGGAGAGAATGGCTTGCTGGAAATAGCGGATTTAACCCAGCTCGATGTCGTTGCCGAAGTCTATGAGTCCGATCTGCTGCGTGTCCAGGCAGGACAGAAAGGCTGCATCCATGCCACTGGTTTCAAGCGGAGTTATCACGCTGAAGTTAGAGAACTCGGATTCCTTGTCAGGAAAAATGATTTAAATGACACGGATCCGCTCGCAGACCGGGATAATCGCATCATTGAAGTACGCCTGACGCTTGAACCTGAAGCCGTGACTGAGTTGCAGCACCAGATTCTCCGGCAGGTCTGGGTGCGGATTGCACCATGAATCTGGTTGCGTGGATTTATTTTCCAGCACGCCTGGCCTGGCGGCAGTTGATCTTTGACCGTACCAAACTGATTGCGGCTACCTGTGGCGTGTTATTCGCCTGTGTGCTAGTGTTCATGCAGCAGGGATTCAGAGATGCGCTCTATGCCAGCGCTGCTTCTGCTCCGGTAAAGTTAAATGGTGATTTGTTTCTGATGCATAAACAAAGTGAAGCGATGTGGCGTCCGGTCCGCTTCAAACGCAGCGAACTGATGCGTGCATTGGGGCATCCAGCAGTTGCTGAGGTTTATCCACTCTATCTAGGGCTAGCGCCTTTTAAAAACATCGAAACCCGTAGTAAAAGAACATTGATGGTTTACGGCTTTGATCCGGATTCCCTGATCTTTGGTATCGAAGAGATTAAAAATAAGCGGACTGCATTGCGGCTCAAAGATACCGTGCTGTTTGATGAATATTCCCGTCCCGAGTTTGGACCGATGCGTCAATTGCTGGAAGCCGGCCGGAATGTGACAGAAGTAAATGATTATAAAATCACCGTCATTGGATTTTTCCGGCTGGGCGTTTCATTTGCCGCTGACGGCAATATCGTCACGAGTGATCTGAATTTTATGCGTATTTTTCCAGACAGAACGCGCAATGATATCGATTTAGGGGTCATCAAGCTATATGCTGGCGCATCGATAAAACAGGTGCAAACCGAGCTGATCAGTCAGCTGAATGAGTTCGTCAATATTTTTACCTACGACGAGTTACTGCAAAATGAAAAGAATTACTGGGCAAACATGGCCCCCATTGGCTTTATTTTTGGTTTTGGCACGGTGATGGGACTGGTAGTGGGCCTGGTCATCGTCTATCAAATCCTGTTCACGGATATCACCAATCACCGTCATGAGTTTGCAACGCTGAAAGCCATGGGCTATGAACATGGTTATTTTATCCGTGTGGTGTTTGCGTCGGCCTTCTTTCTGGCTATCCTGGGTTTTATTCCCGGCTATCTTTTTTCTCTCGGCTTATATCACCTGGCTGAATCCCAGATATTTATGCCGATGCCGATGACTTTTACTAAAGCCGTGACCGTGTTCCTGTTTATTCTTTCCATGTGCATGACCGCGGGGTTCCTTGCAATACATAAGTTGAAAGCAGCCAACCCAGCCGATATGTTCTGATGTCCCATGTCATTGATGTGCATGACCTGAATTTCAGCTTTGGCAGCGGCGCGCTCACGCAGCCTGTCCTGAAAAACGTCACCATTTCCATTCAAAAAGGTGAGATTGTACTGATGACGGGTCCTTCCGGTTCAGGTAAAACGACATTCTTAACCATTATCGGTGGCCTGCGCCAGGCTTATCACGGCAGTGTGAGAGTGCTCGAGCAGGAATTAATTAACAGTAGCGAGCAGGTTAAAGTAAGCATCCGCCAGCAGATCGGCTACATTTTTCAGCAGCATAATCTGCTTAAATCGCTCACTGCGCAGCAAAATGTCAGTATGGCTCTTGAGATGCAAAACAGCATGACTGAGCAGCAGAGGCTTGATCATGCCGCAGAAATGCTGAGGGCGGTAGGGCTCGGTGCGCGGCTCAATTACAAACCAGATCAGCTGTCGGCGGGGCAGTGCCAGCGTGTCTCCATTGCCAGGGCTCTGGTAGGGCAACCCAAGATCGTGCTGGCCGATGAACCCACCGCCTCGCTGGACAAGCAAAGTGGACATGAGGCTGTCACGATACTGGAACGATTGGCCAAGGAGTCGAAAACCACTATTCTGCTGGTGACGCATGACTATCGTATTCTGGATATGGCTGATCGGATAGTGGAGTTGGAAGATGGGGTGATTAAAGAAAAGTAGCAAGGCGTGGTTCCATTAGAAGTCATACTTGAATAGCTTAGAGAGAAAATAAAGAATGTCTGGCTACTCTAACTGAGAATTGATTTAAGCAGTAAATAAATACGTCGGCTAGCGTTACGATAAGATGCAATTCAATTTTATAAAGGCATGGACGCTATAACTTAACCAGTTAAGAACGATTCAGAATGTATCGCATTTAAAGAGTATATCGACGGTTTAGTTGTTTACGCAGTGTTTAGCACAGCGCCTATTTGTGTTCGATAGGGCCACCCGGTAGGGCGTAATAACCATCGGGCATTGTGCCGTATATGCTACCTTACCATCTGGTGCAATGGATTACACTTATTGCATCCTACCAGCTAAATCAAACATGACATTGCCGGCTCTTCTTGCCGGCAATGTCATGTTTGATTTAGAAATGGAATAAGTAATAGAATTCCTCCTTTTTTCTATATTTCTAAATCCTATTCATCTCACATAATGAGTTGGTCATTATGCACATATACCGACAATGGGCCTTCATTGCAGGCCCTCTGCTTGCAGCAGGGCTTGCAGCAAGCATGAGTTTCTACGGCTGGGATGCCAAAGCCTGCTGGACAGGTATAGTGGTAATGCTTTGCGTCATCTGGTGGATTTTTGAACCTGTGCCGATCCCTGTTATAGCATAACCAGATAATTTTGATTATAATGTAAAGATGGCATATTCATTAGATTTCCGCCGTAAAGTCCTGTCTGTCCGAAAGAAAGAAGGACTTACGATAGCCGAGGTGGCGGCCCGGTTTGATGTTGGCGTGGCAAGCGTGACGCGCTGGGTTAAGAGCATCCATCGTAAACCTCAAGGGTTTCGCCAACGCAAGATTGATCTTGAGGTATTGCGCCAGGATGTTCGCGATTATCCTGATGCTTATCAGTACG
>NZ_FORD01000090.1 GCF_900113925.1 Nitrosomonas sp. Nm34
GGCATTCTTTCTCAATCATAAATCATGGCTATCAATCTAATATCAGCGGTTCCAGGCGGTGGCAAATCATCCTACATTGTCTGGCATGTCATCAAACCAGCGGTGGAAGCAGGGCGCATCGTTTATACCGTTGGTATCCCCAAACTGAAAATACCCACCATTGTTAAAAAATATTCGGATATCTCAAAGTGGCACGAGCGCACCTGCAAAAATCCGGAAGTATTCGACGAATCAGACCGGATCTATGAACTGAATAATTTTGCAGAAGGCTCACTCATCGTAATTGACGAGGCCTACAAGCTCTGGCCGGCTGCTGGACGTGCCAAAGCATCAGAAGATATCGAATACCTAAGAGAACATCGCCATCACGGCCTTGATATCTATATCGTCGCGCAAACACCCAGCTACATACACTCTGACGTACTAGGACTGGTGGAAAAGCATCTGCACATCACACCGACATGGAAGGGGAGACGTATCTATGAATGGTCAGAATATTGCAGCACGCCACGCCTTAAAACATCAAAAGAAAACGCGGTTGAAAGCGTTTATAAATTGCCGACAAAAGCGTTCGATTTATACGAATCCGCATCAATTCATACTAAACAGAGTAAAAAAATACCTCTGAAATTCTGGGCATCTATCGTAGCCATCATACTTGCGCCATTAATGGCGTATCTGGCAATAGACCGCATCAAATCGCGCGTTACGGGTGAGAATGTGGCAAAACAGGAAGAAATCAAAGAGGAAAAAGAAGCGCCTAAAATAATCAACCACACGCCACAGAACCTAACACCAGCGCCGCAGCCCGAAAAAATCGCACCTGTCACTCATACGCTTGTATCAGACCGTGTGGACTGGTCAAAAGTACTAACATGTGTATCCAGCAAAAAACAATGTATTTGCTACGGTCACAGTGTAGAACAGCTCGTTATACCTGATGAAACCTGTCGGCTTGCGTCTAAGCATGGATTTCCACGCGTTTCAAAATCAACAAATTTATAAAGGTGGATTTATGGAAAATATCAAGCGGTGATTATTAATTGTTACAGTGTAACAATTAATTTGCTTTATCATGCATTTTCAACCATTCCTTCAGAGCTTCATCGATACGGGATTGCCAACCAGCACCCGTATCCTTGAATGATTTCACCACTTCACGTGATAAACGAATAGTAATCTGTTCCTTATCTGTTTCTACACGCTTTAATTGCTTCAATTCGCTCTCTGAGAGCTCGTAAGTGTCCGAATCAGCATCGATACCAGCTTGAATAGCTCTTTCTTCCTCTGGAGTAGGCAATTTGATCTTTCTGCCTGATTTAGTTTTGAGATACATAATATTTAACCTCTCTTTGATTAGCCTTTCTTAGACTGATAATACGCCGCTCATTATCCCGATCAGTAAACACTACGCAATAAAGCCGGTCATCAACCAGTGCATAGCCAATCATGCGTTTTTCCCCGTATTCTTTCCGCTCATCCTGCTTGGCCAACAACGTATCCCATTCAATCATAAGCGCCAAGCTCAATGGCACACCATGCTTAGCTAAATTTGTACTGTTCTTGGTCTGATCAAATACAATCTTCATCAACTGTAACTAATCACCATAGTTACAGTTTAATTTTGCTGCCAGTTCGTTGATCGCTTGCTCAATTAACTCACGTTTGCTTTTACCCGTATATTTTGCCATTCTACGTAAGTTTGCAGCTGGATGTGCATCTAACATCACCTGGACACGCGTTAAATTCAGCCCAAATGGATCCTTAAATGCTCTATCTCTATACTCTCGTTGTCTTTCTGCGCTCGTTTTAGCCATTTCTTTTACTTAAATTGTTATGCTGTAACGATAGCATACAATTGTTACACTGTAACGGGGAAGGGGGTGTTATGCCGATAAATAGAATCTATAACCAATGATAACCTACCGATAATGTTTTTTCTTTTAAGGTGCCTTTCCTGCTTCTCTCAATCCGTCAAGGGCGCGTTAGCGCTTGCGAAGCCCTTGACGGGCACGATTGAGATACGCTCTGCATTCAGTCCGAGAAAAGAATCATCTCTCGGACTGATGCCCAGCGGCGAGCGCGTTTTTATATATTTAATGACGACTAGCAGAAAATGAGAGAAGGGTGCCCTGGTAGAACCCTTACCCCGAAGGGGTAGGACGTCAGGGGGAAACCCTTTTTTGTCGCAGGTAAAACCGGAATGTTGCCAGCTTCGCGCTTATTTATACACCCCATCCTCCTGCTAAACCATAATCTTAATTAACCTGGTAAGGATTTTCGAGGGAGAAGTAATTAGAAGAGTGCACTAGTACAATAGGTCTACCATAATCTCTCACTTGCTACTACAGGTAGTAAGCAGTATATTAAGATTAAGCGTTTAAATGACGCTTGAATATGGAAATGAGGAAAATGGTTTAAATGTTTAGGACGCATTCCAACATTTTCCTCACCCTTAATAACATATAAACGGAGGTGTTTTTGACAGATAAGAAAAAATCAAAATCCAATCTTGTTTACATATGTGTAATCATATACACATTGCTAAACATTATGTTTAATAATAGCGAAGAAATCAACCCACATTTTCACGAAAATGTTGAACAGCAGAAAGAACAGCGTAGGTATCTCCAAGAGGCATACGCTTTTGATGCTGGGTTTAGTTTTAATAAACTTAATCTTAGGTTGAATTTGCGGTTTGAGAAAAAACTAAATTAAGCCGCAAAATACTAGACTGAATGGAATGCACTAATATTATAGTGCTCTGTTCAGTTTAGTTTTCTGAGTTGACCAAGAATATTCCATTAAATAGTGTGTACTTAATTATTACTACTTGGTTTAACGCCACATTTAGAATTACGATTTATTTCAGTGTAAAATTCTTGTGCTAAATTAGATGTGAATTCTTCTGATTCTTTTGATGTATTTCTTGCGGCGAGTTGCTGAAGCACGCGAAAAAAAGTCAACAAACCATGACGTAATGCAAAAAAGCGAAGCATGCTATTTAATTCACTCTTACAAATCTCAATGCTGATTACGTAAGTTTTAAATATTATCTCGTATAATTCATCGCTTCTTGTTGCGGTCGTAAGAGGAGCCTTCTTGAATATAAGTAACCTATCAACTAGTTTATGGAGTTTGAGTGCTTCAACTGGATATATCCCAGAGATCTCTTCAATGGATGACTGAAGTGAATCGAGGAGCAATGGTGGTTCTAAAAAATAGCGTTCTGTAAATAATTTTCGACTATTCTCAAATTCTTTCCAACTAACTGTATATTTGTTTAAGTGCTCACAAATATTCTGCAATGTCTGGACATGCTCATGTATAAAAAGGAGCTTTGATATAAGACGGCCTATACTCTTAAGTTTGTCAGAACGTTTGTTTATGCCTGAAGATAAAAGGGACAGTAACCACCCGAGAATTACACCAATTAGTGGCCAAATATATTTTTCGTTCAATGCTTTCTCTTATGGAGGTATATTAAATAAACTGTTCTGCGGTCTTAAAAACGCCTGACTTGAGAATCAGACGTTTTTGGAATTATCGGGACTTTAGTTTGTTTTGAGTTTATTAAGAAAAACTCTTCTGTAACATCATGCCAAAACGGCTTTCAAGTATAACTTGCCGCCTATAGAAATCAGCCTTAATTTCTAGTGCTTCAATTTCCGCGTTACTCTCTTCAAGTTGTTTCTTTAATAATCTGATTTCACTTTCTAAGCTAGCTACAAGTTGGCATTTCCAGAATAGGGCTCTAATTTCGCCAGGAGTAAAGCCACGCCGCCATTCAGGCACAAACAGCATACCGTCTTTGAAAACGTGACCCTCCCAATCTTTGCCTAACAAAGCAGTAGCATCACCATTGACATACAGCTTTAAGAGTCTGATAGCTGATTCAGGGATCTTCTTTGTTCCTTTCTTCCAGCGCTTGATTGTTTCTTGATTTTCACCCGTTATTTTTTCAATTTCCAGACTGTTTATACTTCTTATTAGGTTGTCCATTCTATTTGCCTCCTTTAAGGCAAAATGATTGCAAAACAAAAATCAGGGTGATGCTTCTAAAAGAATGATGATAAGTATCTATCATCAAGGTTGATATGGCTTGTCAGGAATAGGGCTATTGCAGGGAGTTAAACTCTAAGTGATAAATCTGGGTGGATGAATTTTGAGAGTAATCTAAAAATATATTCTAAAAATCGATCCGATGATTTTTTGGAATTCCTTCTACGATAACTCCATTTAACATAATACACATTATACGCAATTCTCGACGTATGAGATTCAGAAGGAAATCTGATCATTTTTCATACTATCTCTATAGGCTGTTAGGCTTTTTTCCGCAAAACGATTTTGCGGGTTAATAAGATGACGACATAACAAACGCAATTCCTCTCGATCAACGCCTAAGTCAAGCAGGCGTTTTTTTTCGACCGCTGCATAGCGATAATGTCTCCGGCGTTCAGATGGTTTACGAGCAGCTCGAATAAACCAATAAATATTATATAAATTAGAAAACATAGCGCATATCCTACAAAAGAAGAATCATGGCATAACGAAGAATAGAAGCATATTCGAGCAAACAAATAGACAGTATAGTTACTAGACTATTACAAATACTGAGTTTTCTTCCTAAATCACTTATGTTGCTGCTACTAATATGATAAAAGCGAACAAATATGTTAAAAGTATAATTATTTGATAGTCATAAAAGTCACAATCTTAAATGAAAAATATTGCATCAGAAATTAGGACAAGCACCGCAACAATAACCATTCTATTTTTTAGTCTCAAAGGGTGTTCTTAAGCTGGAAATCACCAGACACATATAAAACAGCTAATATTATGATTAGAAATTTATTATATAAAGTACCCTTATGGGATGCGCTAAAAGTATTAGGTAATAACAAAATAGTTAGAAGCTCTTACTTTTGGCTATTTTTTGTCCCGGCTACTGCAAAAGTATTGGAAGGTATCAAAGACACTCTCAGCTTCACCATTTTTGATGAAACTATCACTTTAAATATGGCACTTCCTTTTAGTTGGCAAATGTTCTATTTAAGCTCAGTGTTCTTTTCTTTAGGTAGCGCTGTATATTCCATATGCTGCCCTGGATCAATAAAAAAATATAATAATTTCAATGAATGGAAAGAAAGAGGAAAGGACGAATCCGCACTTATAAGAGCATTTTTTAATATATACCGCTATGACTCATATTATATGTGGCCATTTTCAATACCAGATAGTAAAAAGAATTATTTCGTCAAACATCTCATCTGTTATAGTGGTGATTACAAACAAATAAAAAAAAATGAAAGTATCCCGATAGCTCTTATCAAATCTGGGATTCCTGAAGAAAATCTCAAAGAAACTTTTCATTACGTCCAAGATATATTTTCATCTACCAAACCCATACCCAGGCTTTTTTGTACGATATGTTACTCACTGGGATTTGCATTCTTTTGTATTGTTTTAATCGAGAACTTTATCTATGTCTTCAACAATGGTTTGCTATAACAAGCGACCTGGGGAATCCATGATTTTGGCAGTCAGCTTGATGCCAAGAGCTTTCATGACGGCCAATGTTGTTTTAAGGGTTGGATTGCCGTTTTCACTAAAAGAGCGGTAAAGCTGTTCGCGGGAAAGACCAGTTTGTTCCGCAATCTGTTTCATGCCTTTAGATCGGGCTACAACGCCTAGTGCGTGGGCAATATAGCCAGCATCGTCTGATTCAAAAGCATCGGCCATATACACCGCTATGGCCTCGGCAGAGGTCAATTCTTCGGCTATATCAAAAGTAGTCAGTTTTTCAGTCATGTCATTCGCTCCATTCTTCAGCTAAACGCTTTGCAGTTTTAATGTCTTTGTCCTGCGTGCTTTTGTCGCCACCGCAGAGTAAAACAATGATGGCGTTTTTTCGCTTCTGAAAATAAATTCGATAACCTGGACCATAATGGATACGTAATTCACTAATTCCCTGCCCTATAGGTTCTACGTCGCCAGTGTGGCCGTAGGTAAGGCGTCCCAATCGCGAAAGAATCAAGCCGCGGGCGCGTTCGTCTTTAAGTCTCCCCCACCATTTCTTAAATGTTTCAGTTTGTTGTATTTCGACCATTTTAATGTAGTGTAGTTTAATAACTACGAATGATCAATATCGGATGTCTTGTAAGGGGCTGATGGGTTGGGATCGGCGCGATGCTGGATGCATCGCGGTTTGACCCGCGACGGAAAGCCGGTGCCCCCTCGACAGCCCGCAAGCGGGCGCCCAGTCAGGGAACCCACCAACATTTCCTGCTAGTCGTTTTTGTGGTCTTCTTTTGGATTATCTTCCACCCAGATTTTGTAACGAAACACCAGGCTAATTATGAAAAGTATTTCTTTAGCCCAGTGAGGTATTTTCGCCGGTATGAGTTCATCAATGCAAGAATGGTAAATGTAATAAAGCAGCGGAATGTTATTAATACGTTCATCAATTTCACTAATAAGGAAGATAAATAACATTTTTCTAGATCTTATTATTAGAAACTGTTTGATTAGGTGATCGAGGAAACCCATGATTAGAAGCAAGTCGACAGGTTTCATCAGGTATTACCAGCTGTTCTACGCTGTGGCCATAGCAAATGCATCGCGCTTTGCTGGAAACACAAGTTAATACCTTAGACCAATCAATACGGTCTGATACAAGCGTGTGTGTGACAGGTATTATTTTTTCGGGTTGTGGCGCTGGTGTGTGGTTCTGTGGCGTGTGGTTGACTATTTTTGGCGCTTCTTTTTCATCTTTGATTTCTTCCTGTTTTGCCACATTCTCACCCGTCACGCGCGATTTGATGCGGTCTATTGCCAGATACGCCATTAATGGCGCAAGTATGATGGCTGCGATAGATGCCCAGAATTTCAGAGGTATTTTTTTACTCTGTTTAGTATGAATTGAGGCAGATTCGTATAAATCGAACGCTTTTGTCGGCAATTTATAAACGCTTTCAACCGCGTTTTCTTTTGATGTTTTAAGACGTGGCGTGCTGCAATATTCTGACCATTCATAGATACGTCTGCCCTTCCATGTGGGCGTAATGTGCAGATGCTTTTCCACCAGTCCTAGTACGTCAGAGTGTATGTAGCTGGGTGTTTGCGCGACGATATAGATATCAAGGCCGTGATGACGGTGTTCTCTGAGGTATTCGATATCTTCTGATGCTTTGGCACGTCCAGCAGCTGGCCAAAGCTTGTAGGCTTCGTCAATAACGATGAGTGAGCCTTCTGCAAAATTATTCAATTCATAGATCCGGTCTGATTCGTCAAATACTTCCGGATTTTTGCAGGTGCGCTCGTGCCACTTGGATATATCTGCATATTTTTTAACGATGGTGGGTATTTTCAGCTTGGGGATACCAACGGTATAAACGATGCGCCCTGCTTCCACCGCTGGCTTGATGACATGCCAGACAATGTAGGATGATTTGCCACCGCCTGGAACCGCTGATATTAGATTGATAGCCATGATTTATGATTGAGAAAGAATGCC
>NZ_FORD01000125.1 GCF_900113925.1 Nitrosomonas sp. Nm34
TGCAGAGGCGATTCAAGCTCACAACAACAGGCAATTCGCTGCCGTATTTTAAGGTAAATGCTATTAACGGATCGAATCGAGATACCGGTCAATTTTGCTGTGCTCGTCGCAGTGAAATCCAGAGAAAAGCACCGAATAAGTTGCCTAAATTTCGCCTCTCTAATTCGAGAACGAAAGTAGTATCTATTTTTACCATTCATCTCAGTAAGTTAACACACCTTAATAAGTGCTTAACTTCCTAAGACCCTACATTAAATTCTGCATAATACTCAGAAAGTTTCATTGCAAAATCACAATCGCAAACAGTAGCTAAATAGCTTTCCTTTGCCAATTCGCTAAATATCTTTTCAATTTCAGGAGTGATACGAGAAGCTATACAGAATCTTGTGCCTCCTTTTGAAATATCAACATTGCGAATCTCACCGGCCCAATCATATAGTTCAGAGAACAATGTTGAATGTATTTTTTTGAGATACTCAAGATTATATGGTGGATCATTATATTTAATATAATTGATTGATATGGCTGTTATTTCTCTTTCTGCCTCTTCAAGAACTTTCTCATCAGTTATGCCAAGCTTATTTTTTAAGACCGACGTGTCGGGATAGCAATAATAATCATTGCCCGCATCGTATTTATCCATATGCATCACCTTGACCAGTATTTATTAAGCACATCCGCCATGCTTCTTGATGTCAGGCCTTCATTAATTTGTATTCCCTCTAGTTTGGAACTATTAATAAAATTTCTGATTTTATTTTTCTCAAATAACAAATGCTTGTCAGTTGTAACGCCGTCTTTGAATGCTGAAGAAATCTTTTTTAGTTTAAGCTTTAATTCTCTCCAGCTACGAGCTTTTATTTGAAGTGAAAAAATATCAGAAATTACTTTCTTGGCTTCGTAGAATTGCCCAATTTCCTTAAGATTATTTTCTTCACATAGAAGAATACTTAATTTTTCAATATTGTTGTTAATGGAAGCCGATACTGACTTAATTTTATTAAATAACTGACTCCATCCATTAACCCTGAGAGGAACGCCAATTTTTTCTTCAATCCCAATCTTAACTTCTATGTAAGTACCGATAGCCTTCAGATCATCTATGCCATTAATTTGATTAAGGATGGGAATATCTAATACTTTGACCATTGAATTTTTGCTCATATTTAGCAACCGAAAGAACAGGCGGGCATGGTTATACACCCACCAAGTATCAAGAAAATACGATTATAGATGGCAAAAATATTAACCTTAGCCTATCTCTGCCAAAATCAAATTTATATCACCTTCAATTTCGGCTTTTTTTCTTGCTTAAGAATCTCAGCCAAAGTATGCCCAGATGCTTTCTTAGCAAGTTGTTTAGTGAGGTCACGAGTCCATTTGACAAGTGCCTCGTTTCTGCTAAACATATGAGTCGCTGCAGATGTTCCATACTGGATTGTTAAGCAAAATTGCCACTAGTTTTTTGATTTTAGATAAGCAAGCCCTGCAATTGTGGTCGTGCTAATTACTGCAATAGTTCCGAGAGCAGCGCCCTTCGCAAAACCCGCATCATGGTCCCGGACATAGCCTTTTTCTTCGCCTGCGTTAAAGGCCTTGAAATCTTCGCTACGCTCACTTGAGAAAATATACTCCTTCGCTTTTTCTGACAACTCAGGTTCTTTTGACAATGTTTCCAAGAGGCGCCTTGTAGCGTCAATGTCGAGCCGATTAAGTGTTGCAAATTCCTTTAGCTTATTTCCGTTTCTTAAAAAATTTCATCGACTCTGTCTTTCATTTGTTCACTCATTCTATGATCCTGTCAAATACAAAAATAGTGTAAATAACTCCATTAGTAAAAATGATATAGTGTCAAGCATTATGCCCAAGTAGAATTAGATCTTCAAATAACGCGATCTATTACGTCAAGAATGGAATCTAATACGACAAACTGCATGTTATCTCCTTATTTTTTATAGAGTTGAATCAATTTGACCCTCATCATAACAAACTTTGTGAGATCCTCAAGTATGATGAATACATCAAAACCATTGGATCAGGTACGTGACAAGCTCAGAGTTAAATATTATAGCTATTGTAGCTAGAAAGCATATATTTCCTAGATTAAGCATTTTATCTTCTATCATAATAAACAATAACTCCATCATCTGGCTAAAATGTAAGGAAAATTGAGCCTCTGCATTTGTGTTCGTCTTTCTTATGTCTATTAATGCTAGTAAGCCAGCAGCCATTCCTTATTTTTCCTAGTTCTCTACAGCTGTTCACAATATACTGCATATCCCGGCTTATGCTTTGCTTATGTGGATCCTCTACCGCTGCCTGCCCCCGTATTTTCCCTCTCGGATAGGATTGAATATATATTTGTGATAATGGCTGGAGTCTACGGAGCAGCGCGTCTGTAAACAAAAAATGCTTAATCAGTAGACCTCCATTTAACAAAGCAACTCGATATAGAGAGATAATGGTAAGTATGAGAGTCACTATATACTTGCCCAGCCAAAATGTTTTTTGGCAATGATCTCTTTCTGATTGCTCCTGAAATTCAAAAATAAGGAATGGGTCTTAGGAAGTTAAGCACTTATTAAGGTGTGTTAACTTACTGAGATGAATGGTAAAAATAGATACTACTTTCGTTCTCGAATTAGAGAAGCGAAATTTAGGCAACTTATTCGGTGCTTTTCTCTGGATTTCACTGCGACGAGCACAGCAAAATTGACCGGTATCTCGATTCGATCCGTTAATAGCATTTACCTTAAAATACGGCAGCGAATTGCCTGTTGTTGTGAGCTTGAATCGCCTCTGCA
>NZ_FORD01000091.1 GCF_900113925.1 Nitrosomonas sp. Nm34
CCAAGGCTAAAAATTAGATCTGACTTCATAATATATTTATTCCTCTAAATAAATATATTATGGCGATAAGCCAATTCCACAATTGTGTAATGATTTACAGCGTACTGTTCCCTAACAGGAGCAGGCAATGCTTGATTGGTAGCATTGAATAATTCAACTATTGTAAAAATTACCATAGTTGAACTGTATGCTTGCTTAAAGCATGTTGATTTTAAATACCTCAACCGAGTTAATAAAAATTAACATGAAGACAAATTATTCATTATTAACCACCTCAAACCTAGATTTGCATCTTTTAGCCAATCACTTAGCAACACCTTTGATCTTCTCGACCATTCTGACCCCGCTCAACCCTAACATGGCTAGCACCAATTCTAGCAAGTAGTCAGCATGAATATCCGGCAGAGTCTTAAACGGCAGCTCAAATGCCTGAACGATCCAAAGCATGAAAGGTAGGCGTGAGATAGATATGCTACCACCAGTGGAACAGCCATTAATTAACCAGAAACAGTACACGCTTCTATTCAATAATAAAGTATTTCACAATCCATCCAAACAAGAGCTGTGGAAAGGTGACCTTGAGATAAGAAGAGCATGGACGCCTATATTAAGAGTGGCTGGAGTGCGGTATAGGAACCCATACCAGACTCGCCACACGTTCGCTTCCATGATGCTATCAGCTGGTGAGAATATCTCATGGTTATCCGCGCAGATGGGGCATTCAAATGTACTGATCACAGCTAAAATTTATGCTCGCTGGATTCCAGTTAATGAGCAGCAGGGAAGTAAGGCTTTGGAAATTTTTGGTCAGCATTTGGTCAACATAAAAAATAAATAATAATATATTCATATAGTTATAATCTATATACGCAAGAAGATCACTTGCAGCTCGCTGACACAGCAATTGCAGAACTGGAGAAAACGCTGGCACAAAGCAAGCATGCTACAGTCAGGCACGCGCTTAAAGATCTGCTTAATCAATGGCAGGAGCAACGTAAAAATGCCGAAAGCCGTTTGCAACGAATTGATACCGAACTGCAACGTTTAACTGCCCCTAGTGAGGAACTGGGTGAGGAATTGGTCACCAAATTGCAAAAGTTTGCCAGCGGGCGTGGGCTCAATTTAGTACTGGCGCTGGGCGGTTTTGTGTTGATCTATCTGGTACTGATAGGCCTCGGACAATTGATCAGACGGCTACCAAGTCGAAAGCATGAACCCGGAACACGACGATTGGCTCGAGCTATTGCCTTGTCGCTTCGAACGCTGACCGTGACCCTGGCTTTATTTACCGCTATGCTTATTTTGTACGTTCGTGGCTGGCTGTTATTTGGACTCATGGTTTTGCTAATGATCACATTAACTTGGGGATTACAAAAATCGTTGCCACGTTATATCCGAGAAATTCGCCTTCTGCTCAATATGGGTGGCGTCCGAGAAGGTGAACGCATCTTATATAATGGGCTACCTTGGCGGATTGCTTCACTTAACCTCTTTTCAACACTGTACAATCCTTTGCTTCATGGTGGGTTACTGCGTCTACCTATCGACCGCTTGGTAGATTTGCAGTCGCGTCCGTATTCCCCGGAAGAATCCTGGTTCCCCAGCCAAGCAGTGGTATCGTCATTCTGGAGGGCGACATTTATGGCAAAGTATTGCTTCAAACGCCAGAAATAGTGCAAATGCAAATAATGGGAGCCACTACCACCTTCAGCGTAGCTGACTATCTTGGCAAAAAACCTCGTAACCTGTCGCGAGATGAGTTTGCTATACCGATCAACTTCAAACTGAATTATCAGCATCATGAGACTATTCTGACCGACATTGTGCCCACATTACGCGCCTATCTGGAAGAGCAGCTGGCGCAACAACCCTTTCATCCTCATCTAACGGGACTGCTAGTAGAATTCAATAAGGCGGCCAATTCCTCATTGAATCTGCTGATTGTGGGCATGTTTACGGGTGCCGGCGCGGAAGATTACTGGTCGATCCATCGTTTCTTGCACCGTACCATACTCAGCGCCTGCAATCATTACAACTGGGCGATTGCTTAACCATCTGCCACCTACGCAGCCATTGCTCCTTTGGTTAATCATCCAACCTAGCATGTGCTGCCGGCTGTTAGTCATTCCATTTCCAAATCAAACATGACGCGAAGGCGAGCCGCAGACAGTATCAATAAAACGGTAAGGTAAAGCCGACAAAGCCAGCTTTGATTGAGAGATAGAATCAGTCCGGTCTGATCTCACGCTATGCTAAACAACAAACCCGAGCGGATCAAAAACGATCCCGCTTTCCCTCAACTCGGCCAGTGCTATATTCGCTTGATTGAGCGGATGCTCTGCGGCGAATACACCCAATTCTCCAATGGATGTGCCTGAATTCAGCAGATCAATGTATGGCTGCGCCTGTTCCGCAGTGGGTGCCGTTCCCATGAGGTTGCTCCAGAGTAACGAAGTTATTTGCGCAGGTGTATTGGCACTGGTGGCGGCGATAGCGAAGGCGGCAAGATCTTCATAATCAGTATTTTTTTCCAGCTCAGAAAGGCCGAGTGCCACATAATCGGCATTGGAAATACTTCCCGCGCCAAAAACAGCTCCAATCAATTTTGCAACTATCCCGGCCGAACCATCCATATCGAGCGCAAAAGCCATATCAGTAAAAATGATACGCTCGATACCTTGAAGCGTATCGATTCCTTCATTATTCGACCCTGCCCGTTCATCAATTACGATCAACTCACCGGCTGGCGAAACTTGATGAGTAAAATGAGAACGGGCACCGCTGTAGAGGGCGTAATCGATTCCTCCACCACCATGAATAGTATCGTTACCCAAACTCCCTTTGAAAATCTGTATATGTTGCTCACCCGGCATTTCACCTGTCATGTTGTCAGCGCCATCACCACCCAGCAAGACCTCAATGTTTTGACCTTCTTTTGCATTCACATTGTCGTTGCCATGAGTGCCAGGAACAATATTCATGTCCCGGAACAAAGTGTTTGCATTCAATTGGGAAGTGATAAATTCAATGCTTTGCCGGTAATTGATTTCCGTATCATCCAGCGGAACGAACAGTGCATGTTCTGATAATCCATTTATACCGGAATCATCCACCCGTACATTAATAACCGAGCCACTTATTTCATACCCCCTCGCCTCTCCTGCTATTACTGCTTCATCGTCATTATGACGAATATTGACGAAGCGTTCTTCCGGTAATGCTTGAAAATGATTAGTACCGGGTGATCCAAAAGTTACCCCGATATATCTCGCATCAGTAGCACCATAGTCTTGCATGAAGAATTGTGCAGCGGCTCCTCCTAAGCTATGGCCGGTCACGAGCACCTGTTCAATGCCTTGGCTACTGATATAGTTGGCGACTGATTGAAGGAAGCCGACTTCGTTATCGTTGCGCGCATCGTTTAAAAGATCATAATAACCTTTTATGTTGAAAACATTATTATTCCAATCTTTTCTGCCATTTTTTGTAAAAAGATCATTAGAACCCTCAAATGAAATGCCTAACATGCGTTTGCCACCCAGCATAGTTAAACCCACCGTTGCCGAAGCATTGTCATTGTCATATCGCAACAGACTCTCGCCTATCGTGCTGAATCGAGAATCGTTTCCCGCAAAACCCAAAGCTGTGGCATCTAAAGGTACCCAGCTTTGAATGCGTCCATTTACAGCATCGATGACTGGTTGATCGTCGAGATGGTTATCAGAATAAGCTCGTGCAGAAAGATTAAGTGCAGCAAGCATAATGTTGTCGGAAGTTATTTTAAGTTCGGGAACGGAACTGGCACTCCCTGATGTTATTGCCATCTTCTATCCTTTTTATATCGCATCTCGCTAACGGTTACCTGGGAGCCTAACACGCATCTATAAAAAATATTGAACTCAATCTATAGGTCACTCTAAAAATACTATTAATTCTATTTCTAACGCTCATGGTGATTACCTGTATCCCGAAGAATGAAAGAAACTTTAAGTTGGAAGGTGGCGAGTAGAGATCGTAATAGATTTTGGTAGTCTGATTCCCCGATTCTAGCGTGATCTGCCGGACTGACTCGCATCCCGGCACGCTAAACAGGCTGCTGGTGACTTATCACCTTCAGGCATATTCAGTGCTGGCTGGCACTCACCCCCTTCCACCCTTGAGTATAATTGACGGGAGTTAATATGGAAACTGATAGTACTGTACAAACACGTGGTTGGTCTCGAGGTTCATCACGCGCAAATCACGGTCTGTGCATTGATCGAGGAAGCCGATGACAGTACGAGCATGGAACAACGGCAGTTTGGTACGTTCAAACGCGATCGCCGGGAACGGGCATGCTGGGTGGCAGAGCTTCACCCCGACGAGGTTGCGATGAAAAGGTTCAACGTAATGCTCCGCGTTGGATTAAAGCTCTGATCAAGTTCGACATTATCACACCAGCCAAAACTTGATGATGATTTAACGTATCATGACCTTCACTGGCCAGAGGTTTGCTCGCCTTCAGCATGGGCTCTTTCACGCTAATCATGTCGCATTTGTTGCCGTGAGAACCCAGTCATACGCTCGATCGCAGCATTACGCCCTCTACCCGTCCGTGTCAGAGGCGTAGCCAGGCCGCTTGAATACATGCTCTATTAATCGATTACGCTCGTCCTTGGAAATTCGAAATGCTACCTCTGTAGTTTCCTCCAAGAATCCCTTGATCTGTGCCAGAGCCTATAGTTTCGCTTCTCCCATATTAATCACCATGCTTTGCATAATACTCGATTCAGCAATTCAAATTCAGGCTCATTTCTTGGTGGAAATATGGCCTTTCAATCTCTTTCATATAAAAAGAGATTGATCGTGGTTGACCTTACTGAGTCTGTTACAACTAACAATGCAGATGCGGTTTCCGTGCCTCTAAATATTATATCTGCTATATTCATGAAGCTGCTAATGTGTATCGCTCGGAAACCATTGAAAGTCAACTCATTGTGTACTTCACGCCTTGCTCTTCTCAAAGGAGACTGCTCATGAATCTACTTACTCACGACTTTTCTACTGCGCTCGCTGGTACACAGCCATCCTGCCTGTCACTTTACCAGCCAACCCACCGCACCACCCCGACAATCAGCAGGATCCCATTCGTTTCCGGAATTTAGTGAAAAAGCTAGAGCAATCGCTGCAACAAAAGCATTCTGCAGTCGCAATCACTAAGATTCTGAAGTCCTTTAACGCACTTGCCGATGATATGACGTTTTGGAATCATACTCTTGATGGGTTAGCAGTATTTGCTGCACCAGGGCTTTTTCAGGTAGTTAGAACGCAACGCCCGGTCATTGAGCTGGCTGTAGTGGCTAATAGTTTCCATACCAAACCACTCAGGCGTTTATTACAAACTGTTGATCGTTATCAAGTGCTCGGTTTGAGCCAGCATGTGATTAGGCTTTTCGAGGGAAACCGTGATGCGATCGACGAGATTGATCTTACTCCCGCCGTCCCGCGCACAATTACCGATACCCTCGGTGATGAGTTGACTGAGCCACGCTTGACTGTATCTTCTTATGGTGGCGCCGGACCAGGGAGTATACCGATGCACCACGGACACGGCGGCAAAAGCGACGAGATGGATGTGGACACCGAACGGTTCTTCCGTGCGGTTGACCGTGCAGTACTTGAGCATTACTCGCGACCAACTGGACTTCCCTTGATCCTAGCAGCACTACCTGAGCATCACGCTCTGTTCCACCGCGTCAGCCAGAATCCATTTCTTGCCAATGAGGGGATCATGATTAGCCCCGATGCTGTGTCTCTTGAAGAACTTCGAGCCCGTGCGTGGGAAGTGGTCGCACCTCAGTACCAGGTACGGCTTACTGAACTAATCGAAGTATTCGCGCAAGCTCATTCTAAGGGTCTGGGTAGTGGCGATCTCGCTGAGGTTGCGGCTGCAGCCACAGCTGGTTGCGTTGAAACGCTGCTGCTCGAAAGCGACCGTCAACTTCCTGGCCGGCTCGATCCCACAACGGGGCGTATCGAACTCAGCGAGCTTAGCGATCCTGACGTGGATAATCTGTTTGACGATATGGGAGAGCTGGTTGCGAACAAAGGAGGCCATGTGTGGATGATTCCTGCTGAACACATGCCTTCAAAAACAGGTGTTGCCGCGATCTACCGTTATTAAACTAAAGCTGAAAGGAATAATTATGAAAATCCAAGTCAATACCGACGATAATATCCAAGGTTCAGATGTGCTGAACGCGCAGGTTGAGGAAGTGATCGAGAGCAATTTACGGCATTTTCGTGATCAGGTGACCCGAGTGGAAGTCCATCTCAGTGATGAAAACAGCCAGAAAGGAGGCGCACGCGATAAACGCTGCTTGATGGAAGTTCGGCTAGAGGGTCGCCAACCCGTCGCTGTTACGCATCAAGCAGGAACCGTGAATGAAGCCATAAACGGTGCAGCCAGGAAGTTGAAAGCATCACTCGATAGCATTATTGGCAAACTAAGCAGTCAAATGAAGAGCCCTGCTGCTCCGAAGGGTGAAGAATCAGAATGATCATTCTTCGATAAATCACTCGTCGCATTTCAAAATTCAGTTTTATGCCTTTGAACTCTTTTCAGTTTAATTTGAATATGGACCAAATTTGTAATCGGGTCGGGGTAACGGATTGTATCCGTTACCTCTCCCACACCACCGGACGTGCGGTTTTCCGCATCCGGCGGTTGAACCCAGTAACTTAAGCT